>PGZV01000027.1 GCA_002841495.1 Firmicutes bacterium HGW-Firmicutes-2 | reverse complement strand
TTTGTTGTGCGTTTTTTTAACTATTAAACAAAACATAAAAACTATGAATTTCTTCTTGACTTCATATAGTTAGTCTTTAGTCGATTGTGTTACTGCGCACTTCTTTTTTCCACTTATTGATTATCTCATCAATCTGATTTTCATAGCCTTCGTAATTGCCCGCTTGTTTAACTATGCTTCCCATAGCATATAGGACGTCTTCATGATACCGTTCATTTTCATGGATTGTATTCATAAGTCCAATAGCCTTTATAATCTGTCGGCTTTCTTTATAATAATTGGCAAACTCTATTACATAATCCTTTTTATAATCTGATAGCTTTATAACTTCATCCATGAGCGTAATATACTCAGACCAGTTTTCTAATTGCTTCTCAAGCTGAGCTTTAAGATAAAGCTTAAGCACGGCTTCACTACATTGTTCTTTAATTCTCCAATTTATGCGATCATAGTTACCTAGCTCTAAATCTATTCTACACATGTCTTTAAGAATATCAGTACAGTGGGTCAATTCATAGGAACGTTCATATGCAGATAATGCTTCTATGTAATGGTTAAGCTTCTCATATATTTGACCATAATAATACCAAATCATTGGATGTTCAAACCTTTTAACAATCTCATCAAGAACCTTAAGGCCTTCAAGATTTTGGTCTAATATGATATGGAATTTGACTTTGTTTAGATAAATGGATATCTGCTGATCTGAATGAAGGGCTTTGTCGATAGATTTCTTTGCCATCTCAAACTCTTCAAAAATCATATAAACGATTGCTTTATTGTTCTCTACTCTGGGATCAAAGTGAATTTTTTGAGCTGCCTTATACCATTTGAGTGCATTCTTATAATGCCCCATCTTAAAGAACCGGTCAGCTTTTTGCTTATATTGTAAATGCTTAGGTCTATCTAGATGTTCCATCAATCTTTTTGTGAAATCATGATGATCAAGATCCTTAGTGTATGAACAAAGCTTTAAGATCCCTACCATGATTTCCAAAGTAGTAAGATCGTTATCATATAACTTCTCAATTTCTATAACAAGCTCCGTCATACCTAGATCCTTTTTCAACCACTGGATGAAGCTTCTATCTTCTATGATGTCCGTAAATCCTTCTACCTGGTGGTACATCCAATAACAAAATCCTTCAAAACTATATATGCTTTTTGTAATTGTATGTATAACGAAACCATGCTCCATTCCAATGGGGCTTATACTTTTATACATTTATCATCAAACCCTTTGTTTTACTCATATCGTATCAAGTTGTCTTAACCAAATCCGCTATGGCGTATGCTATTGCATCCAATATATCCATAAAATCATCTTGCATTGAGTAATAACGGCCTCCGGTGCGTGTGAGCGGTTCATAAGCCTCAAGACTTTTATAATCTTTTTTTGCCACAACATAGGTTGTTATTTTATGGGAG
This sequence comes from Firmicutes bacterium HGW-Firmicutes-2, assembly GCA_002841495.1. Classification (GTDB taxonomy): domain Bacteria; phylum Bacillota; class Clostridia; order Lachnospirales; family Vallitaleaceae; genus Petrocella. Next base: position 39,154 of record PGZV01000027.1, on the reverse strand, counting down.
ATCAATGTATCCACAACGTCATTCACCGTCTTTCCACTGATCGTCGGTACATGAGGTGGTGCGTCGGTAATCAAGATAAAAATATTCTTATAATTTTCACCATCTCTAAGCTTTTTCAGTAAGTCTATACCTGTTTCAAGGGCATCCATTGAAGACTCAGGTATGTCGCCACCACAGGTTCTTGGTATTTTTGTCACTCTTTTTTGGAACTTTTGTATGTCTTTTGTCCATTTGTAGACTTTTGACTTCTCATTTTCCAGTAGATCCCCAAAGCCGATAAGACCTAAGTTGTAGTCGATTTTTCTAGCTTCTAAAATATTCGAGAAAGCGATGGCTTTTTCTTTTACTCCGTCAATATAGATATCCATACTGCCCGTCGTATCCATAAGAAATACGATGTTAAGACCCTCGCCCTTAGCATAAGTATGTTTTTCCATATCTGGTAACCTTGGCATGGTCTTTTTTCGATCAAATATACCCGATATTTCCTTTTCGGTGTTCTGATCTCTTACCGTCACTTCAAATAGATTATCACTGTTAATGGTATACTTCACTGAGATTCGGGCATCTTGACTTATACCTTCTAACATAAGGGAACCAGTGTATTTTTTATCCTCTTCATGGCCTTCTTCCCACTGAAAAACATCTACCCTAACAGTACTTGCACCGGAGGTGGCACTAAAACCATCATCTGTCACTTCAATAGGTATGGCACTGCCCATAGGAATAATCGGGATTAAGGATTTTTCATTGGTCGCTATATTGGTGATGGCTTCTGTACCAAAATTCTGCCTCGTAATTTGTCCGACCTTCACTTGACTGTTAGGCAAATGAATCAGATAATTGTACAACGCTGCACCCATGGCAACACTTTTAGCCGGATCTGTAGCACGATATGGCTCTTTTATAAAACCTGCTACCATCCTTTTTACCATGGGAACAAGGGTTGAACCACCTACAAGTATGACTTTGGAAATATCATCAGGGGTTTGGTCCGCTCTTTTTAAGGCTTCATTGATAATGTCTTTGCTTTTATCAATCATAGGTCGTATGAGGGCCTCAAACTCGTCTTTGGTCACATCCAGTGACAGATTCAAAGGCATACCTTCATGAACCATAAGTGGATAAATCTTAACACTGGCTTTGTTGGTGCTGGATAGTTTTTTCTTAAGTAGTTCTGCTTCTTGTTTAAGCTTATGAAGCACTCTTGTTGATTCTCTGGTTTCCATATCCTGAATCCGAATCCCTGTCATTACTCTAAACTGTTCGACCATATAGTCTACCAGGATCTGATCAAAATCATCACCACCCAAATGCATATCACCAACATCTGCTAATTCTTGAAAGGTTTCATGGCCATCTAGATCTTTTATTACTTTAAGTACACAGGCATCAAAAGTCCCTCCGCCTAGGTCATATACCAACAACGTCTGAGCATAACCTTGCTTATAACCATATTCAATTGCAGATGCTAGGGGTTCTGACAATAAATGTACTTGTTTGAATCCAGCCAGTTCTCCGGCTTTCTTTGTCGCATATATTTGTCTGTCATTAAAATAGGCCGGATGGGTGATTACCACTTCATCATAAACTTCCCCACTTTGTAACTGAGCTGCATCTTTTAAATGCCCTAATAGTATGGCACTAATGTCTTCCGGTAGATAGTCTTTTTCTCCGATTTTTATTGCAAATGTCTCACCCATCTGCCGTTTAATGGACAGGACTGTTTCTTCCGGGTATATGATCGCACTGTTTTTTGCCTCACTTCCAACTATGATATCATCTTCCAGAATACATACAGCTGAGGCCAGAACCTCTTCCATGCCTTCGATTTTAACGATACTTAATTCATCCTTTTTGTCATCATAAATAACGGCAACTGAATTTGTCGTACCAAGGTCAATCCCTAGAAATCCCATATCAATACTCCTTTTAATTTGCTTGAATGATCTGCATCTCGTTACGGTTTGGTGAAAACTTTCGGTTAAAGTCACTTGCCTCATACTCACCGCTGTAACCCATGTCTTTTATATGACCTTTCACCGTGCCGCTCATTTCATCAATGGATAAGGTTACTTCAAGTCTGGTTTTACCTTTAGGTCGTTTGGGTAGACCTAGTATTCTGACTAACCCAATGAGTTTACAGCTATCCAGTTGGTCTTCTTTCTTGATTCTTTCAAGGATTTTTAGGTCAATACTGGTCATATCCTCATCATTATTGCCTGACAAGGTGAACCTCATGGTTTTTTTTGCCAACGCATAAGGGGTGCCTCTTTTGATCATTGAGTAAAAATCTTTCTTATCCTTATAATCTATTTCAAAACCAATATCATGGGGTACCGGTATTTCAAAATGAACTTGGCGATCGAATGTGTGCAGATCTCTGTGTTTTAATAGACCAAGCTTCATAGCAGCATAGTAAGTTGCCCCCATTGATATATCCAGTGCCGGTTGCTCGGATACATATATCTTGTCTGTATCACCAAATATTTCACCCAACATTCTTTTAACCCAGGGCATTTGTGATGATCCACCTTCTAATAGAACTCTATTTATTTCGTCAGGATTAATGGGGCCATTATACCCTTCTTTCAACGTTTGAAGTACCAAAGCCTTAGTTTTTTGAATAAATGGGCGAATGATCTCTTCAAATTCATCTCTCGACAAATTTTGTACAAAAGGTGGTACACAAAACGTATAGGGCACTCTATAGTTCATAACCCCTGATAGACGTTCCTTTGTCTCCTTTGCCCTTTGTGAAAGCTCTGCTACGCTTTCAACCGTCATTGTCTCTCTTGTCTGACCTGTCTTTTCTTCCATCCATTTGATCATCTGTAGGTAAAGCAGCTCATCAATATGGTCACCACCATGATAGGCTTCACCACCTTCGCTTATGACCTTAAGGTGGATGGCTTCGTCATTTTTTTCCGCCACACAAAAGACGGTTATATCTAAGGTGCCGCCACCAAAATCAAACACCATCACTTTTTCATCTTTATTTAAATCATGCCTGAAATTATAGGCTAATGTACCGGCTTTCGGTTCTTCGATTAAGCCGATGAGGCCGTCACTTAGTCCTGCCAATTGACACGCTCGAATGGTTGCCTTTTTAGCAGCATCGTCAAAATCATAGGGTACACTCACCACAACACCTGCCAAAATCATTTTTGGATTAAGCCCTCTGACATGGTCGATTAATGCCTTTAATATCATGGCTGCAATCTCTTCAGGCAAATAATCTCTATTATTAAGCCTTATTTTATCTTTTGAACCCATCTTTCTCTTTACGGACATAATAGTGGATTCCGGATAAATTCTAAAGGTTTGAAGGGCTTCTTCACCAATAACCCATTCACCTTCAAGGTCTTCTTCTTGTCGATATTGAACCACTGAAGGCATCGGAATCTTACCGAATCCATTACTGACATCTATAGGCTCCGGCTTTCCTGTTCTACTGTTCCAATAACTGGCGACAGAATTTGTCGTACCAAGATCGATACCTAATATATACCAGTCTTCTTCTAATTCACCATTGATTTTTATCTGCTCTTTGTAATGTTCCCAATTCATATAACACCTCGTCTATAAATCATCATAAAGGACCGTCGTTACCAATTGCATATCTTGATCAAATTCTATTTTCAAAGTGACTCGAAATATTGCCTCACTCGTACTCGGATTCAGGGCCAAAGACGCTACCTGCTCAATCTTGTTGTTTATATCTTTTGTTAATACCTTTATATTCAAATCTTTATCTCTGACCATCACAAGTCCCACAGGTGTAAATTCAGAGGCATAGTAGCTTCCTGACTGGGCAATCATAAAAAAATGCTCAGCACCATCCTCTTGTATCATGATACCATAGTCTTTTTTTAAACGTCCAACATGATTTATTTTTTTCTTTTTATAAGGCTTCAACGACCATAATGCAGACCCCTTTGAAGCCGCATCCAGATCTTCCACTAAGATACTAAATGCTTTCTCTTGAAGATGATACTTTGGCCATAAGGTTCTAAATCCATTTCCCATGACCATAACTTCGTATTCTCCCTCATTCGTTTTTAGTTTGGTTAATTTTTTTTCAAAAGCGGACTCAATAGGTTCAAAAACTTTTATGAGTTCAGAGACATGTAACTTGATTTGAAAGGGTGGATGAGGAAATCTATAGGTTATTTTAACATCACTCTTACTCTGATATGCTTTTAGTATATACGCATAATATATTTTGCACATATCCTGAAGTTGTCTATTTTCTTCTTCATCCAAATCATGCTTTTTTTGATGACTCAAGTAAGCTGCAGATAATAAATTTTTGATTTTTTCTAATACAACATAGCCTGACAAAGCTTTTGACTCAATAATAAGACTGATGGTTATATGTGTACCTAAATGCACATCATAAACTCTAAATGCTTCATGTCCAAAGTCCATGAGATAGCACTGTTTTCTTACTATTAAGTTATAACCTTCCAAGAAAGCGAGCATTGCTTCGGAATTCGTAATAACATGAATCTGAAACTTGTTCTTCCATTTCTTCGTTTTTTCAAAGTGAAGTGTTAGTATTTCTTCCAATAGTTGATGTATCTTATAATCCACTCGATCCGGCAGAGTAAGGGTCAGGCATTTTACTATATGATTGGGGTTAATATTATCCAAATGCTTTAGCAATTCGTTTATGTAGATTGCAATAAGTGTTTCAGATTCATACCACACACCTTCAACATCATAGCTTTTTCTCTCACAAAGACCGGTTAATAAGTTATCTATAAACACCGTGTCTTCACTTGCTCCCATCATTGTTGCTTCCTCACCAACAAGCCATGTATACTCCTTGGTCAAATATACCATATGAGTCGGTACATAGATTTGTCCGTATCCACCTGTTCTATCTAACATAACCGGTTTATTTGACCTATCGTCCAGTGCACTCATACTGACGGTATGATACCCAAAATCGATACCAATATAGTAATGGTTTTCATGAATTCTACTGAGCTTCATTAAAAGCCTCCTTGCTATTTGGCTGCAATGACCATGGCTCTAAGCAGAATATTGGGTTCTAATTGATACCCTACACTCTGGCACTTGATGATGCTTCCTTTTTCAAATCCTTCTAATGCCTCAGCCAAGATAGCTTCATGTAGCTTCCCATCAAATTGGTCATGCTCACGAGGTTCAATGACTTTAATATGTATTCTCTCCAATGCATTCATAAAAGACTGTTGCGCTTCCATCAATAATAATGATAGTGCTTTTACCTTTTCACCTTCTATATCAACGAGTTTTTTTAGGGAATGACGCATCATTTCTTCATATGTTCTAAGTTCAAATAATATGTCATTCTTGAGATATACCATGTTTTGATTGTGAACAGTTTCTTCAATAACGGCCATTTCCTTTAGATAATGGGTCTGAATATCCAGTAAACCCTCTGTCAAACCATCAATGGCGTCTTCTAATAAATCTTCACCATTTTCTGAGATCAACATCCTCATGTCTAAAAGCTTTTTATCCTCTAATATACTCACGTCTTTCTTGTTTAATTGATATTCTGTATCCTTTTCTTTTAAAGTTTCATATTTCATATAAATTGTATCACAGATTGCCTCACCGATTTTTTGGCCTTCTGTTGTTTTATATTTTATATTCAGACCTTGCAGACCGATCACTAATTTTTCAAAAAGTTCCAGTATATGGCAGCTGAGAATCTGATAATTAGTAGATTCTTTTTTTATCTTCATTAATAGACTTCTATGGGTTTTGTATAATTCATCATACATTAGATTAATAAATGCTTCATGGCTATTTTGGTGATTCTCATCCACATATTTTAACATCGCATTGACATTGTCTTTATAGACGGACATATTCTTCTCTATTGCTTGCTTAATGGCATCTTGTGATAGCAGTCCAATATCATCTACCCCAATCTGCACAGCTCTACTCAGCTGTTCTTCCTTCATCAAAATCTGCTCATACCCATCATGTATGATACTTATAAGTACCTCAAGAAAATCTACTTCTTGCTGTGTAAGTTTTTTTTTGCCAAAGTCATCCACTTTTACCATCATGAGAGACTCCATAACTTTTTTCTGCTCATCTAAAAGCTTCGTATACTTTTTTTTCTCTATACTATTCCATAAATCAGCAAGGATGCTTTCAATGATTTCATTAGCAGGATCTGCCATCGCTTCAAAAAATGAGGACACAAACGTATAGATATATTCTAACAGTGCTGCTTTGGTTATATGACTATCTATCGCACATGCTTCATGAAGCATGTCCATTCTCTTACGGTAAGCCTCTTTAATTTTAAGGATGCCGCCACTGATGATGACCATACGCTCATATGCGATGGGGTTGTCTTTACCATTTTCAATACTAAAAACAGCATTTTCAGCCATTTCTCTTATCCCTATAACGATATCCACCAATTGCTTGTTTTCTAATCGAATTTCATGATCGCCTATAAAACGAATACATTTTTCATATATGTTTTTTATATCTTTCATCAGATAGTATAAACTTTCAAAACTTTTTGTTTCATCTTTGTTTTTAAGGTTTTGATTGATACCTAAGAGCATCCTTGATGCGATATTCTCAATTTGGATTTTAATAAGATTGCAGGTCAAATCTTCAATGATATGCATTTTTATCCTATATTCAAGTACGATTTTCTCTATCTCGTTTTCTTTTACGATACGCTTCATGTTTGCCTCCGATGATTAATATAATTGATCGACAGCCAATATGGTTTCTACCCCTGTTGTACTTGTACTTGTGGCTACAACCGTCAATAATTGATTTCTATTGACTCTAAAAACAACCTTCACCTTTTCTTCACCTCTTAGCGCTAATGGAATACCTTGCAGTGTGGTGGCGCCCAATCTTTTCATGCCGTTTTCTGTTACGAACTTCAGTCGCTTCCTACTATCCACTGAAGTATCTTCATATACAACAATGGCCATACTGGTGATATTATCATGATTGGTATAGAGCAACTCGTCGCCTTCAACCTCCAGACCATCCACAGGAATGGGCATATTAGCCTCAACAATCTCCATAAAGCGACGTCCGGCAATTTCTAATCCCAAGGGATGCACTGTCTTTTCAAATACTTTTGGGCCTTTAATGGATGGCAACATAATCATATTACAATAATAAGCAGCACCCTGGGAAATACTAAGAGCTGGACTTATCATTGCTTTATATGGCTCTTTCTCGAATTTGTCTCTAATCTGGTCAATAACCTCAACAATGGCTGAACTGCCGCCTACAAGAAATACCTCATCTACTTCCCTAGGCATAAGTCCGGCTGCTTCAAGACACCCATCCACACACACCATAGTTCGTGCAACCAAATCTTTAACTGAAAACCCTTCCATTTGTTTGAAATCTTCTAGACTTTCATCCATCTTATGCTTTCTTTTATGGTTATAATAAGCCTCTCTCGTGATCTCAAGACTTATATTAATCATCTCCGGTTCCTGTAACAATGGTGCTAAAACTAATTTTGTGGACGCCGTTTTAGATAGCTGTTCCTTAGCATGATTGGCCACTTGTTGCATTCGGACCAATGCCATTTTCTTTTGTAGATTGGATACACCATCATCTTTTGACAGGTCAAATAAATCAATACTATGTTCGGTTGTCTCTAGAAAAGCATCATAAACCATATCCATCATCAAGCGATCTAAGTCATCTCCACCTAAATGATTGTCTCCATGTGTACTCATTATGGATATCTCTGGCTCTTCGTCTTGTATGGCTTTTAGATTCAAGAGACATGCATCAAAGGTTCCACCACCAAAATCATAAACGAGTACATGACTGTTTTTTGTGGCGATTTGTGCATAGCTAATGGCTGCCGCTGCCGGTTCCAGTCTTAAGAAGATGTTTTCTTCCATGAAGCCTGCAATCATCGCTGCATACCGCATCTTGTTTTTTTGTTTGTCTGTAGAATTGGCCGGCACTGTAATAACACAACCACTAAATTCACCACTAACATGCTTCTCATCATGGATATAATCATTTGCCTTAATCTTAATATAGCTTAATATCTGAGCAACGATATCCTCCGGCTTGAAATCATAAATCGTCTCTTCCACAACCACCTGAATAGGCTGATCTTTTCCCAAGAGCCTTTTTATAGATAAAACCGTACTTTCCGGATAAATAATAGCTGATTCTTTAGCTTGGATTCCAAATATGCTGTTGAGTTTTCCGGGTACTTCCATATCCATTTCAAATTGCACGGCGGTTGGAAATATGAACTGACCATCGATGGGTATTGTATATACACTGTCTGCATCATAATCATAGACGCTAACCACCGTATTGGTTGTGCCAAAGTCGATACCTAAGAATAATCCTTTTTCAAATTCTAGCTTTAATGTCCCCATTTTTAATCCTCACAGTATTTCCATCGTGTCCCTGATGGTTTTTCTAAGCTCGATATGATGCCTCATGATTTTATCCAAACTTTCATCATCTTTCATCATCTGACTCATCTTAATTGTGTTAATCACATCAAACCCGTTCCATTCGTTTTGTGGCTCAAGAAACTTTGATTGGACAAACTGATGACTCTCTGTTATGTCACTTTTACCATCCTTTGATGATTCAACAAAGTAGTAATCCACATGATCCATGTAAAAAGTAACGATATAACCAATAAAGAGACCAAAAGCAACATGCTTCATTTGAAGCGCTTGGTAAGTCTCTTGTCCATCCGCCCTGTAGTGCATGGTTACATCCATCTTAGATCTACAATTATAAGAAAAAAAAGTACCTTTTCTAAATCGACTTGTTTGTAAGTAAGGGATGGCTAAGTTGGCAAACCACGGAAATATTATACCATTCTTCACAGCATTTTTGACAAGATTATTGGAAATTACTTCGTTTTTTTTGTCATAGTGATCGTATAACTTTAGTAATGCTAACCCCATTGGAAAGGGATGTCGACATTTGTAGATATCTTCTTCAAAAATTTCAATCAACCTGTGTGTGCCATATGTTTCTTCAATTAAAATGCGTGCAGCATAATACCGATCCATGGCTTCATATACAACTTGATCATGAAACTTCTCTCTATAAATCAGATACGCTTCATAAATACGCTCATGATCCAGTCTTGTTATAACACCTTTATAAAGTACACGCTCCATATAAATTTTGGAAGGAACGCCAACCGTTAGCATTTTACTTAGAAAATCCAGCATATTCTCAAGGCTATCTTCATAAGTTTCTGATATGGTTTCAAGTATGATAGGATGATCCATGTTCATCTTATACATTTTATACGCCAGATCATGAGCATAGGCACTTTTTTTCTCACACAGTCGCTTTAATAATCTGATTAATATCTGGCCATCATCGCGGCTCAGCAGCCTTTCATGTTCTAACATTATAAGCTCTTTGAAGCGCTCTTGATTTAGCAATAAATTAACATAGGCTCTATAGTGCTCATCTGAAATTAACTTAAATATCGTCTTCAAATCCAACTGTTGTTCAAGCCATTTAAAATCCAAACCGTCAATACCGCGTTCTAATAGCTCTTTTATTATTTTTTCATCTATAATAACCAGTTGCTTTAAGCCTTTATTTGAAATTAATGCTTTTAGCTCAACCCATTGTTGTTTTTCTAACAAATACTCTATTTCCCTTAAAACAAGGGCACCCTCGTCCTCACTTATACCTTCGTGTATGCAAGTGGGTAAAAAATCATAATACAACCTTCTATACATACCATAATAGCTTTCATTTGGACGTGCTTTTTGACTATATTGTTTTAGACAATAAGCCATTTCATCGTGAGACAAAGTCTGATATACCGTCATCAAAGTTAAATTCTCAACTTCGATATTGAGGCGATTAGCGTAAGCCGATTTAACATAATATGTCATTAAATCCTTAATAAATATGTTTTCTTTTATTGCTGCTGCATATATCGCATAGGCCTCTGAATCTGCTCTTTGTTCTCGAATAAGAAATGTACATAGCATTTTTTGCAGATTCATAGAAAACCGCATAGTGTAAAGTTTATAGCACAAATTACTATCTAGTACTTCCGTTTGAAGGATTTGGTAATATCTGTTTTCAATAAGATTAATCCATTGATCCGATAACATGTTTTTATTGAGTGCCCACCTAAGTAAGGATCTGTAAAACTTAGATGGCCCAAGTGGAACCATTGGCTTGCGGTTAAGAAGGACCGTTGCTTCTGCATAAAGAAATGGGCTTCTAATTCCTTCCATATATAGTTTTTCAAAGTCATGAAAGGTGAGACGCGTGGGGCTAAAGAGATGCATTCGAAACATTTGCTTCATTGGTGTCATGGGCCAAAGCTTTATTATTTCATTTACATCATCACCTTTTATCCATTTATAGAGCGTAGAAATTAATTCACTATGATTTTTGGGGTCAAGATCAAAATAGTATTGCTTATATTTTGACAGTGCTATGAGCTGATTGTTAACTTCATCCACCTCATGCATATCCAATAATAATATGATATAAAAAAGTCTAAGATTTATATCGGTTAAATGATAAGCAATTGCACGTTTAAGGATAATTATTGTTTTATTCAAAATATGCTTTTCATGTTTTAAAAGATAAGAGGTGTAAAGCTTATGAACTTCAATAAGAGATTGCCTAAACTCTGTTTCGGATGTTATTTTTCCTTCAACGTTAAAATCCATAAACTTGGTAAATGTTAAGTTACAGCCAACTTCTTCATAGCCGTTTTCAGTGTGTATTTCTAACACAAGACTTTTTTCTATAACCGGTAAACGCCTATTATAATAACCATATCTTAGTCTAGAAAATATGGTTGTATTTAACCTTACATCCAGATAACCCATTTCTTCAACTGTTATAAAGGGATTTTCAATCAAAAGATCTTTATCTCTTGTGCTTACTTTTATTGTAATGGGGTATATTTCGTGATTGTAAATAAGAATTCTGGCCGCTTCCTGGCTGTTATATGACTTCTTGCTCATGACAATCTGATAAGATTTTCTTTGAGCTAGCGGTTGATCTATTGATGCTTTTTTTATTGGTTCAATCCATTCATCCAAAGATGTGGGTGCCTGAATAATCCGTCCTTTAATGGTGATTTTCTTTTCTCCGCCTAGGTAGGTGAACAATATATACCCATCGACCGCTTCGCCAATTTTGTAATCTTTAGCATCTATTTCATAGGCCAAATCTGTTTTATTTCCTTTAACCCTTTGATGCTCTATATGTATACCTTTTCCGTATACCGTAACAAAAGCAAAAAAATACCCATCACCAATGTTTTCCATAAAAATTCTACCAAAACACTTCTGTCCTTCTTCGATGGTTACATTTATATGTTCCGTAGAGTATACAGGTCTTGGTAATAGCAATTCATAATCTGCCTCAATGTGTTCTTCAAAATCACAATCCATTATAAAAATCTCCTTGGCCTTGCTCTTACTGCTTTCCCACTATGGGGTTTTAAGGTATACTTATTATATCATTCCTCAAGGTTCCAAACAACGCAAAGGGGCGAATAGATTCTCTTGCAATCTTTTTATTACTGTGTATAATTAATCTCATCATCTAACAAACAATTATAAGGAGGTTATCTCCATGGCTAATATGCAACAACATTTTCATGGTAGTGATTTAGAACAAATAGCTGCCCACTATCATTTAGCACCCTCAAATATTATTAATTTCAGTGGTAATGTGAACCCTCTTGGACTCTCTAGCACCATACAGGAAGAGCTGGCAAGACAAATTCACCTAATTGCCGCCTATCCTGACCGAGACTACTTAAGTCTTCGAAAAACACTCGGCAAATATATTGGTGCTCCCTATGAAGATATTTTGGTTGGCAACGGTTCAACTGAGCTCATTTCTTTATTTATCAAAGTACTCCATCCTCAGAATGCTCTAATTATTGGTCCAACCTATTCTGAGTATGAAAGAGAGATTTTTATCAATGATGGGAAATCCAGATATTTTCCTCTACTTGAAGAAGATGACTTTAAAATTAACATTGAAAATCTAAAGCAACATTTATCCGAACAAACTGATCTACTGGTTATATGTAACCCAAATAATCCCACTTCGACTTCCATTTTCAAAAAGGAAATGAGAGAAATATTGGATTTTTGCTTGGAGCAGGATGTGGATGTTGTCATTGATGAAACTTATGTGGAATTTGCTGAAGATGTTCATGATGTCTCGGCCGTATCGTTGACACCTTTTTATCAAAACCTTTTTATTATTCGTGGTGTATCTAAGTTTTATGCTGCTCCCGGATTAAGACTCGGTTACGGTATCAGTGGTAACAAAGCACTTATTCATAAAATCAATGATTTGAAGAATCCCTGGACCATTAACTCTTTGGCTGCTTATGCCGGAGAACTTATGGTTCAAGACCTGGCTTACATCGACAAGAGCAGACATCTTATTTCTACAGAGCGCCAACGCATCCTAAGTATTTTGGAGCTCTGGCCTACCGTTAAGGTTTATCCTGCAACGGCTAACTTCATATTAATAAAGTTATTAACACCCCATAACAGTTTTGACATTTTTGAAAAGCTCATCCTGAAAAATCTCATGATACGAGATGCTTCAAGTTTTCCTTTCTTATCCAATAAATTCTTAAGGTTTTGCATCTTGTGTAAAGAAGATAATGATCTGTTACTAGATGAATTATATCGTATTCTTCATGCTGACCATACAATAAAAGGTTAAAGGTTCAAAACTAAGACAAAAGATTCAAATCAAGTGCTCAATTAAAGAACGCTCAAATAAAAACGGACACTCTTCTCATAAAGAATGTCCGTTTTTATTCATATATTTTAATAACCTGTTCCTTTGGTTGTTTCATGTTTGACAATTGCGATACCGGCGGATGCACCGATACGTTCTGCACCGGCTTCAATCATCTTAATGGCTTGATCATAATCACGAATACCACCGGATGCTTTTACTTTTCCTGCACTACCAATCGTCTTTTTCATCAACGTAACATCTTCAACGGTTGCACCACCGGTGCTAAAACCGGTACTAGTTTTAACATAATCTGCACCTGCTGCCATAGATAATTCACAAGCTTTTACAATCTCATCGGAAGATAATAAACAGGTTTCAAAAATCACCTTAACGAGAGCTCCGTCTGCTGCTGCCACGACTGCTTTAATGTCTCTTTCAACTAGCTCATAATCTTGATCCTTTAAGGCACCAATATTAATGACCATGTCAATCTCATCCGATCCGTTTTCAACAGCCTTCCCTGTTTCATATGCTTTTACCTCCGGTAACACAGCACCGAGGGGAAAACCTACAACTGTACAGGTTTTGACATCGCTGTCTTTTAATGTTTCACTAACAAACTTAGTATGGGTTACATTCACACAAACAGATGCAAAGCCATATTCTTTTGCTTCTTCACATATTCTTTCGACTTCATCACGACTTGCATCCGGCTTTAATATGGTGTGGTCAATGTATTTGGCTAGATTCATAATTGTCCTCCTTTATTGATTATAATATCTTTATTTCAGTCTAAGCCTATAATATACAAGTGTCAATGCAACAACACTTCACTATGTCATGACATAATGTCATATCTTTCGGCTGTCATATGCCCAGTGTAAGAGCGCTTGTCTTTGCTTCTTTCTGCAGGTCAAATCTAAGGGAGAACAATTTTTCATTATGGCACCTATGTGACGTCTCATGGCTTTCCATCGCTTAATCTGTCTTAGATCCTCTTCAGGTAACCGTCTGCCATAATAATATCTACAATACCACTGAAACCAACCCCTAGGATCTCCCGGGTAAATCCAGCCTTTATCTTCCCATGCCTGTAAAGGTAGGGAGGCGTCTACTTCGAAATAATTCAGATGGATATCTTTCTTCTCTGGTGATAGTTTCGCGCCTTCAAACCATGATTTTGGAAATTCATCCATGCAATCTGTCATATACTTACCACCAAAAACACCAAGGGCCAGCATCTCCTTGGGTGTCAATTCAGGTTCAAACATTTCATGAAAGTTTTGACCTATGTCTTCAGTAAGATCATAATAGCCTTCTTGCATTTTATCTTTGAAATAAATACGTTGACCTATCATGATAGACCTCCCAACAAAAATATTATATTTTTCTAAAGTAGCATGACGTTGTTGTCTCCACATAGATTAACCATTTCCTCCGGCCATATGGAAGATTGAACTTCTCCAATGTGTGCTTTACGTAAAAAATACATACATAACCTAGACTGACCTATACCACCACCCATGGTGTAGGGCAGTTGGCCATTAAGCAGTGCTTGATGGAAAGGGTATTTCCTTCGATCTTCACAGCCGGATAATTCAAGTTGCCGATTAAGGGCTTCTTCATCTACTCTAATCCCCATGGAGGACAATTCAAACGCACGTTCTAACAAAGGAAACCAAAAAAGGATATCGCCATTTAAGGTCCAATCGTCATAGTCCGGAGCTCTTCCATCATGTCGTTCTCCGGAATTCAGTGCTTGACCGATTTGCATTAAGAAAACAGCTTTCTTTTCTTTGGTGATTCGATCTTCTCTTTCCTTAGGTGTTAAGTCAGGGTATAGGTCTTCCAGTTCCTGAGTCGTCATAAAGGTTATTTCATCCGGCAAAAAAACATCGATACTGGGATAATGACGAGTAATGAGCGCCTCTGTATCTTTAAATATTTTGTAGATGTTACCTACTGTATCTCTTAGGGTTGTCTCATTTCTATCCTCTTTGTGGATGATTTTTTCCCAGTCCCATTGATCCACATAGATGGAGTGTAAATTATCCGTTTCTTCATCTCTACGTATAGCATTCATATCTGTATATAAACCTTCACCCACTTCGAACTTATAACGCTTTAAAGCCATTCTTTTCCATTTGGCAAGAGAATGCACAATCTCAACTTCTTTGTCTCCTATTGCTTTAACTGCAAAGGTAACCGGTCGTTCCACCCCATTTAAGTTATCATTCATACCTGTTTCCGGTCTGACAAATAAAGGTGCAGAAACTCTTGATAGATTAAGCTGTCTTGCTAAGTCCCTTTCAAAAAAGTCTTTAATAAGTTTGATGGCTTTTTCTGTTTCCTTAATATCCAGATCTGTTAGAAGCTTCGCTTCGTTATGAGCTCTGCTCATATTTCTGAACGGTTCGAAAGGAAAGGTCTTTGACGTATTCTGCCACGTTTCAAGGCTGAATACTATAGTATGACTTTCCTAGAGAACTAAAAAAAACAAGCGTACTATTCACATACGCTTGCCTTAATGACACTATATCTTATAAACACTTAAATCTTCACTAAATCCTGCCGTTATACCTTTAAACGTACTAATATTCCCACTTAGATTATGAATCTGCTCAGTATAATTGGTGACATTCGCACTAACCTGTTGTGCTGATGCAGAGTTTTCTTCTGCAATGGCCGCTAATGACTCCATATTTGTAAATACTTTAGCGATTGCTTCTGTTTCATTTTCTAGTTTCTTTGATGTTTCAACCATTTTATTGGCCACTTCTTGTATGGTTTCTTTGGCCACCCCTGAAGCACTGACCGCATGTGATAACTTTTCATTCTCGTCTTCAAGACTTGAATATTGATGATCGACATCTGTAACCATCTGACCAATCTCACTAACAAAGTCCCCAAGCCTACTGTTAATCTTACCAACAGCATCATTGGTTGCTTCTGATAACTTACGCACCTCTTCAGCTACTACTGCAAAACCTTTTCCTGCTTCACCGGCTCTTGCCGCCTCTATGGATGCGTTCAGTGCTAGTAAATTCGTCTGTTGTGATATGGCAGATACCAAAGATACGATATTGGTGATGCCCTGAGCATTATCTTTTAATTTCAAGCCATTTTCTTTCACCTTTTCAAAGTGCTTAAGAATGATCTGAATCTCATGAGCCGTTTTTTCAACGTTATCAAAGCTATCTTCTATCTTCTTAACGGAAACCTCCAACTCATCCTTATTCTCATTTTCTTCATGAGCGATGCGCTTAACTTCATTAATGTTATCATTAAGCATATAGATTGAACTTTCAGTTTCTTCTGCTTGACTGGAAGCTGCATAAGCAAGTTGCTCTACCACATCACCAATCTCATCAGAAGTGAAAGCCATGTTTTTTGAAATGTCATCCATGGTATTACTGAAAATAGACATCTCATCTACTATACCGTTATAACCTTGGAAATCTATTTTCAAACTGTCCTTATAGGTTTCAATCTGATTTAGCAAATCTTCGTATTGATCCTTTGAAGATACGATATATTTTTTGCTATATGTTTTTTGCTGCATCTCTGAAAGACTATTGTTTAGTAATTTTAAAGGCTTGTTCAACGCTTTTGCATTTATAAAAGAAGCAAGACCTGATAAAAAAGTAAAACCAACAACACCACTAAGTCCTATAATGTCAGGTAAAGCAATCGATACGATACTTCCCAACACTGCCACCGTCAACATCGTTGCCAGACTGATTTTTAAAGATATGTCTTTAATGAATCCTAGTGAAAATAGTCGGTTGAATGTAAAATTACGAATCACTTCAACAGGGTATTCAAATTCAATTTCCAATGTAAGCTCGGTGTCATTTCGCCCTATCTCAACCATTGTGAAGTTCTCTTTAAAATAGGATTTGACGCCTTCCATAAGACCCAGAAAATAATCAAACATACCTCTTTTTGAACTGTATTTAAATTGTACTTTATTGGTACCTATTACGGTCATATCAAGAGCGGGTGGCTTTGCACCTGAGAATCTTTTCATAACAATAACATGTAAGTCGTTCATTGAATTCAGAAATTGATATGCATTTTCTCTTCTGAAAAATCCGGGATAGTCGGTCTTAAAAGTCACTAAATTATCCGTACCAATAAGACGCCATAATTTTTTATCATCCATATGACCAGCTGAAGCTATATTTGAGATCAAACCAAATACCTGATGATCTTCCACATCTTCAAGTGGTGAAAAAACTCGATTTGGATCCATATTTGACTTTATCAAAGCACCTTCAATTAAATCATCACCCAACATTTTTCTGCAGGTTTTTAACCACGTGGACACAACAGTACCCTTCATATCATTCACCTCTATATAGTATAGTAACGCTACAATAGTTAAAGTGACAAAACTTAGTTATGACACTTTAACCAACACTCCTATAATAGCATTATTCCATTAACTTCTCAAGAAGTATTATCAGCCGATATAAATAGTTGCTATTTCGCCTCAACTGTTTTACTATGAATTTAGAAAGGAGTTGTTGCATAGATGAAAGAAATCGTATTTGCAGGCGGTTGTTTTTGGGGTGTTGAAGCTTATTTCAAACTCATCGATGGTGTCATGACCTCTACCGTTGGTTATGCTAACGGTCATAAAGCTAACCCAACTTATGAAGAAGTATGCTCTAAGAAGACCGGTCATTCAGAAGCCTGTTATTTAACTTATGATGAAAGCATAGTAAGTCTTACTGAGTTGCTTAAAGCTTTTTGGGCAATTGTTGATCCAACCGTATTGAATCGCCAAGGTCCTGATATTGGCGAACAGTACCGAACCGGTATCTATTTTACCAATCAAGAGGACCTAGAAATTATTAATACATCCAAACTCGAAGAGCAAAAAAAGTATTCCACGCCGATTGTAACAGAAATTGAGCCCCTTACAAAGTTTTGGGACGCGGAAGCTTATCATCAAGACTATTTAGAAAAGAATCCTTATGGTTATTGCCATATACCACTAGATGAGATTCGTAAAAAAATGAACAAGTCTTAATAAAATGAGCAACACTATAGAACAAAAAAAGGCAACTAAAGATATTAATGTCTCTAGTTGCCTTTGTCTTACGTTATGGATTGTCTCATTAATAATGAGCCGATTTTATACTACTTCCACAGGTGTATTATCTTTTATCTTAAATAAGATAATACCAGGTGCTATAATAGCAAATACGATGGAAAGTATAAGAAATAATGTTGCACTTTCCGCTGCATACATCTTATAAAGCTTGAACATACACATTAATGACAGCACCATATATGCCAGACTAATCAATGTGCCGATTAATGGGATGGCACCCAGTACGACTGTTGCTGCAAATCCGATTAGCAGAATCAGTTCTGCTTTCTCATATTTGTTAGCACCAAATTCAATGGTTCTAATAAGCTTACCGATGATGTAAAGGTTACCGACTGGCACCCATGCTAACCAGGGATTCTCAATGCCTTGGTTCTGTGCCATTTTCATAAGACCTATTGCCATTAATACATAGTTAGCAATACCAATCAATAAAAATATGAAAATAAACCCACCAAATAATGCTAAAAATGCGCCTCCGTTATTGTACATATCATTTCTCCCTTTTCTCTCTGTTACTCTACTCTATTATTAGTTTCAAAAATGGTTATAGTGTCAACACTAAGTTTCTCAAAAATCACATATTGATGTACGTGAAAGGTCAACTATATCGTTTTAACGCCTTAACCATAAAATACTATAATTATATTTTAATATTTTAATGATTATTTGTCAATGCCAACCTCATTTACAACGTATCCTTAACTAATGATTCAAAATGCCTACCTCGTGATTCGAAATTCTTATAGACACCATAGGAGGCAGCCGCAGGTGATAACAAACATATGCTACCTCTAACTGTAATTCTCATGCAAATAGACACCGCTTCTTCCATATCTTTTGCCAAGAATAGTCGTTCCTGATATATTAAACTACCATATAATTGATGGCCTGTCGCCGGCAATAGGACGACTTTTAACAACTCATGGTCATTGATATAATCCACCAAACACCTATAATCGACCCCTCTGTCCATACCGCCTATAATAACAGAATCCACTTTTTGAAGGGCATTCATAGCTGCAATGGTTGCTTGAGGTATGGTTGAGATGGAATCATTATAGAAGTTTACACCATTAACACATGCTACAAAAGCTAGTCTATGAGGTAGACCAGGGAATGTTTCAATTACCTTTTCTCGTTATATATACAGCTACGCCGATATTGATTAGGTTATGGTCACCCATTAAATGTCTTTTTAAGCTCTGATCTAAGTGCACTGTATCAAAATCACCTACCAAATCTATGCCACTAGAGGTCACGATTAAGCCTGAGTTTGCTGAATCATCCTTTGTAATGGGAATAAGCTTACCTTTATAACCACTCAATCTTTTTGGGATTTCCTGATCCAAAGCACTATAAATCAGTGTATCTTCTTCACCTTGATACCTACCTATGTTCATTTTGGCTTCTGCATAATGATCATAAGACGCATAGTGGTCCAAATGCTCTTGGAATATATTAAGTACAATACCATACTTAGGTGATACACTCACCGTTTCCAGTTGATGTGAGGAGAGTTCATAGACAAAAAAAGTGGAGGGATCTTTTTCCAGAATATAGTCAAAAGGCGGTTTTCCAATGTTACCTATCAACTCAACATCCAAGCCCTCTGCTTTAAGAAGCTCATAAATAAGTGTAGATACCGTACTTTTGCCTTTCGTTCCGGTGATACCTACCATATGGTTTTTGTAGACCTTAATAAACTCATTACTTTGAGACGTTATTTTATTAGGTTCTATAAAGCCTTTTAGATGCATAAGAGGAATACCCGGACTTTTAAAAACCATATCTACATTTTGGTCAAATTCCAAATACCGTTCTTCGGGATAAAAATAGGTCGATATATCTATGTCTATAAGTAGGTCATCGGGTTTGTCTATGTTCTGATCCATGACCTGAATAAAGCACTTGTCACTTACGGATCTGATGAACCGATAGGTTGACATGCCCTCTTGTCCAAAGCCTAGAATCACAATTTTTTTATTGTCAAATTGACTTTTCCAATAATCCATCATAGCTTTTCCTCAAGAAGTCCCAAATAGTGATCCGGTATATCATTTTCTTCTTCAAACCGGCTTGGTGAATGGATCGTGTTAAGGGGTATAATTTGTTCAAAAGCTTTAACCAGACTTGGTTTTGGTTTGTTCTTTTCTTCCAGTTCTTCTATAATGCGCTTCACGGACCAACGAATCTCATCAATGGTCCCCACACATTCAAAAGGTTTAACCTCTTTGACGCCGATCAGTTCAAGAAATATAGGTTCCAAGTCCATGTTATCCAACAGATTATACCCGAAAATACGAATCAATGCCTCTTCTGACATATAGGGCGCTAGAATCGTATAGACAAAAAGACATTTGGAGCAGTGACCACACCAGCTGTTATCTTTTTTACCTCGGTTACAGCTTCTAAAAACCTCATGATAAGCCTCGTGTTTTGCAAATCTTTCTGCTATATCTATTTCATACAGGGGCCTGAGTAAACTAAAATAGTGAATGTCCCGAATCAAGTATCGGTTCACATAATCATTAAAATCCCGTTCAAACTCATAACTCTTCGAATACTGGTGGTTAAAGCTGGCACCAAGGACCGTTGATTCATTAGCGCTACGTTCATTGGATAGGGGAATGTAGCGTTTACCGACTAAGGCTGCCCCCATTACCGAAATAAAGCCTAATATGGCCGAAAAAGGCACATGTCCGTTAAGAAAGCCTTCATCATTCATCTTTAGTATTTTCTTATCAATATAGCGTTTGGCCAAAAGATAATTCTCATAACCGGCAACATGAATACAATCAATCGCTGCCTGAGGCGGACTCATGACAAAACACAGGTTGTCCTCTTTCATGCCTTTAAGAAGTTCCAAGGTCACCACGGAATCCTTCCCACCACCAACCGGAATTAAGTTTCCGGACAAATCCAAATCAATCTCTTCAAAAATATTAGGCCACTTATGGTCACAAGCAAAATGGACCAAATTAGATTCGGTCACTTCTTCTGACATCCCATTTAGGTAAATTAGTTCTCCTAGTCCGTGATAGAATAATTTTTGCCACCATTTATTCTGCTCAACATCAATGGTACCACATGCAATCACATAGGATTTGGGGCATACACTCTTATAGTAATTGATCCCCTCAATCAAACCAATAGAGAATATGAGGGCATCTAAGTTATTTAATTGCTCAAGGTTCAGTTGCGCGTCTAACGCGTGTATCAGTTCATAACTGACACGATGAAAAAAAGTTATAGGGGATTGGTTGTCACCCTCTAACCTGTATTGATAATTCAGCATCAACTTCTCATCTATGGTTTCCACCTGATAACTTTCATATACAAACCTATCATACTTTGTTGATAATCTATGGTATTGCTCCAAGCTCATAATAATCCCTCCGATATCCACCACGGCCCTATAGGACCTCTTCGGTGTCATTGAAATTATAACAAATATTCCTGAAGAGCACAATAATAAGCATGATTTGGGTTGCGTAATTTACTGCTGGAAAGGTATGGATAGAAAAATCCTAATGAGATATTATGAGCTATATGAAAACCATCTTACCATAGTTTTAAAATTCATTGTACCTTTTCCATTAACTTTGCATACTTAAAAAGCCAGTCTATTTAGGATTGTGGCTACTAGACTTAGTATATCTAAATTCGTCGGCTAAAAACCCCTCCATGACTACATTTCAAACGACCTTCGTTGATACGTCCATGTATCAAACGAAGGTGAAATACATCCCTGTATTCTGGCGTTTTGCAATATAGTCATTCCAGGAACTTTATCCTCTACACATCTGGTTTTACTTTTTCTTAAGTCTTCTTAACAAATGTAAATCAAATGATAATAAACCATAAACACTAACCGTGGAAATGTATTAGGCTCGCTACTACAAAATCATAAGCAAGAATACAACAAATAATAATAATCCAATAAATAGAAATTGTTTTTTATCTTTTTCATTGTCAGTATGAACTACTGGATAGAAGAATATATAGATTATTATTAGTATTAATAAATAAATAAATACTGAAATTAACGAATTGATTTTTCTATTGTCGATAATAGTGTAATTCAATAAATTTGAAGTAATTATAAAAACAGATAAAGCTGCTACAATCTGCGTCTTTTTATTCATAATACGCCCTCCTTCAAATCATACATCAATCTATACGTTAACATAATAGCCAACTTGATTCAATCTATGCATTGGTACTACCATCACAGTGACATTTAACTGGTCCGAAAATAGAGCTAAGTAACTCCTACAACATAAAAAAGCTAGAACAACATGTTGCCATGTCAGCTCTAACTTTTACGAACGAAACACCCCTGCTCGTTCTTTTTGTTTCCACCCCCGGAAACGTATAGGCTCTGCACCTATCTTTATCTTTTTGGACCTTTTTGTTCATTCCGTTTTCTATCCCCAATTCAGAAAGCGGTATTTCAATTACGCAACGTATTAAATCCAACTTGTTCTTACATGAAAAGAACTTCCCTTATATAGATTGCCTGTGATTGTTTTACCATTCTACAAAACTAGATTTCATCGTTTTGGAATCTAAAACTTCAGCCCATTCGGTCAGCCAACTGTTTAAGGTGTTGTATGATTCATCGTCCTCGCATTTTTACCTGTAACATGTCATAGCATTGAACATCCTACTTTATATGTGATATCCATCATATGTCTCGTTCACAAGGTCCTAACAAGTATTATATCATGGACATGTGATAATTACTAGTTTTTTTTGCTTTTTCATGCTTTTTCTTGTGATTATTGTTATCATTATTTCATAAGGTATGTATTACGCTTTCGCACCGTAAATCTCATAATAAGCATCAATGCTGCTTTTAATCTCATCATCAATATAAACTCTACCATCAATGGCTCTGTTATGTAAGTACCCCACCACTTCCTCCATGGTAACAATGGCGCAAGTTTCAATATTAAATGCATCTGCAAGTTCTGTAAGTGCAGATTGTTCGCCTCTGCCTTTTTCCATCCGATCTACAGATATAATTAATCCGAGAACATTCACGTTGGCTACTGATTTTAGTAGCGGCATGGTCTCATAGATAGAAGTTCCGGCTGTTGTCACATCTTCAATGATGATAATCTTATCACCATCTTGTAATTTGGCACCCAGGAAACCACCCACATCTCCGTGATCTTTTTGCTCTTTACGATTGGAGCAATAGGCAACATCAGCGCCATAGGATTTGGACAATGAAACAGATGTGGTTACACTAAGGGGTATGCCTTTATAAGCTGGCCCATAAAGTATCTGAAAATCTGTCCCAAAATTCTCCTTGATTGCTTTAGCATAATAATCCCCAAGTAGACTTAACTGTCTACCCGATCTGTAATTACCTGCATTGATAAAAAATGGTGTTTTTCTTCCACTCTTCGTTGTAAAATCCCCAAATGTCAGAACCTCACTGTCTACCATAAACTCTATAAATTCTTTTTTATATTGATCCATATTTTCTTCCCTTCAATGATATGTATAAAAATTGCTTCGTTAATTTGATGGTTAAGGTTTCAAAACTATATAGTTGAACTTTCGCATACAATATATGTGAATTTAGTGAAACTTAGTTTTGACCCTATAACCATTTATCATTTTACTATGCCTACAATATCATTTATATTTTCTATTCCCTTATTTTGCATGAAAATCAACATTTCGTCAAGTATTTTCATGGTGGCACAAGGGTCTAATAAATTTGCAGTACCAACGGCTATACCTGTGGCACCTGCCATCATAAATTCGATAGCATCCTCACCTGTCATAATACCACCCATACCAATAATAGGTAGCCTAATACTATTTGCCACTTGATACACCATCCTAATCGCTACCGGTTTTATAGCCGGTCCAGACAAACCGCCATGCTTAGTCGATAAAATAAATTGTCGCTTATGAATATCAATACGGCTACCAATAAGGGTATTAATAAGTGAAACCGCGTCTGCACCACCTGCTTCTACCGCTCTTGCTATCTCTGTAATATCTGTCACATTAGGGCTAAGTTTTACGATCAAGGGCTGCTTTGCTACCTTTTTAACCGCTTCTGTAACCTTCATTGCCATATTGGGATCTATACCAAAAGCTACGCCACCTTCTTTTATATTAGGACAGGAAATGTTCAGTTCTAAAAAATCCACATCTGCTGTAGCCAGTCGACTGGCCACGGCCACATATTCCTCAATGGTTCTTCCCGCCAGATTCACGGCAATCTTTGTATCAAACTGTCTCAAAAAAGGGATGTCTTCGGCTATAAAAACTTCAACACCGGGATTTTGTAAACCTACTGCATTAATCATACCACCGTAAGTTTCTACAATTCTTGGCGCCGGATTGCCCATCCATGGCACATTGGCTACGCCTTTTACCACCACGCATCCAATCTTGTTTATATCAACATAGGGCTCATACTCTCTACCTGAACCAAAAGTACCGGAAGCGGTCATAATAGGATTTTTTAGTTCAATGCCTGCAATGTTTATACCCAAATTCATTAGAATAGCACCTCCTTAGCATCAAAAACCGGACCATCTTTACATACCTTTTTATAAATAAATCCAAGTTCTGTTTCTGCTACAATTTTGGTCACACAACCTACACAACCGCCGAAGCCACATCCCATACGTTCTTCTAAGGAAAGCTGTGCCGGCAGGTTGTTCTTACTTGCATAAGCCTTTACACCTTTTAGCATGGGTGTAGGACCACAAGCATATATATGACCTTGAAGTCCTTTTTTTTCAAGGAGATCCACTACATGACCCTTAAAGCCTGCTGAACCATCATCTGTTGTCACATAAACCTCACCATATTTCCCCAGACGTTCTATCAAATATGGGCTAGATCTAAAACCAACAACAATGGTTTTCTTACCTTTTAGCTCTTTAGCCAGTTGCACAAGGGGTGGTGTGCCTACACCACCACCGATTATCAAAACATCATCTTGATTATCAGGGTCAAACTCAAAGCCATTGCCAAAAGGCCCTAACACTTCAATATACGCGCCTGCTACATAAGAGGCAAACTCAGCCGTACCATCGCCTAGAATCGCATACACAAGGTGTAGACGCCCCCCTTCCCTATCGATTTCGCATATGCTGATAGGTCTTGGCAATAACCGTCCCATATGATGACAATACAGATTCACAAATTGGCCCGCTTTTGCCTCCATAGCAATGGATGGACAATCAAGGATCATTTCATATACTTGGTCAATTAAATGAACGTTCTTTATAATTTCACAACTGATTTTACTTTTATAACTTGTTTGGCACATATAGTTCTCCCATATTATAGATTGACATGGTTGCTTCATTCATGTCGGCGCATATGATGTCCAACATGCCTTGAGCAGTATCAAGAGAAGTTAATACCGGTACAGTAGCTTCTATGGCTGCCCTGCGTATTCTAAAACCATCTCTTGTTACATCATTGGCTTTTGTTGGTGTGTTAATAACAACATCTATTAGGCCGCTTCTGATTAGATCCAGAATATTAGGAACGCCTTCATTAATCTTCTTTGCAATCTGTGCATCTATACCATTTTCCTTAAGAACCCTGGCTGTTCCTTCTGTTGCGATAAAACGATACCCCATCTCAATAAACTTCTTGGCCATGGGTATGAATTCCTTCTGATCAATTGGCTTAATGGTGGCTAGTATATTACCTTTTGGCTTGATAATGCCCATGCCTGAACCAACAAATCCCTTGTATAACGCTTCTTCAAATGTTTTTCCGACACCAAGAACCTCACCTGTGGATCTCATTTCGGGCCCTAGTGAAACCTCAACATCTGGTAACTTTTGAGTTGAAAACACTGGCACTTTGATGGCTACAAGATCCGCTTCTCTGTATATACCGGTTCCAAAGCCCATCTCCACCAGCTTTTCCCCTAACATCGCTCTGGTTGCCAACTCTATCATAGGGACGCCGGTCACTTTACTAATATAGGGCACCGTTCTTGAAGATCTGGGATTCACCTCTATGATATAAAGTACATCTTCAAACTCAATGTACTGGATGTTAATCATACCCACAACTTGAAGGGCTAGGGCAATTTTCTCTGTCTGTACCAGAATCTGTTGCTTTAAAGCGTCTGATAAGCTTCTTGGTGGATAAATGGATATACTATCACCTGAATGTACGCCTGCTCTTTCCAAGTGTTCCATGATACCGGGTATTAAGATACTTTCACCGTCACATATGGCATCCACTTCGATTTCCTTACCGGTTAAATACCGGTCAATAAGAACCGGATTCTTATGATCTCTTTCAAAAGCCGGGCCTAAGTAATTTTTAAGCTCTACATCATTATAAGTGATTTCCATACCTTGTCCCCCAAGAACATAAGATGGGCGAACAAGTACCGGATAACCTAAGAGTTCCGCTTCTTTAAGACCTTCTTCTATTGACCAGACGGCTTTTCCTTTAGGTCTTGCTACATCCAACTTTTCCATGAGGTCGTCAAATTTTTCTCGGTCTTCAGCTTCATCTATTTGTTTTGGCTTTGTACCAAGAATCGGTACCTCCATCTGATCTAGGAAACCGGCTAATTTAATGGCTGTTTGTCCACCAAATTGTAAAATCACCCCATCCGGCTTTTCTTTTTCGATAATATTCAACACATCTTCTTCTGTTAAAGGTTCAAAGTACAGTTTATCCGCCGTATCAAAGTCTGTACTCACGGTTTCAGGGTTGTTGTTGGCGATAATCGTCTCTATGCCCGCTTTTTTAAGGGCTAAGATAGAATGTACTGAACAATAATCAAATTCTATTCCTTGTCCGATACGTATGGGTCCCGATCCTATAACTAAGACTTTTTTACGATCTGATACCGCTACTTCATCGACTTCATCATAAGTTGAGTAATAGTAGGGTGATACCGCCTCAAACTCACCACCACAAGTATCCACCATCTTGAAGACAGCTTCTATATGGTAGGCTTTTCTTAGATTTAATACTTCTATGGGCATACATCCAACAAAATCAGCGATGGCTTTATCTGAGAAGCCTTTGATTTTTAACCATTTCATGTAATCCCGATCAATCTGATCAATGCTCATGCTTCTCAGCTTCTCTTCTTCGTCTACAATATTTTTAATTTTATTGACAAAATAAATATCCATGCCTGTAATCTTACAGATTTTATCCAGTCTATAACCACGACGGATTAACTCGGCTAAATCAAATAACCGCTCATCATCCGGTACTTGTACCCTTTTTTTCAATTCATCCATATCTCTGGATGCCGCTTTTTTATGATGAAGGCTATATTGACCAATCTCCAAAGACCGCACTGCTTTTAGTAGAGCCGCTTCAAAATTATTGCCAATGGCCATGACTTCACCTGTTGCCATCATCTTGGTACCTAGTGTCTTCTTAGCTCTTCTAAATTTATCAAAAGGCCATTTTGGTATTTTGATGACACAATAATCGAGTGTTGGCTCAAAACAAGCTTGTGTCTTTTTGGTAACGGCATTTTGAATTTCGTCTAATCTGTAGCCAAGTGCTAGTTTTGCTGATACTTTTGCAATCGGATAACCTGTTGCTTTTGAAGCCAATGCTGAGGAACGACTCACCCTTGGATTGATCTCTATAATGGCGTATTCAAAGCTTTCAGGATGAAGGGCCAGTTGTACATTACAACCCCCGACAATACCAACTTCATTTATAATATCCAAGGAAGCTTTTCTAAGCATCTGATATTCTACATCGGATAGGGTCTGAGAGGGTGCAACAACAATACTATCTCCAGTATGAACACCTACTGGATCGATGTTTTCCATATTACATACGGTAATGGCATTACCTGCACAATCACGCATGACTTCATACTCAATCTCTTTCCATCCCTTAATGGATTTTTCAAGAAGCACTTGACCGACCCGAGACAGTTGAAGACCTGATGCTAGAATCTGCTTTAATTCTTCTCGGTCTTCTGCAATACCACCACCGGATCCACCTAGGGTATATGCCGGTCTAACCACAACGGGATATCCTATATGAGATGCAAAATCCACGCCGTCTTCCATGGTGGTTACGATTTTACTTTCAATAACCGGCTGACCGATTTTTTCCATTAATTTTTTGAAATCTTCTCTGTCTTCCCCTTCTTTGATTGCATCAATCTGAGTGCCTATAACTTTTACATTATATTTTTCCAAAATGCCCGCATCATGAAGCTCAACAGCTAGATTCAGTCCTGTTTGCCCGCCCATGCCTGCAATCAAACTATCCGGACGTTCCTTATCTATTACTTTTTCCAAAAATGGCAATGTCAAGGGTTCAATGTAAACGATATCCGCTACTTCTTTGTCTGTCATAATGGTCGCAGGGTTACTATTAACAAGTACGGTAATAACCCCTTCTTCTCTAAATGCTTGGCATGCTTGTGTACCTGAATAGTCAAACTCTGCCGCCTGTCCAATGACGATTGGACCTGAGCCTATGACCAGGACTTTTTTTATAGAATTATCTTTTGGCATATTAATATCCTTTCTTATACATCACTATAGAGCTCATGGTGTCATGATTTCTATGAATTCATCAAATATGGGGTCTGTGTCATGAGGTCCGGGACAAGCTTCCGGATGAAATTGGATGCTATAGATCTGATGTTCATGATGTTTCATGCCTTCGACAGTACCATCGTTTAAATTGATGTGGGTGATTGTAACGCCTTCAGGAAGTCCATCTTCACAAACCACATAACCGTGGTTTTGAGAAGTAATCATAACCCGACCAGTGCTTAGGTCTTTTACCGGATGGTTCGCGCCCCTATGTCCAAACTTCAACTTCTCTGTATCGCCATCAAGAGCCAGTGCCAGTAATTGGTGCCCAAGACAAATCCCTGTTATCGGCTTTTTACCTATGAGTTTTTTGATCTCATGAATAACGGTCGGTACGTCTTTAGGATCACCAGGTCCATTGGATAGAAAAACACCATCCGGACTAAGAGCAAGTATCTCTTCCGCTTTTGTATGCGCGGGTACAAGGGTTATTTTACATTTTCTATTTTTAAAAGATCTTAAAATATTGTTTTTAATACCAAAATCCATGGCTACTATATGAATACCGTCACCTTCCATCACTTTTACTTCTTTTGACGTGACTTCTTCAACCGCTTTGTCATTATGAAAACCATTGAATTTACTAGAAATTTGACTCTGTGTTAGATCCCTTACTGTAATGATACCCTTCATGGTACCGGAATTTCTGATTATTTTTGTTAATGCCCTTGTATCAATACCTTCGATGCCTAATATCTTATGGCGGTTTAGATACTCATCGATTTCAAATTCACAACGCCAGTTATTTGGATTGTCCGCTTTTTCTCTAACCACAAAGCCTTTTACTTTAACACCCGAGGACTCATGATCATCTAGGTTTAAACCATAATTACCAATCATAGGGTATGTCATGGTTACAATCTGACCGTAATAAGATGGATCCGTTAATATTTCCTGATAGCCGGTCATGCTGGTGTTAAAAACAACCTCACCGACAGTCTCTTTCATATATCCAAAGGCTTTTCCTTCAAATACTGTTCCATTTTCTAATATGAGTTTTGCTTTCATGATAGGGTTCCTCTCTATAAAACGCGGTTAAGATCAGCTTTCATGTCCAGTGCCGCTTGACGTGAGGCTTTCGCAAAATCTTTGGTATCAAAATCCTTTTTATAAACGGGTTTTTGATAGGCTGCAATGATACCTCTTGAGGAATTTACAATAGCCCCCAAGCCATCCTTATTAAAACAACCTGCAAGATCTTCAGCTGTTGCACCTTGTGCCCCATAGCCCGGTACTAAAAAATACGTTTTGGGCATAATGCCTCTCAGTACTTGACCTTGCTTGGAATGGGTTGCACCTACGACAGCACCTATTCTGCTATAACCGGATTGTCCCATATAAGCTTCACCCCATTTTGAGACCAATCCACCCATATACTCATATAAGTGTTCGGATCCCACCATGATATCTTGGATTTCACCGCTGTTCGGATTGGAGGTTTTTACCAGTACGAACAAACCTTTATCATAAGCTTCGCAGTTACCCATGTAAGGTTCTATGGAGTCATAGCCAAGATAAGGGTTTAATGTTATAAAATCTTCCTTATAGACTTCAAACTGATTCTCCTCCACCGTCACACGACCGATATGACCATCTGAATAGCTTTCTGCTGTTGAAGCAATATCACTTCTTTTTATATCCCCTATAACAACCATGCCTTTTTTCTTGGAATAGGCGATGGTATCAATATAAGCTTGCATACCTGCTGCCCCATATTGTTCATACATAGCAACTTGTGGCTTAACCGCAGGTACAATGTCATAAATCTCATCAATGATGGCTTTATTAAACAAGAGGAAAGCATAGGCTGCACCGGATAATGTTTTTCCATAAGCATCATAAGCTTTTTCCCGAATATACTCCGGTATATAATCCAGTCTTGGGTCAAGCCCAACTACTGTCGGATTCTGTGTTTCTTTTATTTTCTTAATAAGCTGATCAATCATTCTTATGCCTCCTAGTTTTCATTGTCATCATATTTTATCACGCCTTTTACAAGGGTATACTTAACCTTACCAGTTACTTTTACCCCATCATAAGGTGTATTACGTCCTTTGGACTTAAATGTGTTCTTGTCGATGATATAAACTTCTTCGGGTTGTATGATGGTTATATCTGCCATTTTCCCCTCTTTTAAACTTCCTTTATCGATGCCTAACAACTTGGCAGGAGCCAGGCTCATCTTTTCAATAAGTTGACTCGGCGTCAGTAGCCCTGAACGTACCAATGTGTGCAACGATAAACCCAAGGCTGTTTCCAATCCTACAATGCCGTTGGCTGCACTTATAAAGCCACTTTCTTTTTCTGATGGCGCATGAGGTGCATGGTCTGTGGCTATTATATCTATTGTACCATCTTTTAACCCTTCTAGTATGGCATTTACATCTGCTTGAGTTCTAAGAGGTGGGTTCATTTTCATGTTGGCATCTTGTCCATCTACGACTTCATCAGTTAAGGTAAAATGATGAGGACATACTTCTGCCGTTACTTGAATGCCTTTGCTTTTTGCCTCTCTTATTAAATCCACACTCCCTGCTGTGCTGACATGGCACAAATGTAATTTTGCTCCTGTGCTTTTTGCAAGTAGAATGTCTCTTGCTGTTATAATGTCTTCTGCATCGTTAGGTATGCCCTGCAAGCCCAATTCTTTTGATCGTTTGCCATCATTCATACAGCCACCATGGGCTAGGTCGTCATCTTCACAATGAGATAAAACCGGAATATTAAGTCTTACTGCTTCAAACATGGCTGTTTTAAGAATCTTAGCGTTTAAGACCGATCGTCCATCTTCACTAATGGCAATGGCTCCACCATCTACCATCATATCTATTGGTGCTAATACTTCACCTTTCTGACCAAGGGTTATGGCACCAATAGGCAGTACATGGGCATGCCCTTTCTCTTTGGCTTTCTTAATGATATGTTTGATAATCTTAGGTGAATCGATAACCGGCTTTGTGTTAGGCATACAACATACAGTTGTAAATCCGCCTGCTACAGCGCTTAAAGTTCCTGATTCAATATCCTCTTTATATTCATATCCCGGCTCTCTTAGATGAACATGTACATCAATGAGCCCAGGCGTCACCCAGCATCCTTTTGCATCAATGAGGGTTGCGTCATTGTCATCAGCAATCTGACCGATTTTTTTTATTTTTCCCCGTTCCACCAATATATCGGAAATTTCATCTCTACCGGATGCCGGATCAATGATTCTACCATTTTTAATGAGTATTTTCATTTGGTTACCTCCATTTCTAAATAAACTTATGTGGCTTAGTGACCTTAATGGTTGTCTTTTGACATTTGCTTTTCATATTAAGATAATACTTTCATGATATAAAAAAACAATAAACGAATTGGTTTAATACCAATCATTTATTGTTCTATAAACGTCAACGGTTAATTCTGATAGATTGGCATGATACATACCCTCTACCAGATAACTTAATACACACTTTATCCTTTTTTGTTCACTATAAAAATACGCACCGATGTCTCGCATCATATTTTCTCCCTTTTCGGCCTCTCTGGACCAATTTAAAGTTAGCATGCGTAACGCTAAATTTGCTTTATTAATTTCAATAGATTTTATCATAAGGTATCTAGAATGTCAACGGTTATGTTATCCTAGTCGTGATTAATCATCACATATTTTTTAATCGCTCGGCTTGATCTGCTGTGGTTAGGCTATCAATAAGCTCATCTAAATCACCATTTAGTATTGCTTCCAACTTATGCAACGTCAATTTGATTCTATGATCTGTCACGCGCCCTTGTGGGAAATTATAGGTTCTTATTTTTTCACTACGATCACCTGTACCGACTTGACTTTTTCTACTCTCAGCTTGTTCTGATTGTTGCTTCTGAAGCTCCATCTCATAGAGTCTCGAACGTAGAACCTGTAAAGCCTTGTCTTTATTTTTTAGTTGTGATTTACCATCTTGACATGATACAACCAAACCTGTCGGGATATGAGTAACACGTACCGCTGAATCTGTTGTATTAACAGATTGACCACCGTTTCCTGAGGATCTAAATACATCAATTCGTAAATCATTCATATCCAGTTCGACTTCAACATCCTCAACTTCAGGCATCATGGCTACAGTTACCGTTGATGTATGAATCCTGCCACCTGATTCTGTAGTGGGAATTCTTTGTACACGATGAACGCCGCTTTCATATTTAAGTTTCGAATATACATTATTACCACTGATTTCAAAAATAATTTCTTTGAAACCACCAATACCGTTTTCATTTACTGAGACGACATCTATCTTCCATCTTCTGGAATCTGCATAATGGCTATACATTCTATATAACTCTGCATTAAACAAAGCAGCCTCATCGCCACCAGCACCTGCTCTTATCTCAACGAATACATTTTTTTCATCATTGGGGTCCTTCGGAATGAGTAGAATCTTGATTTCATCTTCCAGTACTGTTAACAAGGCTTTACTCCCTGCTAATTCTTCCTTGGCCATTTCTTTCATTTCTTCATCGGACTCTTCATCCAACATCATCAGCATTTCTTCAATGTTATTTTTGGTTGCAACGTATTGTTTATACTTTTCAACAATAGTTGACAAATCACTGTGTTCTTTCATCAGTTTACGCCATCGATCTTGTTGGGAAATCATCTCTGGGTCATTAATCATCTGAGATATATCTTCATATCTTGCAACCAAACCCTCTAATCTATCAAACATTTTATCACCTCTATTTTAATTTCTATCTTATTTATGACCGATAACCATACGATCATTTCCTGATAAATCTTTATAACCTTTTACATGTTGGTAATCATTTTCTTCCATCAACCTACAAACAGCTTCCATTTGATCATAGCCAATTTCAAAAAGTAGATAGCCACCTTCTTTTAGATAAGGCTTACCTTCTAAAACAATTCGTCTATAGAAATCTAATCCGTCCATACCACCATCAAGTGCCAAACTTGGTTCCCGGTCTTTAACTTCTGTACTCAGACTGTGAATGGTATCTGTTGGTATATATGGTGGGTTGGAAATTATCATATCCACGCTTATTTTGGGTAATTCCTGAAATAAGTCACTTTCATATAATGTAAGTCTGTCACTGACATTAAGATTCAGACCGTTTTCATGGGTTATAGAGATTGCTTCAAAAGACACATCAACACCATATGCTTTTATGTCGGCACACTCTTTTAACAGCGTTATACCAATGCAACCACTACCACAACACATATCGATAACATCCTTCATTCTTTTTTCTTTGATTATAGATATGGCTTTTTCCACCAACTCTTCTGTTTCACATCTAGGTATTAAGACATGACCATTAACCTTGAAATCATAACCATAAAAATTCTGATAACCAAGTATATGCTGAAGGGGTTCCCCTGCTAAACGGCGCTGTATGCTATTCATGAAACTGAGATATATCTCGTCTGACAAAATCTTTTCCTGTATGAGCGTAAGCTCTGTCATACTACATCCTAGTAATTCAGCTAATAACCACCTGGCATCCACTTCGGAATCTTGCTTGTTCGCAAGTTCGAATTCTTTTTTAACATCTTCTAATACCTCACTGATTTTATGCTGACTCATCTATGGGTTCATCTTTCCATGTGTCTTCAACTAATACATTCAAAAAAGCTGTTATGGCAATTTCTACCTGACTTTCATCCGGCTCACGGGTTGTGATTCTTTGCAAGGCCATACCAGGTGATGCAAATATATTAATAAGTCCATTGTCAAACTTACCGAATATTTTTAATAACTCATAGGAAATGCCTGCAATCAAAGGCAATGCTAATAATCTAACACCAATGCGCAACCAGAAAGTCTGAACGTTAATAATCGTTAGTACAACAATACTTACCGTCACAATGATAAAAATAAAATTTGTGCCACATCGCTTATGGAAACGTGAATGTTTCATAACATTTTCTATTGTTACCTCATCACCACTTTCATAGCAATTGATGGTTTTATGTTCTGCACCATGGTATTCGAATACCCTTTGTATGTCTTTCATTCTAGAAATGAGGTAAACATAACCGATTAAAATCAGTATTCTAATAATACCATCCATGAGATTCATCCAACGGCCTTCCGGTAAAAACCTACCCATAATTTGAGATAGAAATGCCGGTACGATAAAAAACAAACCGATAGACAGAGCCAATGCCAATACCATTGAGATTGCTATGACAATATCATTCATGCGATCTCCAAATTTTGCTTCGAGAAATTTTTCAAACTTTGATGGAGCTTGCTCTTCACCTTCCACTTCAAAAAATTCGGCTGAAAAAGTAAGTATTTTCATACCTATGACCATGGATTCTAAAAATGCAACACCACCACGAATCAAAGGTAGCCCCAATATTTTATATCGTTTTGTTAAACTCACATATTCTCTCTTATCTAGTACTATTTTTTGATCGGATGTTCTAACGGCTGTAGCGTATTTCTCATTGTTTCTCATCATGACGCCTTCAATAACCGCTTGGCCACCAATACTTGGTTTTTCCATAATATCACTTCCATCTGTTTATATTTATCTTAAATCCCATAATACTGAGTTTAAGATTTCTTTAGTATATCATACTCTTATTCGAGCTGCCAATTAAAATTACCAACGCTACGCTCAACTATATGCATTTAATATTGCAACAAGGATACTGCAACTTCAATGCTACGATAATAGGAAAGCGTATATATGAAACTCAATTTTATATTTTGACTTCCTATTATAGAAAAGAGCTGAGGAAAACCTCAGCTCTTCATTGTTATTATTATGCTTCTGTGTTTTGTCTGAACTTACGATTGAATTTATCAATACGTCCACGTGCCTGTACAGATTTTTGTTGACCTGTATAGAACGGATGACATTTTGAGCAAATCTCTACGTGTATGGATTCATTTGTAGTTCCAGTAGTAAATTCGTTACCGCAGTTACATGTAACTGTTGCTTGATTATAAACCGGATGAATGCCTTGCTTCATTCTTTTCACCTCTTTCGCCCGTGCTAATATTATATGACCGACATAATATATCGAGCAATATTTTCGATTGAGAATTGAATTTTCTCAAAACAGCTCTTAAATTATAACATACTCGTATTGATATATCAATCCTTTTAATAGTTTGATAGAATATTTTTTGAAAGCTTATTAATGTATTCCGCATTTGACTTGGTATCCATAAAAACTTTCAACATAGAGTCAATAACATCTTCCGATCTCATGTTGGCACTGACTTTTCTTAATTTATTAACCGCCTCAAGTTCTTCTTCTGTATAGAGCAAATCATCTTTACGGGTACTGGATTTAGATAAGTCTATAGCTGGGAATATGCGACGTTCTGAAAGTTTGCGGTCAAGGACAACTTCCATGTTTCCGGTTCCTTTAAACTCCTCAAAAATAACCTCATCCATTTTACTTCCTGTTTCAATAAGTGCTGTCGCCAGTATGGTTAAGCTTCCGCCTTCTTCAATGTTTCTGGCAGCTCCAAAAAATTTCTTCGGCATATGTAGCGCCGCAGGATCAAGACCACCCGATAGAGTTCTACCGCTCGGTGGAATAATGAGATTATAAGCTCTAGCTAGTCTTGTAATACTGTCTAAAAGAATAACCAAATCTTTTTTTTGTTCCACCAATCGTTTAGCTCTTGAGAGTACCATTTCTGAAACCCTTTTATGGTGTTCAGGCAGTTCATCAAAAGTTGAATAGATTACTTCTACATTCTTACCTTTAATAAAACGTCTAATATCCGTCACTTCCTCAGGTCGTTCATCTATTAATAATACAATCAGATATACATCCGGATGATTTTGTGTAATTGCATTTGCCACTTTTTTAAGTAAGGTTGTTTTTCCAGCCTTAGGTGGTGCAACAATCATACCCCTTTGCCCTTTACCGACAGGTGCAATAAAATCAATCAAGCGTGTAGCTAATTCATTGGAATCTGTTTCAAGATGTAGACGTTCATTAGGAAATATTGGCGTTAGACTTTCAAAATTTGGTCGTTTAGCTGCAACTGAAGGTAAGTCACCATTAACAGATTGTACATAGAGTAGCGCTCTAAATTTTTCATTTTCTTTAGCGACCCTTATGTTGCCTCTTAGCATATCACCTGTTTTAAGATTGAAACGTCTCACTTGAGAAGGTGAAACATAGACATCGTCTTCACCAGGCATATAGTTGTCCGAACGAATAAAACCAAAGCCATCCGGTAAGACTTCTAATATCCCGAAAGCAATTTGGCCACTATCTAATCCATTCGGATCTTGTGGTACCTCTATTTTTTTCTCTTCAGTTGTATCTAAGTTTTCATTGGGTTTAACTTCTTGATTCTTAGACTGACTTGATGTCTCGGTTTTTGAGGGTTTACTTTTTACTTTTACTTCTTTCTTAGCTTTTTTCTCTTTTTTTACTTCAATTTCAGTTTCATCTGATTTCGTTTCCTGATCTTTTTGGGCTTTAGCATCTTCTTTGATTTGAATCTCAGTCAAAAGCATAACCAATTCAGCTTTCTTAAAAGATGTTGCACTTCTCAAACCGATTTCTTTTGCTTTAGCACGCAATTGAACCAATGTCATTTTTGAATAATCAACGCTCAAAACAGGCCTCCTAATAATATGTAATTTTATAAATGGATTGTAAGTCAAAGTGAATATATCTCAGAATAGAATAATTACCATCAATCAATGCATTTATTATATCACATCTCACTTACTCATAACAGTATGACGGCAGAAATTGCAAAGAAAATAATTAAAGTTAAGGCGTCCGTTATCGTTGTAATTAGAGGATTTGCCATTGTTGCCGGGTCTAGTTTAAGCTTTTTAGCTAATATCGGCAACATACCACCTACGGTTGTTGCTGTTACTGAGGTTCCAATTAGAGTCAGTCCTACTATAGATGCTAATTTCAAATCCTGTCTAAGTAAAAGAATTCTTGTAAAGTTCAAACCACCTAAAGTACCACCTATGTAAAGGCCTACTTTGATTTCCTTCCATATAACTGCTAGAAAATCCTTAAAATCAATTTCCCCTAAAGTGATACCACGTATAACCAGTGTAGATGATTGTGCACCTGCATTGCCACCTGTTGACATTAACATAGGTATAACACCAAACAAAATGGCAAATTGTGCTGTTAAATATGTGTTTTTATTCGATATGTACTCGGTTATGGTGGCTGAAAACATGAGTATAACCAACCACATCAACCGTCTTTTCGCCAAATCAAAGGAGGTCATACTCATATATTCCATATCGGATGGCTCAATCGCAGCCATTTTTTGAAAGTCTTCCGTTGTTTCTTCTTCAATAACGTCTACGACGTCATCAATTGTTATAATACCAACCAGCCTATTTTCATGATCAACAACCGGTAAAGATAAAAAATCATATTTTTTAAATATATTGGCAATAACCTCTTGATCATCTGTTGTGGATACGGAAATGACCTCTGTTTCCATAATATCTCCAACCAAATGTTCTTGATGGCTTAGTACCAGTTCTTTCAAAGTGACAATGCCTTCTAACCGTCTTGTATTATCCGTTACAAAACAAGTATAAATTGTTTCTTTCGTAATACCGATACGACGAATGCGGCTCATAGCATTTTCAACCGTCATATCCGCTTTTAGATCAACGAATTCTATTGTCATAAGGCTTCCTGCTGAAGCCTCTTTATAATTTAGAAATTGATTGATGAGTTTAC
The DNA here is from genome assembly GCA_002841495.1 of Firmicutes bacterium HGW-Firmicutes-2. Lineage (GTDB taxonomy): Bacteria > Bacillota > Clostridia > Lachnospirales > Vallitaleaceae > Petrocella. Next base: position 963 of record PGZV01000027.1, on the reverse strand, counting down.
GTTCTTTATCTGAGGCATCCCGAAGTATCATTTTCACTACGTTTGCCGGCATTTCTTCTAGTAAGTCAATCTTATCATCAAAATTGAGTTCATTAATAATGTAAGCCAATTCCTTTTCACTAATGAGCATAGATATTTCGGATTGTGTTTCAATATCAAGAAAAGCAAAGACATCTGCTGCTATTTCTTTTGGTAACAATCTATATACAATAAGCGCATCTCTATCCTCAAGTTCTTCAATAAGCTCTGCGATATCGGCCTCTTGCAAGTCAACCAATCGGGCTCTTATTTGCTTATAAGCTTTTTCATTAACAAGTTCTATGAGTTCATTGATATCCAATATAACCCCTCCTATGTAAAGTCATTCCTGCGTTGATCAGTCATGGTATGTCTATGCTTCATTATCATTCTATACCGATCCGGGTATCCGTCCATACGATCAACACCTTTCTTTACATAAATGGGTTTAAAAACTATCACTATTGCAAGTCTATCAAACTATGATAAAAAAGTAAACTAGCATTTGTACACATCTGTCCATAGTTTAACGACAACGGAAAATTCACCTTTAAAGGAAAGTAAAACTTTCACGCAATATAAAAAAGCTCGCCAACCGCTAGCAGTCAACAAGCCCTCTCAATGAAGTTAGCGTGCGCAGAAGGATTTGAACCCTCGGCCTTCTGGTCCGTAGCCAGACGCTCTATCCAGCTGAGCTATGCGCACATAATTTGGTTCAATCTTTTGTTCTTAATTAAAACATGCCGGAGACCGGAATCGAACCGGTACGACTTTAAGGGTCGCAGGATTTTAAGTCCTGTGCGTCTGCCAGTTCCGCCACTCCGGCACAATAAAAAAATACAATGGTTAACATCCATATCAGACGTAATGGGCGCAACAGGGCTCGAACCTGTGACCCCCTGCTTGTAAGGCAGGTGCTCTCCCAGCTGAGCTATGCGCCCTGGG
>PGZV01000026.1:54237-79675 GCA_002841495.1 Firmicutes bacterium HGW-Firmicutes-2 | reverse complement strand
GCTGCGGTATCATTAGCCTGGCATAGAAAATGATCTGTAGTCCGATTAATATACTGATAATAATTGATATCCCTATAATTATTGGTTTTAGCTTAATTAGGTTCTTTTTACTTTTTTTATCCTTTAACTGATCATCCATATAAATCCCCTCAACTTATTTATTCACCAAACCAGTCTGCATTACTTGTATTATTAGTACTGCCACCTGGTAAGCTCAAGATTTTTTTGCATATTGTTTTTTTAATGGTGTCCCCATAATCTCTTGCTTGATCGGCCGCTTTGTTAGCATTTTTGATACTTGAACTTAATTCACTGTAATTCAATACCAATACACTCATCTTGTTTCCCCTTTATTTTAAGCCAAATGTACCTAATACTTGACTGGCCATTCTTCTTCTTTTTGCTGCTTCTTCTTCACTGATTCTTCGATTCAAATTACGGATACTATTATTAAGATCTATGATTGTATTGTTGACATTTTGCATTTCCTTACTAATATTTAATCTAGATGATGACATGTTATTGTCTGAATGAGCCGCTAATTCTTTATCACATAGTATCGCATCCATATTACTATAGGTTTTTTCATGATTCATAATGCCCTCTTGTAATGTTTCAATACATTTATTAATGCGATTATTCACATCTGTTATGTCATTGTAAAACTTGTAATCAAAATCACTATATATATTCTGTAATTTTGACAGTCTCTTTTCTTGGATCGATAATAAGTCTTTTTTATCTCTACGCTCTCTTTTTAACCGACTTAATAACGCGGACATATCTGTACCCTCCTAATCAATTAATCTATTGATAATTTTATTTGCTTTCTTAATTCTTCGTCTGTATTATAGTAGTTTGTTTGACTATCTACTAATGCTTCGTATATGTCATATAACGTGTCTTGAATGTCTCCTAGCTGTCCAAATAATAATGTGTGTTGGGTTTCGAACATATTTCTACCTCTTCCTACCCAAGTTGAAAGAAGCTTTGTTGTCGCTCTTTCAACAAGTCGCTTCGCATCATCAAATTCATCAATGTTATTCCTAAATTCTAATGCAGCTTCTGTCATGTCTCCTGTAAATAATTTTTCTACGTATGCTTCTGAACTTTTTGTATTTGACGCCATTAACTTACCCTCCCTATGTCATACTTATTGTCTTGATTTTTGATGTGTCACTGTTGGTAATGTAATAAGCATCACCAACTTCAATCGGTTTTTTGTAATCTCTTAGAATATTTATTGGTATTTCTAAGAACCTATGATTAGAAATGTCATCAAATATTAATGCTTTTCTGTTTTCTTTAAGAATCTTATATATCTCAGTTGAGCTATATGTTACTGCTGTATTCTCAACATTCGCGAATAAAAAGCAGACTTTTAATGCTTTGAGTTGTTGTGTAATCTTTTTATATAACTCCATTATTTCTTTGCTTGAACTCATCAAACTTAATACATCTTGATTTTGAATTATTATAAGCAGCAATGGTTTTTCATCAAGCGATTCTGAAGTATTACTCATTAAGTCTTGTTGTCTTTCTACGAGTTCATCGTAAACAGTGTCTAGTATGCTTTCTATATCATGTACATCTATTGAATATTTTTCAACACATCCCAGGTTACCAAGGTCTTTTAGTTGTCGATCAATCGTATCAATAATGAAAGCTTTCGTAGGCTGTATTAGTATATTCTTCTGAAATTGATCAAGAACTATTTTTAGAAAATTAGTTTTCCCACTCTTTTCTCTACCTGAAATGAGTAATGTACCAATCTTCTCAAAATCAATTGTCGCCATTTCAACTTTATCATAATCGATTCCAATACAAACTTCATAAGGTCTAAGATTCATTGGCATAAAACCTTCTGCCAGAGTTTCTAAGGTGAGTGGTCGTGGCACTTGTGGAATTTGTCTGGCTTTTTCACCCGGATACATCAAATTCGTATTTTCAATGAATTTCTTCATATCTTTTACTCTTTCAATTTCCTTTTCACCATCAAACCCAAGATAGTTCTGGAACTCATATATGGTTTTATCGATTTCAATTAATGCGCGTCCTGCAATATTTTTTGGCTTCATACGACACCGATCTAATAAGTTGCTGTATTCACCTGTGTCATTACAGCTTAGTGCAATACGACTTGAGAAGTTTGATAAATATTTATACCCAATACCGGACGTCTGTACATTGGATATAACAACCGATATACCAACGGCTATTCCCTCTCTACAGATGTTCAGCATATCTTCATCGTATTGACCAAACAATTCTTTGAATGCTGTAAAATTATCAATTAGAATGACAATTTGAGGCAGATCTTGATAGCCTGCTTCTTTATAAGAACCAAAGGAACTGAGTCCTAGTTTGGAGAGGGTTTCTTTTCTATTGATAATCTCACTATTTGTCATCTTTATAAAATGCTTCATATTTTCATCATTAGATGCGGTCAGGACGCCGCCAATATGATGAAGCTCTCCAAAGCTTTTTAGTATCATTGAAGCAAAATCAAGTAAGTAGATATTAACTTCACTTGGTGAATAGGTTTGAGCAAGTGCTCTTATAATGGTTTGTAATATGTTGGTTTTACCATATTGAGATGACCCAACAATAAAGGTATGTGCTTCTGTGATGTTTAATATTACCTTTTCCTGTCGTTGGTGAGAGGGGTCATCGTAGATGCCAATGGCTATTTTTATATCCATGCCTTCTTTAACATATGAATCGCCTTCGCTGAACCTGATTACATCGGGTAGTGGTGGTAGGCATATGCCCGGCAAACGCTTTATCCCACTGCTTTCACAGTACTCACTGATATACTGAACAACCGCTTCGAGTTGTGTTAAGCTCTTTGCATTGCTTCTATTCTTTTTTTGTTCAAACACAGTGGTTTTTTTCCCGGATAGGGATACTTCATTTATGGTGTATTCTGTATGATTCTCTTCATCATCTGTTTCTGCTGCTGCACCACTATAGGCCGATTGAAAAAGTTCAAACAACTCATTGTTACCCACTTGTAGATACGCCCTACCCGGTTCTTTGATCTCTGCTGCAAGAGGGGTTTTTAATACTTCATTACTATCTTGCTTGGTTTGTACTTTTAAGCATAGTTTGAACTTTGAGTTACTCCATATCTGATCATCTACAACCCCTGATGGCTTTTGGGTAGCAAGAATCAAATGTACCCCAAGGCTTCGCCCAATTCTTGCTGCACTGACCAACTCTTTCATAAATTCCGGATGGTCACTTTTCAGCTCTGCAAATTCATCCACTATGAGTATTAGGTGGGGCAATGGTTGACTTGTTTTTCCTTCTTTGAACTTTTTTATGTACTGGTTGACATGATTAACACCATATTGGGCAAAAAGCTCTTGTCGCTTTCTTAATTCTGCTTTGATTGAGTTCAATGATCTGTCTATCTCTCTGCCATCAATATTGGTAATGGAACCAATTAAGTGGGGTAGATTATTAAATTGGTTAACCATGCCACCGCCTTTGAAGTCGATAATGACAAAGCCCACTTCATATGGATGGAATAAAGTTGCCATTGATAAGATGTAGCTTTGCAGAATCTCACTTTTACCGGAACCGGTGGTCCCTGCTACCAAACCATGTGGTCCTTGATATTTCTCATGTAGATCTAAAGATACCACCTGATTTTTTGTCTTAACACCTAATGGGGCTGCCATACTATCATAGACCCTAGAATTAGACCACCTTGCATGGATATCCAAATCATTAACGGAAAATATATTAAGCAATTCAAACAAGGATATATTTTTGGTGAGCTGACCCTCTAAGCTGACTTCATCCACATAGACACTTGTTAGTTTTATTGCAATTTCTTCCGCTATCGTGTCTTGCACCGGTTCATAAAAGAATCGAGATATATTTTTTCCATTGATACTGTATAGAAGATCTCCACTGTTTTCATACTGTGATAAACGAATAATTTCTGTACAACCTTGTGGCAAGAGATCTTCACTATTCTCAAAAAATATAAATGTAAAGCCAAATGATCTAGCGGATTTAATATATTTTGAAATTGGATGCTGTTTTATGCCTTTGTTATCAAATACAAATATGACATACTGGGTATTGAAATAATCATTGTTTTCTTTAATGCTTTCACGTCTTGAAAGCTCCATATATAGATGTTCAAACAATAGATTCTTACTATCTTCATCATAGATAAGATTTCTAACACCTAAGGCATCGTTTTCAACATGACGTAACCACCTTATCCAAGAAAATTGTTCGACATCTTCTTGACTAAACATATAAAAAAGTTTAACTTGTTTATAAAAATGACGTATGCTTAGATCTAGGGTAATGTTTTTCAGTACTTTATAGCGTTGTTCTTTTGTTCCTACAATACCCACAGCATTTGCTTCAGATAGTTTGGTGATAATAGGTGCTTCCTCAATAAACCTATGCTTGAGCTCGATATCTTCCGGAATATTCACAAGCGCATCTTTTGTATCTATGTAATCTTGTTTATTATAGGTTACTTTACAATTAGCTTCTACGACACCTGTACCTATACGCACATGAAGGAAATCTTCATCTAAGTGATCTTTTTCAAATAATTCTTTCTTGAATGCATAAGCATCCTCTATGTTTTGCTCAAGGGGCTTATATATATTTTGCAGAACATCTAATTCTTTTTGTCTGGATTTTAGTATTATTTTTTCTTTTCTTTTAATATAGCTTTCATAATTCTCTTTTCTCTCTTTTATCTTTTCCCTGTATTGCTTCTTATTGTTAATCACATTGACAACGGACATAATCATCCCCATCGTCATAGAAATGACACTGTATATAACAAAAGTACCACCACTTCCTAAAAAGCCCCTTAATACAATTGTTACACCTAACATGACGATAGCCGGTGCTAAGGTCAAGAAAATATTCGTCTTTGGCGGCTCTTGTAATGGTTGAGGTAACAATATCTCAATGGGCTCACTTGGAATAACATACTTGACTCTTGTATTCAGATTAAACTTAGGATATGTAAAAGCACTTTGTTGTTGTGCTATATCTACGTAATTTAATTGATTCACGATTAAGTGATCTGTTTTGGATGCATACAATTTTTTGTCTTTTATGTAGAAGCTATACCCAATAATCATAAAGAAATCTTGATCTTGAAGCTTTGCCATCCCCTTAATTTTTTGGTTGTTTAAAAACACACCATATTTAGCATCATTATCGTAAATATAGTATTGGGCGTTACGACAAGAAAGGGTTATGCTATCCTTTTCTATTAAAGGATCCTTAATGCAGATATCACATTTTTCAGAACCACCAATCGATATGCTCTCAATTTTATCTATATCAATGACCCTTTCATAATTTTTCTCTACGCTATCAAAATCAATAAAAAAGTTGAGTCTTATGATTTCAATATTAGAGCTCTGATACTTAATCACAATCTCATCACCGTGTTGTAAGTTTTTGGAAAATATTTTCAAAATACCATCTGTCGTAAAATAAATATCCTCCTCACAACTTATGCTCCAGCCATCGGCTGTTTTTTCGATATGAAGATCAAATTCTTCAAAAAACAAGCTCTTATTAAATCTCACTTGAGCATCCTTTGATGTACCAATCTTTATCAATTGGTCTTCATTCGATAACGGATATTCTTTATAGACCTTCTTACCGATTATAACCACCTTATATTTATTACTGTTCAACTCAATCACCCCAAACTATCTCGTAAAATTAATAATTGTACCATTTCGTAATTTACACGCTCTTAATGTTTTATTGCCTTTAATTAAAGCAATAGGATTTTCCGTTTTTAAAAAACATTCCGGTATATGATCCATATCAATACCCAAATCATAGGCCTTATTTAATCCTATAACCAAGTCATTTACCGTAATGTCTAGTGGAACCTCAAGATCTACGCTTCTATTGATTCTTTTCATATCTAGTACAATCATTATCGTATCCATTTTCTATTCACTCTCCATCATATAAATATATAGGCCAGCTTTTGCAAATACGCATTGTTTGCCAGAAAATCTATGTTATGTTGGTCCGGCTCTTCTTGGAAATCATGAATATAAGCATTCATAACGCATTTTGAGGCTATTTTCTCTTCTATAAGGTAGTTCTTTTCATTCTCTTTATACTTGTTACATACAAATACAAACTTATTTTGATTGGAACAATCGATGTTATTGATTAAGGGTTCTAACTTCATAACCGATATCTCATCTTGCATGGTAGCGATTAGTACTTTATCACAATGACGCATCATCATTGATTTTTCTACTGTAAAGTCAACGGTCGAATCCATAACAATGTATTCAAATTGCCCACTGGCTTTGATGCTATCTAATAGATATGTATAGTCTTCTGCTACTATATTAAGTGCCGAAGTGGCTTGTTTGAAGGGTAGAACATAATTAAACAATTCTTTTCCGACCGCACCTTGAAAGATTCTCATGATGTTTTCAGGACGTGTTCCTAGAAGTTTCTCAAACCCATTCGTGCAATAGCGCTTATCTTTTAACATAAATTGAAAACTCTGAAATGATTCTGTATTCATATACAACACCCGACGATGCTGCTTGGAAAGTGCTGCACATAGCCCAAGGGACAACGTTGTTTTACCTACGCCTCCTATTGGTGAATAGGCCATGATTACTTGTGTATTTAAAGCGATATCATTGGCCTCTAGGTTGGACTTATCAACAATGTCGTTCAATATCTTTATGACACTTGTATACTTATAGATCTTATGGCATTTATCATCACGATTCTCATCAACTTCTACTTCTGATAGGATAAACGTAAAATCAATACTATGTCTTTCGAACTCCGGAGAATACCATTCTTCATTGATCACTAATACATCAACTTTCCTAGGTGAATTAAAAAATGACGTTAAAAATATCTGATCTGTTATAATATGAAGATCAATATTTGCACCAAATTTTTCAATCAATTTCAGTTCTAGTGGTGCCAAATACCTTTCATTTGAATCTACCAGTATTATGACCGGAGTACCCATTATGTCATCCCCTTCCTCATCGATCTTTCAATATTGATTCCACAATAAACTCACTGTTTGCCAACTTAATTCTATCGCCATCTGTAATCATGACTTGCTGATCTTTATGTATCTTCACATTGTTCAGGTAAGTACCATTAGAACTATCCATATCAACAATATAATAATTTTTATCTTTATAAACTATTTTACAATGGGATCTGCTAATGGCTTTGTTAAAATCAATATTGCCATCTGCTGTTTTGGGACTGCTTCCAATCACATAGTCCATTTTATCAATACTAAATTCCACTTCAATTGGTGTGTTGATTCCGATAAGCGATAGCGTTGGCTTAAATGCCTGCACACTAGTATTTTTTTTAGGCGAAAACACATTGCTTAATCCAAACTTTTTTAACTTCTTATTTTCATGATTTATGTCCCTATCTGACGATTGCGTCGCTTTAGCTTTTGGTATTTGTTTTTTGTTGTCTAGGGTTTCTACCTTAATCTTCTTAACTTTATTAAAATCAAACTTAGTCCCAAATGATTTTAAGTTAAGTGATTTCAAGCTGTTCTCAATGTCTTCAAGTGGTATACCGGCTTTTAGATCCGAAGAAAAATCCATAATAGCTTTCGTATTCAAGTTGTGGGCGGAGATCGCCTGCAAAATCTCCATTCTCATCGTTTCTTCAAAATTTGTTGGATGGTTGTATATACTTCCATTTATTGGCAAATAAATGAAGCATGGGTCAAAATTATTTTTTTCCAAAAAAATATTTTCTAAACTCATGTCAATATTCTCACAAGTTAGAAAACCATTATTTTTTACATCTATAATAACAGCAAGAAGCTTTTGTAGTGTCGCCAAAAAGTCTTCTGCCGTTATTTTTGTCATTACAGATTGTAGTGTCTGGTAGTTAGAGATATTGTAAATTAGCTTGATTTTTCCATTATGAGTAACTTTAAAACACTTTACCAGTGCCTCGTTTTCTTGTCCATGTAATACTTTATAACCCACTTCATAAAAGAGCTGATCATCTTCTAATACGTAGCTCAATTGCGTACTGTCTCTGTCGACCTTAATTAGATCTTTTATCAAAACTTCACCCCCTCAGTCTTAATAATCGCTATTTACTTTATATTATGGTTAAAAGGCCAAAACAATATTGTTTTGATATCTTAACTATACTATTAAATAATTATGCTCTATTTAACCCCTCATATAAGTAAAATAGTAACAACCTTTTGATTTTAACATTACTTGTAAACTTTTTCAAGATACTTTTTCATTTGTATACTAGAAATATAAACGACACCCTAACCATTTCAAGAAACAATACCTTGCTTGAAGGAGGTGAGGGTGCCGAAATATTTATATGAATTATATTTGAAACCTATATGAAAATGGGATAAAGTTTAATCTTTATCCCATAAAAAAACATTGCTTTGCAGAAACTCGCTTGGAGAGCTTTGCATATAATTTTTAAAAACCTGTGAAAAATACTTATATTCGGAAAAACCTACTTTCTCGGCGATTTCATATATTTTATAATCACCATCTGTCATGAGTTCAAGAGACTTCTGGATACGATATTTATTCAAAAAGTCACTAAAAGTATGTTTGGTTTCCTCTTTAAACTTTCGACTTAGATAGGTGGTACTCAGTTCAAGTTCGTCTGCCAGATCCTCAATACTAATTTTTTTATTATAATGATCTTCTATATACCTGAGCATATCCGGAATATATCTACATTCATAATTTGATTCATTAAAATAAACATCTGATTCTAATAGGGTTAGGTCTGAAAATGACTTGACCTGTTTTTTGAGTGTTGCAATCATCTGTTTATTTTTAATTTTATAAATCAAATTCTCAATAACCATACCCAGTTCATCATGATTGATTGGTTTAAGTAAGTACTCCGACACTTGATACTTAATAGCTTTTTTAGCATATTCAAACTCGGCATACCCTGTAATAATAACCGTTTCAAAATTTCTATTTTCAATGGCTTCTAGCATTTGCAGGCCATCCATAAAAGGCATCTTAATATCTGTAATAACAATATCCGGTTTCATTTCTATGATGACTTCCAGCCCATCTTTTCCATTAGGACTCTCACCAACTATGATACAATCATAGTTTATCCAGTCAAATGAATAGATTAGTCCTTTTCTAATGAGATCTTCGTCTTCAACGATGACGACTCTAAACCGTCTTCAACGATGACGACTCTAAACATGCCCTCACCACACTTTCTTTGGCATTTTTATGATTACAATTGTACCTATACAAAGTTCACTCTTAATGATCAATCCATAATCTAAACCATAGAGCAACTTAAGTCTTCTATTGACGTTATTAAGACCTATGCTATTTGACACAAGTTGTTCATCGTCTAAGCGTCGCCTTATATCATTTAATGCTTCTTCACTTATACCATCTCCATCATCGACAATCTCCATCATTAGCATGTCGTCAACCACTTTGATATTGACATCAATGTGAAGGGTATCTTTACCCTTGTAGCTATGATTAATACAGTTTTCAATAATGGGCTGCATAATGAGTTTTGGTACGATACATTGTTTGGCTTCCTCATCTATATGGATATCATAGGTCAACCTTTTATTATAACGGCATTTTTGAATCATTAGATAGCTGTTTAGATACTTAATATCTTCAATCAATGAAATCGTGTTTTTCTCATAGTCAATACTGTACCTTAGTATATTTGCAAAATTTACAATCATTTCAGATGCTTTTTTTTCATCGACCAACAGAAGGTATTTTAACGTTTCTAGTGTATTGAAAATAAAATGTGGGTTAAACTGTGACTCTAATTGTTTTATCTGGGAGACACGGTTACGATTGTTTAATTCATCATTTTTTGTCATTAATGCGTTCACTTCAACGAGCATCTTATTAAAATGCTCACCAATAATCTCAAACTCATCATCACTTTGTATCGTTACAAAAGACTTCAAATCACCATGTTGAGCTGCGGTTATGGAACCGATTAGATCTTCGATTGACTTTGTCTTTTTCTTCGAGGCATATCCAGCTAACTTCATAATGAGAATTGAAAGACCAGTCAGCATACATATGAGGAAAATCGTACTGATGCTCATTAGATTCCTAACTGTTTCAATTTCTGACAATGTATAGACGAACATCTGACCATCCAGTAATTCTGACTGCCTATAATAGTATTCTTTCCCTCTAAACCAAAGCGCATTCTTTTCTTTTTTATCGATGTTAATCTTTCCGATATTATCTAGAATCTGGCTATTGGTTGTAATGATGACATTATTATATTGATCTGTAAGTATAAAAATCGAGACATCACTGTTATGTATGATTTTCTGTAAATCCGCTTCCAAAAGATCAAAAACAAGGTATCCCATAATCTCCCCATCAATAACCATGGCTTTTCCTATAGAATAAATGGTTCGTTTTGTAATATCGATTTGTACTTTGCTGTTTCGATAGATGATTTTGTCCGGATTACTTTTCAATTGCTTGAATATCCCGGAGACAAATATCTCATAACTATTATAAGGTGATGCTACATAATTGTTGGTTAAAATGGTTTTCCCTTCCGTATCAACAAGGTAGAAAATACTTTTCACCTGACGGCTGTTAATACAGTCATACAGCAATTCATAGACTTTCGCTTCTTGTTCACCCTTCATTAAAAAGTCTTGTACCGCCTGTTCCTGCTCTAGGGTAATGATGTCCTTATTGTATAGCTTGAACTCTTCTTCTAAGAAATTTCTCCCAAAGTCATTTGCTTCATTATTCTGATCTCGCACAACTCGGTTCGTATATAAACCTAGAAACACATACACGGATAAAATACTAATCACAATAAAACTAATACAGTAGATAATGAGTAGTTTTTTTATTTCGTCTCGATATAAATGTTTTTTCTTCACGACTTTCTCTTTACTTTTCATCAATATTCTCCGTAGATTTCTAGAAAAAGCCTTTGATACTGACTTAGAATTTCTGCTTTATTTAGAGAGGACCATTGTTGATCATCTTCAATAATATTGATTTCCTGATAAGACTTCAGTGATTGAGCCGGCTCTACATCGTCCCTTATTGACCTGCGATTCAGTTCTGTGGAAATAAGTGTTTGAACTTCATTACTTGTTACAAAATTTATAAACCTTTGAGCGCCTTCGATATTTTTTGCGTTCTTAATAATCGCCACCCCGTCAGGTCGAATAATCGTACCTTCGGATGGGTAGATAATCGCTACAGGCGCTCCGTCTTGTACATAGAGTGCCGCTGCTTCTTCGAATGTTAACCCAACTACGAACTCACCTTCCACAACACCTCGATAAACTAGGCTGGAACTTTCTAAAAGTATACCATCTAGATTCATGGTTAACTCACGTACATAATCCCAGCCTTCTTTGCTGGTTTGACCACCCATGGCTTGAAGTTGGTTTAATAGTTGCTCATAAGAAGATGAGGATTTTGAAGGGTCTGCATTTGCGATCTTGCCTTTTAACTTGGTGTTTAGAAGATCTCCATACCCTTCTATCTTAATATCCCCTATTAGATTGGTATTTACCATGATGACACTGGGTACAGCTGTAAATCTGGTAATATAGCCATCTACATTTTTATAGATTGCATGATCTTCGTTTTCCGACTGAAAAGGTTCAAAAAGATATTTTTTACTATCTAGCGTTGCAAGGGAACCGCCCCATAAAACATCACCAACAGGTGCTTCTTCTTCTGATTCAATCCTGGCCAGAAGTTCTCCGGTACCTGCTGTAATGACTTCCACTTCGATACCTGACTCGCTCTCAAATTCACCCACAATCGGATCAATAAATTCCAGAGGGTGGGGTGAATAGATCACCAACTTGTGATCCTCCTCATCCTCCTCTAACGTTGAGCACCCTGACAGCATAAAACAAAAGACGACAATATAAAAAAGTACAATACGACTACGATACCACATGTTTTCTTCCTCCAAGCATACTTGCTATATATATACAATATACCTCATGCTCTATAATTAAACAATGTCTTAAGGCTTATATCATGTGCAAAGCCGTCTCATCAAAATCAATGGACATTTCTTCTCCAACTTCGTAAGTACGTTTACTATAAGGATTGGGTTCACTGATTTGAAGGACTTGCCCTTTCCAACGCACTTCATATTCATGGTTTTCACCCATAAAAATACTTTTAACGACTTCTGTATGATAGCCTTCTTTTCCTACAATAATACTTTCAGGTCTTATAATCATTTCCACTTCCCTACCGACTTCATATTCTTTTTTACTCGATATAACATGAGGTTTTCCATCAATATCAATGGTGTAGGTCTTCCCATCTTTTGCTAAAACAGTGCCGGAGATGGTATTTGCTTTTCCTATGAAAGCTGCAACAAAAGCATTTTCAGGCTTTTGATAGACTTCCCTTGGACTGCCTATTTGCTGAATAACACCGTCTTTCATAATCACGATTTTATCGGATAGTCCCATTGCCTCTGATTGATCATGAGTAACATATAAGGAGGTGATACCCACTTCTTTTTGGATCTTACGAATCTCTTCTCGCATATGAATCCTTAATTTTGCGTCTAGATTTGATAAAGGTTCATCAAAGAGCAGTACGCCCGGTTCCATGACCAAGGCTCTTGCTAGCGACACACGTTGTTGTTGTCCACCTGACATTTGAGAAGGTACTCTATTTGAGAAATCATTCATTTTCATAAGATCTAAGATTTTTTGAACGCGACGTTTGATTTCTGGTTTTGATACTTTTTGTATCTTTAAACCATAGGCAATATTGTCATATACATTCATATGGGGAAAAAGTGCATAGTTCTGAAAAACCATAGCTGTGTCTCTTTTGTCCGGTGTCAGACTTGCTACGTTTTCTTCTCCGATATAGATTTCTCCATCTGTAAGCGTTTCAAATCCGGCCACCATGCGAAGCAGTGTGGTTTTGCCACACCCTGAAGGACCAAGTAAGGTAACGAATTCTCCCGGTTCAACTTCCAGATTCACATTATCTACTGCAACAATCTTTGAGTTATTATTAATTAAAAATATTTTTGTTAGGTTCTTTATGATAATCCCTTTTTTCATCTTTTTCTCCTTGTCTAAAGTTCAATCTCATCAGCACTTACGCCCATTTTTGATAATGCAAATTTCATAAGTAATATAATACTACCTACTATAACAATAAGTATTGTGGAGTAAACACTTGCAACACCGATACGCCCTTGATCAATCTGACTCATGGTCGTAACCGTTAGTAGACTATATTTGGCTGATACTAAGAATATAATCGTACTTACTAAGGTCATACTTCTTGAGAAGGCATATACCAAGCCACTAAAAAATGCCGGCTTGATCATAGGTAATGTGATGGATGTAAAGACTTTTTTACTTGAAGCTCCAAGTACACTCGCCGCTTCTTCTATAGATGGGTCTATTTGTTGTAAGGATGCCATTCCGGACCGAATACCAACCGGCATGGATCGCATTACAAAAGCTATGATTAATATGGTTCCCGTTCCTGTTAATATAAGAGGTGCCTTATTGTATGTAAGAACATAACCAAGTCCTACTACTGTTCCGGGAATTGCAATGGAAAGCATTGTTGTAAAGTCCAAATAAGCTTTCCCAATAAACTTTCGCCTGATCAATAAAAAGGCTATGACCATAGATAAAATACCGGTAATCGGTGTTGCAATTAATGCAAGTGAGGTCGTGTCCACAATGGGTTTGATACCAATACTAATGACATACTTAAAATGATCAAGGGTAAAGGTATTGTTAACGCCCCATATTTTGACAAACGCGCCAATCGGAATGAGTATATACATCAGTCCTACAAAAGAAGAAGTCAAAAGAATAAGAAAACTTAAAGGTTGAACAATATTTTTTTCTTCTATAAGTTCCCTTTGTCTGGATACTTTACCAGTTACTGTAATATAGGATTTTTTCCCCAGATAGAACTTTTGAACTATAAACGCTGACACCGATACAAGAAGTAGCAAAATGGCAAGAGCTGTTGCGCCACTCATATCCAGACTGCCAATACCTTGCATATAGATTTGAACCGCCATCGTTGTAAAGTTGCCACCTATAACCATTGGGTTACCAAAGTCAGCAACAGATTGGATAAATACCAAGAGCCCTGCATTGGCAATACCTGGCGCCATGAGTGGCACTGTAATTGTCGTAAATACTTTCCACCTTGAAGCACCTAGGTCTCTTGCTGCCTCTTCAACAGATGGGTCGATTTGTTGAAGCAATCCGACCATGACTAAAAAGGCAACAGGGAAAAAGGTTAATACCTGAACTAAAACAAGCCCTCTAAAACCATAGATATTCGCATTCTGAATACCAAAGAGGCCTTTAGAGATAAGTCCCACTCGACCAAATAATAAGATAGCCGACAAACTAATTACAAAAGGTGGTGATATGATTGGTAAGATTGCAATGGCATTCATCAGCTTTTTGTATTTCACTTTAACATATGCTGATGCATAAGCAAAACCAAACCCAATAATTGTTGATAGAATACTCACGGTGATTCCGAGTTTAAATGTATTTAAAATAATTTCTTTGTTATAGGACAATCGAAATATTTCCGTATAATGATGTAAAGAAATCGCACCTTTGTAAATAAAGCTTTCCTTTAATATATTGGCTATGGGAAAGACAATAAACATAGTAACAATAGCAAGTACCAAAAGTATTGTTCCAAATAATATAGGATCCAGTAAAACTTTTCTCATAATAGCAATGTTAGAACCAATTCTTAGATCCCTCATATTCCTATCTTTGTGTGCTTTTTTTGAAGCCATAAATGCCTCCTTCACAATGGGTTTTTACTTTTTAGAAGAAGTACTCACCTTCCGAGTACTTCTTCTATAGGGTATATACAAATTATATTTTAATCCGTTGGTGGTGTTGTTTTTGTTAATTCCATGAATTTTTCAAGGAATAATTCTCTATTGTCGCCCGCCCATACTTCATCGTACTCAATTAATTTGGTATCTTTAAGAACGATTGCTTGGTCAGGTGGAAGTGCATCTTCATGTGTCAAGAATTGGAATGATCCAACTGTTTTACCCATTTCTTGAACTTCTTTTGACAAACACCAATCTACAAACATTTGAGCTGCTTCTTGGTCCGGTCCACCTTTAATAATTCCTACAGCACCAACTTCATATCCTGTTCCTTCTTCAGCTGTTGTAAAAATCAGATCAACATAACCTTCTTCTTGGTATTTGATGGCATCATGTAAAAAACCTATAGC
The DNA here is from genome assembly GCA_002841495.1 of Firmicutes bacterium HGW-Firmicutes-2. Classification (GTDB taxonomy): domain Bacteria; phylum Bacillota; class Clostridia; order Lachnospirales; family Vallitaleaceae; genus Petrocella. Next base: position 64,364 of record PGZV01000026.1, on the reverse strand, counting down.
TATTGGGGTTTCCCCAGTTCCAGCCATACGCCCCGGTGCACTTCCTGATTTTGTATATTGGCTTACTTGCTCATTGAATTTTTGTAAATACTCGAAACCGGCTTCTTCACCTTTGACTTGAAGAATCGTTGCAAGGAAATTATAAGCTGTACTTGATGATGCAGGGTGTGCTATTACAATATTGCCTTTAAATTCAGGCTTAAGTAAGTCATCCCATGTTTTTGGTAACTCAAGATTATTATCTTCTAACCATTTTTTATTGCCTTCTATACCCAGATACCCTACATAAATACCTGTCCATGCACCATCAGCATCTTTAAATTGAGGTGATATCTTAGATGCAACAGGAGAAACATAGTTTTCAAGTAATCCTTCATTCTTAGCTGCGATAAAAGTCAATGAACCACCACCATACCATACACTTGCTGATGGATTTTCTTTTTCTGCTTTTATTCTGGCAAAGATTTCCCCGCCACTCATACGAACCATTTCAGTTTTTACACCTGTTGCTTTTTCAAACTCTTTGGCTGCCAGATTCGCATGGTCTTCTTGTAGACCTGCATAGATTGTAAGTTTTAGATCTTTTCTCTGTTCGACTTCCGGTGTTACTTCTACAGCCGATGAATCAGGATTCTCAACTACCGGATCCTCTTCTTTCCCACATCCGACCACGGCTACCATCATTGATAGCACCAACAATACAACTAATAATTTTTTCACGACTACATCCTCCTTTTAGATCTCTTTTTAGATTCTGTTAAACTACTTTTTAATTATATATAATATGGAAGCCAACCAATATCCGAAAATACGGTTTTATTGTCTGCAACAAGAAAAGAAGCTTCGCTTCGTTATGAGCTCTGCTCATATTTCTGAATGGTTCGACAGGAAAGGTCTTTGACGTATTCTGCCATACTTCAAGGCTGAATACTAGAGTATGACTTTCCTAGAGAAAAATAAAAGCCTAGCAGCGATTTATTCTCGCTGTTAGGCTTTTACTATTGAAGTGCTTATTTAGTTGGTGGTATAAAGACACGAGTGCTCATTTCGGCATCCATATCATATAACAACACTGGATTATCTTTAGCTCTCTTGAGTTTACTGATGAGATTTTTGAAGGTAGCTTCTTCTTCAACCTGTTCATCAATAAACCATTTTAAGAAGCTAATTGTTGCATATTCTTTTTCTTCTGTGGCTATGTCCATGAGTGTGTAAATTCTTGAAGTTACAAATTTCTCATGTTCAAGTGATGCAACCATTAATTCTGTAATATTACTAAAATCAACATTTGGCTTTTCTAAGGCATCAAAATCAATAATGCCATCCATTTCTTGTATATAATTAAAGAACTTCATGGCATGAAACTTTTCTTCTTCAGCCTGAACGATGAAAAAGTTTGCAAATCCTTCTAAATCTTCTTTATATGCATATCCTGCATAGGCTAAGTATAAATGTGATGAATAGAACTCGTACTTCATTTGTAAATTTAATTCAGCTAACAGTTTTTCGCTTAACATAGATATCTCCTTTCTTAATTGTGATCATCTAATTATGGTAAAAGGGACAAAACTAAGTTTTGAACCTTAAACCAATTATAACAGTTATATATTTTATTATAAAGTTATTTAGTAATAATGGTCGATTAGAGTTCTTTATTTTAGAAAATTATGATTTGGCCTCTAAGAAATCTGAAACCGATTACATTTGCTGTGCAAATTGAATACTAATGCCATTTGGATCTTTTATATAGAAGAATCGTATATGAGGGTTAGGTTGCACAGGTTCTTTATATATCTCAATCCCTGCTTCCTTCAACTGCTTAATCTTATCCTCCACTGAATCTACTGAAAAGCCAATAGATATCTGATCACTAACCGGAAATGTATCCCCGTCTCCAGCATCTATTAGTTCTAGTTGGGTTTCTCCATCACCCAAAAAAGCAATCTCAATACCCGGTCGTGACTCGAACCGTCTGTTCACAGATAGTCCTACAAACGTTTCGTAGAACTTGATAGATGCGTCTAAGTTTTTTACATGTAATGTACACCATAACATCGCCATAATAATCCTCCATGATAATTAATTTTTGTATTTATAGTTTTAATCACAATTTTTTCAAAAGGTTTTTTCTAAAACCATTCTGGCTCTATGGGTAACCAAGGTACGCCCTCTTTCGCCTTTACCAATAGGGATTGCCAGATTACCTATTGGGCTTTCTAGTGGAAAAGTACCGTCTTGGTCCATCTTTTCTTTTAACAACTCTATGGCCCTTTGCATCTGTGGCACGGACACATGCTCCCTTTTTAGCAACCATAATATTTCCAGAAAATCCCCACGGTACATGTTGGGAAAAGTTAATTGACTGATTTTTGGATGCAAAAACTCTGAAGGACTATGGGAGCTATAACACACTTCATGCTTAAGAACAAAATCAATACAGCGCTGTAGCAACATCTTTGCTTTATCTGATCGCTTTTCAACCGGTATAAAAGATAGACCTTTAAAAAGCTTCACAACACCCCAATAACACGTGTGTTTTCCGTAACAGCTTTGGTTTTTATGATAAGGAAATTCTTTGGGTGTTATAAAGTCCCCATCATCAAATCGTTGATATTCCCAGAAAAAGTCAACGACACGGTTCATCATAGTGTCGCTATCCGATTGAAGATAATGATGTAGATACAGCATATTACCGTTTAAGCAAGGAATAGGAAAGTGGCTCTTACCAATTGTAAATATCCCATGTTCTTGATTCAAGAACTGTTGTGTAACAATCTCAAGTGGTTGAATTAGCTCAGGGGTTTTAGGATCAACTTCTAAGTCTGCTAAGAGGATTAATGTCCATAGCGTTGATTTGTATTTAGGTACATAATGATGCCATTGAAGTTCGTCATAGTACTTGTCACCTTCTATTAAATCAAACCAACATCCCTGATCATCTTGTAGCGCCATTATTCTGTCTATCATATCCGCTTTTATATCCTCATACGTCATACACAACCTCCTTACAAAAGATAATTTAATAATACAATCTATAAGTACGCCCCAGTATAGGTCGAAAGGTCTTCCGGATACTCATGACCCAGGCCCTGAATATATCTGATTGTACATTCATAGCCTAATTCGTTTGCCTTTTCTTCGAATAACTTACAAAGTGGTAAACAGTCTTCATCTAGTTCCCCACAAACAATCATGACCTCCACTGAAGATTCCTTAAGATACTCAATAATCTGTGTCATCGACCCTTCAATTACCGGTATCCAGGGTGAAAATAATAATAATTTATCAGGTACAATCTTCTCTTCAACTATAGCTCTTAATATTGTATTGCAACCTGCTGAAAATCCAGCTAACACCTTACTATCAAACCCTAAATCCTCCGTCTTCTTCATCGCGCTTGACAGTTGCTTGGGACCATTCCCATCATCATTCCATCTATACAAATTATATGAATCTAGCTCTTTTGATTGAAGGTATTCAACCTGATAATCTTCTATAGATATATCCCCCCAAAACGCACGACTGATATCATTATTTTGTTGATTTCCATGTAATACAACAAGCAGATTGTCTTCTAAGCGCTCTTTCAAAGTGAACTCTGTTGATGCTTCTTTCAAAGCATCTTCATATCTCTTCTTTGATGTCTTTTCACACAGCTGGAATCGTTCTTCATTTCTTATATGATCAAGATCTTCATCTTCAAAAACCTCCGCCCGGTACCACAGACCCTTCTCAATGATGGCTTCTTCCAACCATGTTAGAGCTTCATCAGGCAAGTCAGATGTAGCTGCCAGACAGTATAAGAAATTATATACTTGACTGGACCAATCTTCATCCTTATTCAGATGTGCCTTCAAATATTCATAGGCCTTTCCTGTTCCCGTCTCATCAATGCGTCCTAATGTGTTATCTAATAATTTCGTCTCTGTCATCACTTTTCCTCTCGTGGTATATTGGATTCAGCTTCTATTTTATAGTTCTTCTAATTTAAAATTCTCCAAGTTATGATTTTTTAGGCGATTTCATATCCATTATTTCTTAATGCTTTTATTGCATTGTCAAAATCTTTATTTTTGAGAAGAATATAGTCCGTATCGAAGGTAGAAATTGCAAATATGCTTATTCTACTTTGTGCTAATACTGTACTAATTGAAGAAAGAATGCCAATCAGTGAAAAATCCAGTGGACCTTCTACTTTTAGCATCCTCCAATCCTTTTCACATATCACATCATCCGGAATGCTTTCTTGAGAACATACTATTGATAGTTCTTCAAAGGTTCTTGTTATTGAATAAAACCTGCTATTATTTGCCCAACCCGGTACTGGTTGATTCGTATCAAGTCTGCAAATCCCATATAAATCATTAATTGCTTTTATTAACAAATTTCCCCAACTCCTTGCTTTTTATATGATCCCACTCATATACTGATATACATCTATAAAATCAATAATTTAACTCTTTCTAATACGATAAACAGTTTGCTTGCCCTTACCTTCCCGAACTAGAATGGCTTTTTGTAACAATTGCGTCAATAGTAATCCTGCTTTAGTCTGACCAATCTTTAACTGTTTTTGAACATCGACTCTAGTAATTGTTGGCTTTTCTTCTAGTAATCGAAGAATTTCCATTTCTTCACCATTGACCGCTAGATACGAACCAATTTCTTCTCTAGCTTCATTTTCTTCTAATGCTCCTTTTCTTTTGGGCATATTCTTATTCCATAATATTAACTTAAATGTATTGTCTGTTACTTCTATCAACTCCGACAATTCGAATTCTTTGAACTCACGACGAATTTTTCTAATTCCAGTTCCATAGGCTTCAATATATTTTAGACGATAAAAAATACTTGCAAGTCCTGCATTCCTTGATTGTGAGATTCCTGCTCCAATATCATTGAAACTCAGACCGTAAACCAAACCGCCTAGTGATGTAATCTCCATACGATTTCTATAGATACTAATTAATATTGAGCCACTAAAAGAATAATCTCTATGGATAATTGCATTAAGTAATCCTTCTCTAATTACTTCTTTGTTGTAGTCATTTTGTTCAATCCGTTGATATTCTATAATCTCTGAATGCAAATGATTATTCAAATCCAAATATTGCAAAGTATCTTTTAATACACTAAATACTGATCCTTTAAATTCACGACGATCAATAAACTCAAATTCATCTTCTTCTCCAAAGACTGCAACTTTAATCGAGTGTTCGCATTGATCCGATATAATCATTCCAATATTGGTATATCGATTATTTTCATCGACTATGTTTAATTTTCTATAATCTGATGCGCCAAACGTGAGTTGATTCTCACTAAACACTTTTTGGGCAGTACTAAATATCAGCTCTTGATTCGAACATGGCATCAATTCAAAGCTGACATTTGTGGCTGCTATGAGCATTTGCTTTATACCAGCTTCTGACGAAGGTACTGAAGCACTGCCTAATCGTACATAAACACCTTCAGGTCTCAATCCTTTACCTTGAATATAGTAAGGTTTTACGCTTCCTTCCTTAACATTTATGCAGATGACATCTTGCTCTATAATTTCAATACCAATGAATATTTTTGCGTCAGGACGAATACTGTCATGAATTGCGCCTGATAACTGATTCATGACTTTGTCAATGTCATCAACACCTAAAACATCACCATTATCTCCAATTCCAATATAAATATGACCACCCTTTGTATTTAAAAAAGCTATGATTTCTTTTATAATGTCTCTATTGTATTCTCTTTTTAATTCAACTTGTTCAGATTCAATATACATATAAACACCTCCATATATTGATTCTAACACGTTCTAACGTTAGAATCAATATCTAACGTTAGAACGTGTTCAGTTCTTCTCTTGAGAGTCTTTTATACAATCGACAGCTATCATCAAAGCTAATACATACACCTCTAAACTCTCGTCATAAATCTTAAGTTCATACGTATCACCAAAGGTCATAAAGCGTTTTGAAATGCTTCCTATAACTCTATCTCCTTGATATACTTCAAAATCATAATCAAAAAAACTCCCTTGAAGAAACAGATTCAAGCCTTCTGACTCCACATCTATTTGCTTTGCAAAAAGTGTAAATCTGCTTTTGATTGTCACGCGTTGTCCATTAGCAAATGATATCTGATACCGTGGTAGGAACGTTAAGATCTCTTTGTCTACAACAAAAATTTCTACACCTTCTGCGTTACTCACACGAACTTTATTTCCAATAAGTTTGAAGTCTTGATCCACTTGATAAACAAGGTCACCATACTGATCCATAACTGGATAATGGTCTGTAATTTTAAATACCTTTTGCTTAATATAAAGTTCTCTCATTGAATACTTCCTCCGTTTTATTGTGACTAAATAAGTTATAATATAATGTTTATAAAATCAGATAAAACCGCTTCTAATTCTTTTGCTTTACTGATCATTGGTAAATGTCCGCTGTCAATCGTAATGATTTTATTTGCTTTTAGGTTCTTGGCCATTTTATCTTGTAAGGTAATCGGTATTGATTGATCTTTATTCAGCTTAACATAAAGTCGAATGGTATCAGGTAAGCTAAAATTGATTCTTGTTACATAAAGTGCTTTTGACTCCGGCGTAAATTCATTCACGATTTTTGTAGTTTGTTCAACGGTCAAGTCATTACAAAGTTCACTTTCTATTACCTTTTGGGGTGGCTTTGTACCAAACAACCTTAAGATCATTGGCATTATGAACTTCTGCGGAAACTGTAATGATGAAATAAATGAATTACCATTTGTTGGAACAACCGAACCTAAAGCAACAAAACCTTTCACCTCATTTTTAAAATGATTTGCAACTTTTAGACCAACGAAAGCACCTATGGAGTGTGCTACTATTATAAAATGCTCTTGTTTCCAATTTTTGATTTGGTTGATTGTAGCCTCTACATAATGATCAAATGTTAATTTGTCAATTGCCTTTGCATCTAAGTTTTTGTTTGGATATTCAATTGCCAATGTTGGGTTATTAATGTCTTTAATTAAATCGTCCCAGATTGAGCTGTTCAAACCTGCTCCATGTATAAATACTATGCCTATATTATTGTCCATATTTTCCCCCTCGTTTTGATGATGGTTGCTTAGACAATGAATCTCTATTAAGTTTCCTTCGGGATCAGCAATATAACAAGTACGTTGTCCCCATGGTTCAGTAGTTGGTTGAAGTATTCCTATCGCGCCCTTTGAAACCACTTCATCGTAAGCCTTATCGACCGCTGCATAATTTTCAACACTTAATGCAATCTCATAATGTCCGATTATACCACTAGCATAGTTGTATTTTCTATTTGTCATTAATTCAAAATCTGTTCTTCGATACAATAAAAATAGCGTTCCATCTTTTTCTAAATATACATTAGAAGCATTACCATCTTCTTTAATATCAAATCCCAAAACATCACGGTAAAATTGAACCATCGTTGGCATATCTTTTACGAATATTCCGAATCCATCTAATTTCATTAAGCTTCCTCCTCAATCGAAATACGCTTTTACCACTTATGTCTTACCAATTCACTTCCAGACCTACCCCAACTTCCTTAATAGGAAGAACTTTATATATTTCTGCTCTTACAGCAAAAGAAGTACAATGAGAAGCATATATCTCCTTCAAATGATTCTGCTTTAGAAAATCAATTGTCTTATGAACGTGTTCAGTGACTTCGAACAAATGGAAGCCTCCGATTATACCTAATACTCTATTGTCTTTACTCACTTGCTTTGCATATTCAATAATATTACATATCCCGCTATGGGAACATCCTGTAATAATATAAATGCCCTTTTCGCTCTTATAAACTAGTGCTGAATCATCCATTAGATAATCATCACTGGAAGTGCCATCAGAAATCTGTTGGCCAATCGCTTTTCTGTTCTCAAAATTGTTTAATTGTGGAATTTCTCCCAGAAAAGTTATATTTGTGCTGACTTTAATAGGTTCCTTCGAAAGAACTAAATGACACTTTTCTTTTAATTCTACTTCTAGAATTGGAGAACTAATTTTCAAATGAGCTTCAACTTTATCTTTAAAAGCATCCGGATGGGCAATAACTGTAATATCTTTTTTGTGACTTTTATCAAAATAGTATTTTAAACCTCTTGTATGGTCGTCATGACCATGCGAAATAACAATGGCATCTAGGTTCTCTAAGTCTATACCCATTGCATTAGCATTTCTTAGGAACAAATCTGAGTATCCTACATCCCATAGCAACTTCGTATCCTCATCTTCAATATAATATGAAACGCCAGGTTCACCATAATAATATTGATCAATGTAGGTGTTATTATCTACTAGCACGACTAGTTTCATATTGTTGTCTCCTTATATATAACTTGCTATTACTGGATTCTCTCATAGCTCAACTGAGTCATTTATACCTAAAATGATACAATCAATCCCCAGCTTTTTCACCTCATCGTGAAAGTACTTATCGTCAGCAGGATTCGCATTCTTTCTATGTAAACCCGCGCAGTTATAGTGGCACGGAATAACAAGTCTTGGTTTAATCATTTTAACCGCTTCTAATGCTTCATTTTCATCCATTGTATTATGTACGCTTCTACCACCTATAGGGATCATTAATACATCCGGAGAATTCATTGTCTTCCATTCATCTCTATGAATCAGCGTATCGCCTAAATTGACCAACACTTTTTTACTCATACGAATTTCAAAGCCGATAGAACCCCACCCGATTCTTTCATTTGGTCCCGGCTTCACCGTTTTTGAAAACGGTCCCAACTTCATGGTTAAGGGTCCATGAGCGGTCTTTATTCCAGTTACTTCAATCTTACCTACATCTATCGTTTCATAAGGAGCAATGGTATGAAGATTCTTAATTTCAGTTGTGAAGGTAAGTCCTCTATCTCTAGGTCCTAATAGCAAGCGTTTTTCGTTTGTTTCTTGTACCATTGTTTTATTGCATATTACCGGTGCGCCAGATTTTTCGGCTATCCTATCAACATGCCAATAATGATCCGGATCGCCATGTGTTACAAATATATGCGTTATATCAGACCATTCTGCTTCCGGGAGTAAGCTTTTTAGCCAACCTTTAAAAAGATAAAATCCCCCGCCAGGGTCAATAAGTATTTTTATATCTTCGGATTTGACTAAGAAGGTATTATACCCATAAAATGATATTTTCATTTTCTCACTCCTAACTTGTCAAAACGGCTATCCATACAAATACTTATGTCTGTTGTCATAAACTTTCCATTGTAAAATAAACTGAAAATAGTTCCAGGGCTTGGACTTGATTGGGCCTGTTCCATTGTTTCCAATTTAATCAGCTTATAGGGTAGATTTCTTTTAGTCGCTGATTCAATCAAAGAAGTTTTTGCGTGAAATTCTGCATATGGGCATCTGTTTGAAAAATATACAACAATACCTTCTTTATCAGGGCATTCGCCGCTTATAACCGATTCTTTGAACTTGGGTATTTGAGCATCAGGCTCTATTTTATACACTAAAAGGCTAAACCCGGATGATATGCTCTGACAATCTACAAATCCTTGTTTTAAAAGCCATTTTGTATCACTCATAAAATGATATTTCTTAGTCCCAACGACCGTTACCAACCCTGACTTCCCTTGATTTTTTGCGTCTTCAATAGCCGTTTCTAATAATGCTTTTCCATATCCACTTCCTTTATATTTACCGGAAACCCAAAAACAGTTGACCATAAGATAATTGGGGGCATCTACAGGAACCCATGCCTTTTCAGCCGGTCCGTATTCAATAAAGACTTTTGCTCTAGCATCTATTCTACGAAAAACATAACCATGATCGAATTCTTTTTTTAACCATTCTTTTTTTAGTTCATAACTTTCACTACATTTCTTATCCGAAAAAGCACAGCAAATATGTTCTTCTGAAATGTTGTCGGGATTAAGTTCAATTAATTTTTCCATATTCTAACCTTCTCCTTTGATAGTATGATATCTAAAAGCAACACATATAATCATATATTCTTTTGGTCTCTGACTTCAATGATCGTCCCTTCAGGCGCTAGAATCTTAAACAACTTGCCACCTTCTACCTCATATATATCCTGATCTTTTTTTCTAATGAATGTGTTATAACCTAATGT
>PGZV01000026.1:0-54187 GCA_002841495.1 Firmicutes bacterium HGW-Firmicutes-2 | reverse complement strand
TCTCGCTTAATCCATGAGTTAAAATATCTTCCATGAAAACCCTTGGTTTCCTTAACCATCTCAAATCCTAATATCTCTTTGTAAAATTTTATAGATTCATCATAACGATCTGTTTGTATACAAATATGATGTAATATCATAGCTTATCTTCCTCCAGCTAGAAAACGTAATTATGTTTAAAAACACATCTTCATCTCATAAATCTCCTGACTCAATAGTTGCCTATTACTCACTAAGAGCAAAATCAACAGCAAATGCCGCATGTATCGCTGTCGTATCAAAGAGTTCCACCTCAATATCTTCTTTCTTAATCAACATTGGAATTTCTGTACAACCAAGAATGATGCCCTCTGCGCCTCGGCTAACAAGTCCTTGTATGATTTTTATATATTCTTTTTTTGACTCAATTTTTATAATACCTTGAACCAGTTCATTATAGATGACATCATGTATGATCGTTTGCTCTTCCTCCGTTGGAACAATAACTTCTACGCCATAATTCTCTTGTATTCTGCCTTTATAAAAATTCTGCGCCATGGTGAATCTGGTACCTAAAAGCCCTACCTTTTTCAGCTTTTTTACTGTGATTTCCTCAGCCGCAGCATCGGCAATATGTAATAAAGGAATACCGATATTGGATTGAACCTCATCGGCCATCATATGCATCGTATTCGTACATATGACAATTAATTCTGCGCCCGCTTTTTCCAGATTCTTAGCAACATCAATCATCATATGGGTTAATTTCTCCCATTCACCTTTATGCTGTAATGCTTCAATCTCACCAAAATCGACAGAATACATGATGCACTTACATGAATGTAGATCTCCAAGATTGTGTTTAACACGTTGATTGATGATACGATAGTACTCTGCTGAAGACTCCCAGCTCATACCACCAATTAATCCAATGGTTTTCATTCTCTAACCTCCCAATTGAAAGTCGTATTTTTATTATTCTTATATTATGGCACAATCTGGTATGAGGAACAATCTTCAGAAAATATTAGATACCGCTTCTATGAAAAATCATACTCACTGCAGATTTCTTTATCACCATAGTGCAAGGCTAATGTCGTCACAACAGCCGTAAGAAAAAACTGAAAAAACATCTCTACACTTGAGGTAATAATCAAAACTATAGGTAAACTACCAATCTGCTGCAACATAAGCAATAAACCTCCCAAAACAAATAGGGATAACCCACTCAAAATCATGGCCTTCTTAACCGGTAACTCCAAAGATAAGATAATTGGCAATATTGACATCACAATCAATGTAGCACGTACAATCTCCAACACTAGAATGACATTCCCACTTGGCATATACAGACTGTCAATTTGTGATTTCATAATCAGATTATACAAAATCATCTAAGAGTCTGTGAATATTTTATCTTATGTTCTGAGTGTTATAAACAGATCCAATATCTTTTCATGTATTCTTTGGACGACGAGGAAAACACGGTATCTCTTAACACACCACCATTGCTCTCGATTATTTTTATCGAAGCTAAATTATCTTGTACTACAGTTAATAAAATGTTGCTTACTTTTTCTTCTTTTAACTTTTCTAAAAGTAGTTTTAACATTATTTTACCATATCCTAGCTTTCTTTTTGAAGGTGAAATATCATATCCTATATGCCCGCCATTAATCTTAGTGTCTTCATTTAATTTTTCTCTATATCGAATACTCCCTAATATTTCATTATTCGAATTAACCATCCAATATGTTACAGTAGCTACATATCCTTCTGGTAGATTAATTCCACTCTTTAGTATCTTGATCTCATTTAAAAACTCATCAAAATTCCCATAATAATACTTTGGATAGTCCAGCTCTCCATGCTCTTTAAAATCATTTGCCATCCTTTCAAATTCTTTTTCAAATGAACCACATGGCTCAATCAGTCTATAATTTTCCATATATTCTCTCCAATCCATACCCCACTAACGCAATACCTAAAGAAGCACTACGCAAATATCTAAGTTCATTCATAACTATGCATATACTCTGCAAGGTACTTACTTCTAAATAGATGCTTACAATACAGATTTGATTATTTTCATCATAGCATTACTAGCTAAGCTATGCCCTTTTCCATTTATCTGATTAGTGGTACCACAGAAGTATAAATCTGTCTGGGGATTATAAAAGGCAAAAGAGCCCGTTTGTCCCCAAAAGCCTACAATCTCTTTAATTGGCTTCAATGGTGCGACAATTCTTGGTATCCATAGTTTTTCTAAACCTATTCCAAATTGAAACAATCCCGGCGGTGGCAAAATAAAATTCCACTTCTTTAAGTCATTGATTCTTTTCTTTGGAAAGAATCGCCCATTGAAAAATTCTTTTAAAAATATCATGACCTCATCAGCGGTTGAAACTATCCCCCCTTCGACTGTTACCGATGCTATGTACTGAGGTAGCCATAGTTGTTGGGATTTATAGTAGAAAGGTACGGGTGTATGATCATTAATATCACTGTATGCATAAGTGTTAGGCAAATCCAATTTAGAAAATATATAGTCATGAAAAACTTCACTAATTTTTTTCCCTGTTACATTCTCTATAATTCTGCCAAGGAGTTGATAGTTCGAATCAGAATAAGATGCTTTTCTCTTAGCCCCTGGCTTGAAATTGGGCTTAAGACTCTTTATTAAACCAATTGTTTTATCCAAATACCAGGAGCCATCATTCCCCTCCATCAGATTATCAGCAGCGGTTCTACCATTTTCTTGCTTATGAAAAAAGTAGTCCGGCAACCCCGATGTATTAGAAATTAAATGAGCAATAGTAATATCATCAGAATAATCAACACCATTTATGACATGAAGTCGTTCACAAAAATCATCCGTTAAATATTTTGAGATTTTATCCTTTAGTTCTATACGATTCTCCTCAATAAGTTGCATCACTACCGCTGTTACATAAAGTTTAGTAACACTTGCAATAAAGAACCTGCTATCTTTATCCATATTACCGGCGGCCCCTGTCCATGAGAAACTTCTGTCGCCATTTTCAACGCACAATACAACACTAAAAATTCTTTTATTGTCAACCATTTTATTCAGTAAATCATTTAGTAATTTTTCATTGACCATTTTTCATCTCCTCGATTTAGTTATTTTTTTTAATTAGCAATTGCTTCTTAGGTGCATAAAAGACATAAAATCAGACAGATCAATAATACCATTTCCAATACTGCCTAAACCTCTATGCCATTTAATAAATTCAACAAACAAATAAAGCAACCTATCCCCAAAATAATATAACCAGGCGTAAGTGGATCATATTGTCTGGTTTCTTGATATGCTAGCAAACCTCCTAAAGCTAAAACCAATGGGTAAAGAACACATTTTATCATCATGAAACATGAAATAGTATAACCCCAAATATTTTTTCGCCAGAGTAGTAAACCTCCTACAATCAATAATGAAACTAAAAAAGCTAAGTCTGTTGCAAAAACCACTGCTGATGAATGTCCTGACTGAGTTATGCCATCAGGAACTTTTCCTGAAAAAACATAGTTTATGGACATAGTTATCCACATTCCTCCAATGAATACTCCAAAAAGCAATAAAAATGCAGAAATTCTTTTAAAAGGAATTTTTACGTTATCGATAAGTTTAGATTTTAACCATACTAAATTAAGACTCGTTAAAGCAAGGATAAATGCGTATGTGGAAAAAATGAATATGAAAATATGCAAAAGAAAAAACTTATTAAAAGCCGCTCCAAACGAGTAAAAAAGATAATTGTAAATCATATACCAAAGTGTACCCAACCAAATGAATTGTGCCTTAAAAGATCCTTTAACTGTATGTATTAATGCTACTATCATCAAAGGAATAGCTAGTACTAAAGTTATGATATCATTGCCCAACCATACTCTATTTATAAAATCATTGTCTTGATAAAGACCGTCTAAAAAAATACCTCCTATAGAAGCTATGGTCGAGAGAATAATTATTATTACAGATAGAATTATTGTGGTTTTTTGTATGTTAATCATTGTATTTCTCCTGAAGATAGTAACGTGTAATACTTTTCCCTCCAAAATAGTAAACTCTATAGCAAGTTCCTTTTAATCACTAAGCATAAAGAAGACACATTAAAGCGCTATATTTAGGCAAGTGTATAAACATTATCTTTTGACTTCACTTATGTTTGATTTAAAAATTTCAAGACATGATTATTGAATTTATCAGGATTTACCATATTTGATGGATCCATTGAATTGTCTATAACAACTAAGCATAAATCAATATTTACTCAGCTAAGTGTCCCACCACTTGCGTTAATACAATTTTTTCTTCTTCCTTCAAATCCATTAACTTATGTAGCTTCTCTCTATTAATTAACGCCAAGACCGCCGTTCCTAAATTTGAGGCCGTACAGTATAAATAAACATTTTGACTAATATACCCCGTATCAACCCATGCACAAAAGCGTTGTGCTTCTAGATTTTTGAGTAAAGGACCTTTCATTCTTGATAAATCAGCAACGAAAACAAGACCTATTGGCACAGACTTCATCATTTTTTGAGTACCAATATGCTCTCTTATATCTATTGAATTGATCATTTTTAATTCATGACAATCTTCATCATATAAAAATACGCCCTGCTTCATTACCGTATATACTCTGATTTCTTGAGAATTACATGCTGATGGAGCTGTTCTTTTACTTTTAGCGCTTTTGGTTTTATTTTTTGTAATACCACAAGCCGCCCATAGAAGATTTGATAGTTCCTGTTCCGTTATAGGAGAATCGCTCCATTTTCTTATAGTTCGTCTTTTTTCTAATGCTTTCATCAAAGGAAACTCAAGTTCTTTTTGCGGCTCCGGTAGTTTTATTGTGTTCTCCATTTTTTCTCCTCCCCGATATACATATTCCATAATGGTATGATCCAAAAATACGATTTTTTCTTTATATTTTTAGTTTATTGCATCCAATTTTTATATGCAATATCCCTTTTATTTATTTACCTTTTCTTACCTGCTTTACATATAAATAATATGTGCCATTTCCAATACTACCAATACCCCTATGTCTAGAATTCACAAATATTAATAAGGCGACTCATAAACCTTTCCCTTCTTATACAAAATATATTTAATCGTTCCATCCAAGTGAATAATTGTTAAGTACGAAATAAAAAGATAAGGCAGCAAAATGCTATTTTATTAAAATAACCCACCATTATATTTTTTCTGGGCAATAAGCATCACAATGAAACCCCACAAAAAGAATATTCCAAAGAAAATCCAACCATATGAGGTCTCTGTTATATGGTCTATTATGGCTGTCAATATCATGCCGGTTCCCATTATAATAACCGCTTTACCTATTGCTGTTGTATATGGTTTTATATCTCTGTCTTTAACCCTTGAATAATGATAACTGTGTATAAGCGTTATGTGTTCCTTTTTCCAAATTCTCCAGCCTATATAAACAAACAATACCCCTATAAACATCACAAATACCAATTCAAACATATCATCGTCTCCTTAATCCTCTGAGTTTTATTACTTAATATGTCGTAGACCTCTCCTTTGCAGTATAAAACTTCGTAAAGTCGAACCAAAAGGCTCTGAACGCCAGAACGCCTTGACGTATGTTCTCTTCAACTGAAACATTTGTATATGCAGGATTAATCGTATATGCCTCGTGTGTCTCCGACACCATAATTTCTTATTAACAGCTTGCCACATCCTGTAGTGTTTTCCTCATTTGTTCACCTTTTATAATTTACTTTGTCTAATATCTCAATAACTAATGTGTTATGCAAATGTCTCTTTCCAAAGATTTTTTCATGACTATGCGATATAACGACTGAACTTATTAAAGTTCCAAAAATAATTTGAACTATAGTTCAAAAAAATGTTATAATATACTATTATACTTCTAATTTCATTATGGATTTTGAGTTGACTCAATAAAAATATACATAAGTTTAACTAACGTTAATTAAGCAATCTTCAAAGGAGGGTTTAAGACCATGAAAAACATATTCTTAATAATAACGGTAGTATTTGTATTGACTGCATGTACATCAACATCACATGAAATGATGGATCATCCCCAGGTTACCAGTGAAGAAGTTTTTATAGCCGAGATGATACCACATCATCAAGAAGCTTTGGACAGTTCACTTCTAATGCTTGAATCTCAGAATACACAGGTTAAGTCACTTGCAGAATCGATTATCTTTGCTCAAGAGCAGGAGATCGGCATGATGCAGGAATGGATGCGCCAATGGTATGCGAATTCCAACTACGAGAGTAAGTATCAAAACATGATGCCTGACTTGACTTCTCTCGAAGGTGATGACAAGGATGAAGCTTATTTAAGAAGCATGATTGATCATCACGAAGGTGCCATTATGATGGCCAAGCAAGCACAAGAGCTTGAACTTCGCTCTGAAGTTTATGAGCTAACAGAAGCTATTATTTCAACACAGGAAGATGAGATTACACAAATCAATCAGCTACTTGATAAACTTGATAACTAATAATTATGGAAGGTGCTTTTTTCAGTGCTTCCAAATTATATAAGTGCAACTATATCCTCAGTATGCTTTACTATCTCCTCTGGAAATCCAATTAGATCCAACAAACAATCATACCTATCCATACTTATATACTGCAAATGTTCTTTAGCCAAGCGCGACCGCGCATGGCTAAAGAACTTATTTTATCAATTATGCATATGTCTTTTTCTCAACAGGAACCCATATTTCACAAAAGCAGTCTGCATCAAGATCTTCTGAGTATAGTTCAAAATCAGTATCATCCATCATGCTATACTCTGAACCGGGAAGGAATTCCGAAAAGATTTTTCCCCATGTTGCACCTATACAGTCCCCCGTATCACCAATACATTTAAATACTGCCCATAAAGTAGGCTTTACCTCCCATAGGGTATATCCCTCAGGTACATTATCACCACTAAATTCCATTCCAATACCATAATCAAAATGTGTGCTTTCTTTTGATATTGGTGCACATGCTCCATAAATATCATAATTGCTCGCGTTTTGTTTTAAATCTTCAAAAGTTCCATTGTCACCACATTCTTTCCAAAAGTCCTGAATTTCAGTATTTCCCTCTTCTGAAATAATTTCATTTCTAAACTTTGTTACCTTCGTTAATAATTTGAATCCTTCTCGTTTTTCGATTCTGTAGTCCATAATAGTACCACCTTCCAATTTTATTTTAATTAGAAGGCGATTAAAAGATTTTAATTTCATACCTGCACGCCTTGCCACATTAGGCGTAATAACATGGAATCTAGTGAATGCCTTTGTAAAACTTTCAGGCGAATCATAACCATATTTTAGAGCAATATCAATTACCTTTGCATCCGATACAGATAGTTCCTGGCCAGCCATAGACAACCTTCTATTTCGAATATACTCATTTGCCGTAATACCAGTTACTAAACTAAATGTTCTATGAAAATGATAGCTTGACATGTAGACATGCTTTGCAACATCTTCATATGTAATCGGTTCTAATATATGTTCTTCCATATAGTCAATTGACCTTTGCAAGTTTTGAATAAAATTCATTTTTCTCACCTCCATGTACCAATAGTACTAAAATAAAACTATTATTTCCTGTCCTACCTTGCTTTCATTTGTCTAAGCACTTTTTGTCACCTATTGGTTCTTCTCAATATATAGATTAAACGCCTTAATTCCAGCTCGCATGAAATTGGCAAATAGAATTGCAAGATAAAGACCAATCCCCATAAATCCTACATATAAAACAATTGCAATTATGGGCATAAATGAAAATGGAAATCCAACACCGCTCATATTCTCACTCCCTTACGTAAATATATCATACCCAAAAACCTATGGTACTTTTTTAGTGCTTTAGGTTTTGGGTATCGTAATATCGTCCAAGAACAATATCATGAAGTACTCATCCGCATATGTACCATCACCATACTTAAGAGCATGCTTCTTTGTCCCATGAATCTGAAATCCTAGATTCCGGTACATCGTTACTGCTCTTTCATTTTGTGTAACAACTTCTAATTCGAGTTGTTCGACGCCGTTGTTTTTACACCACTTTATACATTCTAGCATCATTAATCTGCCAATACCCATACCCCAATAAGCTTTTCTAACCGCTATACCAAGGGCAGCTCTATGCAAGTATCGACGTTTATTCATGACTATACCGACAGAACAATTGGCTACAATCTGACCATCTACTTCACCCACAAACATCTGACTATGCTTATCGTCTACAAGGTTTCTAATAAATGTTGCTTCTTGTTCTAACGTGAGATCAAACTCGTCCGGTTCTCGTGCTAGAAAATGCGTCTCACAATCAACCGTTTTCATATAATCAATTAAAGCTTGGGCATCGGTCTCTACTGGTACCCTAATTATAAGCTGTTTGTTACCCTTTAATTCATATTTTTCTTTATAAGGTACTAATTTGCCTTCATCCAGTTCATGGTCACACATAATCGATTCCTCCATATAATATTGTCTGCTTCTAAAATAATGCCACAAATATTACTAATATCGCTTTCCATGTAACCACCTCTTTCAAAGTCTTATTCTAAATCAATATTCTTCTCATAGAACACTATTGTCATCTTATCATTTATTTCCTTCGTTCCACCTATGCGTTTATAGCCAAGTTTCTCATATAAGTAGATATTCCCTTTTTCTTGTAGTATCGTATCTAATTCCCAAGTTTTTGCATCCTCATATTTTTCTTCAACCAGATGAAAAACTCTTTGCGCGATCCCTTTACCTTGATACTCCGGTAAAATGAAAATAGGGCTAATGCGATACTGATTATCCTCGTTCTTCACAACTCGAATAGCACCAACCGCTAATGCATCGGCTTTAATAATATAGTAATCCGTAAACGATTGATTGATACGATCCACAATCATACTGATTGGTTCATTAGCTGGACTTGTTTCGAAGTCTTGATATTTATCCAATAAGGGCATAAATGATTTGATTTGCATTTCATATATAACCTTTGCATCTGATGGTCCGGCTTTAAATAATGATATATTCATGATCTCCCCCATTGTAATTGATTGCGTAATCTCGAATATTTTAATCTATTTTATTACCATCTTTATCAAATGTCTTTCTCAATGCCTTTTCTGTCGTAAAAATTGTTCCAATTAAAAAGATCATTTGTACACCACAGACTATTCCGCCAAAACTTCCTATAACATTCTCGTCTTTTCCTATTACAACGAACATTGCTATTGCACTAGCAACAAGCAATATATAGCCTAGTTTCAGCCATATTTTTCCACAATACTTGTGAGCAAACGCCCAAGTATCCTTGTTTTTCATAGACATGGTGGTTCTATACCCGAAAATCATATTTATTTCTTTTGGTGTGTTTTTAATAAAATATTTGCCGAATCCAACCATTGTTAATGGGATTAACAAATTCGTTATCATCATAAAAATCCAAAACCCCAATTTTCATTTCTCCTTTTATTTCTCACTAGTTTTCTAACATCAATATCCTGATTTCTTACAGCTTAATTCATCAATTTTTATCTCAATAACGGCCACGGCATCTAAATGCTTATCTTGATATTCAAAATCTGTTCTCTTTGAGTACTGTGACATTAGAATATCTAGAGCTTCTTTTTTCTCAGTCCGTTCTTCTATGATTCTTGCTTGTCCATGACCGATCACACTTATGAACTTCATGCCCCACTCACAAGCCACTTCTCCACCGTCTACCAACTCCGTATCCACTTCAACTTCAAAGCATACTCTTGGATTGGCTTTCATCATCTCTATCTTCATGCCTTCTTTTGCAGAATGTAAATAAAGACAATTGTCCTTATATCCAAAATTCATCGGTACCACATATGGCTCATTATTAACAGAAAGTCCCAATCTGCAAATGTCTGCCTTCTTTAACATCTTCTCAATCTCAATAATATCTATGACTTCTTTTTCGTTTCGTCTCATTTTTTGATCTCCTTACATACTAAATACATGATTGGTCATGTTTCTTATTTACTATATCATTTATCAAAGATGGCATCAAATTATACTAAGCTTTTTTAAGATTTCTTAATATTTCTTGATAGCGTCTTGTTGCCAGTGCACTTGGCTCACCTTTTTTACAGAAAGAAAACTTGGCCAATTTGGGAACTATACGCTCAACAACGATTTGACCATCCACCATTTTGGATTCCAGTGCTTTTAAGGCTTCCAGAAACCGGTTGTCTTTTTTTGCACGGTCATAAAAAGATAATACATAAACGTAAACAAAAAGATTGTAGTTGCGGAAGGGATATTCAACCTGCATGAACAAGGTGCCCATTCCGTAGTGACAGGGACCTATTGGTTTCCGAATCGTCCAGTGTTCAAGTAAAAAGTCCACAGCCCTCTCAAGGGCCGGTTCTTGGTTGAAATCATCCCTAAAGCGAAATGCATTCAAGACAGTCAGGGTTGGGAAAGGGTTTGAATACTCCGTTTCCGGTCCTCGCCCATAGCTAAACTTATTGCAACGCCAACCCCCATCGGTATACTGGATATCTAGAAGGTGTTGGAAAGTCTTTTGTATTCTAGCATCCCTCGCATACCCCATATGGCAGAGTACATTGGCAGCGTTAGCGGTTTGGCATGGGTATATAGAACCCGTAGGATACAACCTAAAACTTCCGTCTTCTTTCCATGTACTGAATATTAAGTCAGCACAATTTTCAAGTAGAGGGTCGTTGGGTTCCAAACCTAATTCTAGCAGATAGAGGACACAGTCTAAAGTTGAGAATGGTGATCCCTTTATGAGTCGTTTGTCCGGCGTCGTCCAGTAGTCTGCACCCTGATCATATCTATGTGACACAATCGCTTCATAATCTGATAAATATTGTTGATCTATAGGCATCTTTTTCCCTCCTATACATAAACCATAAATAATAAGGTCCTAAAAAATCTTTTTAAGATAGACCATATCTACAAGCTGTATACCACAGTCATACATTGGTTTGTCATAATGATCCACAAAAAAATTCTTCACTCGATGAGATATCTCAAAACCACATCTTTCATAAAATCTTATAATTTGGGGACTATCACCTGTTCCAACATACATAATCTTACATCTATCTTGATAATGCTCAAATAAGTATTTTATTAATGCCTTGCCATAACCCTGCTTTTGACAGGATTCATATGTCGCAATATTTTTAAGCTCATATATGCCGTCTTCTTCTTGTGTTACAACACAAACACTCTTGAGATCATCATCGAACAAAGCAAACATGTCCCCACGTTCTAAATATAAATCAATCATATCCTCTTGTTCATCTGCTAATAATAATAAATCTAAATATCTTTTTTTATTATCTCGAATCATTTCAATTTTCATCATAGATACCTCATAATTATACTACGCATTTTAGATTATGTCCTGCTATGCTAAAGTTGTAACACCTTTCGATAATTTGAAGATATAATTCAAACAACAAAAAGGAGTTGCAAACATATCAAATAATAAATATGCTTCAACAATACGTAAGAAAGTTATCCGACTTCACTGTGAATGTCAATCCACTATTAGGCTAGAAGATTTCCCATATAGTGCCTAAAGTTTATACTCCATTTGAATATCTCTAGTATCCTGTAAATAAAGTTCTTCATTAATCTCAACTGCATTGCTACAACCTAATGAGTTATAGAATCCAATTGTATCTTCAGCTGAACCAGCACAAATATATATTTTATCCATGCCCCATTCTCGACCTTTATTAATACACATTTCAAATAATTGATTCCCTATCTTATTACCTCTAGCCTCTTTGGACACAAATATCGAATCCAGCAATACGTACTTACTATCAACACCAAACTCATTTCTCTTTAACGATGCAAATCCAATTAATTTATTATATTCATCAAATGCACCAAAAGCGATTCCATTATTTGAAATGATACTTTCTAATTCATTTCGATATCTTTCATAACCATCAGGCCATCCAGTTTCCAAATAATCGATTTCTACTAACTTTTTCTCGCCATCAACATCTCTCCATGCATTTTTAATATATTGTTCTGGATTAATTTCACTTATCCTATCACACTCATCTAATTTTAATACTCTATATTTAACTTGTATCATATCTTGTCCTCCACGTACCAGTTCTAATAAACTTCAAATTACATAACTGAAACTATATCCTCCGCATGCTTTACTATATCCTCTGGAAATCCAACATGCTTCAATAACTTTATGGCATTTGTAGAGTTCGATACACCCTCTTTAACCTTATAGTCAAAGAAAATGTCGTCATCTTTCATATGTTCTGTGAAATGACAATTCTCATATTCTAAGTTCAACATCTCAGAAATCAGAATATCATGAGAAGCTACAATAGTGATACAGTTCTCTTCATTAAGATACTTGAGAATAGAAACCGAGGCGGCTACGCGTTCTTCACGGTTAGTTCCTCGTAATATCTCATCCACTATACATAATGTTAATTCATCATCGTTAACCTGTGACACAATGCGTTTCAAATAGCTTATTTCCTTCATATAATAGCTATCTCCAGATTCAATATCATCTCTTACTGCCATAGATGTTAGTACTTTTGCATGTGGTAGCTTAGCATCCTTAGCTAAGCAAGTGAATATTGACTGGGCTAAAATCATGTTAATTCCAATTGATTTTATATACGTCGATTTACCTGAAGCATTTGAACCCGTTACAATATAATTGGAGTCCATCAGAACATCATTATGAATAGGTTCATGAATTAATGGATGATATATGGATTCAAATTGAATGTCTTTATCCACTGTGAATGTAGGTTTGCAGAATAAATCTAAGCTGCTTCTATAAGAAGCAATACTTATTACTGAGTCAATTCTACCAATTAAGTTGTAGAGTTTCATGAACGCTTCACGGTTTTTGCTTAATACACTGATTGTCTTGTGAAAAACATGAAAATCCCATAATGTACTACCTATAATATAATCCATAATAATTGCTGCAATATCGCCTGAAAATGCAGATGCTTTCTTTCTCTGAATCAAACCGACTCCCGAAGTCGCTGTGCGTAAACGTTTAGAACTATCAATACATTCTTGAAACTCATAAACTTCAAGTGATAAATCCATATCAATTAATCCATTCGCTGTATCGACCACACCTATAATAGTTCCTAACATCTCTAAATGGATTTCATATTTGTGCTTTACCAATGTGTATATTACAGAATTAACTAAAAACAAAATACCTGCTATGTAAAAGAACATTGCATCAAAGATGATTCCAAATAGAATTGAACTTATAAGAGCCAATGACATTAGTCGATAGAATAAGATATTCTTAAACTTAAAATCATTCAACTGATTTACAAATTCCGGCAGAAAGTAACTAACCTTACGCCTTCCTAACTTCTCAAGTAATACTTGAACATCAAGTCGTGCTTCTGGATTCACTTCGAAATATTCTACGAGTTCATCTAACTTACCTAGCCTATCTTCAGAACTACTGATTATATGCAACGCTTTATACAGATACTGCTCACCCACAAAGGAATTACAGTTATTAATGCGCGAGAAAACTTTATCCATATCTAAATCGTTCCAAGTAATATCATCTATATCAACATCATCAGAATATAGATGATACAAATACTTAATATCTTCAATAGTGAAACTTCTATTAGGTTTATTCCCAAATTCAGTATTGAGTCTCCAGATTGTATTCTTCTTGGCTCTATACTTGTGGTATTTTCTTAAGAGAATAACTGATATAAAAAATATTATGAAAATATACCAATACATTTGATTCTCCTTTACCATAGATGTGATGAGTGAATCTTTTTTGAATACGCTGTTTGTTTTAGTCGACATTTGCATAACGTATTGTTATGGAAATCATATGCAAAAACGTCAATTTGTCTAGACACTTTAGTCACCTATTGGTTCTGCATAATCCCTTGCTCCCTTTAGTAATGTTCATCTTAAAATAACCCTGAGCTTAAGAAAAATATTGCGCCCCCATGCGTTAAAGTTGCAGGTATAATGCCATATTTTGTTCCTACCAGACCTGCAATCACGCCTTCCCAAAGAGTAAATAATAGTAAAGGTAGGCCAATACTCGTAACTGTTAATGCAAGAAATATATGGCAAAATGCAAATATAAGACCTGAATTCAAACCTGCTATCATTGGTTTATTTCTGGTTTTTAGAAAACCAAGAACATAGCCACGAAATAGACCTTCTTCCAACAAATTACCAAACATAGCAAAGATCAATATTGGCAATATCAGTGTAGCACTCACCGGTCCACCTCTTAGACTCATATCAATCCCTTGATATATAATCAAAAAGGGCAATATGACCATCATACATCCAACAACTCCAACTACAACGCCCATCCATTTATTGCCATGAAACCAAACCAAATGGTTTCGGTTTTCTTGATCAAAAAAGTAAAGTATGCTAACTATAATAAGGCTAAAAACACCAAATAGTATTAAAAATAAAGGATCTTCACTAAGTCGAATCCAGAGATAAACCCCATTGCTTCCAAGCCTCCATAAACCTAATGGTGTTAATGCATCTCGCAAGAGTACAAACGTAAAAATATAAGCTATAATTCTCAAGTTAGGATTTGGTTTAACCGTAATGAAAAATACAGCAATTAATATAAGACCAGGTAAAATATAGAGTACATAATTACTCAGTGTTATAAGGGTTTCCATATCTTTTCTCCTTTTATGTCACCTAACTCCTAACAACAATATCCTGATTTCTCACAGTCTAACTCATCAATTTTCATCTCAATAACAGCCACGATATCCTAATCCTTATCTTGATATTCAAACTCTGTTCTCTTTATTTAGCATCTTCACAATCTCAATAATATCTACGACTTCTTTTTCGTTTCGTCGCATTTTTAATCTCCTTACATAGATTCTAACTTTATTAAATAATTTCTGATAAATCATGTTTCTTACTTACTATATCATTTATCAAGGATGGCATCAATTTATACCAAGATTTCTTAATATTTCTTGATAACGTCTTGTTGCCAGTGCACTTGGTTCATCTTTTTTTGCACGGTCATAAAAAGATAATACATAAACATAAACAAAAAGATTGTAGTTGCGAAAGGGATATTCAACCTGCATGAACAAGGGCCCATACCGTAGTGACAAGGACCAATTGGTTTCAGGATTGTCCAATGCTCAAGTAAAAAGCCCACAGCCCTCTCAAGGTCTGGTTCTTTGTTGAAATCGTCTCTCGAATCATTTCAATTTTCATCTTCGATACCTCATAATTATACTACGCTTTTTTTACAGTTTATAAGTGCGATAAAATTATAAACTCTTTTTCAATTCTACCAAGGAATCTAATAAATCCTGCTCAAAAATAGTGCCTTCGCCAATTGGTATATAATACTTTTCTGTTTCTACAATATATTTCTGCTTAAATTGTTCGCTTGCAATGATGGCACATCTCAGATTATGTATTCTGTCTGCCAATTTTACACATAAACTCTTCGGATAATGCTTTACTTATCATTAATTCAGCGACAGCAATTGGATGGGATGAATATGCCTCTCCTCCAAGTCGTTTTTGTCCTTTATGCTTCTTAATAATAAACTCTATTGCCGCATTAATATCCACTTTTTTCACCTTCCTCTAAAGAAACAAATTGTTTCACTAAACGCCACTTAGAGTAATGACGGGAATCACTTTGATAATTTATATATATACATAATTATCTCCGAACCATCTGCTGTATTATCAGCATACGAAGCTACCCATGTATAATCTGATGATATATACAGTCGTAGGTGCGTTTCACTTTCATTTTTATCTAAAATGGTATATTGGTACTTAACTTCATTACCAATAAAAGAATGAATATTTGATAATACAGTAGTCTCTTGTGGGATGCTTTCCCTAACGTAATTTGGAGAGATAATTTCCATTGTATTTTCGTCATATTGGATCTTGAATAGATCCTGACTTATTGTATATTCTACTCCAGACATTTGTTCCTTAATATAATCCTCCGTAGAAGATGATAAAGGCGACAAATAGCTTACTTCTTCAAACACATATGTACCGAAAAATTGCTCACTATTATTACTACAACCAGATAAAATTAATAATAGGAAAATAAGAATAACTATCCTTTTCATATATCAGTCACCTTCTAAAAAACTCTGTGAGCTAAACTTACTCACTTATTTTCTTATTTTTTTCAATGTAAATATCAAATGCTTTAATACTTCTCTTTAATGACTTGATGAGCAAAATCAAAATGTAGCCGATAAGTACTATTCCACCTAGAAATACCATTATGCTAATTATATGAAAAACTACTTGTAATATAGTCGATTCCGTCATAAATATTATGTATGGGTCTTTAGTCATTTTTTCACCTCTTTTTTAGTTTTAATCACTTAATTCAGATTCGTTTTGTATGATCGATATTTTTTCTTAAGCTGCTTAACATCTTGACCGTTTTAGAAACACTTCTATTTATCGTCTTCAACACACTTATTGAAAGCTCGTGTACTTACCATCTTACAGTGGTTCATTTTGGTCCGAAATACTCACAAAAGTCAGAACGTGACTGTCTGCGTAAAATATCAGTTTTGGTATTACATTTTATTGACAGTTTCCTTATCTTCACTTCTAATTCTTCTTTTAACTTCCTCTAATAAAACTGGCTGAATGTCTGCATAAGTTAATCGACTAGGCCATTCATCACTGAACATAATCTCCTCAATCTCATATTCTAGCTCACCCTTAAACGCTTCAATCTGCCCATAATATAATCTTCCATACCTTTTTCCATTAGCACTTTCTACCGAGTAATCGCAAATTGCCTTTAGATTATGTTTTATTGCTCCAGTTTCTTCATATATTTCTCTTTTTGCGGCTTCATCTGGCGTTTCCCCAACCTCAATATGTCCACCTGGAATTTCCCATGTATTGCGATCCTTATGTCTTACAAATACCCATTGTTTCTTATAAACTGCGCAGATAATTACAAATGTCAGTTCATAACTTTGATATTCTTGTAATTCATAAAAGTCTATTCTTATCATCCTTGTTACTCCTTCAATAAATCTAGATTATCGAGCCTCATCTTCAGTCGTACAATGAATGTTTTTTGTTATTCAAAAAGTTTTCTTTCCATCAACGTTCGTTCAGCAAATACCTGAAGTTAGCGACCAATGGAGCCAACTGGGGCCAAGCGGAGAAGAGCCAGGTGCTCGCTGTTTCGCAATGTTATTTGCTCCTTCTGAATTTTTTGCGGTATTCCTTATCCATTTTTTCTGTCGCATATTGAATTATTTTTCTTCCACAAGTGTCTTTCCATTTAGAAAGAAAATCTTCTGTTATTTCAGGGCGTTTTTTCCAAGACTCTCTTAAAAAAGTACCTATTCCCTTCTGAACATCTTCTTCCTTATCAAGCATGATGGGTTCAATAATTGCAAAATATTGTACTGGATCTTCGCCTGCTTTTACTGCCTCAAAAAAAGTAACAGGAACTGCACGTCTGGTCCATTTCGATTGCGAAGAAGTCCATTCAATAAAATTTTCAGGCTTAACTATCTTTTCATTTATAAAATAGGAAAGAACCAACATACACATAACGTCAGTATTTGCCCAATTTGTGAAACTCTCTAGCCATTTCTCCATATAGTTGAATACATTAATTGAGTATTCTTCCTTCTTAAGAGAAATAAATGCTATAGCAATAGAAATATCTTCAAATTTACCGGATAAAATAAGCTGGTCACCTAAGCTCAAGTAATCCTCAATTGTAAAAGAATTCCATTCTTTGAACCATATATCTCTTTGGTTTTCAAATACATTTTGATTGATGCCATAACCAATATATCCATCTTTAAAATAACGAGAATATTTGGCAACAATTGCCGGATCAGCGTTATTCTCAAAAAATGACCTTATCTCTTTTAGTTTTTGTTCAATTAACTTATCAGATTCAGTATCCATATCGACCCTCCTAATGATTAAAAAATTTGTGTTAATACCGCACAATGTTATGTGATTTGCCGATGTGTGCCATCCATCCAATTAAAATACCATGTCGTTAACAAATAGTTATACATCGTAATTATTCCTTCTTATAATCTATGGTTAAAGGGTCAAAACTAAGTTTCACTAAATCCAACTCCGTATGAATCATTAAATACATAATCTTGTAATAACTTGTGATCAATCTGAACGCTAACATAACCCTCTTCTTTATAACGTCCCATATATAGACAGCAGAGGTAGATCCTATTGTATCGCATCCATCAAGGTTCTGAAAAACTTGTCATGAGCAAATGATTCCTTCCATGGCGAATGACCACATTTGGCTAGAATCACACTCTCGAAGTCTTCAACCCTATTCTTTAAAGGTTCAATGACACCGGCTACCGGATGGGGATCATATTCTCCATGTATAACCAATACTTGACAATTCAATTTTGAAGCCATATCCAAAAGTACACCAGATGATCTTAGTTTTTCCGCCTCGTTCCATACGCCACTAAACATATCGCCATCAATCTTGATTCTATAGCTACCGTCATCAACGTCATTAGGGCTATATGTGTCAGCATTCTCAATGATGGAGCCTATTTCAGCCAATAGTCTATCCTTATCATTCGTTACTTTACTATAAAATTCCCGCGTCAAATCCTCCAATAATCTACGTTGTTCTTTATCCAACCTCGCCAGTCTTGTAGATTCAATCTGCTTTGCATAGTCTGACTCAAAGGGTCCGCTTCCAATGAGTACAAGTTTAGAAACCAAGTCTGAACGTTCAGCAACCATTAAATATGCTAACCACGCTCCCCATGAATGACCTACTAGCGTAACAGGAACACTACATTGGGAATCAATTATTTCAATTAATTCATCTATAAGTTCAGCTATAGTCGTCATAGTTTGTAATGCTTCTATCACACCAAAAGAGCTTGATATTTTATCAGCTACATATCCCAAATCACCTAGTGCGCCAGGTCCACCATGAACCATAACAATTTTATATGGCTCATGGCCATATGCTCTATAATTCTTCATATTCAATCCCCTTCTAAGCTGAATTGTGCTTTCACCTAATGGTTTACAACTGGATATTAATACTTCCCTTTTCACTGTGTTCATGACACCAAAACTTTTTGCCCAAAAGGTTTTCGAATTTACGGATTTCTAATCACAATCTCTATTCAAACCCAATATTGTTTAGTTCAAACAATCTCTGAATTTTTTCTTTTTCACTCTTAAGGGTTGGTTCTTTGTTAAAATCGTCCCTAAAGCGAAATGCATTTAAGACAGATCTTAATTTTACCTAACGGTTCCTAACCATGATGTACCGACAACTTAGAGTAATGACGGGAATCCCCGTCATTACTAACAAAATGCCTTATAATCCTTCGGCACACTGAAGTGAAATTCAGATTCCTTGAAGAAAAAAGTGATTTTGTCTGCACCCATAGCACCTTCAGTTGTGGTAGATATTATTGCTCTTGGATAATATGTTCTCTTATCCTTAATACTTACCCCGCCTTTTGCTTCAATCGGACTACCATTTATCCACTTACCATTTAGCGAAAAATATACTTTATGTTCATCAAGATTCATTGCAACACCAATTATATCACCCGACTTAATTGAGTCGCTATTGATCGGGTTAAGGCGTTTCGTGATATTGGTGCTCGCCGATGTATTATATATGGCACCATACCCATAGTCACCATCTCTTCCATCTACTAAATAAAAATCAATCATACCCTCTTGGGAATCTGTTCCAATTCCAACATTGGTCCAATCCGCTAAACTATTATCATTGCCTACTGTCATTTCGCATTCAAAATAATAGCGTCCTTTAGCGTATCCAATACTTGTCATAAAATTTGAATCCCACCACACACCCGTATAACCAGCCACATTTCTATCGTACTTAGGTATACTGCTATCGAAATAATCCGACTCATTAATACCCCCGAAAGTATGTACTAAACGAACTTCCTCATTGTAATTAACAGAATTCTCAACTGGTATAACACTGGATACTCCGTCTATTATAGGCTCACCATTCCATATTGTGGTTGGTTCTCTGCCAAAGAGCGCTTCAATCTCTTCGGCGTATTCAAGAGTTTCATTTTCGTAATCACCGGCATAATGAAAGAAGTCTTGTTCTTGAATAACAAAGGCTTTGTACTCATTATTTGTAAGAGATTGTTCTTTATACCCCCTGATAACAATGGCGATTATATCATCAGAATCTTCTGCATCAATAGTCCAATTGACACTTTCATAGGCAGAAATATATATTATTGATGGTCTTTCTAGATGATCTATGCGTATCGTTTCATTTGATGGTCGATATGTGCTGTAACAGTGGATATCATAATCTATTGAATCCATACTTTTTATATACTCAATAAGTGCTTGTATCTCATCACTTGTTACCAATGTATTTGAAAGCACTTCTAAATCTTTTATGTCTTTTTCTTCATCTAATATCATTTCATAAAGATTCATAAAACCCTTATAGTAATCATCAATCGTCCTTGTTATCGTTGATTCCCATTCATCCGTAGGGATGCTCAACTCTTGCTCTTCAATACTTTCTGAAGAAAACGCTTCAAGACCATGTAAGTTGATCCACCTTATATCATAATTTACATCATTACTCTTAATATATTCAACAACCCTTTCAATAATTGCTTTTAAGTTATCCATATTCTCAAAGGCGTAACCATTGATCTCTTTTCCAAACCGATTTGTCAAAAGACTGACTGCTGAACGTGCAGTATGGTCTGCACATAAGTTTGCGTCAATACGGGCCCTTAATTGAGCTGTGTAAAACCAAAAAGCGCCTTCATCCTTCATTCCTTCATTGAAAAGAACGTTTGAAAGCACATATAACACTGGGGGTGTGTAATTATTAGGATTTTTAAGAATATCATCTCTTACTACAGTGTTACCACTCAGTAATTTTTCTATAGCTTCATTACTCTCTTCAACATTGATTTCGGCAAATGAACCTTGAGGCTGCACATATATTACATTTAAACCATTTGAATTAAACTGAACAATCTCATCCGACAACCCAACTTTTTCATTGCTTTCATTGCTTTGTAGTCCTTTTGTCATTGATGGTGTACAGCCGACCAGCATCCATAGTACTGCAAAAATAAATAACCTCTTCATATTCCCTCCAAATTATGTATCTTAAGAATTGTCTACCCTCTTGTATATTCTACGCCTGCCATCCACAATATAATCCTTGTAAGCTAAACTTACTCACTTGATTTCTTATTTTTTTCTATGTAGATGTCATAAACTTTAATACTTCTCTTTAATGACTTGATCAGTAAAATCAATATGTTGATATCTGAATCATTAACCATCCTTCTCACCCCTCTTATTTTTTATCATTTGATTCAGATTCCCTTCGTATGATCTATATTTCTTCTTAAGCTTCTTAACATCTTGACTGTCTTAGAAACACTTTTATTTATCATCTTCAAGATACTTATTAAAAGCTCGTGTACCCACTTTCAAAAACTTGATTAACAAAAACAAAACATACAGTCCAACTCCTGCAGAAAAAAGAATAAATCCGAAATAAAGAAACATAAAAATTCCCCATCCAAATACCGGATTTGCAGCACCTACATCATTATATATTTCCATTTATTATTCTCCCTCTTGATAACGTCCTGCATGTTGACAACCTTTGCCGTCCGTCCACTCAATAAATCCCGGCCACCATACAAGGCGTATAATTTTTATTTTGTTTCATTATTTTCACTTCTAATTCTTCTTTTAACTTCTTCTAACAAAACTGGCTGAATGTCTGCATAAGTTAATCGACTAGGCCATTCATCACTAAAAATAATCTCCTCAATCTCATATTCTAGCTCACCCTTTAACGCTTCAATCTGCCCATAATATAATCTTCCATACCTTTTTCCATTAACACTTTCTACCGAATAATCGCAAATTGCCTTTAGATCATGTTTGATTGCTCCAGTCTCTTCATATACTTCTCTTTTTGCGGCTTCATCTGGCGTTTCGCCAACCTCAATATGTCCACCAGGAATTTCCCATGTATTGCGATCCTTATGTCTTACAAATACCCATTGTTTTTTATAAACTGCACAGATGATTACAAACGTCAGTTCATAGCCTTGATAATCTTGTAACTCATAAAGGTCTATTCTTATCATCCTTGTTACTCCTTAATAAATCTAGATTATCGAGCCTCATCATCAGTCTTACATTGAATGTTTTTTGTTATTCAAAAAGTTTTCATTCCATCAACGTTCGTTCTGCGAATACCGAAATTGGCGACCAATGGGAGCCAAGTGAGGTCAAGTGGAGAGGAGCCAGGTACTCGCTGTTGTGCGATGTTATTTGCTCTTTCTGAATTTTTTTCGGTATTCTTTATCCATTTTTTCTGTCGCATATTGAACTATTTTTCTTTCACAAGCATCTTTCCATTTAAAAAGAAAATCTTCTATTATTTCAGGACATTTTTTTAAGACTCTCTTAAAAAGGTGTCTATTACCTTCTGAACATCCTCTTCCTTATCTAGCATGATTGGTTCAATACTTGCAAAATACCGTTCTGGATATTCACCTGCTTTTACTGCCTCAAAAAAAGAAACAGGAACTGTAAAGTTCAATGGCGGTAATTGGACTACTTTATTTTGCCACCCACAATACCCTCTGTTATACAGCGTTCTCTTCATTTACGTTCTTTTTTCTGATTGTATCCTTCATTCTTTGAATTTCATCTTTAGTAGTTTTATAACCAATGATAATTTCTCCATTCTTAATTGAGCAATTACTTTCTAAACCTAACTTTTTATTATAATAGCAATAACCACGAATAATCTCAGTATAAAGATCTTTTTCAATTTTAACTTTTGATATTGTCAAGCTTATATAGTCATTAATTTTTCTCATTTCATTCTTAGCAATATCTTTTTCGTCTCTATCTTTATTAATATAATCTTCAAAAGATTCATATGAATTTTGCAACTCATTTTCAAAGTAACAAGTAATTTCATATGAGCTTAGCAATTCCAATATATGGGGCGAAGCTAGACCAGCGTTTATCTGTTTCCCAATATTTAAAATATCTGTTCTACCGAAGATATCGATTATCTCGCCATTCTTTTCTTTAAAAAATGTAAGAATAGGGGTATCTTCGATATTTTCCTCTTTTATTCCTTTCCCTTTCATTATAAATTCACGAAAAGTTTCCTGCTTAAATAATGCTCTATATAAAGGTGCATATACATCTTTAAGGATTTTTTCATAAATCTCTCTATTCTTTGTGTGACTATACTTAATATACCCTGCTATTGCTGCTATTAAAGCTATTAGGGCAGTAAGGCTACCAGCAATTCCATTAACATAATCAACCCAACTCAAGGTTAAACTTACTTCCATTGCTTCATTCAAATTATCACACTCCTGCTAATAAAATTTTAAATATTGAGCAACAATCTCAAACTGCCATAAAAAGTCTGTATATTGAAAACGTTAATCTGTTTTCAGGGCGATCACATACTTGCGAGCGTCGCAAACGGCTAATATGACTCGACTAGGTTAGCAGAATAAGTATTGTCAATACTCTGTAAGTGATATTATCATAACTGATTATATGTTAAAATGGTAAATCGTCATCATCATCACTAACAATTGGTACAAACGTATGATTCACTATATCTTTTACTTTTTCAACTTTAAGAATAAACTCTTCTTCATGATTTATCATCCATTCTTCACCTTTTTTAAGAAGTTTTACAACATGATATTCTTGATTATTATAATTAGATTCAAGACTCATTTCTAACATTTCTTTGGCTCTCAATTTTCGTAAAGCTATACTAGTAGCCAAATCTGTGTATCCCTCTTTATCCATCTCTAATTTCAACGTATGTAATCCAACCGAATCTGTATCTGTTAATTGATTAGCCATAATTATGGCTAAAGAAAATCGCTCTGAATCTGATATCCCTTCTCTTTCTTTAAGTATTGATGGTGTTGAGTCTATTTCTTCAAGTGTAATTCTTTTTTCTAAAATTGCTGTAATTTTATTTGTAATACTTTTTGATAAATTAGTGAAATCAGATGGTGCTTGTGTTTTATATGTAATAATACTTCTATGCCTTATATCAAATGGAAAAGCATTTTCTCTCTCATCAGAACATCTCATAACAATATCCTTATTTGCTGACATTGCAAAACCCAGTTCATACCAAACATTTGGATTATCTAAGGTTATCTCTGCAAGTATAATCTCTGCTTACTTAATCTCATTATGTATCTCATCTATCGGAATAATAACTGATGTATCTTTGTCAACTCTGTAGGGTTTTAACCCTGCCTCTTCAATTGCTGGTGCATAAGTTTCATTAAACCTCTTATCAAATCTGTCACTGTCAAAAGGTTGTATCACAAAACACTTTTTCATATTAACTCCCTTCATGATAACATTTTCAAATAACCAATGAACCCACACTTGCAACGCCTGTAAATCGAAACTCGAAGATCTTCTCCTTGGAAGCTTTAGCCGATGAAGAAGTATAATATAATAATAGCAACTAATAGTCTACCACAAACAGCGTGAGTTCTTTGTTATATCCGGTCGGAAATTTCAAATTTCCAACTACCCATTCACCCATCCCCAATAAATGGGAATACCACTTAACTATAGGACCAACTACTTCATCAACATTAGCCCTCAAACCGTAGATATTTAGAAAAGCTTCATAATCTTCAAAGGATTTATTGTTGTTACTAAAAGAATGAACCAACACTAACCCAACACTACAATGAAATTGTTTTGCTGTTATAATTGCCAAAGCGCTTCTATGTAATAATTGGTACCGTATGCTACCGATACTATTTACATTTAATCCTAATAGATTACATAGATAACTTAATCTAACTTTCTTATCATTACTCATGTTTACTTTCCAATCAGACACTAGTAATCCAAATGGTTCAGTGACCTTACCTTCTACCATAATACTTATCAAGTTATTTTCCGTGCGCGCGAGTACAAACAAGTCATTTTGTGATGCTCTCACTCCACCAGGTAGGTTAACTTTGTATTCAGGAATTCCCAACAACATCTCAACTTTAGTAAAAACATTACAAGAATATCCCTCAAGCACTTACCTTACCTTATGTGGTAAACCGCTAGCATTCTGCCATGTTTCAGCAAGAGTTTTTGCAGAATAACCATCCTTCCATTGCTTATCTGGCTCAGCTAAAAATTGTTTCCAATCCTCTGATTGTTTCACAGGTAAATAAATCATTTAGACTCCTCCTTATATATCATATTTCAAATTTGATCATGCATAACAATATTTCCAGATATACTTTCGAAAGTCGTGAAAATACCAGTGAATACTCTACCCCATATTCTCCTTATACCGAGGGGCAACCAACTTTGTCATATGTCAGCGAGTAACACGTTCGTTATTTTAAACTAATTGACTCTTCCTTCTAACAGTTGCTATTAACATATAGGCACTGCTCATGCTTTTGTATAGTTGCTAGTGCAGCGCAGCCTCAGTTAGCGAACTGAGTATTTTCAACAGCGTGTTATCTGATTCCACATAATGACTATTTATAACTCATCATTTGCTTGTGTCAACCTTTGACCAATAGCCTTATCTAATAACCCATGGATTATAGATTCCATCCCCATATTTCTTATCCTAGCTGAGAAAACCATTGCACCATGCTCTAAAAACAATTTTCCCATAAATTCATCTGCAAAACTACTTGATATAATCGGTACCCCTGCCCAGTCAATTGATATTGGTATAGATTCTTCTGTAGATAAAATATTGTTGACTTTTCTTCTTAACATTCTTCCAACAGGGCGATTACCAAAGCCAGTAGACTCATCTTTCATAATTAATTTGAATGTGTTTTCTTCATCAGACAAATAATTTAATTCAATGATATTTGCATGAGAAGTCTTTACCCCGTTAAACTCTAACGCATCTTCAATACTAAAAGAATCAACATTATCCATGATATCTGCCGTTACAACTGTTCCTTGGTAATCAATATCTCTATATGATTGCCTATCAGCATTTTCTTCATAATATGTTAATTTGCCTTTTCCAGATATCACTGAAAAACTTCCACCAGTTTTTTCTGCTATCCTCAAAGTTCCAGCAAGGCCATTACCTTGACCATATTTATTATTTCTAGTTACACCACTTTTGATTGCTTCACCAATTGCCATAATATCAGAAGTTAACTTTGTATATGATTCACTTAATGAGCTCTTAATACCTACCCCTGAGTCTGCAACTGCAAATGATATCCTGTGATTTTGAGGATAAGTACTGACTTGAATAACTCCGCCATCTTTAGAGTTTGAATGATTAAGAACATTATCAGTTATCTCATTTATAGACCATTCTAATGCAGAAATAACTGAAGGTTTCATCTCGATATTACTTAACACAATATCCATAAATTCATTGACCGTATCTTGTTGTTCATTAAAAGTTTTAAATCTTCTCGCTGCAAGATGTTTATAATATTGAGTGTTTTGTGCATCAAATGTTTCTGGCAATAATAGATGAGACCAATTACTTCTAAAAAAAAGATCTCGAACATTCTCAATTTTGGGAAGCGAAATTTTAAACTTAATTCCTAATCTCCTGTAATAGTCTATGGATGATATTATTGGAACCATGCCATTTGGATATGCATTTGTAACTTTCGTAAAATCTATCAGCACTTCTTCATACCCACGGGCAACAATTTCATTCATTGATAATAGGAATTTTCTGTGTGCATATGGATTGACTTTTTGTGGGCATATAAATTTATTACCGACCATAAATCTCCTCCTTAATCATGTCGAATAATGTGGTTCCTTATAACGTTCCGTGATTTACCGATGTAGTATCCTTCCGATATCTTACCCGTATCGTCAACTCGTTGTTAGGCTATGTATTAGCGGATGCTACCGAATATCTAAATCCTCCATTATAGACTCAAGTAAAGACTCATACTTTAATGTATCCTCCAATGTTATCCTCATCGGATCATGAACTAGCGTATTCCTAAAGTGTCTAATATCATCAATCTTTTCCAGAGTAACATTATCGTACATACTATTATTTCTAAAGTACTTCAATCCTGCCAATACACTATATTGACCATCACTAGACTTCCTAATCCAATATTCCAACTTATTCCACATGAACAAGAATCGACCTGCGCTACCATCATCAACTTCAAGGTTATATACTACTCTAGACTTTATGTTCTTACATATTTCAAGCAACTCATCTGATTCAGGGAAAAGAAGTTTATTATTAATCGAATTGAAATCTAGACCCCAAAACGAAGTATTATTAGGAATTCGATATACTGCTATTAGTCTTCGATTAAAATCAAGTTCGTTCTTCTCTTGATATTCATCACGTATGTATTCTGTTCCTGAAAGATAACCTTCTTGAAAAAATGGTCTCAACGCTTGAGGCGGTGAAATGCTTAATAACCTAATATTAACTAAATCATGTTCAGAATTTATGGATATTCTCCCTGTCAGATATGGCATTGCCAGCATATAAATATATGCGAATTCTAGTTCACCACCATTAAGTGCAAACGAGCAAGCAACTCTTAATGAATGGGTCAAATCTAGGAAAGGTGTCTCACAGACTTCGTAATGTTGTAAAATCGACCATTGTAGCTTATCAATTCGTCTTAACTCATTGAAACCAATAATCTCAGATTTTTTTGAATACTCTTCAAAAGAGTCCTTAAGCATATTTGATGCAGCTTCAAGTACTGAGAACTTATATCTCATTTCTTTCTTGGTAATCTTATCATCTCGATATATGCTTGGATAAAGTGTTGAGTACTTATGATATTTATAGTCACGACCTTGTCCCCTATAAAATAACATATAGTCTTGATTCAAATAAGATAATTCTGCGACTTCCTTAACCAAGTCACTAAAGGTAGATATATCAACAAAATTTGATCTCATAATATTTGTAACACTATCGCTTTTCTGATTCAACAACCTAGCAATAGCAGGGTCGTTCTTAATTCTTCTTGTTAAATTCTGTTGACTAACATATATCTTTCTCATTTTCCTTTCTCCTCACAACACTAGTTAATATATTGCCTAACTTTCCCGCAGTCGCTGTCGTATACATCTTCTTTGTTCTTGTGCATGATGGCAACTGAGTGTTTGGCGTAGGAATCAATGGCGCTTACCACTGTTTTCATCGTCACGGAATACACCTTATACTAAAATGGTATTATATACTTTCCGAATCATTAAAGCCTATTATTTTTAGACTCATTCTTTGTATTAACTAGCGATTTTCATTGTATAATATTGTTCTATACTGTTGTCAGTGAAGTCATAGTAATAAGCATATCCATGCACAATATTCATTCTCAATTCCTTGATACATTTTGATATTTTATCAGAGTTTGTATTGGTACCACTTAATACTTCCGAGAATGCATCAAACATATACTTTAGTTCTTCTCTTAATGGGTATTTTTTACTCCTTGCTTTATCTGGCACTAACTTCTCAAACAAATATTCAAACGAAGTAATTTCATCTATAAATCGTTTTGGGGAATGCATGTTGTCATAATCAGTAATATGCCCTAATGGTATATTACTTGTAATCTTAGACTCTAAATCGATTGCTAGGTATTCAGTATTCTTGAGGAGTATTTCATGACTGGGAACTCGTAAAACATAAAATCATTATCTATTTCACTAGTATTCGTTATACTCTTACAATAGAACTCTGCAGCTGGAGTATCATTTTCGTATAATTTTATTTGTTCGAATGAGATATTTGAGGTAGACGTTAGAATTGTGAAAATCTCTCTAGTAGAAGAGTTATTCTATAGCATGCTTCTATTTCCGCAGTTTTTAAATGTATTGACGCTTTTCCACGTATTTTATAGCTATTGAATAGACCTATACGTTTATTATGTCCAATGTAGTATCTCAAATCATAAGTTCGACCACAAATACTAAAAGGTATTTTGTATATTTCAGTTTCCTCCTCTGAAAGATTTACCCCTTCTCTTGCTAGATCAATATAATGATATTTATATCGAAATATACTATCCAAAACTCTTGATTTAAATCTGATCTTGTTAATCTTCTTATCTGTCCCAAATCTATTTACTATATACATAGCATTTTAGATAGCATGTTTCTCCCATTGATCGTTCAACTTAAAGAGTAATATTGGAAGGTTGGTTTCCAAGAGCAAAATACTTACCCATCAATATATAATTACTTTTGCAAATATGTTCTTTGGTAAATTTAGAGACTAATTCTTTCTCTGAAAATAGGATTGGCTGAAAATCTTCAATTACGAAAGGTATTTGACCCTAATTATATTCAATTAGACCTTTAATAATATTATCGACTCCCAAATCGCTTAAAAATTTGCATGCTTGGACCTTAAAACTTTAAAAAAACCAACTGATTCTTTCGCCTAACGGTTGCGATTGCAATGCCAGTGAGCTACAGGGTCCGCTCATGCTTACGACTGCTAATGCAGACCCGCCTCGGTTAGTGAACTGAGTGTCGCGGATCGCGTGCTAGGCAACGTTTATACGGCAGCTAAAATACTTAATGCTTTCTCTTGTTGATATCTAAATAGTGTTTGTGCAATCTCTGTTTCTTCAAAATGCTCTCTTCTAAATGTACACCTCATAGTTTTTTCAATAATATCGCTTCCATAACTTTTGCCTTTTTTATGAGTACACAAATATGCCAAATATCTAGTAAAATCATGACCTCTTAAAATAAATAAATTACTATCATAATCTCCTTGCCAGCATGCAACTTCGTTCAAAATTTCTTTTATATCAACTTTTGTATCTAACTTGTATGCATTTAATTTATCAAGCTCTTTATATATAAGGTAATTACATATACCTCTTTGATTGGTATCTATTTTCCCAAAAGCCAACCCTTCAAAATTAATCCCCTTGCAATACATAGCATTTATTTTTCGATATATACCAAGACCTACCAGTTGACTAATGATATATGTTTTTAACTCATATACACTTTTACTTCCAAGATAGAATTCAGCATAAATCGACTCAAAAACCATATCATTATTAGCCATCATTATTTCTAATGAATTATAGTCATAATAAAAAATCGAAGGAACTGAGTTGTCAGATATATAATCTCGATCAACTATTGCTATAACATGATTATTTCCATAGAAATAATCCTCAATTATTTTAAATACTCCATCTCTTCCAGAATATGACTCAAAAAGATAGACATTGTCAGACACAAATCTTTTAATGAATTTAATATCATCACTACCTTCAAGAAGGACATATACATTTTTTTTATAGACATCGCCACTCATACATAGTTTTATCTCCGAAATAATATCTTCTTTAGTCAAATTTTCTCTAATTGAATTGTGCATTATATAACTCCCCCAAATCTATTTGAAATTCCCAATGGTTATTCAATATTTGTGGCGAATGTGTTGCAATTATCACTTTTTGATTTTTATATTCTGCTACTTTTAGCATATCCCCCATAAATTGCTTTTGCCACATAATGTGTAAGGATATCTCAGGTTCATCAATTAACAGAAGTATTTCTGAATCTGATTCAAATATCAACTGATAAAATAGAATTATTACTTGTTTTTCACCTGATGAGAGTGAAGCTAAGCGCATATCCTTATTAGTCCCATTTTCATCTACAATAAGAATGCCATTCTCTCTATTTAATTTTACTTGCTTAAACAATAAACGACTATTAACAATATCTGTAAATAAATCTAATTTTGTTATAAAGTCCTCATATACTTCATACTTCTTGTCAAAATCCTCAAAATATATTTTCAATGCTTTTGAATGCTCTTCCTTATACACAACATTTTCAGACTGATTCATGTCAGATATATTATATTTACGTAGTTTTTCAAATTTTTGAAACATCTCTTCCATTTTTGTTTCGTATTCGCTTTTATTAATTCCTTTGTCCGTATTAAAAAGTCTATTCGGATAAGAACTATCTAAATCATTTGCAATAGCAGAATAATTGGATGATATGTCATTAATTAATTCTTTGAAACTATTAGGTAAATCTTCAATCACGTTTACAACTTCATCTTCTCCTTTCTTAAATCTTTTAGGTTTCAGAAGACGTTGTTCTTTAATAAAGTAAACCGGACCAGTTGCTTCATTCAATATTTGTTTTATACGTTCAAGATTTTTCCTCACAGTTCTAGGTGCATTACCCAGAAGAAAATCATCATGATTAGTGTCAAATGGCCTGAAGTGTTCCTGTGAAAAAATTAGCTCTCTATAATTATTACTAATTGCAGTATCGTAAATAAATTCTTCATTATATTTCTTCATCAATCTACTTGGGGTTCTCATGAATACCTCATCAAAAATATCTAAAGGTAGTTTAATCTCATTAATAGCAAGTGAATCTTCAAATTTTTGTATCTTCCACGTACTAGAATTACCACTTAATACTGCTTCGATTATTTCGAAATCTAACTGCACAAAAAATTTGAGTTTACCAATTACTGACATTTTTTTGTTCATAATTACTTGAATTATTCTTAAAATTGTTGATTTTCCATACCCATTAGGACCTGTTAAGATTACAATTTGCTTATCTTCTAATATCAAATCGTAATCGAACCTTCCAAATAATTTTGTTATCTTAAGTTTGTTTATCATAACTTTCCTCCTAATAATATTAGTATAAATGTTTCCTAACATCTGTGTGTTGACGACAATATGCTGTTAGCCTAAGTTAGATGATGACCCTTTAATGTATTCTGAATCCTTGGGGATTCTCTAAAAACCATCTATTTCTGCTCTTGTCAAGCGTCCCCGATATTTCAATCGGTCTAGAATCTCGATGTGCATCACAAGCGACCTTGTAGTCATCTTCTGTTAATTGAGTTTTTACATAGTGAATGTCACCTTCAACTATCCAAATAATTGTTACTACACGATCTTTCGCTCTCTTCTCCTTGTAATCTACCCACTTTTTGTGCAAAGTACTAACGTAACCTACAATATCCACTTCAACATAATTTTCTTCATTGCGATAAAAATCAGATAGTCTTTTCATAACTGCAAAATCAATAGACTTCAAAGAAATTGTATCTGGTATCTCTTTTGATTGAGGCATATAATTTGCCCAATTAACCTTTGACTCTATTTCTATATCCCCCTGATAATCAGTAATTTCAAGTATTGCATCACACATATTCGCATTAAGTCCACAATGATATGAAATGTCTTGCAGTTTACTTTCATCTTTAACATTGGCAATTAACTCAAATCCTCTTTGGATTCTCTCAATTGCCTTTCGTGTCATTGGATAATCATGCATGTCATTCATACCTAATTGAATTCCATCCTCAAATATATCTTGAGACTCGATATTGACGATATAACTTCCTTTTTGAGTCTGAGCAAAACGGAATTCATTTGCATACTTTATACTGTCTTTAGTCATTCTAGGAACCACTGGGATGGGTCTTGTTTCATTACACACAGAGTATATGATGAGATCCTTAATACCCATAACCAAACGAGATGCTAACTCCAATGGTATACTACCATTCCTTGAACTGGATGAGATTATTCTCAAACTTAATATATCCTTACTGGTATTAAGTATATTACGAATTTCTGATTGCTGACTTTCACTATTAAGAACTGAAAGTGTTTTCACAACAGTTCTAATCTTATCTGTAAAATCTTCAAAGTCACGATTTGATGGAAAGACTATCTTGTATGATTTAGAATACTCCTCATAAAACTTCTCAAAAACATATAAATACTGATTTTTATGAGGTTTCTTCTCCCATCCAGTTATTTTCAAATACAACTCTAAATTCTCAGGTAATATCCTCTCAATAAATTCAAGCACTTAAATCATCTCCTTCCGAAACCCTATTCATCAATTGAATTAAAGTGTCGGGAGTTAATATTTGTTTCCTTGGTATATAAATTCTTCGAGTCTCACTATTATTAGAGTTAGCCATTCCCTTTAAATCACACCACCATGCACAGTTCCGTAGTATTGTATTCTCTTCACATACATGTAGCCATTCTTCTGGATTTTCGGGTAATTTGAGAAGTATAAGTATTCTTGGAATACCTACCTTTGTCTTAGATAAATGATTATAATTCCTAACATCAAGATCATATACTATTTCTCTATCTCTAACTTCTACATTTTTAGATGCCTTCAATTGGAAATCGATCTGAAAACCAGAATCTGATCTAGTTCCATCAGGCAAGGTTTCTACTTCACGATAACAGCCATCAAGTTTGTAATCGAATTCAAAGCCCAAACTACAGTTCATACCAGCGTTATGCCCAATAGCAAGGGCATATGCTCTACTAAGACCTTCTTTTATATGTTCTTCTGTAATCACAAACTTACTCCCTTCTATGTCGAATCATCTTGTTTTAGCTAACGACTTTCTTCAGTACGCTACAGTTATGATTTTTCAATTTCATATACATTTAGGTTGAACGAAGAAAGAATCATCTTCTTGATTTCCTCTCATATATCTATAACACTTGTATACATTTCTATCTAGATGAAACAACAGTACGTAGTCTTCTTTGACATTGCGTTCCTTAGTTGCTTAAGCACTTATTCAATCCTTGCGCTTCTTGATAATAATTTCCTATTCAGTTGTTTTGTTTTATGGGAAAGAGTGTGTGAAAATTCTATTAAATCCAAAGTAATCCCTCAATCACCAATTATTTAATGCCCTCATTGATAAATTTTATCACTTTTTGGTGTTTTACACAATAGTTGATGGTGTTTTTTGCTTAAAAGACACCTATATTATCCTAAAGGTTATAGATAAGAACACAAAAAGGCTCCATTCTTTCGAATGGAACCTTTTGCTTGCAACTCATTCAATAATACAAGAGACGAGACTCGAACTCGCGACCCCTAGACCCCCAGTCTAGTACTCTAGCCAACTGAGCTACTCCTGTAAATCCTGTTGCTGTCTTATAGTATCATTGACTAAAATACTTGTCAATATTTTTAACATGGATTTCTTGGAAACTTCGTTCTGCCTTGGTTCTGATTGCTTCATCTACTATTAACATTATTTTGAGACTTATGATTATTTTCCACTATTTTATACTAGACATTAATGTTATAATAGCTTTATGGTAACCTTGTCTCGACAATACCAATGATTTGAAAGGGGTGAGCTATCGGAGGAAACTCTGATAACAAAATGAAAATACTAATATGCGATGACAGTATGACTGTCCGAAAAAAACTGATTCAATCTATAAGAGCCGTTAAGGAATGTGAGATTATTGAGGCGAATAACGGTGATGTAGCTGTTTTGGCCTATAAAGAGCATAAGCCTGATCTTGTCTTTATGGATATTATGATGCCAATCAAAGATGGTTTGGAGTCCCTTGCTGAGATTATCCTTGAAGATGCCAACGCCAAAGTGGTGATGCTTTCTTCTGTCGGTACAAAAAGTAACTTGCAGACCGCGC
This sequence comes from Firmicutes bacterium HGW-Firmicutes-2, assembly GCA_002841495.1. Lineage (GTDB taxonomy): Bacteria > Bacillota > Clostridia > Lachnospirales > Vallitaleaceae > Petrocella. The sequence goes on along the minus strand of PGZV01000026.1, from coordinate 19,571 downwards.
TTAAGATAGGCGCTATTGACTTCATCCAGAAGCCTTGTGAAGAAAGCCGATTAAAACAGTTAATAGATACTTATGGTGGGGAGGCCTAGTCTTATGTTTAGTGCATTTTTTGGAAATTACTTATTGAACAAAGGTATCGTGACCGGTGAACAACTGAGTCAAGTACTGGAAAACCAAAGAATTATTCGTCTGAAGCTGGGTATGTTGGCGATTAATGCCGGGTATATGAATGCCCGTCAAGTGGATGAGATTCACGAACTACAAGCCCTTAAGGACAAACGTTTTGGCGATCTCGCTATTGAAAAAGGCTACCTCACATCGGTACAACTTGATGCTCTACTCAAGCAACAAAAGTCGGAGCATCTGCTTTTAGCGCAAGCTCTTATTGATGACGGTCTTATTACCATAGAAGGTTTTGAAAAAGAAATCAACAATTATAAAAAAGAACATGGTTTGACCGATGAACAACTGGATGCCCTGAAACACAACAATGTTGAAATGGTGGTCCATGCTTTTCTGGCTTTTGGAGAAAGCACATTGTCCAAGCACTACAGTGACTATGTGACACTTTTCCTCAAAAACATGATTCGTTTTATCGATGCAGACCTTCGTATTGACCGTGTAGAAAAAATAGATACCATACAACTGCCCCACTTAGTTCGACAAACCATAACCGGTGATGCACGCATCTTCACAGGTCTATCCGGTGAAGAACTTCCTTTTATAACACTGGCAGGACGTTATGCAGATGAAAAGTTTGACAAGATTGAAGAATACCCGATTGATGCAGCTGGTGAGTTCCTTAACTTCCACAACGGTCTCTTCACCGTCAACTTATCGGATGAAGGTATTGAGATGACATTGGATGTTCAGTCTTATCTGGAAGATTCCACTCTGACCCCTTCCAATCAGCTCTATCATATCCCTATCTATACGAGCTTTGGTGTTATTGATCTCATTATCGGACAATTATAAACATTGATATAAACGAGAAATAAATTAGATATAATATAATAAAAGTTCACCAGTATAGAAAAGTCAATTGCTTTGACCTCTACCATACTGGTGAACTTTTTTTAAAATCTCTCTCTATAACCACAGCGCTGACATAGGGCTTCTGTTAATTGGCCGGTTTCAAAACCTTGAATCATAGTCTTTGTCCTCTTTTTGTCCAGTATTTCTTCCATGGTCTCACTGAAAATGTTACCAAGTACCACAGCCCCTTCCGCGTCTAGGCAACAAGGTACCACATCACCATTGGCCAATATACCGATCTGTTGTCTTAGACCATAGCAAGTACCTATCTCGTGAAGGATTTTCCCTTCCAGACCGGGCCACTTGAAAACATAACTTTGACTAAGATAGAGTCGTTCTTTTAACTTCAAGCCTTTTCCTTCGGGTAAGCCTTCTGTAAGTTCTTCTTGAAGATCAAAGGCCGTCTTGAGATAATGCAAGACCTTCTGATTCTTCTCATACATAGGACTTCCTAATTGGCTCAGGTCCAGATTCCATAATCGTAGTTCGAAAATTATGGGACTGGTTCTTAGACCTTCTTCTACAAAATCCGTCACCGATTCCAAATAGGCTTGATGAGCCTCATTATTACCAATTGTTTCAAAGCTTTGAAGGGAGATGCTGACCTGTCTTAGGGCTTTGGCACGAAGGAGAATCTCTTTTTGCTGCTGTAATAAAGTACCGTTGGCGGTTAGGTTCACTTGAAACCCATGGTTATGGGACATCTCAAGCAATAAAGCAATCTGATCATGAAGCAAAGGCTCACCTTTGATATGCAAGTAGATATACTTACCATGGCCTTTGAGCTTATGTAAGATTGCTTCAAACTCTGAAGGTGTCATGGTCCTTGGTGCTCTCTCTGACGGTGGACAAAAGGAGCATGACAAGTTACATGTATTGGTGATCTCTATATAGATTCTTTTAAAGGTTTTCATATGTCTATCCATTCTATTTTAATCTTGATTTTAATCTTAATCTATTCTTCTATTATTGCCTTAGGCGTTATCCAATGTAATTGAACTTAGCAGACTTAGTTATGACTCTCTCACCATACTATAGCTATTACGTTCTAAAATCAAGCCTTCTTTCTATATAATCTAATATAAGCTGATATAGCCATATATAGCCGGATATAGCAGAATGCAGCCGAATTCAGTTATACACTTATGATACAAGGAAGGTACAACTATGGCATTCATTACACTGGAAAACTTAAGCAAAAGCTACGGTATGAAAACACTGTTTAAAGATATAAGCTTTGTCATCGGCAAAGAAGACAAGATCGGCATCATCGGTATCAACGGCACCGGTAAGTCCACCTTACTGAAGATTATCGCCGGATTGGAGTCCATGGATACCGGACAAAAAACCATGCCTAAAAATACAACCATCGAATATCTCCCTCAATCACCTCAGTTCTACGATGACTTGACTGTTCTTGAGCAAGTCTTAAAAGGCGATTCCCAGACACTTCAGGTCTTACGCAACTATGAAGCTGCCTTGTTACGATCTGCTAAGGCGCCTTCTGATACCAAGGTTCAGGAAGCCCTGATGAAATGTTCGGAAGAGATGACCCATCTGGATCTATGGGATCTGGAGAGTCAAGTCAAAACCATCCTTACTAAGTTATCCATTACGGACTTTGAACAACCGGTCAAGCAGCTCTCAGGGGGACAAAAAAAGCGTCTTGCCTTAGCCTCGGCACTCATTGTACCTTGTGATCTCTTGATTCTTGATGAGCCGACGAACCATATGGACAATGCCACAATCGACTGGCTGGAGTCTTATCTGGAACGTCGCTCCGGTGCTCTGCTAATGATTACCCATGACCGGTATTTCCTAGATAGAGTTACCACCCGTATTGTTGAGATTGATCATGCTGCCATCTATACTTATGATGGTAATTACACCACTTTTCTTCAGAAAAAAATGGAACGTATGGCCATGTCTGAATCCTTAGAACGTAAACGTGAGAACCTCTACCGCAGAGAACTGGCTTGGATTCGAAGAGGTGCAAAGGCCCGAACCACCAAGCAAAAAGCCAGAATCGACCGTTTTGAGACTTTGGAAGATACTTCTTTTCTTAGAGACGATTCACAAGTTGAGATCTCTGTCGGCTATACAAGGCTGGGTAAAAAAACCATTGAACTGACATCGGTCAAAAAAGCCTATGATGACTTATTGCTTTTTGAAGGGCTGAGTTATACTTTCTTACCGGATGACCGTGTGGGTATTATCGGTCCAAACGGAGCCGGCAAAACCACTTTACTAAACGGCATTCTAGGTAATGTACCATTAACTGACGGTAATATTGAGCACGGACCTACCCTAAACATCAGCTACTTCTCTCAAGAAGCCCAAGATATGGATGAGACACTTAGGGCTATTGACTATATTAAAGAGACAGCGGAATACATCTCTACAGAAGATGGGTACAAGTTATCTGCTTCTGCTATGATGGAGCGTTTTCTTTTTGACAGCGAGCTTCAATACGCCCCCATTAACTCGATGTCCGGTGGCGAGAAAAGACGGCTCTATCTCCTTAAGAACCTTATGATGGCACCTAATGTGCTGGTTCTTGATGAGCCTACCAATGATTTGGACATTGACACTCTAAAGGTTCTTGAAGCTTACTTAGATGATTTTAAGGGTATTGTCATCGTCGTCTCTCATGACCGGTACTTCCTTGACCGGGTCTGTAACAAGATCTTCTCCTTCGAAGCAGATGGTCAAGTGGTTGTTTTTACCGGCAACTATACGGAGTATATGGCCTATAAAGAGTTACACTTAGACGATGATATAGAAAAAAACACTGTTTCGTCTCAGAGTAAAACAGGTAAAGTCAAAACCGATCGTCTTAAAATGACCTATCAAGAAAAGAAAGAGTATGAAACCATAGAAGCTGAGATGGAAGACCTTGAAGATCAACTGGGTCAAGTTGAAGATGCTCTCTCGGCTTGCCAAAGTGACTTTGTTCTCTTACAAGAACTGAGCACAAAAAAAGAAGCCCTTGAAGCGCTTCTTTTAGATAAGATGGAGCGGTATGAATATCTAAGCGACTTAGATGCACAGATTCAAAGTCAGTAATATGGTTAAAGTGTCAAAACTATATAGTTGAACTTTTGCATGCACTTGGATGTGAATTTAGTGAAACTTAGTTTTGATCCTTTAACCGTAATATGGTTAGGGCCTTGGTACAACAGGAATAAACAGGCGGCTGTTTCTAGCCTGTCCTTCTACCGACATGACCTCTAGATGATAAGGCAAAGCTTCTTTGTAGGGACTTGCTGGCAAGTAGTGGTTATAGATATAGGACATAAAATAATCGATTTGACCATAGTCTTCAATCATATCAAAGAGCAAGTAGGCCATCTTGGGAATTTTCTTAATCAGATGGCTTTCACTTTGGGCTTCGCCCCTGCTTTGTTTGCCGATAAAATTCATATAGCCTTTTGGGCCTTTGTTTAGCCAACTGACTTTGTATATTTCTTTGGGATTGTCTGTGTCTAAACCAGCCAGTTGTTCCCTGGTCATATGGCGTAGGGTCTCAAAGGGGTTCTCTGAGAAATACCCGATGCCTAGAAGCTCCAGGTCGGACATGAACTTTAACACCGGCTTACGGTTATAAGAACTGACAAACCATAGATAGGCTTCATCCATTCTCTTAACGCCTGTAAAGACGCCTGCCTCCACTTCTTTTCGAATGGCGGAAGGTACTTTTCCAAATACAGCGCTACAGGCCCTTCCAAAAACTTCCGGACTACCAAATCCGAATTCATATGCCGCTTCAATAATTTTACAGGATTTCTCTTCCATATAATGAATGGCTTCTGTAACTTTGCGTCCGCGGTAATAGTCATAAGGGGACAAACCGGTCATCTTTGAAAAAAGCCTGGTAAAATGGTATTTGGAAAAGCCGGCTACATCCGAAATCTGATCCACACTTAATTTCTCTTTAAGGTGATCTTCTATATAATTAATCGTATGCAGTACCATTTCCATATCATGCATCGGCTCTGACCCCCAAAGGACATCTTATTCTAATCCATTCGTCTTCTTTTTCTCTTGGATGGGTAATTATAAAGTAAGGTTCTATGATATAGTCTTTTATTAATTCCACATCTTCAAGGCGCTTTAGCCAATCCTTAGCAAACTCATCTTCCGTTAATTTGATGACCAACCATTTGTCAGGGTCAAAAGTCATGGATGCAGACGGATAAGTGACGTTCGCCCCATCTTGAAAACGGTTGCCAAGGAGCACCATGGCCTCGTGATCGTTCAGCCCTGAGTCCATAATGCGGACCTCATAAAAATGGTTCTTCTTCATTAAATTGGGATGGTTTTTCAGATGTTTTTCAAACAGTTGCTCATAGGTGGTGTAGATGGCGTATTCCATGATGCCCTCTTCTTTTTTCACCGCTGCTTCTGACCATTCCGAACTGCCTTCCCAAGCTTTTTCCAACTGCTCGCCCCATAGCTCCATTTTTTTCTCAAACTGTTCACCCCAAGCTTCCATCTTATCTCCGAATTCTTCTGCTTTGAATTCAAAGTTCTTGGTCCACTCTAGGGCACTTTCTTCCCATTTCTTGGCGTTTTGTTCCAAGTGACGGCCAAAGGATTCCACTAGGTCCCCGAACTTGTTAATGGCACCTTCAAAGTTATGCATTTGTTTCTCATCTTTTTGGTAGCCTAGATTTTTAACGCCTGATAATGTCGAACTATAGGCTTGATGCTTCAGTTCTCCGTATAGAACAACACCGGATAAATGCATGGCTTCTTTTTCTGCTATTTTGATTTTCATAAGAACATCTCTTTTCTTTTTAGATTTTGTTGGTTGTTCTTATTATGCCAAGATTTTTCTCTTTTTGCTTGATGAATCATGCCCTATATGACAGGTATGTGGGTAAAATTGACAAATACTGCCTTTATAGACCCACTTACTATTATCCTGTGCTATAATAATCCTTGATTTATAAATGCTTATTTTATAACTCTTATTTTATGAGTGCTTATTCTATTTTCGTACTATGGAGGTTCCAATGTCAAGAACACAACAAAGAAAAGATATGATTCTTCAAGGTTCATCCCTAAAGGCGCTCGTCACATTATCCATACCTCTTATGGTCGGTAATCTTATCCAAACCCTCTATAATCTAACAGATGCTTATTTTGTTGGAAAACTGGGTTATATTCAGTTTTCAGCTATTTCCTATATATGGCCTATTACTTTTATCTTCTTAGCTTTTAGTATCGGTATGTCCAGTGCTACCACCTCTTTAATTGCTCAGTCGATCGGTAAGAATGAACATAAAAACGCCGTTACTTTGGCCACGCAATTTTTTATCATATCACTTATCGCCGGTACTATTTTTGCTGTTATCGGTTCTGCCATGACACCTTTTATTATAAGGCTTATGGGGGCTGAAGGTGCGCTTTTTGACTACAGTGTGGCTTATCTGAAGATTGTTTTCTATGAAATGCCGATTCTCTTTCTTTTTCATGTCTACAAAGCCATGCGTGAAGGTATAGGGGACACTAAAACACCCACTTTTTATCTGGGTATTTCTGTTGTTCTAAATATGCTCCTCGACCCCTTATTCATCTTCACTTTCAATATGGGGGTTGAAGGTGCTGCATATGCAACGGTTCTATCAAAGCTTTTGGTCATGGGCTTTATGCTTTATGAGATGTTTAAGCCAAATGATAGTCTATATATTGCCCTTGACCAGTTGAAGGTTTCTATCAAAAGTATGAAAAATCTATTTGAGATCGGTATTCCGGCCAGTATCGGTCAAACGGTTTCTGCCCTTGGCTTTGCGGTGATGAGCAGTTATGTGGTTTCTTATGGTGATCCCACTGTGGCCGCTTTTGGCCTTGGCAACCGTATTACCTCATTGGTTATGATGCCGGCTTTTGGTCTTGGTGCTGCTTTGGCCACTTTTGTCGGTATTAATATTGGTGCCGGTCAATACGAACGTGCCAACAAGTCAGTTTTTACCGCCATGTCCTTAGGCTTTGGCTTACTCAGTATCGGGAGTGTCATCCTATATATCTTTAGAATACCACTCATACGTCTCTTCATCAGTGAGCCTCATGTTATTGATCTGAGTGATCGGTATATGACGGTCTTAGCTTTTGTTTTTCCACTTATGGCCATCATACAGGCTTTACTGGGTGCTTTTTCCGGATCCGGTCACAGCTTATATGTTCTTTTTCTAACTCTTAGCCGTTTATGGCTGCTTCGCATACCTATGATTTTATGGGCCAAAAATTATACCAACTTAGGCAGTGATGGGGTCTGGTATGCCATGTTGGTCAGTAATGTAATCGTCTGTATCGTCGGCATCTTCATCGTACTACAAGGTAAATGGTTGAGGCCGACACTGAAGTTATAGTTGGCGAAAGGTAGTATACCGATTACCATCTGTATAAACCACTTTAAGGCCTACTTTGCTTGCGATGTAGGCCATTGTTTTTGGGGTATAAAATGATATATGACTCATGTCCCGCATATAATGCCAATTCAAAAAAAGTTCATCATCATTTTTATGAAATTGTGTCATAACCGCTAATACACCATCCTTTTTGAGTAAAGATGCAAACAGTTCAAAATAAGGCAATGGATTTTCCAGATGTTCCACCACTTCTGTTGTCGTGACTAGGTCATATGTTTGATTCTCGTAGACTTTGTCCGGTGCATAAAACAAATCATAGATGTCCACATCATAGCCATGATGACGCTCCAGAATCTGAGCCAATACCGGTGAAGGGCCACTCCCAAAATCAAAGGCTTTCTTGCCTTCATTTGTATAGTCAAAAACTGAATCTTCTAAAAAATGATTAAAATATGCTACGTATTTAGGATCTTCGATGGCGTTGTTATGATAATTGTAGATCTTTAATGCTTCATCTTCGGATACAAAGTCTTTTGAGTCTTTTGATATTAACTCACAATGAAAGCAACGGTAGTACGTCACGTCAAATTTCTCATGACGAAAGGACTGGGTCTCATGGTTACAGAGTATACATCTATGCATGATGGCTGTTCCTTTCATAAGCTTATTCCTAAGGAAAGTGCGCTTCTGTTTGGGTTATGTATTATTTAAACATTCTATTAGCAGGTCAACTAAGGATGGGTTGAATTTTTGACCGGCTTGCTTTGAAATGGTTTTAATAGCTTCTTCTTTTGGTAATAGTTGTTCATATAGAAGATGGTCCCACCTATTACATAAAGCTAGAATCTGGGCTTCTATAGAGAGGGCATCACCTTTTAGACCTCTTGGCTTGCCACTACCGTCATAGTACTCATGATGGCATAAGATTATCTCTGCACTAGCAGCATAAGCCGTTACAGCTTTAATGATTTGATACCCTATTTCTGCATGGCGATCATCTATGTCGTGGTTATTCGTAGAAACCTCCGGATTGTTGACCTTTCCAATATCATGGTAATAAGCTGCCAGTTCCAAAGTTTTTATTCGTTGGGGGTCAAGTTTTAAAGCCTTTGCCATACCGGTACTAAGATCACGCACTCTGGTTGCATGACTTTTTTGTTCAGGGTTACTGCTAAAAAACTTATCCGCTGTTTTCTCAATTAATCTTTTATATACAGAGATACTCTCAGAGAGTTTGTGACGATACATCTGATCTTCTGCTTGTAGAAAAACACTTTCAAAAGTGGTATTTTCATCCATTTGAGTGGCACTACCGATGGATACGGATAATGGCACAGGGATACTTGGCAGATTACCGGTGTCGTTGTGAATTTGCTTTATGGTCTCAAGAGCCATAACTTCTTGGGTATCTGTCAGAAGCACCGCAAATTCATCGCCACCAATTCGAAAACAAAGCTTTGTTTCATCGATGCAACGGTTAAGTACCTGTGCAAGGGCTTTTAATAAAGTGTCTCCTACTTGATGACCAAAAGCATCATTGACCAGTTTTAAACCATTTACGTCAATTAAAATTAGAGTCATGGGCAAATCAGGGGTTGAAGTTAAGCTTTCCAAAGCGCGGTCAAAGGCCCTACGGTTGAGTAGACCTGTTAATGGGTCATGATAGCTTAGATATTCAATGTAATCCAGCTTTTCATAATGATCTGTCATGTCCCTTAATACAAAAACTAGACCGGAATCTTGTAAAGTGCTTTGATTAAAAGCAATCGGTAGAATGCCACCATCTACACGATGATACTCATAAGTACCCTGACTGTTATCCGGCATCATCTGCTTTGAATCCATTCCCAATACGGTGGTATAAGGTTTTCCTATGAGGGTGTCTTCTGATTGACCCAGTAAAGTCTTAGCTGCCGGATTAACTAAGCGTACCAAACCATTAGAGTCTGTCACGACTACACCATCACCCATGGCATAGAGTGTGGTTTTAAACTGCATCGCAATGTCTTGATAGTGTTCATCGACTGTATGAATCATTTGATTAAAAATCGTGGTAAGATAAGCTGTCTCATCTGTGCCGATTATCGGTAACTGAATCGTATAATCGCCTTTTGCTACAGCTTCTGCACCTTGTGATAAAGCTTTTATGGGTTTGGTGATGCTATTGATTTCCCTATACAACATAGCGGTAAATATGAAAAAAGCAATAGAACCGCCAATAATGACGATCATGATTAAAGTACGCTGTATAGCATCAAAAGGATTGGTGTTAAAAGTAATGGCAACCACCCGGTCATGACGGCTTAATGGACGTGATTCCATATCCTCAAGATAGAAAACATGACGGGACCCGTTTTCTAAGGGTTCTATAAAACTGGTTTCTGATAAAGCTCGTTGCACTAAAGCAAGAGAGGCTTCTGTTGGTGTGTACAAATCACCACCGTGGGAGTATTCGTAGCCATAACGATCGTAGATATGAATAGCATCCACAATATCATAAACATCGCTGATACCTTTCATCCTCGCCACCGGGTCTAATGTGGCTACTAAATCTTCAAACCCTGGAGCGGTATAAACGATTTCCAGTAAGACATCATGATCATCTGCTGAGAGGTAAGTGAATTTGCTAATGAGCCCTGTACCCACATTGGTGCGGATACGTTCGTGGGCAATGGTATCTTCTAGGCGTAGAGCATCTATTTTTTCACCCAATTCCTCATCAAAAGTTTTGAAATTAAAGTTCAAAGAGGATTGTATGGTGGTGTCGACGATGGTCGTGGTCTCATCAATGACGATTAGATCATAGGCGTCACCCATAGTGGCTTTGATGGCATTTAGATCCACCGGTTTTTCACTCGCTTCATAAAGATTTTTAAAGGTCACGATGCCTTCTGCCATTTCTCCTTCAAGCAGTTGGTCCAACATATCATAACCGCCATCAATGAGTTCTAATACATGCATCGTACTAGATGTCACTGCAAGGACTTGGTTGTCGTATTCTGACCTAAGGCGGTTATGGGCCATGGCAAAACTAAAAACAGCCATAACGACTATAGCTAGTAGGAGCATAGGTAATAACCGAGCCATCATGCGACTGCGCATGCTTTTATAGTTTTTTGTATTAGGGGTCATAGATAATACCTTTCTGTCATTATTTATGGAAAGGAAATGGTATTTCTATTTTAACATCTCTTATGGTTTCAGACAATCCTTGAAAAACTAAGAATGACTCACAATTAAAACTGCACTTCCTCCAACATAGACCTGCATTGTATCATCACCTGCAACCCTTACTTTTACCATTATTTTCGATGGTCTCTTCATGCTATAGCCTTGCTCTATGACGAAATCTCCATGGAATTCATACTTTTGATATTTCATCAAATAACAGGCTAAGGCTGCATTGGCTGTTCCTGTTGCAGATTCTTCATTGATACCGTATCTTGGAGCAAAATTCCTTACATGTGCCTCGACGTCAGATAGGGTTTCTAAACAAAAAGCATGAATACCGACAACATCATGCTTTCTGCTTATAGCGTTAATCTTTTCAAGATTAGGCCGAAGCCCTAATAAGGTCTTTAAGTCCTTAACTTGTAAGATGATGTCTTTAAGTCCTGTTGATACAATCTGTATTGGCATGTCCCCGATATAGTCTCTCTGATGTCTGTCAAAACATCCTGCAATCTCATTCTTATCCAAGATCTCATAATACTTGGGTGCATTCTGCTCCATGTAAACATAGTGATCAAGTATCTGAAGTTCTAGAATGCCTGCCTTTGTTTCTTGGATATAATCTCCAACTGTAATGATGCCTAAGTCTCTTAGTAGGTTAAAGGTAGCTATGGTGGCATGTCCACATAGATCAACTTCATCCGTTGGGGTGAAAAATCTAACTTTATAATCAGCTTTTGTTGATTTCATAACAAAAGCCGTCTCAGAATAGCCTACTTCTTTTGCAATTCCCAGCATTTGTTCTTCTGATAATGAATCCGCATCTAAAACAACACCGGCTAGATTGCCACCATCCACACTGTCTGAAAACGCAGTCACTCTATATATATGGTTTGTCATAATCCGCCTCCCTAGTTAATAATTTAGCTTTTCCATAGGATTTTCATTTTTGTTATTTTTTCTAATACTTTTGGAACTTTGCTTTTTTTATGAGTATAAAAAGTTTAAATCTGAGCTTCTTGTGTCATATTGTATCCTCACCCTCAGATTGTGTTTCTATATTTGGATTTCTTTTTATACTTGTTATGAATATATAACCAACTGCTATCATAGCAAGTAGTGAAACATATTCGTTCTGTATAAAGAAAGGAATTGAAATAACACGTATGATTTTAATAGGATTAAAATATAAAAAGTATTGAAATGCTATATATACCATTGGTAGACCTTGAATGATTATTTTCCACCATTTTATGGTCCATTTACCACCCTTTTCTATCTCTTCAATAAGGTCTGCAACGCCTATTATTGCACCAAATAAAATGAAATACAAATAATATACTATAAGTCTAAAATACATATTTGCGAGAATCGTATCACTATACTTTTCATCAAAAAAATCTATGTTCATTATAAAAGTATGAATATAGGTTCCAATCACCAAATAACTTATGAATATGAGACTCGTAATAATAATCTTTCTATTTTCCTTCATCCTAAATACCTCTCCTAATTCTTATTATGGCTCATTTACATTTTACTTAAGTTAACTTTTTACGCTATTGAACCAAAGGAACCGTCCGAGACCACTGCTTGCTCACTTTCCATGCTTGCGAAAAAATTTATAAACTATTACTCCAATTACAATCACAATTATCCATGCAATTGTCACTGTAATTAGATAAGGTAAGTTATCCAAAGTAATTCCTCCTTTGCAATAATCTTCAGTTTTACTATATGGTTTGTTAAATTTCAGGGCCATTGACACCTTACAATCCTTATAATTATTAGATTCAATCAACACAGCACCCTTGTTTAAATATACTTAATAAACAGAGTCATATATTTCAATTATTTTATTGTAGTAATCAGCGGCTTTTAAATAGCTATTATTCTTCATATAACATAATAGTCAGCCATTTCATTGTAATATTAAAATTTGATATCGTTTCGTGCTAAAAATAATATAACCATGTAACTGACATTCGTCATAGTCTAAAGCTCTTGGCAATAGTCAGAATATCATTTTCGTCGATTAAATCGGTATTTAAAAACACTTCATATACCGTTGTCTTGTCTTTTATAAGAAAAATATATGTCCAGTTTTCAGTCCTTATATCTTTAGATGCAGCTGGTGGTGAAATAATAATCTTTATTTTGTGTGCTTCGGTAAAAAAGCCATCCAACTTTTTAGATTCAATTATTTCAGAGTGATTTGGTAGCAGTCTTTTTAACGGATCGCTATTATCTGAATAATATGATTGGATGTATAACCCTCCAACTTCTTCATTCTCTATCATAAAATATAGTGTTCCAGTCTCAAGCTCTTTATAAGACCAATCCTCTGGTATAGAGATTGAATAATACGGGGTTCTAATTTCTTGTTCAATGTTAAAATCACTCTGCTCAATGTTACCTTTTTTATTATTACTGTTTTCTTCATCTTGAGTATTCGTTATTTGTTCCTGATTTAAAGCATCGTTTGGAAACTTCACTTTACAAGCCCCTAATTGAAAACAGGTATAACAAATACATAGTATAAGAAGTATTTTTCTCATAGTAACATCACCTTCCTTTCACCTTATTCAAATATAAAGAAATCTGAAATTTATATTGATAGACCATAACACACGATTCAAAGCATTTTTTTGAATTTTGAATTAATAAATGATTAATCTGTAAAATCATTTATCTCTTTTATTTTACAGATTTTTCATTTACTGATAATCAGTAATAGAACTAATGCTTTGATACTTTGCTTAACATAAAAATCACCTCCTTCACTATATATATAAGGAAGTGATCAAAAAAGTGACGTTTTTATGAGATTTTTTGAAATTTCTATCATTTCATTTTCTTTTATGTCAGAAGTCATTGGAAAAAACACTTTATCATGAACAAAAGTCATTGCATAACCAATGGCTTTTCTTACATAACGCTTATACAAATTTTCCACACTAACTATATCTTTTTCGTTCATATGACCTCCTATATTAATTATTCTCCCACGCATATTATACCACATATGTGGCTCTTTTTTTCTATATGATTTGGGGGATTACCTTAGCTAGAACGTATATTTGGATTTAGATACATAAAATTTTTTTCTAATGGCTTTAAATTCATATTCTCGCAACAAAAGGTATTAAAATACCCTCACTTTATTGAAAATGAGGGTTAAAGGGTAGATATCTTTATTCTGCCGAATATTTTATTCTGATTCTGGCTTTATTCAAGTCTACCAAGTCAGACTTTAAGTCTTTCAAATCAAAGCGTAACTTCCCCTCTTTAAATTCATAAGCAATTTCCGTTGAGTCACACGTAATCCTTTGAGGTCTATACTGACTATAGCATACCCACTGAGATTGCTGTGATCGTTCTACATAGCTTATATCTATGGTCACTGAATTAGGCCCAATGTCTATGTGCTCCACCAACTGGCTACTGGCGCAGACATGTTTGGATACATCTCCAATATAGGCAAATCCATGAACGATCGGTGCACCTATATGATAATATATTTTTCTGCCCTTCATAGAATAGGTCTTAAGGTCTTGTTCGTTACACACTTGAAGGGTCATTGAAAAATAGTCATAGATTGCATAGCTACCTGTTTTTGTATGATGGGTCTATTTTAATGCATAGGTCGTGGTTACTTTCTTACCGATAGGATTCATATTAAAGCTTAACAAATAGAGTACTTTATAGCTCTCAATATTCGATGTGATCTGACTGTAACTAATTACTGTTACACCTTTTTTAGAGGATACATCATAGGGCTTGTATATATAACAGGCATCTAAAGGCACTGCTGGCACGTCCGGTTTGATGATCTCCCCATCTGCTTTTATAACCTTTTTAATTAAGGCCATATTTTCTTTTCCAAGTTGATCGCCGATCCCGATGGGTCCGTAGGAAAGACCCAGCCATATCATTTCAAATTTTGCATACTTATTTGGTAATATATATGAACTTTTTCCACTTCTTTTGTTATCATAAAAAGCGTATTTCCCTAGCGCCTGAATCATTTTGGAAGCATATAGATGCCAGCGCCATCGCTTGGGTCCTTCTACAAAAAAGCTATTTGAATCCGAAGTGCTTCTGATAGAAGTTACGGATTGCATTTTAACACTGTTTAAAGTCATATGCGGTTGTGTCATACAAAATTGTAGAGATAAGTGGCCACTTTCATTGTTGCATGACGGTGTTTCCAAGCAGGCTTCATCCAGTCCCTCAAAATATTCCCCTTCAAAACTGGGAGAGGAGATGTAGGTGTTACCATAGGGATGTTTATTTTTTTTGCCTTTGATCTCATGATGGTTTATGGTCTCAAAGACGACAAAATAAGGGTAATGTACGAGCGAGGGCTTAAACAATAAGAATAAAGGATGTCGTAATCGATAAGTACCTAACGTAAAGTAAGTTGTCGTATGTTCATCATTAAGCGTTTTCATATTAGGCGATACTGTTTTCTTCTTGGTAATAGGGATTCAACTCTGGTTCTGGTAACGCTTCACAATCTCGAATAATAGTAGCAAAGTCCTCTAATAATGTGTTAAAGACAGCATCCCAAGATTTTCCTTTTGCATAATTTCTGCCTCTTGTTCCAAATTGATGACGCATTATGTCACCAACAATCAACTTCTCTAGAGCAAGGGCAAAGGCTTCGCTGTCATTGGGTTCTACTAGGAAACCATTATATCCTGGATCAATCAAGGTCTTCACGCCCCCCATGTTCACACCGACTACAGGGAGTCCTGAAGCAAAGGCTTCTAGCACAACATTTCCAAAAGTTTCAAAAGAGGAAGGAAAAGCAAAAATATCACAACTGGCATAGATTTCTGCTAATGCTTGTCCTCTTTTGTAACCGGTAAATACCACATTATCCGGCATGGTTTTTTTTAGTTCATTCTCCATCGGACCTTCACCGGTGATTACCAGTTGAATTTGGTCCGAGTATGTATGATTTAACAGTTGCATTGCATCTCTTAGCACATCTAAATCCTTCTCAGGTGATAATCTGCCCACATAAAGTAATCCCAGTTTACCCTCTAGACCCAATTCTTTCCTAAGCTGGACGGATCGCTTATCCCTTGAGAAATGGTCAAAATCAATCCCCCTACCAAAAATGCCCGTTCTTAAAACACCCAACTTTTTCAATATTTTTTCAGATTCAACGGAAGGGGTTACGGTTCTAGTGGCTTCTTGGTGAAACCAGGCCAAATATTTATCTGTCAGTTTTTCAAGGACGCCTAATTTATAAGATTTTAGTATGGTCGAGAAGTTGGTAGAATAGTTAGAGACTGCAGGAATATTGTGTGTTTTACCATAGTTTAGACCACATAGACCCATAGTGAATTCCGTCATTGTAAATATGATGTCCGGTCCAAAAGCATCCAGTCTTTTGTTTAATCGAATTAAGTTAGGGAAAGTAAGACGGCATTCAGGATATAAAAAGAAAGGCGTAGATAAAAAAGCTTCGATATTGTAGGGTAAATCACTTTCGCTTTTTTGTTCTGGTGTTACAAAAATATAGTCAATGTGATTGGCTTTTAAATATTCACCAAATCGTCTTAAGGTATTGGTGACACCATTGACCTGTGGTAAAAAAGTATCTGTAAAAATCGCTATTTTCATTTTAACCTCCATAGGTGGCTACCATCAAAATGGATATCTTCTCTATCACCTAAATGATATCATATGAAGGTTAAGCCTATATGGGGCCTATGTGAGGTTTATTCATATTTATGTAAAGTTTGTTGATACGATGTAAAACGCGATGCTTTATTTTTCCGGATGGATGATATGATCATATTCTTCATTAATGGTCTCACGGATCTTCTTGATTTCGCAAAAGAGTACTTCAGCCATTGAAAGCAATACATCATAAACAGTGTTGCCTACAATATCTTTATATTCATTGTTAATCGTTTCCATGACCTTATCCAGTTCCATGGATTTTCTATAAGGACGGTCCTCTGAGAGTGCCGAAAAAATATCTGCGTATATAATAATCTGAATCTCTATGCCGATATTTTGTGCCTTCGTTTTCTTCGGGTATCCGGAATTATCCAACTTTTCATGGTGTGAGCCTGCCCACATTGCCAGTTCTTCGATACCTTTTACATGTTTTAATATTTCATACGTATAATAGGGATGCGTCATCATGATGTTAAACTCTTCCTTGGTTAGAGACGTGGGTTTTTCCAAGATCTCTGTAGGAATGGCGATCTTGCCAAAGTCATGCATATAGGCTGCTAATTTAATACCGGAACAAACCTTATCTTCCAAATTCATTTGTTTTGCAAGCCTGAATGCAACATGAGCTACACGAGCAGAGTGTGCTGCTGTATAACGTGATTTATAATCGATTACTTTACTTAAGGTTGCAACAAGATCGTTGACCGTCTCAAGATTGTTTTCAATAGAAAAGCAATCGAAATCAACCTTTTCCAGAAGGTCATGCATACCCATATAGTCAATATCAAACCAGAATTGCTCTTTTTCAGCCAAATCTAAAAAAACACGATAGACGGTCTCATCAAACAAACTACCCTTTAACTCACTAAGGGTAGTTATAACATATGCTTTTTGGTTCAGTGCGAGCTCATCCGTTTTTAGAAGTATTTCAATTCGGTCCGCCAAATGCAAGATAAAGGATTCATAGGGCACAGCAAGTTCATCATTAATGGCTTTATCGGAAGCTTTTACATGATGATGGCGAATGATTTTACTCATGTGCTCAAAAGGTGTGAAAGAAGAAATAATACCTGCACCTAATCGTTCATGTGCTTCTGGATTCACAACATCTAGTTCTTTGAGTTCAAGGCTATCTTTTACCGTTAATGCACCAATATCATGAAGGGTGCATGCCAGTATTAAGTTGGATTGTTGAAAGGTATCCAGTCCACAAGCCTCGCCTAGATAGTAGGCGATAATGGCTACACGCCTATGATGATGTTTTAGAATCGGGTTGACCACATCAATCGCATTAATAAACGCAGACATGACATCGAACATCTTAAGATCATAAATCATAACGACCTCCTTGTATCACTCACCAAGTTTATGGTGTTTCTTATCATTATTATACATTTTTTACACCAAAATATATATAGAAATGAAAAATCTAATAAAGAATAAAATGCATCACTTCCTTATTTAAGCATGTGATGCGGATTATCGCTGTTTTTTTCTGGCCTCTATAAATGGATACTATCAAAATGGATATCTTCTCTAACATTAAAAACCTATTCTTGAAAGCGGGTGTATTAAATGTTAATCTTAAAAAGGTACTACTTAATTCTTCTTAAATCACTAAAGAATATAGGATTTTTAAGTTAGCGCGAAATTTTGGTAATAGTTATGTGTAGGCAATAGTAATTAATATGTTTATCGAAAGGAAGTTTATATGGAAACGAAATGGGATACTACTCCTAAGAATGATCGATTCGAACCAATATCAGGAGAGAAAACAATGAAGGCTGTTGTCACTGCCGGCAATGGTGGCTATGAAAAACTTGAATGTAGAGAGGTGAGGATGCCTTCACTAGAGTCTGGTGAAGTTCTCATACAGGTGTTGGCTGCAGGCGTCAACAATACAGAAATCAATACGCGTATTGGTTGGTACTCATCTTCAATTACAACGAGTACAGAAAGTGCAACCGAGAAGCAGTTGGCATTAAGTAATGCAGATGGTGGATGGAATGAAGCAACGCCCTTCCCATTCATTCAAGGGACAGATTGTTGTGGGCGTATTGTTGCAGTTGGCTCAGGAGGAGATGAAAGCTCTATTGGCGCTCGTGTTCTTGTACGCGCATGCATGCGACGGTTTGATTTTGAGTCCATGGAAAATATCTGGATGGGATCAGATTTTGATGGTGCCTTCGCTCAATACGTCAAAGTCCCGGCATCAGAAGCATTTGTCGTAAATTGCGATTGGAGTGATGCCGAACTTGGAACAATCCCTTGCGCTTATGGAACAGCTGAGAATATGGTTCATCGCGGGAATGTAAGTAAAGGTGAGCATATTTTAGTCACTGGCGCATCAGGGGGCGTAGGTTCAGCCGTCGTTCAACTTGCAAAAAGACGTGGGGCAATTGTTACTGCAATTGCTTCGGCATCTAAGGTTGAACAGGTTCTTGCTATCGGAGCGGACCTAGTCGTAAGACGAGATGAGAATATTCTTTCCAAACTCGGTGAAAAAAGTTTTGACATCATCATTGATAATGTTGCAGGACCTAGTTATGGAGACATGATTAAGTTGTTGAAACGAAATGGAAGATATGTTTCTTCTGGCGCGATTGGAGGACCCATTGTAACTTTTGACATGCGGGATTTTTATTTGAAAGATCTGAGACTGATTGGATGCACCGCATGGGATGCGCCAGTTTTTCCTAATCTTATCTCCTATATTGAAAAGGGTGAAATCAAACCACTTGTAGCAAAAATATTTCCACTCGAACAAATAGCGGACGCTCAAAGAGAATTTCTCGAGAAAAAATTTGTCGGTAATTTCGTATTAATCCCACCATCCGCTGATGAATAAACGTTCAGGTGAATCAAAGCCATTTGAATAGAAAACTATTCAACCTGTTAATACCGAGAATTATCACTTCTCAAAACTGAGTGTAACAACACTTTTGCAGTATGATCTACCTTAAATAAATACATATATAAATGTAAAGAATACTATCACACATCCAGCTAGTCTATAAGCATTATCGTTATCCAAACGATTTTTAGATGTTATAATTAGCTTTGGACTGACAATCATGAAAACTGCAAGTGCTATTGAAAAAATGGGTGAAATCTTACCTAGTATTCTAAGCCCCCATACCTTACCAATATAAATACTAATGAGTAAATAAAGCAAGAATGCAATTTTTAATCCTGTGTTCGATGATTTCATAATATCTCCTTGTATAATGAACATATAGTAAAATTCAATGCTCATTTGTTTTATTTTTACTATAATGAACTTAGGCGCTG
>PGZV01000002.1:1487-205365 GCA_002841495.1 Firmicutes bacterium HGW-Firmicutes-2 | reverse complement strand
TTAAAGTTCACAAACTAGTTTGAGTAATTATCTCATGATTGATAGACTTCATACAGGTACGCGCTATTTACCGTTTACTATATAGCAAAATCTTAACACTTACGCTTGAGAACTTTTGTTGAAATATACTTTTATACCAAGGAGAGCCATTAGAAAACCGGTGATTACAAAAAGAATTTCGATTGCCACAAGGTCAGCAATTGGACCTACGATGACCATACCTAGGGGCATAACGCCGGCCATTACGATCTGAGTCAAACCGAAGATTCTTCCTTGCATATTGTTATCGATTCTTTCTTGAAGCAATGTGGTGATAGCAGCAACAAAAAATGGTACGATAAGTCCACTTAGAAACATAAAGAATAGGTAGATGGAAAAGTATTTGGAGAGTCCGAGACCAAGGGTAAAAACACCCAATAAGCTACAAGATATAGCGATAGTATGGATATGGTTTTCTAGGCCTTTCCATATGGAAATCAAGATACCACCTAATATGGAACCAAGGAAAAAGACAACTTCATTAGCCGTTAGGCGCCAAACATCATCACCAAAAGAACGTGCCACCATAAGTGGTGTTAGAAATGCAACAGGAACCAATAAAAAGAAAAAGACAGCATAAAAAATCAACATATCTTTTATGAACCGGTTATCACGTACGTAAAGCAGACCGGCTTTTAGATCATCGAAATAACCCTCTTGTTGAATCGAGAGGGCTTTTTCATGGGGTGGCACTTTTAAGAAAAACAAAATCAGGATAGCAAACATCGCCGTTATAACATCAATAAAAAATGTGACTTCCAGTGTGGAAGAGGTCAGTAAGACACCACTGATAATAGGTGCGACCAGTAAAATCATTGAACCTATACTGTTGTTGATGCCATTGACTTTCATTAACATAGCTTTAGGAACAATCTGTGGTAAAAAAGCATTAACAGCAGGTGTTTGAATACCTGCTCCTAAAGAGCGTATACCCGAAACAATAAAAAGTGCCCATAAGCTACCATATCCCATATAGAATAAGATCGCTAGAACCAATGTTGCACTTGCAATAAGAAAATCTGAGAGAATCATCAGTGTTTTACGGTTGTATCGATCGGCCCACACCCCGGCAAAGAGAGAGATAACGAGTTGGGGAAGGAAGGCAAAAACGGTGGAGATGGTCATCATAACACCGGATTGTGTTGTTAAGGTAATATGCCATATAATGGCAAATTGTACCAAAGCAGAACCGAATAAAGAAAAGCTTTGACTTAGTAAAAATAAAACGGTCTTACGTATCCAATGTTCCGGGTATGGTGCTTCAATTAATTCATCTATGTTATTTTGTTCATCTATAGGTTCTTGTGTCATTGAGTCTTGATTATCCTTAATCATATAACCTCCATAGCATTTGTCATTCATAAGAAAGCTCACTTGTTAAGCGGATGCGCTAAGGATACTTCTTATCATGCTATTAAGGGTATTGCAATAAATAAGAATTGTCAATATATAAATCATTGACATAAAGAAGAAAACAAAGTACAATACGTATATACCCATATGGGCATGTACGTATTTTGCAGTTGGAGGTGTTTGTGTGACAGAAGTAATGGATGTTTTTAAGGTATTATCAGATGAAACGCGTTTAAGAATCATGATTTTACTCTATAATAAAAGTTTGTGTGTATGTCAAATCCAAGCCGTACTTGAGGAAACACAACCCAAGATATCAAAACATCTGGGTAAACTAAGAGACTTGAATTTTGTTCAATCTAAAAGACTGGAGCAACTGATGTATTATGATATTGATGACTCCAATAAATTATTAATCGCCCTGCTTAAGGATATCATTCAGCACTTAGAGAAAGATACCACTTATAAGAAGGACATGTATAGATTAGAGCATGTAGAAGAATATATTCAGGTAAAAGCATTTGAAGCGTAACAGCTTAGCTTTACCAAAAGAATACTAAGATTTAATAGCAAGCATATGTTTTCTTAGAAATCCTATAATTGAATATTGAGCAAACAAATGGAAGCGTAATTTAGAAAGAGGTAATAAAATGTTAGATTTTTTAAATGGAATATGGAGTGTCTTTACGAGTATTCTGAAATTTGAGTGGTTGTATGACTTGGTAGCGGCATTAGTGGAAAACGTGTTTAAGTTATCGATGGATACCAACCTGGGTTCTTCTGTACATTTTTTCATATATGATGTCATTAAGATTCTAATGCTTCTAAGTATTATGATATTCTTAATTTCTTATATAAGAAGTTATTTCCCGCCGGAGCGAACCAAGAAAATTCTTGAGAATTTCAGTGGCATTAAAGGAAACATCATGGCCTCACTACTTGGAACTGTAACACCTTTTTGTTCTTGTTCATCGGTACCGATTTTTATAGGTTTTGTTGAGAGTGGAATACCACTGGGTGTGACATTTTCCTTCTTAATCACATCACCACTGATTAATCAAGGTGCCATTATTGTATTATTGGCTGCATTTGGTTGGAAAGTAGCAGCGCTGTACATAGCCATGGGTGTCATTATTGGAATAATAGGTGGGATCGTCATTGGCAAATTCAATCTAGAAGGCGAAGTGGAAGGTTATGTTTATGAGATGTCCATGGGTGAAGTGGAAATAGAAACACTCACAAGAAAAGAACGTGCTAAATTTGCTCTTGAAGAAGTGACCAAAATAGTTAAGCATGTATGGCTATATTTATTAATTGGTATTGGGCTTGGCGCAGCTATACATGGCTGGGCACCGGCAGATATTTTGACCAAATATGCCGGACCGGATAATCCCTTTGCAGTTTTAGTAGGTGTGGCAGTGGGTATACCACTTTATGCTGACGTCATTGGTACAATTCCTATAGCAGAAGCATTAATATCAAAAGGTATGGGCATGGGTACTGCTTTATCTTTTATGATGGCTGTAGCGGCTCTATCCTTACCGGCTATGATCTTGCTTAGAAAAGTGATTAAACCTAAATTACTAACAATATTCGTTGCTATTACCAGTTTTGGTATTATAACAGTAGGCTACTTATTTAACTTTTTACTACATTAGATTTAGGAGGTTATTATGGAAATCAAAGTATTAGGACCAGGGTGTAAAAATTGTACCAATCTTGAAGCAAACACTAAAAAAGCGCTTGAAGAATTAAACATGGAAGCTACAGTACTTAAAGTAACAGATATGAAAGAAATTATGGGATATGGCGTTATGAGTACTCCGGCGCTTGTCGTAGACGGAAAATTAAAAATGATGGGCAGAGTTCCGAAGCCATCAGAGATTAAAGAATACTTAGTATAAAAGAGAAAGGATTGTTGACCCTTGGTTGATAATCCTTTTTGCGTTTATCAATTTATAATAACAAATGTTAACGTTGATATAAATAAGAATAATTATGGCTATTAACTTGACGTTCAAGAATATATGAGGTAATATTAGTATATTCGATTTCACTCATATACGATTGGAGGTCATGTTGATGGAATTATCGGAAGTATTTAAAACACTAGGTGATGAAAATAGGCTTAGAATCTTAGGTATACTCTTTAAACAAGATTTATGTGTATGTGAAGTTGAAATGATTTTAAACATGACACAATCTAATGTATCAAGGCATCTTGCAAAACTTAAAAACGCCGGTATTATAAGCTATGATAAACAAGCACAATGGGTTTATTATGAGATTAGTAAAAAGTTTATAGAACGTTACCCGAAGCTATATGAATTGTTAGTTGAAGAAAGCAAAATAAGCAGGACATATGAAAAAGATATGGCATTACTTGAGCAATATAAAGACAGCAACTGTTCTTTTGTAGAATTTAAAGAGACAATTTTGTAATATACATAAATATTTTTTATTTCGTATATGCATAAACTCAAATATATACATAAACAAAACGTTTACAAAAAGGAGAAAATTATGATAATAGAATTTTATGATCCACCAATGTGTTGCTCAACAGGTCTTTGCGGTCCTAGTGTTGATGAGAGTCTTGTAAAGCTTGGTGAAAATATTGAGCATATTAAGAACAAATATGAGGGTGCAAAAGTGGAACGTTACATGATCACCCAGCAACCGATGAAGTTTAAAGAAAACGAAAGTGTTTTCAAATTAGTTAAAGAAAAAGGTAGAGATATCCTACCCATCACCACACTTGATGGGAATATCATAAAATTCGGGTCCTATCCGACTTTTGAAGAATTGGAGCAAAAAATCAATGAATAAAACATCTAGTAAAACAACAAGTAAGACAGAATTTATATTTTTCTCAGGAAAAGGCGGCGTAGGTAAGACTTCTATGGCCAGCACGACAGCGGTGCATTATGCCAATATGGGTAAAAAAACCATGATCGTTACCACAGACCCTGCGGCTAACTTATCGGATGTATTTGATCAGGAGATTGGTCATAATATAACCAAGATTAATGGCATCGAGCATCTATACGCCATGGAGATTGATCCGGATCAATCTACAAAGGAATATAAAGAAAGATCATTAGCACCTATGAGAGAGCTTTTTGATGAAGAAATGATTAAGATTGCTGAGGAACAACTCAGCGGACCATGTACAGAGGAAATGGCTTCATTTGATAAGTTCATTGACTTTATGGATGATGACAGTTATGACATCATTATATTTGATACGGCACCTACAGGCCATACAATCCGTTTATTGGAGCTTCCTGTTGACTGGAGCAAGCATATTGAGGACAGTTCCAAAGGTAGCGGACAAACCTGTATGGGGCCAGTAGCTTTGATTCAGGAAAGTAAAGAAAAATATGATCGAGCTTTATCAAAACTGAGAGATTCTAAGCAAACAGACTTTGTATTTGTAATGCAACCGGAACAAACATCGCTTCAGGAGACGGTACGTGCATCCAATGAATTGGCGCAGATTGGTGTGACCACAACCAGAATTATCATCAACGGCTTTATACCGGAATCAGAAATCGTTAATCCATTCTTCAAAACCAGGTATGAGATGCAACAAGGCTATAAAGAAAAAGCCCATGAAGCCTTCCCGGATGTGACCATCCAAACCATGGAGTTATTTGATGGTGAACTAAAAGGCATGGATATGTTTAAGAAATGTGGCGCGAAGCTGTTTAATGTACCTCTAGAAAATGAAGATTTAGTTGCTAATAAAAATAAAGAAGAAGTAAAAGAAGATTCTGTACCAAGAATTAATCTGGATAACTTAGATCTTGATATCGGCAAACTCATCTATCCGGAAGAAGGTAAAAGAAAGCATATCTTCTACTCAGGTAAAGGCGGCGTGGGTAAAACTTCTATGGCATGCCTCACAGCTGTTAAGACTGCTAATAAAGGGTTTAAGACGTTGCTTATGACAACAGACCCTGCGGCACATATTGGTAATGTCCTTGATAAGCCGGTTACAGATGAAGTCACTGAAATTGATGGGATTTCAAATCTATTTGCCGTGAAAATCGACCAGAAAAAAGCGACCCATGATTATAAAGAATCCATATTAAAAGATGCCCGTTTGAATTTTGATGCAAACACAATTCAAGCCATGGAAGAAGAACTGGATTCACCTTGTACGGAAGAGATGGCTTCCTTCCAAAAGTTTATGGAATATGCCAGTGGCGACGCTTTTGAAGTGATTGTTTTTGATACGGCACCAACCGGTCATACACTAAGACTTCTTGAGTTACCTATGGACTGGAGCAAGCAGATTCAGCTAAAAGCCGGTGTTTCAACAGAAATCAGTACCGCGGATAAGATTCAGAAAGCCCGTTTTGACAAGGTCATCAATATGATGAAAAACAAAGAAGAAACCACTTTTGGCTTTGTCATGTATCCTGAGAAAACGCCAATTATTGAAGCCTATAGAGCATCAGAAGAGTTAAAATCTGTAGATGTTCATACACAACTCATTGTGGCGAATCTCATTATTCCAGATGATCAAGCCGTAACACCTTTCTTTGGGAATCGTAGAAATATGCAGGAAAAATATTTAAAAGAAATACATGACCAGTTCACAGAATCACAAGTACTTAAAGTACCGATGCAGGAAAAGGAAATCAGAGGCTTAGAGATGCTCACGTTGATGTCAGAAAACATTTTTGGAGGAAATTAAAATGGAAAATCAAACAAAAACAAAAATCATAGTGTATGGACTAAAAAATGATGCGCCGGCACAAAGCGGTGGTTGTGGTTGTGGCCCAGAAGGCTGTGGCCCTCAAGCCACAATGGGTGAGATGTATGATGAGATGGTAGCAGATCTAAATAGTAAAATGGATAATCTAGAGTTTGAATTTATCGATGTTATGGAAGACGATTTAGATGAACAATCAGAGGTTGTTGATTTGATGAAAAAAGAATTTCCAATCCCTTATGTTCAAATAAATGACAAATTAAGATTTTATGGCGGTATATCCAGCCAAGCTATTTATAATGATATAACTAAGGCATAAATCAGAAAACTGTTATATAATAAAGACAAGACCTATGAAGCACTTTCCGACTGAAGGTGCTTCATAGTTTTATACACAATTATGTGTTGGTTTGAAAGGATGGTGCCCTATGAGAATTATAGTGATTGGTGCAGTAGCAGCAGGTACATCAGCAGCAGCAAAAGCTAGAAGAAACGATGAGGATTCTGAGATTGTCATCTACGAAAGAGATCAAGATATATCTTACTCCGGTTGTGGTATGCCTTACTATATTGGTGGTGAAGTAGAAGATAAAGAAGAACTTACGCCAAGAGATCCTGAATTTTTCAAAAAGAAATATAACATTGACATACATATATCTCATGAGGTCTTTGATCTGGATACAAGCAAAAAAACCATAACGGTTAAAAACTTAAGCAGTAATGAGATTTTTGAAGATCACTATGACCGCTTAGTTATTGCAACTGGTGCGGTATCGGTTATGCCACCCATTGAGGGCATTCATCAAAAACATGTCTTCGCACTTAGAAATATCCAAGATATGCTTAAAATCACGGGATTTATTGATAGCAATAAGCCAAAATCAGCGATTATTATCGGCAGCGGCTTTATAGGACTGGAGCTATGTGAGAATCTGAAAAGATGCAGATATGGCAACCTATGTTGAGGAACATCTAATAGAAAAAGATGTAAAAGTAATGCTAAGCGCCAGAGTTGAAACCATCCTAGAAGATGGTGTCAAGCTGCAAAATGGACAAACGGTTCATGGCGACATGGTTTTTGTGGCTACAGGCGTGAAGCCGGAAGTGACTTTAGCAAAGGCCGGGGGCATAGCTACTGGAGAATCAGGCGCCATAAAAGTGGATCAGAGAA
Source organism: Firmicutes bacterium HGW-Firmicutes-2 (assembly GCA_002841495.1). Taxonomy (GTDB): domain Bacteria; phylum Bacillota; class Clostridia; order Lachnospirales; family Vallitaleaceae; genus Petrocella. The sequence continues at coordinate 198,079 of PGZV01000002.1, read as the reverse complement.
TGGAAACCAATATTAAGGATATTTACGCTTGTGGTGATTGTATAGAGCAATACCATGTGGTTACAGGCAAGCCAGTGTATAGACCCCTTGGTTCAACAGCTAATAAGACGGGTAGAATTGCAGGCGAAAATATATCCGGCGGCCAGTTACTGTTTAGAGGGATACTGGGAACCGGCATTTTTAAAATCTTTGATTTGGCTGTAGCTCAGACCGGATTATCTGAAAAAGAAGCAAAGGAGCTTGGGTATTCGGTCGTGGTTAGCCATAATATAAAACCCAGCAAACCATTCTATATGGGTGGCAAAGAACTGGTTATTAAAGCGATTGCAGATAAACTTACTGGAAAGCTGTTAGGTGTCCAAATTATTGGGGAAGATGGTGTGGATAAGCGGCTGGATGTTTTTGTTACGGCCATTACTTACGGGGCAAAAGCGGAAGATCTTTTTCATCTTGACTTAGGCTATGCACCACCTTTTTCAATTACAAAAGATCCGGTGATGTACACTGGTATGATACTGGATAATGCTATTCACAAGGAACGTCGGCTTATGACAATTGAAGAGCTTGAGAAGCTTAAAGCATCCGGTAAACCCTATAAAATTATTGATGCAAGAGTACCCAAACAATTTGAAAAGAAACATGTGACAGGGGCTATTAATATACCTCATGAAAACTTTAGAATGCATCTAAAGGACCTAGACAAAGAAATCATAATCATTACATATTGCAATAAGGGTACCACCGGTAATGCGGTGCAAAATATACTAATGAATCATGGCTATAAAGAAGTATATAATATTTCTGGTGGTCATAATACCGCGGAAAAAAATAAAAAAAAGACGAAACAATAGGTTGGTTTTCTAAATTTTACAACTTGGGACTTGTCAGGAATTGAAATAAAGCGTAGAATGTTATATGGAATCAATAAGCTGAATAGATCATAGGTATACAGATATAGAATCTAAAGGCTTTTGCATGATGGGAGATTAATATGAATGAATTTGTTCTGCATAGGGATTTGCATGTAGACCCCTTAACACGACTAAAAAATTTCATTCAATTCATTGAAGAAGATTATACCACCCTTTTTGGGACCACTGGTATTATCTGTATTTTTGATATTTCAAATTTGAGCGAACTCAACCATGACTTGGGTAGAGAAACCGGTGATCTGATTATCAGGACAGCAGCTAGAGTTTTGTGTCAGTTTTTCCCAAGAGATATCATTTATCGAACGGAAGGTGACGCTTTCACCATTATTATCAAGGACAGCAATGAGGCGTTTATTGAAGATGTGTTAGATGAAGCGAAAAACTATTATCGTCAAGAAATGCGAGAAATTGGTTATCGTAATATCACGCTACATTCAATATTATATGCATATGAAGAGCCAATAACTTCCTTAGAGGACTATTATATGTTTGTGGTTAAGGAAGATAAAAAAGTAGACAGTAGCCTTAAGTACTCAGGTGAAGGCATGGTTAGGAATATCCTTGGCGGTGTGATTAATAGGTTCAGACAGTCTTTAGATTATTATGAGGAAGTCTATAATTATGCTTTGATTGATGAAATCTCCGGCCTGCCCAATGCTAAAGCAGCAAATCAATATTTGGCCAATAGGGTCACGCGAACCGGGCGAAAGACGGACCAGTATTGTGTATTGTTTATAGATGGGGATGATTTAAGGTATTATAATGATGTAAGCTATCAAGCCGGCAATCAGATGATTAGAAAACTGGGTACGATTATCAATGAGGCCATAAGAGATGAAGACAAAGTCTTTAGATGGTTAAGTGGTGATGAGTTTCTGGTAATTCTAGAAAACACAGACCATGTGATTGGTGAGACCCTAGCTGAACGTATACGTGCCAGAATTGAAGGCCATCAAGAGGATTTTCTATTTGAAACCACAGTATCTATTGGCGTAGCCAGTTATCCTATTGATGGTCGTGATGTAGAGCAGATTATTTATTACGCTGAAAAAGCGACGAAGATTGCAAAAGAACAAGGTAAGAACCAAGTGGTCAGTTGGCGTGAAGTGGACGTAGCGGCCATATAATAGATAATATAAAATGAATTTGGAGACACTATGAAAAATATAATTGTAATCAATAGCGATAAGATGGGTTCGGGAGATGATAGCCTAGGACATAAACTGATGGGTGCATTTTTGAAGAAACTATGGGCAAGAAAAGACAGCCCTGAAGTGATTATACTCTATAACGCAGGTGTGAGGCTTCTATCTAAAGAAAATGGCTATATGGATGTGATGCATGGCTTGGATGAAAAAGGTGTAGAAATCATTGCATGTGGTACCTGTATTGACGCATATGATATGCGCGCGTCCATAACCACCGGACGGATTTCCAATATGGAAGAAATCGTGGACATCATGATGAAAGCAAAAAAAGTTATAACGATATAGGGGGTCCCATGAAAACCCTTCAAGGAACTTCATGGTCGATGTTGAAATTACTAAGAGGCGCTTCTATGCGCCTCTTTTTTCTTCTCTAATCCAGCGCTTCCAAATAGCTGTGAACATCATCACGGTTACCTTTGAAAACCACATGGTGTTGTACTTTGGACATTTGGAAATTGTACATAGGATCATAATAATCCCTAAGGAACATGGTAATCCATGGTTCGTGGCATGTGTAGGTACCAATGCTCATTTGAGTACGATAAGCTTCTGTAAAAAGCTCGACCACGATCTTCAGTCGATCACCACCGAATCTTTTCTCAAGGCGATGCATACTGGCGAGAATATAATCATACCAGTGCTTCAAACCTACTTCTTCACCAAATCGCTCAATGTGATGGGCTTGAGATTCAATCACATATTCTTCTAGGGTAATCTGCACCCTTTCTTCTAAGGGGACTTCTACAATGACATAGTCACCGGTTTTATAATGGGCGACCAAATCCGTAGGAAGGAATCTTTTACCAACATTTTTTCCTTCATCCTCCAAGATGACATGTTTATAGCCTTTTGATTTGTGTTGAATCAAGGCATAGGCCAGATTGTTCTCAAAGTCGATTTGTGTAGGTTGTTCGTCAATATGATGACCAAAAGATGAACCACGATGATGGGCTATGGCTTCTAAGTCGATAGCATTTTTAAGATCTTTTAGAATCAGAGTTTTGCCGGAACCTGTACATCCGCCTAATATAACAGGCTTAGCCTTTTGTGCTTGTGGCATAAGCTCTGTGAGTAAGTATTGCCTGAAGGCTTTATAACCACCTTCAAGACGAATGATATCTTTGCCGGTTTCATGAATCCATTCTTGACTAATTCTAGATCTGGAACCACCACGAAAGCAATACAACATAGCGGTGGGATTTTTTTCAATAAACTGAATCCAAGCTTTGGTTCGTGATGCTTTAATTTCTCCGCTAACAAGATTGTAACCTAGATCGGTTGCGGCAGCATTCCCATCTTCCTTATACTTAATACCTACCACATGTCGTTCTTCATCGTCCATAATCGGTAGATTAACAGCATGCTTAAAAGCACCTTTTTGAAACTCAATAGGTGCTCGAACATCTATCAATGGATGTTCATTAAGAACAATACTTAAGAAATCATGACTGGTTTCCATAGGCATAACCTCTATACCACAGTGACAAAGTGTTGACCAAGAGAAGTGGTTCGACCAATAGGTTTAAGGTCTAAACCGGCTTTAGCGGTTACTTCCAAAAATGCGGCTGTACTCTCATCTTCAACAATAGCCAATAAACCACCGGAAGTCTGTGCATCACATAAGAGATGCTGTTGATCTTCTGTCATCGGTGCAATCTTATGACCATAGCTCTTAAAATTGTTGCGCGTACCTCCGGAGATACAACCAAGAGAAAGGTATTTTTGAGTGTTTGGTAAGAAGGGCACTTGATCAAATTGGATTTGAGCAGAGATACCGCTACCTTCACAGATCTCAGTTAAATGACCTAGAAGTCCAAAGCCTGTAACGTCTGTCAAAGCAACAACACCATCAATAGTGGCCAATTCGCCACCGATTTTATTCAGGGTACACATAGCTTCTATGGCAACGTCAATATGACCGTCTTCGATTTTTTTACGTTTTTGAGCCGTGGTTAGAATACCGATGCCAAGAGGCTTCGTCAAAAAAATATTACAGTTTGCTTTGGCTTTATTGTTTTGTTTAAGTTGATGGTTATTAACAATACCTGTGACAGCTAGACCAAATATCGGCTCAGGTGAGTCAATGGAATGTCCACCGGCTAATGGAATACCGGCTTCTTCACAAGCACTTCGGCCACCATCAATAACATCTCGTGCAATCTCAGGCGCCAGTTTATCAAGGGGCCATCCTAAGATAGCAATTGCCATTAAGGGTTTACCACCCATGGCATAAATATCACTGAGTGCATTGGTTGCAGAAATTCTACCAAAGGTAAAAGGGTCATCTGTAATCGGCATAAAAAAATCCGTTGTACTAAGCACAGAAGTACCATTGCCAAGGTCATAGGCAGCGGCATCATCTTTACTGCTGTTGCCTACAAGAAGTCTTGGATCCGGAATGATCGGCCTTGAAGTTTCAAGAATTGTATCTAAGATGGCGGGAGAGATTTTACAACCACAACCAGCGCCATGGCTATATTCTGTTAATTTAATTTCGCTCATAATTTCACCTCTAATTTTTAATACCAGTAATTGGTTTAACCGATATTATAACATAACTATCACTATGAGGCTATCCTGGTTCCATAAATGGATGCCCAAGTTAAAAAAATAAAAAATAAAAGTAAAAACACGAATAGCTAATATAGGCTTTCGTGCTGAAGCTGAAGCTGAAGTGAATGCTGAATTGAAAGATTGAAAAATTGAAATCTCGTCTTGCTATTAAGCTGTGTTTTATTGTGATGCTGGAAGTCCTTATCAAAAAGGTGCTATTGAGGTGAATCATGAGTTGATAAGAAGGGTTCTTCCAAAAGGTACCAGCTTGAATGACCTGACACAAGATGATATCTGTTTAATGATGAATCACATCAATTCATACAAAAGAAAAAAGCTGAACAACCGTAGCCCATACGAAACGTTCAGCTTTTATCACGGAGAAGAGGTTTTAAAAAATCTAGGATGTTCAATGGTTACAGCCAATGACATCATCTTAAAACCAAAACTTCTCAAAAAATAATAATAAACAGTGCCGCCAACAGCCCATAAAAGAACTGCAATAGGGGTGGATTCTCCGATTACAAAAAATCGAAAGGGAATCGACTTCCTTATAGCATACCTATTTTTATTATCATACTTCAGAAAAGCTGAAAAATCAAACTGCATCTTAGTTACAAATGAAGCTTTTCATTTACAAAACCGGCATTTCGTTTGCAAAAGTGGCATTTCATTTACAAATATTTACGTGTAGGTTACAAAGATTGCATCTCGTTTTACAAAGTAGCATCTCGTCTTGCTATTAAGCTGCTATTAAGCTGAAAAATTGAAATTCGAACTATTATCAATATATATTTATTGATAAACGATAAATATATATTGATAAAAGAAAAAAGTTATGTTATTATGGCTATAAATAGAAAACAAATAGAAAACAAATACAAATACAACAAATGAGGTGGTTTTATGAAGAAAAGAGTATGGTTACCAAGGATATTAAGTATTGTTATGGTGTTATTAATGGTTGTGGCGGTAATCAGTTTAATCGGTCTACCTTGGATTGTAGCCGGTTATATCAATTATGCTTTCGCCTATACTGGCATTGCTTTTGTGAGACAGTATTTTCTAGGTGTATTATATGCAAGTGGTTTTTTGGCCCTGGCTGTCTTGTATGAGCTTAGACGGATTTTTGATTCTTGTGTGGCCAATACCCCGTTTATTATGAGAAACGTTACGAGTCTTAAACGTATCGGAATATCGGCCTTTATCATTGGTATTATATTTACGACAAAAGCAATCTTCTTTTTTACCTTCCTTACGTTGATTGTTATTTTTGTGTTTGCTTTGGCATCTTTGTTTTGCTTTGTCCTTGCTGATGTATTTGAGGAAGCGATTCATTATAAAAATGAAAATGATCTGACAATCTAAGGAGATGACGCAATGGGTATCATGGTAAATCTGGACGTGATGATGGCGAAAAGAAAAATCGGTCTTGGAGAACTTGCTGAACAAGTGGGCATATCCAATGCTAATCTTTCTATTCTGAAAAATAATAAAGCCAAGGCCATACGTTTTTCTACCTTGGAAAAAATATGTGAAGTGTTAAACTGCCAACCGGGAGACTTGTTGGTTTATGATGAGGAGGAATTATAATATGTCAAAATCATGGATATATGCAACGGTTATTGCTTTAATGTCGACGCTTTTTTTTGTGGATCAGGATTTAGGTATTTCAGTTTTTATGACAACGGTCTTGACGGTCGCTGCCATATGGCATTTCAAAAAAGAAGCCAAGTTACCAATAGGAAAAGATTATTTCTACCTTAGTGGTTATGTGATTATACTTAGCCTTAATTTTGCGGTTACAACGGTAGATGTTATCAGAGTGCTATCAGCGCTTTTGTTAATCGGTTTGGTTATGACTTTGAGCTATAGTCATCTAACCTTTAAATGGCCGACGTATTTAGTTGAAAGTATGAATCACTATATAGGCGCTTTATCTAACTTTTTTAAGTATTTTAATCACGGTTCAAAAGCCTATAGTAAACATGCAAGTATTTTCAAGCAAATTGGTATAGGCATGATTATTGCATTACCTATATTGTTGGTTGCATCAGCTTTAATGACCAGTGCCGATGCAGCATTTGGAGAATTAATGCATCAAAGTTTTGAGATTCTGGAAATGGATGTCATATGGGATACGATTGAAAGGGTTGTAGTCTTTATTATTATTGCTTGTTTCTTCTACGGGTTAAGCATCTATTTAATAAGGTCAACCCAAATAAAAATGGAAAAGACAGAGGTTACATCGGCACCTGTAGTGAACCATGAAGTGATTCCGGTGTTGGTTGGCGGTACTGTCTTATTACTTTTAAATCTCCTTTATTTGATTTTTGCTTATGTCCAGATTCGATTTCTTTTCCTGGCTCAATCTACCGAATTACTAAAAAACTACGATTATGCCAGCTATGCGAGAGAAGGCTTTTTCGAACTTTTAGTACTAAGTATACTCAATACCCTTGGTGTTTTATTTGTGAAGAAATTCGTAAAAAGCAGTCTGGTCATTCGGATTGGACTTACGGTGACTGTTTTTTGTACTTACATTATGGTGGCTTCTTCTTTTTACAAGATGTACCTTTATGAATCCATGTACGGTTATACAAGACTGAGGCTGTATGTTTACTTGATTCTTTTGTTTATGGCTATCTTCATGAGTTTAATAGCTCTTGGCATCTGGAGGCCGCATTATAAAGTAATAGAATGGGGTATTATGGTCGGACTTGTTTACTATCTGGTCATCAGCTTTGTGAATATCGACGGGATGATTGTCCGTAACAATCTAAGACAATTTGAAGAGACAGGTAATTTGGATTTGTATTATTTAACAACACTATCGGAAGATGGTATGCCGGACTTGATTGAATATATGAATATGTATGGGGAATCGATGGAAACGGATATAGCGATGCAAGCTTATGAGGGGCGACTTCTGGACATCATACTTAATGAAGAAGATCGATGGTTCTTTGAATACAACCATAGGTATAGCAAAAGTATGGCATTGGCAAAAGAGGCCAAAAAACAACTTTTCCCCTTCTCGGTAGCGCCATCTGATTATTAATCAACACAAGCTTAGGCATTATAGGAAGATACATCTCATAGTCATTAATTTTGAGGTGTATTTTTTAATGGCTTTTTATTCTATATACTTCTTTATGACTTATTGTAATCGTTCTTTTTGAAGTTAAAATAAAGCTTGACTAGTTTGAATCATTGATTATAATGAAAATATAGGAATTGGGCTCTGAGCCCTTTCTATAAGGGATTACCATTTGGGGTAGCTTCTATAGCATTGCAAAATGGGTGACTAAGCTAATGAAATGAACGATTTTCAACGAGGAGAGAAGAATGGAAAGGCAAGAACCATTGGATTTTGAAACATTTCTTATTCAGAAAGAGAAAAGAAGACGTAGTTTAAGGCTACAAACAGATGAAAAAATTCAAAAAAAAATTAAAAAGCCCTCAAGACAAGTTGTTAAGAACCTAAGGTATGAAGATTACGATTTAAATGAATATAATTATGAATATGAGGAGTAAACTATGATTACAGACGTGGTTAAAGGCATAATTGCAGAAGTCATTGGACATGGTGACCCAAATGAAATCAGTACATCGATGGATTTTGAAGACGATCTTCAAATGGATGAAGATGATTTGGTAGAGGTACTAGAGGCATTAGAAGTAGAATTTGATATTGATTTGGTAAATATCGATTACAGTCAATTCAAAAAAGTTAAGCATCTAATTACCTATTTAAAAGAAATATTATAGTATGATATTGACAGGGTTGAGACGATGGTCTTGACCTTTTTTTAATTCCGCGTGAAGAATTTATATGCAAAGCGAGACATAGACTCTTTGCTCTGAAAGCATCTTGCACAAAGAAACTGCTTCAAAAAATGACAAATGTGATATAATTAAGAGAGAATAAAGTATGAATGTAAGTCTTTTATAGCGCTAGAAAAGAAGGGTTACAGGAGGACTAAATAGAATTGGAGACCACTTATGAAGACGTTTAAAAGTGATAATACAGCCAGTGTTCACCCTAAAATAATGGAAGCGATAGTTAGGGCCAATCAGGAACATGCCATCCCGTATGGTGATGACCCGATTACAAAAGAAGCAGTAGAAAAAATCAAGGCTTTATTTAGTCAGCCTTGTGAAGTCAGCCTCGTTCTAAATGGTACAGGCGCCAATGTCATAGGGCTCAGTTCATTGCTTAAGTCTTATGAGGCGGTGATTTGTGTGGACACAGCCCATATTAATGTAGATGAATGTGGCGCTTTTGAACGCTATACAGGTGCTAAGTTATTGACGGTGCCGCATATAAACGGAAAATTGGTACCAGCTGAAATTGATAAATTCTTATTGGATATAGGTAATGAACATCATAATCAACCTAAAGTCATCTCCATAAGTCAGATTACAGAACTGGGTACGCTCTATAGTACAGAAGAGATACAAGCATTAGCCGATTATGCTCATAGCCATGACTTACTATTACATGTAGATGGTGCCAGGATTGCCAATGCTGCTGCTGCCTTAGGTGTAAGTTTGAATGAGATGATTGGAGATACGGATGTAGATATACTTTCCTTCGGTGGTGCCAAAAACGGCATGATGTATGGTGAAGCCATTGTATCTTTTGATCAGTCAACAAGTGACAGTCTAAAATACGCTAGAAAACAAGGGATGCAGCTTATGTCCAAGATGCGTTATATCAGCGCTCAGTACATAGCTTTGTTAGAAGATCATCTCTATCTTGAGAATGCACATATCGCAAACAACGCTATGAAAATGCTATATGAAGAGATTAAAGGTATAGAAGTACTTGAATTTATGAGTATCCCATACGGTAATATGATGTTTGTAAAAATGCCTCAGTCATGGATTGATAGCTTATTGAAAACTTTTTACTTCTATCAGATGACATGGGAAGAAGACGGTGGCATGATTAGGTTGGTAACATCTTTTGATACAACCTTAGAAGAAGTAGATGAACTCGCAAAGGCTATTAAGAAACTTCAACAGAAAAATTAGAACATTGATCTTAATATTGTGCGTTATGGAAAATAGAAAGGGGTCAATACAATGTCAAGATACGAATGGATTTACAACGATAATCAATTTATATTGGATAGTGAAAAATGCAGCATGTTCTTAAACGATGATGACAACCCGATTTCGGGTATATCAGTGGAAGAAATATTAGATTTGTTACACGAAAATGATCTCGTAGATTTTTCAATGGCGTATTATGACCAGGATTGTGAAGCTTGTCATAATAACAAAAGTGACAGCAGTCATTCATACCGATTTCTTGAGTTTCATTTTTATCTGTTTGCCAAGGCAGGTAAATATGTGATGAGCAGTCTTTCAAAAGCATATGAAGATAAGACGTTACCACGGTTGTTAAATGAAGGTATTGTTGACGGGACTTATATTGCAAGTATTAATGTTTGTACAGTTTGTGGTGATTATACCATTGAGTTGGAATATGGTCTTTTCTAGACACATAATGTTCATAAATATATGATATTCTAATCGTAGTAAACTTGAACAACAGGATGACTGAAGAAGGTGATGGAATGAACATCAGGTCTATGGGTATTCGTGCATATGAAAGCATGTCCCTGTCGCAAAAGACAGACAGGGCAACACGAAATAATAAAACTGAAGCTCAAGCAGAGCGTGATGGGTCATTAGTAGAGCAAGGTAACAAGTCTAAACCAGATGATGTGAAGACTTCACAGGCACAATCCAAGCAGGTGTCTGCAAGTCATGCTTTTGAACAAGGTGCGATGATTCATAAAAGTCGTAGTGAGAATCTTGAAGTTAAGCACAGTAAGGCGATAGCAAGAGTGGGTGAAGATTCTGATATTCCCGGTTTTAAAAGGGATCAGATGATACAACACTATCAAGTCTATGCACAGAATCCTAAAGAAGCTTCAGTAGTAAAAGATGTAGGTGCTCAGGCGGATTATAGGTTATAAGGGTAACGTGGTTTTTAGATAGCGAATGATAATTCAATTTCATAGTCGTAGATATAGCACACAGCTTTTCCTCGCCTTACACTTCATACGGTCATCGGAAAAGCTGTGAATCACATCTACTCGGTAATGGGTCGTCATCCATGTAAAAATGAAGGACGTTCTACATCCATGTAGAACTGTGATTGATCAGCGCTTTTTCTTTCCTCATTCGGTTTCTCAAATGTGTCATTTAAATAGGCTTTAGTTCGTATGAAGTTCCTAGGACCTACCTTCAAAATCTTATTTATTGTACTTTTTGACTACCCCTTTTCATAATTCTATTTAATTGCTAGACCGGTGACGACGATTTTTTTGTCTCGAATAAGTTTGCTGATGAAATACAAAACGCTATCTTCACTTATTTTCAAATGCTCTGCAATTTTTGCAGGTGTGATGTCGACATCTAACTTGATGAATTGCATGATTTCTTTTTCAACTTCAAGAACCCAGTCTTCAAAAATAACTTGGACTTCTGGTGTGGCAAAGCCAGCCATTCTTGCTGTGGTTGTAATGCTTTCTGTCATTTGTTTGCACATATCCATGGGATTAAAGCCACCACCCATCATTTTGGGCATGCCTTCCATTTTACCGGCCATATCTTTGAAGTCTTTGCTACTATCACCACAACATTTGTTCGTATCCATTGGGAGTGCCTCCTATTTTTTCTTAATAAAGTAAGTTGATGGTATCATTATGTTTCGGAATTGTGCCATGGTGGACAATTAAATGGGAATGGGCTTGTGTCGGTTGATGTCTCAGGTTGATATTTTTCGAATTGTCGGATGAGCGGTATTAAGTTTTGATCACATACGGCATTGTAGACAAAAGTGCCACGTCTCTGGGTCAAAACCAAGTTAGATTCTCGTAGCACTTTTAAATGAAATGAGACCAAAGGCTGGGACAATCCGGTGATTTCAATGAGCTTGGAAACAGACAAAGGTTCCGCTTCAAGTGCCAATAATATCATGAGCCGACTATGGTCACTAAGTAACTTGAAGAGTTGAGATAAGTTATTGATAGTTTCACCACCTTTATACATGTTTATGTTAGTTTCTTATAGTATATAAGATAAAGTCATAAATATCAATATCTATTTATATAAACAATGATTGATGTTACTAGGTATGTATGTTATGATGAGGATATTATAATTATGAAAGGGTGTTGAATAATGGGACCATTTTTTTGGTGGGGCGGTATGTGGATATTTCCGATTATAGGTTTTTCAATGATGTTACTTGTGATGTACACTTTTTTTGGGCCTAAAGGACTAGTTAGACGGTATTTTTTAAACGATACACAACATGAAATACAAGTAGAGACATTGCATCCCATAGATAAGCCAGAAGATATTCTAAGTAGACGTTATGCAAACGGTGAAATTACAAGAGAAGTGTTTTTGCAGATGAAACATGATTTATCTAAGGAGCTATGAATGGGCTTATTAGCAAGATTTAAGTGACGGATTGGAACTAAGTTGTTAAATAATTGTTAACAAGAATTATTGAAGAAAGCTTTAAAATGGGATTTTATCTGATTTTTATTGCTTGAATTCATTAAATATTCATTAAATTTTTATTGACTTATTATTAGAATTTCTCTATAATGTTGGTTAATGAGGTGAAATGATTGAACCCTAATCTTTGTATTTTCAAAGAGAGAAAGATTCAATAAAAAAGCATTTGACTTCAAGGAGGCTAACATGTTTGGGACACCAATCAGAAAGCATTGCATAAAAGCACTAGGTATTTGTACCTTGGTAACATTAGGACTATCGGTGGGCATTCGTGCACAGGCAGCGACACCATCTTCTTGGGCAACTCAGGAAATCAAATCAGCTGTTGAGATCAATCTTGTAACAGACACACTGGTTCAAGACTTTCAGAAAAAATTAACACGAGAAGCATACGTAGAATTGTTGGTAAAAACTTATGAAGCATCCACCAACAGCATCATTAATATAGAATCGGTACAAAACCCATTTGAAGACACAGACAAAGCTTTTATATTAAAAGCATTTGAAGCAGGTATTGCTTCAGGCATCACAGAAAAAACATTTGTACCTGAAGCGTTAGTAACAAGAGAACAAATGGTTGTTATGATGGTGCGCATGATAAAAAAAATCGAAGATGAAAATCAAGTGCAGATTTTAACGGCAAGCAAGAACAGTCCGGAATTTAATGACCAACATGTCATTTCAAGTTGGGCAAGGAAAAGCATCAATTTGGCGGTTGCCAATACGATAGTGTCCGGTACAGGTGATGAGAATATTAATCCGGATGGCTTTAGCACATCTGAACAAGCTATTATCATGAACTACAGAGTTTTTGAACGTATGTTAGAAGAAGATCTTTTGAAAGAAGAATGGCAAGATCGACTTGAAAACTATGAAGAAGATGATACCATTACTTTGGAAACAGCGGCGGCTAAGATTGCCTTAGCACCACCTATGCAAATAAAAGCAATTGTAACAGCCAGTATATTAAACTTAAGATCTGAACCGGATTTAAACAATCCAAACAACATCATTGGAAAGCTCAGTTCTAATGAGGAAGTAACCATCGTTAGCGAGCTTGATGCATGGTATCAAGTGAAGTCAAATAGTCAGATTACAGGATATGTTCATAAAGACTACATTCAAAAATACGATCCAAGTCAACCTGTATCAGATGTTAGAACTCAGCTTGTAGCATATGCGAAGAATTTTGTTGGCACACGGTACCGTTATGGTGGCACCAGTTTGACAGGCGGTGTTGACTGTTCAGGCTATACCGGCCAGATATTTGCGAAATTCGGTTATGCACTTGACCGTTCTTCAAGAGGACAAGGTAAGAATGGCGTTGCAATAGCAAGAAATCAGCTCCTTCCAGGAGATTTGGTTGTTTATGGTTATGGTGGATCAATCTCACATGTAGCTATATTTATTGGTAATGGTCAGATTATTCATTCTACATCTTCTTATGGGGTTAGAATTACAGCTTTAGACGGTTATATGCGTGAACCTATTATCGGTTACAGAAAAGTGATATTTTAGAAATTAATAATATTTTGATATAATATTAAGAAGTGTCTCAATCTATTTGAGACACTTCTTATTTCTTTATACCTATTGTCTTTTCTTTTTTTTAGATTCAAGATGAGAAATTTAGTAATTTATGTTAAAATGATGAGAAGAAAATAGAGAAAGTATAAGGTGCATCATGAAAACATCCATTAAAGGACATATATTTGCAGTGACCACAATTACCATATGGAGTTCAACATTTATTGTGAGCAAGATTTTGTTGAACCAATTCACTCCATTACAGATTTTGGTGGTACGTTACCTACTGGCGATTGTATTTTTAACATTGTTATATCCCAGATTCAAAAAGCCAACGTCCATAAAAGAAGAAGTACTATTTTTGTTCATAGGTACGGCTCTTGCTTTTTACTTTGTTTTTGAGAATACAGCATTGCAACATACTTATTCTTCTAATGTAAGCTTAATTGTGTCGACCATACCACTACTAACAGGTATATTATCTATGGTTGTGTATAAAACACATTTTTTTACATTAAAGAGTATTATAGGATTCATTTTAGCTTACCTAGGTGTTTTTCTGATTATTATTAATGGTAGTAAGTTTGAAGGGGTAGAACCTATAGGGGACTTCTTGGCTCTCGGTGCAGCGGCAATGTTTGCTGTATATTCGGTTTTGATGGAAAAGACTTCAAAAGATTACCATATGATTCAACTTACCAGAAAAGTCTTTATATATGGTTTGCTGGTGCTCTTGCTTGTTGTAGCCATCAAAGGTCAACCTATTACTTTTGAAGTCATCAACTCTAAAGTCATTGCTAGTATGCTATTCTTAGGTATTGTTGCTTCATCATTGGCTTTTATACTTTGGAATAACGCCATTAAGGTCATTGGACCTGTTAAAACCAACCAATATATTTATCTTGTACCTGTCGTTACAACAATCATGTCTGCATGGGTGCTAAAAGAAAAAATCACATATATGACATTAATCGGCACACTACTAATATTAATGGGTTTATATTTATCGGAAAAATCTCAAGAATAGAGGTGTTTATATGGGTAAGGTAGCAGCGTTTTTTGATATTGACGGAACCTTGTATCGAGAAGGTATGATTACAGCTATTTTCAAGAAAATGATCAAGTCGGATATCATTAGCAGTGAAGTGTGGTACAAGGAACTACGGGAGAAATATAACAGATGGGACAAGCGCATTGGTAACTATGATGACTACTTGGTTAGAATGGCAGAGATTTATATAGATGCCATACGAGGCCTTCATAGAACACAAGTAGAGTTTATAGCCAATAAGGTAATCGAACAAAATGGAGACCGTGTTTATACATATACAAGGGATCAAATCAGATGGCATAAAAAGCAAGGTCATCAGATTATCACCATATCAGGGTCTCCCTTTGAGTTGGTTCGAGAAATCAGCCAAAAATTTGGATTTGATCACTATGTAGGTTCTATCTATGAGATGGATGACCAACATTATTATACTGGAGAAGTACATCCAATGTGGGACAGTCGGAATAAAAAAGTGGCATTAAAGAATCTTGTAGCAGAGTATAATATTGAGCTGAGTCAATCTTATGCTTATGGTGATACTGCTGGTGATTTTGAGATGCTCAAGTCAGTCGGTCATCCTATAGCCATGAACCCAACAAGAGAATTGCTTCAAAAAATAGATAAGGATTTGAACGTACGAGATAAGATAAAAATTGTGGTTGAGCGTAAGGATATGATCTATCATTTGACGCCGGACAGTATTCATATAGGGGAAAATAAGTATTAAATTAAGTAAAGGTTAAACCAAGAAGAGGTGCCAAATGGAAACGTTTAGTGAAGTAAAGACGATAGACTCATGTCTAAAGAAATATTATGGTTATACGGACTTTAAAGAAGGCCAAAGACCGGCCATAGAATGCATTATGAATAAAAATGATGCGCTTATTTTGATGCCGACGGGTGGAGGAAAATCTATTTGCTATCAGATTCCTGCATTGCTTTTTTCAGGCGTTACACTGGTGATATCACCTCTTATATCATTGATGAAGGATCAAGTGGACACCCTTAAAGATATGGGGATAGAAGCGACCTATATTAACAGTACACTTGACGAAGCAGAGCTGATGGATCGGTATGAGGGTATTAAGGCACAGCGTTACAAAATGATCTATATTGCTCCGGAACGCATTGAAAGCCGCTTAATCAGAGATATTATCAGTTATAATACAATTGAATTTATTGCTATTGATGAGGCTCACTGTGTCTCTCAGTGGGGGCATGATTTTAGACCAAGTTATAGAAATATTGCGAATATATTGAGTAAACTGCCACATAGACCGGTTATTGCGGCACTAACGGCTACGGCGACTGAGTTGGTACGTGAAGACATCATGGACCAACTGTCATTGTATAAGCCAGAGGTTTTTGTTACCGGATTTGATCGGAAAAATCTCCACTTTTCTGTTTTGAAAGGTGTTAATAAAAAACGCTATATCGGACAATATGTTAAGAAAAACAGCGAGAGCTCGGGCATTATCTACTGTGGTACAAGGAAAGAAACGGAAATGCTATATCATACTCTTGATCGGATGCATATTGCTGTTGGTATGTATCATGGTGGCATGAATATGGAAGAACGGCGCATCCATCAAGAGCGGTTTATCTATGATGATTACAAAGTTATGGTAGCCACAAATGCTTTTGGCATGGGTATTGACAAGTCCAATGTCAGGTACGTAATTCATCATAACATGCCGGAGAATATAGAATCTTATTATCAAGAGGCTGGGCGCGCAGGACGGGATGGAGAAAATTCTGCCTGTATACTACTCTATGGGCTAGGGGATCAAAAACTTAGAAGGTTTTTAATTGAGGAGACGCCGGATATAACACCTGAAAGAAAAAAGTATCGATATGGGCAGCTTCAGAAGATGGTTAATTATTGTCATATCAATACTTGCCTAAGGGTTCAGTTGCTGGCCCATTTTGGAGAAGAGGCCAATGAGGAAATGTGCGATGGCTGCGGTAATTGTGATGGTAAAGCTCACCGTGTTGACATCACCACAGAAGCCCAAAAAATTATATCTTGTATCTTGAGAATGAAAGAAAGATATGGTGTGTCCATTGTAGCAGAAGTGCTTAAAGGTTCTAAGTCCCAAAAAGTCTCAGGAACACCACTTGAATCACTGTCAACCTATGGTATTCTTAAAACATATACATTGATTCAAATTAAAGAAATGATTCATCTACTGATTGCTGAGGGCTATTTACATATGACACAGGATGGTTATCCGGTTATAAAAGTGACCCAAGAAGCAGAATCGGTTTTATATGGCGGCAAAGCGGTATTTTCTAACCGTATTGAGATTGTAGCGATTGAGTCATCGGATCAACTCTTTGATCGATTAAAAGCCTTAAGAAAAATAATAGCGGTCAAAACAAAATTACCACCCTATACAATTTTTCACGATAAGACGTTAAAGGCAATGGCAAGTCAAAAACCTAGAGACAAAGTAAGCTTGATGTCAATTGGTGGCGTAGGTGAAAGCAAATTCAAAAAATACGGCGACCAGTTTTTGCAAGTTATCGAGGATTATGAAAGCACGAATGGATGAACTTTATGAACAATATACAATTTTAACTAGAAATTGGAATTTTTATATTGACTATTTATGAGTATAGTGTATTATATTAATGTAAGAATGAGTTACCTCTTACGTATTAAATACTCTCCCCCTCATCCTTTACAAGCACCTATTTAGGTGCTTATTTTTTTGTAAAAAAACGAAAAAGTTTTGTCATAAGTATAGAAAAGTCATTTAATCTATGAAACACCGCAGTTATTGCTTCAAGAGATTGCATTTTCATGTCATATATGGGATAATAACCCGAATCCATAGTTTAAACGAGGAGTAAAAGATGATAGGTTTTAAGAGCTTCAAAAGATGGGTAGGCATAGTTGTAATAATTAGTTTCATTATTCTTATCACTTGGAACCAACCGATATATAGATATTATAAGATAGATGGAAAACAAGAGATACATGATCTTAAAGTCATTCATATATCCGATTTACATAGTAGTAATTACGGAACCAAACAAAGTAAATTGATACGCATGATTGAAGAAGAAGCACCGGATATGATTTGGATAACCGGAGATCTGATGGATGAAAATAGGTCGATCCAAGGTGCTGTGGATTTTCTTGAGGGCATTCAAAACGAGTGCCCAATTTACTACGTTTCAGGTAATCACGAGTATTGGCATGATGATTCTGATTTAATATTTGATACAATTAGATCTTATGGTGTGACAATCTTAGAAAATGAATCCGTTACCCTTAACATACGAGATAATGAAATCACAATAACAGGTGTGATTGATCCGGATGCAACTTTAGCCTACACGGGTAAAGAAGCTTTAAAAAGGTCTTTGAGGCGTGTTAAAAATATAGATAGCCAAGAAGGATATAGGGTGTTACTAAGTCACAGACCGGAGCATATAGAGGTTTATGAAAGCTATGGTTTTGATCTTGTTGTAACTGGCCATGCTCATGGTGGTCAAGTTAGAATACCTTTTTTAATCAATGGTTTATATGCTCCTAATCAAGGTTGGTTCCCTAAATACGCCGGTGGTTACTATGCCTATAAGGATGATACAGAGCTCATCGTAAGTCGAGGTCTTTCATATAACCCTAGATTGCCAAGGGTTTTTAACCCACCGGAAGTCGTCGTTATAGAATGGCATTGATATATTAAGTAAAGTGTAAAACGATGTTCTTTACCTCACATTTAATATGGTATTAAAAGCTAACTATAAGGTTTTGATGTTTTAATTCCTGAGTGATTAAAAAGTAGGTTTGATTTTTTTATTATATAATGTTAAAATATAGATTCAGATTCACACGTTAATACACTGATGATGGAAAGACACGTGTTTGTTTATGGATATAGTCATGAAAGAAAGGGTGATATTGTGGATAGAATTAAAAAGTGGAGTGAAATGGCAATTGCCTGTAATGTTGTAGATCGAGAGCTCTATACAAGATTTGAGGTTAAAAGAGGTCTTAGAGATATTAGTGGTAAAGGCGTCTTAGCCGGTTTGACACGAATAGGTGAAGTACACTCCTATATTATTGATGAAGGTGAATCCATCCCTGTTCCGGGAAGGCTGATTTACAGAGGTATAGACATTGAAGATCTGGTAGACGGTTTTTTAAAAGACAGGCGACATGGCTTTGAAGAAACCGTCTATTTGCTCTTGTTTGGTGAACTTCCAAATCCAGATGAGCTCCGGATTTTTAAAGACCAGTTACTTGAATATCGTACATTACCAAACTTTTTTGTCAATGATATGATTATGAAATCACCAAGTAAAGACATTATGAATGTATTAGCAAGATCTGTTTTAAGCCTTTATAGTTATGACGAGGACCCGGATAATATTTCTGTAGAAAATATACTAAAACAAAGCATGCAACTTATATCACAATTACCATTATTAGCTGTATACGGTTATCAGGCTTATGCCCACTATCACGGTAATACAAGTTTGTTCATACATAGTCCACATAAGGATTTAGGCATTGCTGAAAATATCCTATATATGCTTAGACCAGACAATAAATTCACAGAACTTGAAGCGGAATTGTTAGACTTATCATTGGTTTTACATGCAGAACATGGTGGCGGTAACAATTCTACTTTTACGACCCATGTGGTGAGTTCGTCGGGGACAGATACCTATTCTGCAATAGCTGCTGCTATTGGTTCCCTAAAAGGTCCAAGACATGGAGGTGCCAATATTAAGGTAACGGCTATGTTTGAGGATATTAAGAAAAACATTGAAGATTGGAAGGATGAAAGTCAAGTCATTGCCTATCTAGAAAAGTTAGTACGTAAAGAAGCTTTTGACAAAAGTGGATTGATTTACGGTGTAGGTCATGCGGTTTATTCAGTTTCAGACCCAAGAGCGGTCATATTTAAGAGTTATGTACAAACTTTGGCTGAGGAAAAAGGCTTGACAGCGGAATTTGAACTTTTTGATAAAGTAGAGAGATTAGCACCTTCCATTATTGAGAAACATAGAAAAATGTATAAAGGTGTATCGATCAATGTAGACTTCTACTCGGGTTTTGTATATCGAATGCTTGACATACCTGAAGAATTATACACACCTTTGTTTGCAGTTTCCAGAATATCCGGTTGGTGTGCCCATAGAATCGAAGAAATAGTAAATCAGGGTAAAATCATACGACCTGCTTATAAAAGTGTGGCACCTAAAGTAACATATGTGCCCTTAGATCAACGAAAATAAAATACAAATGATGGTGCTTAGGTATCATCATTTGTTTTAAAAATTACTCAAAAAACACCTAATTGTCTGTTTGTTTGGTGTTTATAGGAAAAAATAAAAATTCAAGACAACATGGATAGGGTTGTGGTATAATAATATTGGAACACAATTTTATATAAGTGACATTTTGATGAAAGCATGCACATAAAAACAGAGTTGTTTTTATATCATGCTTTTTTTATCCTTTTTAATTTTGATCATATATAGACTTGATTTATGCATGTGAAAAGTAAGATTAACCGGTATTTTGGATGAACGGACGGAGGTGAAACAATGATTAATGTACATCATAAGGCGATTTTGTGTGTGGGAAAATCCATAAATCAACTATTAAGTTTGGAGAAACTTTTAAGTGAGAACTTTGGACAGGAATATGTTATTGAAATGGCCGAAAACTCTAGTGAAGCTATGGATATTATAACGACACTTTGTGACATTAATATAGAGACAAGTGTGCTTATTACAGATTATATGGTAGGCGATATGAATGGTCTTGAATTGATTCATACAATTAAGAGAAAACATCAAAGTATAAAAATGATATTAATGGCGAATAAAATGGATATCGACGTTGCTCAAAAAATCATCAACCATAGTGTTGTTTATAATATTATTAAAAAACCCTGGGATGAGGATATCCTCATTCAATTGGTAAAAGATGCTTGCCACCAATACGATACGGATATAGAACTAAGTGGCCTCATGAGCAGACTAAGACTATCTGAACAGCAAAAAAGCCTAATTCTGGAAAGTATTTCTGAATCGATTATATATGTTAATTTAGATTATGAGATACAATGGAAGAACAGTGTTGCGGATAGGGATTTACTTATATGGAAGGCATCCGGTCTTTGTTACAAGGAGATTTACGGACTCAAGGAAAACTGTCCGGATTGTCCTATGGACCAAGTGTTGGCAACCAAGAAACCCTATAAGTTTGAACGGAAATTCGAAGATGACACTTATAAACTTATACGCTATTTTCCTGTTTTTGATCAAGTCAATCAACCCATCGGCATGGTTTTAACACTACTTGATATTACGGATCAAAAAAGAGCAGAGGGTATGAGTGCTTCGTTGTTAGAGATGTCAAAGCATATCAACGTATCAGAATCGGTTATCGAGATGTATAAAAAAGCACATATGTACTTAAAAAAATATTTTGAACTTAGATTGATGTGTATTGCCGGCGAGGATTTTGATGCATCTTATATTGAATTTTATGGTGAAGGTGAAAAGAGTTTCGACCAAAAACAAATTGAAACCCTTTTAAAGTCCCTTAGAAATATTATTAAAAAGAACCGAAATGAAGACTATATCATTATGAACAATAATATGGGTTCAGTTGTCGCTTATCCAATGAATGACAAAATCATGCTCGTGGTGATTAAAGATTGGATAGAAGCCAACGAAGTTGCCTTAAAATATATTAATACTATAGCAGAGCAAGTTAAAAGCGGCATTACTAAGATTAACAATACAAAAAAAATCATGTATCAGGCGAAGCATGATACAAATACAAGCTTGTACAACCGAGAATTTTTTATTGAACAGCTTAAGGCAGGGCTGAACAATCAAAGAGAAATAATGAGTCCCCAAAACCGTTCGATTGCTTTAATAGACTTGAATTACTTCAAAGAAGTCAATGACAATTATAGCCATATCGTTGGTGATGATGTATTAAGAGAAATCGGGCACCGACTTAAAAGTTCCGTTAGAGATGGTGACGTTGTAGCAAGGATGGGCGGTGATGAGTTTGCTATTCTCTTTCTTAACCATGATCGAAGAGAGATTGTCAAGTTTGTCAAACGGCTCCAAAAAGAGATTGCTAAGCCTATAATGGTGGGTGACGTGAGTATAACAGTAAGTTCAAGTATTGGCATTGTGGATAACATATCCAAGTATAGAGATTTCAACGTACTTCTTAAAGAAGCAGACCAAGCTATGTATGAAGCCAAAAAAGACAAAAGCGGTAGTGGACGCTATATCTTTTATGAAAAATCTATTCAAAAGAAGGTTGAACGTCATAACAATATCGAGTTATCCCTTAAATCTGCTGATTTTGATGATGAAATGGGTCTTCTTTTCCAGCCGATTATCAATCTTAAGACCATGGGCATCATAGGTTTTGAAGGCTTTTTAAGATGGCATTCTATCAATGGTTCGGACTATTCGCCTAAAGAGTTCATACCAATCGCAGATGAGAGTGATGAGATTCTTGAGATTGGGCATATGGTTATGAAGATAGCGCTAAAAGCTGTTAAGCACATTAAAAAGGAAACGGGTAAAGGCTGCTTTATCTCTGTTAACCTAACAACAAAGGAATTGATGAATGAAAAACATATTGCCGGTCTTAAAAAATCCATCGTCGATAACGGCATCCATTCCAATGAAATCCAAATCGATATTACGGATCGTTTTAAAAGCAATCAAATTGGTTTAATCTCAA
Source organism: Firmicutes bacterium HGW-Firmicutes-2 (assembly GCA_002841495.1). GTDB lineage: Bacteria > Bacillota > Clostridia > Lachnospirales > Vallitaleaceae > Petrocella. The sequence continues at coordinate 175,516 of PGZV01000002.1, read as the reverse complement.
AAAATATTAATGAACTTAAGGACTTTGGCGTTCATGTTAATCTTGATGACTTTGGAACAGGTTCTGCCTCATTGGTTATACTTAATAAAATGGACATCAATGAAATCAAGATTGATGCGTCATATATTCGTAAAATCAGATTCGAACCGGATGCTTACAAAATGGTTAAGACTATGATTAATCTAGCAAAAAGTATGGAAATATCAGTAACGGCGGAAGGTGTGGAGAAGAAAGAAGAGTTGGACATGTTAATTGAGTTGGGTTGTGATTATGCTCAAGGTTATTACTTCTCTAAACCGGTAACCTTAGATGAAGCCGTCGAACTTAGAAAACAATCGGTAAGTCTTTATGGTATAAGAAGTTAATATAATAAGAATCCCCATGAACCGAAAGGTTATCATGGGGATTTGTTCTATTATTGGAAAGTACACATTCCTATAATAGTTTATCAAGATGGTACTTAGATAAGACACCTTTATGAATAACGGTTGCCATAAGCCAATAAGCTGGTGCAACCAAAAAGAAAAGCGCAAGGACTGAAAATCCGGTGGCAAAGATAAGAGCAACAATCGTGATCACACATATTAATGAAGCAACAAGATGTTTGTTGGCCAGTAAAAAACCATATTTCATAAGCTGCTTGAAGTTCATATCCGTCTCACCAAGTAAGGCATATGAATAAGTCATCGTAATCATGGTTTCAAAAAGCAAGAACATGTAGATGGGTAGTAATAGGATGATGTCGATATAACCGCTCCATACACTCCAAATATTAAGTAAAGCTAAACCATATAGCAAAAAGGTCATCAAAGTCAGTCCCAGACTACGGAGTATTTTATTCTTGAACACTGAAAAGTATGTTTTTAACATATAGCCTTCTTCCAAAATAACAACATGGTAGATGCCGTGGAAGAGACCGGCACTTGCAAGTGGAAAAAGAAGTCCAAGTGTCAAGATGCTGGTAAATAGCCATAAAAAATTGAGAATGACCATATCAAAAACCATCGAACCATATTTGTGAAAGGGGCTATCTAGGGAAAAAAAGTTCATAGATGATCTCCTTCTAATTTATTATGTATTATAAAATACTATTTTCTAATATACTCAATTATTATAACAGGATTGTTCTATTTTTGTAAGGAAAATTATCAGACGCTTATGAAAAAATGTGTTAGAATAAAGCGTAACAGTATCATGGAAATAAGTAGGAAGAATAATAAACTGAGGTCAGGATGAAAGAATACCATAGAGACAATATGATTGTCATAGCAAGACAACATTACGATAAAGGTGAGCTACTAAAAGCAAAAAGCCTATATGAAAAGACGTTAAATGCCGGCATTAGGGATACAGAATGGATGTTGGAGTTAGCGCTGCTTTACGATGAATTAGAGGCTTACGATCAAGCGATGGATATATACGAAAAAGTCATAGCACTTGATCCTCAAGAACCGGTGGCTTATTATGGCATTGCTATTTTATATGACCATTTGGATGATTTTGATAAGGCAATACCCTATTATGAAAAAGCCATATCCTGTGACCCGACTTTTTTAAGAGCGCATTTTTTCTTGGCTTATGCCTATGATCAAGTGGGGAGGAATGAACTTGCCATCTTTCATTATCAGAAAGCACTTGAAATTGATGACAATGATTTTTGGAGTCTAGTGAATCTGAGTGCTCTTTATGAAGAAGAGGGCAAATACGCGCTTTCAGAAACGCTTATTAATAGAGCGGCCTTGATAGAACCGGATCATTATATGGTGCTTTTTAATCAAGGTGTCTTAGCTATGCGTAACCATCAGAACAAGTTAGCTATGGAATATTTCAATAAAACCATACTGATAGAACCTTCATACGGTTATGCCTATCTAAACAAAGGGGTTATTTTGAGGGATATGGGCATGTTGGAGGAAGCGATTAAAGTCTTTGGTATCGGTTTAAAGAATTGTGAAGATGGGGTGTATTTGGCCTATAATAGAGCCTGTTGCTATCTAAAACTAGGTGAAGTGTCTACCTGTGAAAAAGAGCTATTAGAAATACTCTCTGAATATCCGGAGATGTCAGACTACATGAAAGAAGATAAGGAGTTAGAGCATTTGATAAAAACTTCCTCCAAAATAAAAGCTATCCTAAAAAAGACGAATAGCTAAAGATTATCTTTTAACCACATTTTAGCCGGATATGCCAAGTAGAGTGAGCCGGTTATGAGAAGAACACTATGATCATCCAATAGACTCAGTCCTTTTTTAATTGCTTGTTCAAAAGGGTCAATCCATTCTAGTTTTGTGTTCTTTAATAGACCTAGGTCATCAAAAGTTATAGCACGTGAGCTAAGAGGTGATGTTAGAATTACTTTATGACTGAAACTTTCAGCCAAGTTCAACATAGCCTTATAATCCTTATCTTTAAGCATGCCAATAACTGTAATAATGGTCTTATCCTTGCAGTAGGTGTCCAAAATATCTTTAACAGCTTGAAGCCCTTGAGGGTTGTGGCCACCATCTACTAAAATCATAGGGTTATAAGACACCCATTCATTACGACACGTCCAAGTCGTGTTAGCAACACCTGATTTTACTGCCAAATCAGGTATGGACCAGTTTTTTTTGAGTTCATGGATGGCTAGTAGAGCCGTTGCTAAGTTGATTTCCTGATGTCTGCCAATCATGCTGGTTGATAAACCATGATAGGCAAAAAAAGGTGTCCTAATATTCAACAACTTTTTCTTAAAACTATTAAAAAGCAAATAGACTTGTATGAGACTTTCATCCAGCAGATAAAGATACGTATCAACTTCCTTCACCTTTTTGGTGACTTCCATAACAACTTCTATTGGATTGGGTGCCATAATAACAGGGGAGTCGGCTTTGATGATACCGGCTTTATGGGCAGCAATAGCTTGAAGGGAATGGCCAAGATGCTGTTCATGATCAAAAGAAATCGGGGTAATGACGGTCATCAAAGGCTTGTCAAAGACATTGGTAGCATCATAGGTACCACCCATACCAACCTCTATAATAATGAAATCATGCTTTTTATCTCTAAAATGAACAAGGGCAATGGCGACTAGGCATTCAAATAAGGTGGGATGGTTAAGATGGTCGTCTACCATACGGCTACAGGCATCAAGAACCAAATCCGTTGCTTTGGAAAAGTCAAGTTCGGAGATAGCCCCTTCATAGTCTTCAATTAATTCTCTAAAATCCAATATATGTGGGGATAAAAAAGTACCTACCTTATAACCGGCAGAGGTCAAAATGCTTTGAATATATTTGGCTGTAGAACCTTTACCATTGGTTCCGGCAATATGTATAACAGGTAGGGCATTTTGTGGTGAATCCAAATAGGCCATAAGATGAAGGCTGTTTCGATGATCAGGCTGATACTGAGCAATTTCTATATTTTTTAGAGCATCTAAACTCTTTTGATAGGTCATAGTCGCCTCCTTTTAGAATAATATCCTTATCATATACAAAAAAAAGCTAAAACACAATATGATACATTGATTTCCCCTACTTGAATTGGTATAATTTAATTGGAATGCATCGGCGTAGATTTGAGAGATATGGGGTTAGAATTTACGAGGTAAAAGCAATGTCAAATGGTTTTAATCATTTAGAACTGGATCTAAACAAAAAAACGATTCTGATTGTGGATGATGAAGTGGTTATCTTATCTTTACTAAGGGATATTTTGGATATGCTGGGTTACAACGTGGTATTGTGCCTATCTCCTGAAGAAGCTTTAGAAGTTTTTACCCATGACAGGATGTATATTGACCTCATTATTATGGATATGATGATGCCGGGCATGAATGGTCTACAGCTGTATCGAAGAATCTGTCAAGTCGATAGCAATAATAAGGTAATCCTACTATCAGGGTATAGTATGGTGCATGTCACGGCACAGCTTCTAGAAGAAGGTGTGGTTGGGTTTGTGCAAAAACCTGTAACTATAAAAAAATTGGATGAAGCCATTCAGAAAGCTCTAAGCTAGAGGGATGACATTGGAGGAAATAAATGGAAAATATATTAGACTTGATTATTATTGGCGCAGGACCGGCAGGTATTGCGGCGGCGATGTATGCCAGTCGAGCAAAACTTTCTTTTGTAATTTTGGAAAAAGCCTTTACAGGCGGTCAGATTGTAAACACTTATGAGATAGAGAATTACCCAGGCATCAAAGCGACTTCGGGTTTTGAATTAAGCAATATGTTTCGGGAACATGCTGAAACATTAGGCGTTGAGTTTTTAAGTGAGGAAGTCTCAGAAGTGATCACAGATGGACCTATAAAAAAGGTTATAACGAATGACGGTACCTATGAGGCAAGAACCATTATTATGGCCACAGGTGCATCTTGGAAAAAGCTTGGTGCCAAAGGCGAGGACAAATTCTCAGGCATGGGGGTTTCCTATTGTGCCACTTGTGACGGTGCCTTCTATAGAGACAAGGTAACCGCAGTTGTAGGTGGCGGTGATGTGGCGGTTGAGGATGCCATATATCTATCCAGATTATGTAAGAAAGTCTATTTGATTCATAGAAGAGACGAACTTAGAGCTGTCAAGGTATTGCAAGAACATCTTTTTAAAATCGAAAACATTGAATTCATATGGGATAGTGAAGTGGCTGAGATTATTGGTGAACAAACAGTAGAGAAAATTCATGTTAAAAACAGGCTAACCGATGAAGAACAGCTGATTGAAGTCAGTGGTGTATTTATTGCTGTAGGTAGTGAACCTAATTCGGGATTAGTACAAGATCAGGTTGAGACAGACCTAAAAGGATGGATCAAAACCAACGAAGACTGTGCAACGAGTGTACCGGGTGTGTTTGCAGCCGGTGATTTAAGAGTTAAAAGTTTACGTCAGGTTATAACCGCAGCATCGGATGGTGCAATCTCTGTTTATGCAGCTGAGCGTTACCTGGTAACAACAAATTAGGTTGTCCTAGATGACAAGGCAAGTTGCTTAACAAATCACCTGATTTTGCCGATACATAATTATTGAGAGGTGATTTTATGGAGAAAAAAGTATTGATTCATGTTTATACCATTCAGGTAAAAAACGATATATTAAGTATTTTAGTGAATAACGGTCATGATTTTTTAGAGGTTTTCAATAATAATGAATTGAATTTCAAATATAACTTGGTTAAGGATCAGATTGATCTCTATATACAAGAGTTGGATGAAAACCGCTATGAGGAATCTTTAGACCAGATTCGCCGTATAGATACGGATAAAGTACGCTCCATAGTTCTCATTCACAAATATTCAAAACATGTCATAGACGATGCCTTAGCTCTAAAGGTTAAAGACATCATCGTATTACCAATGGATCGAACCCATTTAACCAAAAAGATCATGTCTTTCTTTGATACACAGAAACCCTCAGTATTAATGCCATCTAGTCAGGACAAAGTCCAGATTCATAATTATATAGAAATCGATATCAATAAGGTCAGAGATGAGATCAACAGAGCCATGCGCGGTAATTACCCACTCTCTTTTGTATTGGTGGAATACCATAGTTTAGATCAGCCCCAATGGATTCTGTTTAAAGAAGCTTTGAATCTGTTACTTAGAACCACAGATATGGTGATGTATTTTGAAGCCAACAAAATTTTGTTAATTTGCCCGTTTACACCCAAGAACTTTCTTGTAGAAGTTGAGAACAAAGTAAGGAATGCTTATGACCAGATTAAGAAGAAGGCGCCTTCAAGAGGTGCACTGTTTTTATACGGCGTAACTTTTCCAGAGGATGGTCAAGCATGGGAGGCATTATATAAGGAAATGACAGATGGTATTCATGATAGCAAAGTGATTAGCAAGTTTGAAGGTACTTTAAAACAAATCAATCCCAATACGATTCGGACACAGCTTAAAAAAGATTATGAATAAAGAAGGAAGAGAGCGTATCTAAGATGAGCCAGGTATTTCCGGATAATCAACGTATGTATGACGAAATGGTTGGGCTATTTGAGGAGGAAAAGTTCAGAAGTGCCATTAAGATCGGCAAAGAACTCCTTGAAAAAGCAAGGGTCATGAAAGATAGGGCCAGTGAAAGAAAATCACTTGAAGTATTATCCTACGCTTCTTATTTTATTGTGGATTATATCAGTGCGATGCACTATATCATTGAGTTTTCTAAAGTGGTTGAAGAAGATGGCAATATTAGTGAATTAATCAAGACTTATAATGTTTTTATTAGCCTCTATACAAGACAAGGGGATTATGAGGAAGCACTGACGTATCTAAAAAAAGTAGAAATTCTAGCTAAAAATCATCAGCTTAAATTAGAAGAAGTAAAAAACGAGAACAATTATGGTTTCTTTTACAATTCCACCAAGTCATTTGAACTGGCTATTCCTCATTTAGAGAGGGCTGTGGAACTTGCATCCACCTATCGATTCTATGATTTGCTTACCATTATACAGGTTAATTTGGCTCTAAGTTATCTTCGAACCAACCAGATTGAAAAATCTAAAAACCATCTCGATCAGGTTTTTCTAGCCTTAAAACCCGGAAGCAGTCGTTTCTCTAGAGCTGAAGCTTATATGTATAGAGGTGAAATATATGCTATAGAAGGGGACATTCTTGAGGCAATCAATCAGGTTAAAGCATCTAAGGTTATATCTTTAAAACACGGCTATATTGCAGAACTTGCCGAAGCGACACGCATCCTTTCGGAGATTTATGTCAAGACCGGAGATTATGAAAAGGCCTACTATGAGCTTAAAGATTATATTGAGTATTCTGACATACTATCGGACGACGCAAAGCAAGGTGCAGTGGCGAAACTAAAGGCTCAGTACGATATGAAGAAGAAAAATTCTGAGACAGATTTGCTCAAAGAGCAGTATGCAATACTGGAAGAACAGAATCGAAAAATACAAGAGCAAGCCAATGAACTAGAACGACTCAATGAGGTACTGGCAAGACAAAATGATGACCTTCACCAATCCGCTATTGAGGACTATCTGACAGGTGTCTATAATAGAAAATATTTCACCTTAAAGCTGAGAGAAGAATTCAGTATTGCAAAAGAAAACAATCGGAATTTGGCGGCGATAATTATAGATATCGATCACTTTAAGAACATTAATGATACCTATGGTCACCTTGTCGGTGATGAAATCATCAAGCACATCAGTGGGATTTGTGAAGAATCATTGGATTCTGATTCCATCATTGGTCGTTTTGGTGGGGATGAATTTATGGTACTCATGATTGATGCAGACATCAATGATGCAGAAGAAAAAGCCATTGAACTTATTAGTAGTGTAGCTTATGAACCGTTGGTCATAGACAAAAGACCGATACCGGTTACCTTAAGCATTGGGGTTGCAGATAATAGGTATCTCACACCAAAAACATCGGATGAAATGATACATATAGCAGATCAAGGACTATATTTAGCCAAAAATCAAGGTCGTAATAGGTGTTGCCGATATGTACCGGATAAAGAGGAGATGTGAAATGGAAGAGAGAAGAAAAAACAAACGTTTGCCGATTACACTTGAGTTAGCCATTAACGAATTATTTAGGCAAGATCATGAGATTATTCCGATGGTCAATAAGGAAATTCATGTTGTGAACATATCAAGGACTGGTATCGGTTTTGAATGTGAATCCGAATTACCATTAGGCTATTACTTTGATGCAAGGATTGATTTTGATCAACAGAATTATTTTTATTGTGTTGTCAAGATTGTACGAAAAGTCGATTATGATGGCACCAACTTGTATGGTTGTGAATTTGTTGGTCTTGCAGAATTTCTATCCAAAAAAGTGGATGAGTACCAAACCACAGTTGAACAGAACTTAGAGTAACCAATAAAATTAATGACGTTAGGAAGTGCCGATATGCACGTAACCATAAAACATGTAGCAAAAAAAGCTGGGGTATCACCATCCACTGTGTCAAGGGTGATTGCAGATAGTCCTAAAATAAGTGTGGCGACAAAAAAACGTGTCTTTGAAACTATGAAAGAGATGAACTATCAGCCGAATATTATTGCAAGAAGTTTAGCCAACAGAGTAACCTATACACTTGGTCTTATTTTACCAAGTAAGGATGAAGAAGTTTTTGAGAACCCATTTTTTATGCAGGTGATGCGCGGTCTTAGTGTTTACGCCAAGCAAAAAGGCTATTACATTATGTATAATTACTGTAGAAGTGAAGAGGAAGAAGTAGAAACCATCAAACATTATATGGATAGTAAATGGGTGGACGGTATTATATTAACTTCAACGCGGATTCAAGATAAGAGCGTAGAGCTACTCATGAAGCGAAACCAACCATTTGTTGTTATAGGAAGACCGGAAGCACAAAGGGATAAAGTATTATGGGTTGACAATGATAATGTGATGGCTATGGAGAATATCGTAAACCGCTTAATTAAGCAAGGTCATAGAAAAATTGCCTATATCGGTGGCGAACAACAGTTTACGGTTTATCGCCATCGCCTTAGAGGGTACCGTCAAGCTCTTGAGCAAAATGGAATCGACTGGGATGATAAACTGGTGGTAGAAGGTGAACCTACAGAACAAAAGGCTTATGAAGCCATGAAGCAAATGCTAAAAGTGATTAGTCCGGATGCCATAGTTGGGACAGATGATATGGTTGCGTATGGTGCTTACAAGGCTACGATAGAAGCCGGCGTTGTCGGTGTTGCTTTTGCAGGATTTAACAACACACCTTTATCTGTGTTTAATAATCCGACTATATCAACAGTGGATATCAACGCTGAGAAACTAGGACATTATGCGGCATTAGTGCTTATAGATCAATTAGAAAAGAATACATCCATGGAAAGAAACATCATTGTTGAAGCAAATTACATAGAACGAGAATCAACTTTAGCTTATGTGCGATGTTAAGAGATAAGCTATAGACACAAGACGGTCATACTTTTATGTTATAATTATGTTTATAGAAAAGGAGTGATTGTTATGGAGAAAAAAACAGAAGAGGAACTAAAAAAATTAATTGATGAAAAAAAGAATCGGGGCCATCAGGATAGTCATTTACGACCTGAGAAAAAGTCAGGTAAGGAGCATGAAGCCTTTGATTCAAAGAAACACGGTGGACCAATTGCTAAATAGAAAAAGCAGGCTGTTTTGTTAAAGGTATAAGACCTTTGATGAAATAGCCTTTCTTTTTCATAATAGGCAAAGAGATAGGCAAAGATGCCTACTTAAGGTATAATGAGGGAACAAAGTAAGATGGATGAGTTGAAGTAAGATTTTGGCGTATTGGAGGTAGTAGAAATGGCTTTAGGTAAAAAGAAGACGGATGATAGGGTCAAGGAAAAAGAATATGAAGGACGTTGTAAGATGAGGGTTTATGATTCTGTTTCGGACTGGAAGAAGAACATTCAATCCGATAAACCGATTGATCCGATGACCCATATTGAGGACCTTTATTTAAGATGTGATTTAGACCATGAGGATTTAAGTTCCATTTTGAAAGTCAACATTAGAGTCCGCAATCTGTTAGAAGAAAAAATTCCGATGAAAATAAAACTGTATCTACACGAAGATGTAGACCAAGATCCGATAGATGCCATGGATATTAGGATGGTTGCCCAGGGAAGAACGACAACCAAAGGGTATTTCGAGCTGCCGATAGACAAGATGAAATTTTGGTCGGAGCAGGAGCCTAATCTATATGAAGTACTGGTGGTAATGACAGATCATTTTGATGAGACCCTTCAGGTTGTTGCTATACAATACGGGTTTCGAGAAATAAAAATCAAAGGCGAGAAAATATGGATGAACAACAAGCCATTGATGATTAAAGGCATCAACTATGACGGTAACCTAAAAAAGGTTATAGATGAAGAGACATTAAGGAAAGAGCTTATGCTCTTGAAACAATATAATATAAATGCTCTTAAAGTAAGTGCTGATCATATAGATTATGTATTTTATACATGTTGTGATCAATTAGGTTTTTATGTAGTCGTTGAAGTGAACAACTTAGAGAATAATAAAGAAGGTACACTTGCAAAGGCGGCATCTGTAATTGGTAAAATGAGAAATCATCCCTGCATCATCATGTGGTCATTAGAAAGCACCTTAAACAAAGAGGAAAACCTAGAGGTTAAAAAAGTCATGTTGTCCTTGGATGACCGACGTCCTTATAGAATACATAGTGAAGATGATTTTCTTATGAGTGATGTTTTTGTTATGGAGAAGTTACATGAAAAAATAATAGAAAGAATCGGAAAAGGCCTGGATATACGTGGGGATATGATTCTACTTGGAGACAGCCGCTTCTCAAAAGGCATGGATGAGTATACAGCAATGGCCTATAAGAAAAAACCTGCTATAATATTTACAAATAAACAAATGGGTGTTGAGGCATTTATGAGCTTAAAACAGGTGATGGGTAGCGTGCACACCTATACCAGATGGCATGGCGGCTTCGTCGGTGATTTTGAGAATTATTTTGCTTATACACGTCATAATGAGGAAAAAAGCTACGAAATTCTACCTTTGGCTCATGAAATAAAAAAAGCATATGAACCTTATGCCATCAGCTTTGACTCCCAAACAGCCTTTTATAGCATTAAGAATTTGGAATTCTTAGAAGAAGAAATAGTAGTGCGTGTTATTATTCAAGAAGACGGTACACCCATTATGGAAGAATACCTTGATCCTATGTGTGTAAAGCCGGGTGAAGTTGCCTCAGGTGTTATAAAATCATGGTTAGAACTAAGCAATGAGACTGTTTTATACCATATTGTTTTTGAGATTGTACTTACAAGTGATTTATGGTGGGCTAAAAAAGATCACATACTTGTCAGTGAACAGTTTGAAAAGGATGGTTACCATCCTGTCATATACATGCCAAAATCGAGCATCGACTGTATCGTAAATGAAACAAATCAGACCATTGATGTCATAAGTGAAAAAGTACATTATGAATTTGATAAAAATACAGGTCACATTAAGCAAATCATGATGGATCATAAAGCTTTATTGGTGCACCCTATTCGACCGGTATGGAGCAGTTTATCGGCTATTCATACAGACTCTGAAGCAGTTGACAATCATGATAATAAACAAGTTAAGTCTTATCGTATGGATAAAAAAGGTTCTCAAGTGGATCTATATTTTGATATAAAAATCAAGGCAATCAAAACGTTGTTATTAATCAAGTATGAAATCTTTTCAACCGGTGAACTTAACGTTTATTATGAAGGTGAGCCTAGTACTAAGCAAGATAGGCTAGGATCTACAATGACCTTGAAAGGTCTGAAAAATCAAGTCAACTGGTTTGGTAGGGGGCCGCATCCAAGCTGTTTGGATTCTATGACCAGTACCCAAATGGGTCTATATCAAATGGATCTGTTAGAAAACAATCATGAAGATATGAATTCAATAAAAAGTGGTACTTATAAGGATATTCGGTGGATGACCTTGACGGGATCAGATGGTGAAGAGATCATGGTGGAAAGCTTGGACAAAAATGGATTTGACGCCGGATTTTTTACCCTTGACCAAGAAACTACAACGCTTCTTATTGATAGCGGGAAAATAAAACAAAATAAAATAGATACAAAAGATACAACAGACACAAAAAATACAAAAAATACAACAGATACAAGTTCTATCGAAACAGAAAAACAAACGTGTCTTTACCGATTTTTATTTATGGAAGCATAATAGCGTCGATTTACTCAGTGATGAGGATGTGATTATGTGTAAATGACAGAGAGTAACGGAGGCAATTATGGAACCAAAAATCAATAAAGGCCAAAGACTGATTGGCTATATGAAACAATACAAGGGGCATTATATATTAGGTATATTGGCTGTGGTTGTCGTGGATGTTATTCAACTGAACATACCGGTCATTACCGGTAACATAACCAATGACCTTCAATATGGTGTTCTAACGATGCCTTTACTTATGGGAGAACTCCTTAAGTTGTTGATGATCGGGATAATCATTACCCTTGGCCGTTTCGCTTGGCGCTACTATATATTTGGTACGGCCAGACGCATAGAGAAAAATTTGAGAAGAGATTACTTTATTAAATTGGAGTCCTTATCCACGGATTTTTTTAATGAACACAAAACAGGCGACTTAATGGCTTATGCGACTAACGATCTGAATGCCATAAGGATGATGGTTGGGCCGGGTGTTTTAATGGCGCTGGATGCAGTCATATTAACCGTTATGGTGCTTTATAAGATGATTGATACCATCAGCTTGAAGCTAACGGTAATAAGCATCTTGCCTTTACCGGTGATTGCCATCGGGAGCTTGATTCTAGGTACGTTTATACGAAAACGATTCAAAGATAAGCAAGAGGCTTTTGCACATTTATCAGATCTTGTCCAAGAAAATATATCCGGTATGCGTGTGATTAAAGCATTCGTAAAAGAAATGTATGAAATGACAAAATTCAGTGTAGCCAATAGGCACAATTATGATAAGAACATGCACGTCGTAAAGTTGTTTGCCATTATGATGCCTTTGGTGACACTGATCAGTGGGTTATCTATTGCAATTGCCCTTGGACTTGGGGGTAGGATGACCATAAGGGGCGAGATTACATTAGGTGAGTTTGTCGCCTTTGTTCAGTACATCTTAATACTGGTATGGCCAATGATGGCTTTTGGCTGGTGTATCAACATCATATCTCAAGGCATGGCATCTCTAACACGTTATGAAGAAATCATGACAACGAGAAGTACCGTGGTTGATAGAGAAGCATTAATTGAGGTGGGACAGTTAAGTGGTAGCATTCAGATGAAAGACCTAACCTTTGCTTACAAGCAGGATGGTGAACCGGTCCTAAGAGACATAAGTCTTTCTATAGAAGCAGGACAATCGGTGGGTATTCTCGGTCGTACCGGCAGTGGTAAAACCACCTTAGCCAATCTTCTTTTAAGACTTTTTGACCCACCTGAAAACACGGTTTTTCTTGATGGGGTGGACGTGCTGGCATTACCACTTGAAAAGTTAAGGAAAAGCTTTGGTTATGTACCACAAGATAATTTTCTTTTCTCAGACACAATTATCAACAACATTGGCTTTGCAAAAGAGGTTATTCAAAGAGATGAAGCAAGTGAAGCAGCGAAGGAAGCCTGTGTTCATGACAATATTGTTGATTTTAAAGATGGGTATGATACCATAATAGGTGAGCGAGGCGTCACATTGTCCGGTGGTCAAAAACAACGTATTTCTATAGCGAGAGCTTTGTTAAGCGAAGCACCGATTCTGATTCTAGATGACGCCGTATCAGCGGTGGATACGAAAACAGAAGAAGCCATACTGGACATGCTTAAGAATCAAAGAGGTCATCAAACCCAGATTCTTATTGCCCATAGAATATCCACGATACAGCATACGGATTTGATTATTGTGCTAGATGATGGTCGCATCGTCGAACAAGGTCAGCATGAAGCGTTGATTGCCAATAAGGGCCTCTATTATGAAATGGTCAAACAACAACAACTAGAAAGAGAAATCATAGAGGAAGGGTAGGTGGCAAAATGGATGCAGAGGATCAAAACATAGAAAGTGGTTATGATGGTGTTTTACTTAAGAGACTACTAAAATATGCCAAGAAGCATTATTTTGCCATAGCACTGTCTATGATATTGTTGGTGGTGGTGGTCGGTATTGAACTAATTAGACCGATTATCATTGGCCAGGCTATTGATGAAGTGATTGTTAATTATCAAAAGATCTACAGTCAGGTATCTCCAGAAGAAGGCTTTGGGATTGCAGGAACAGGCTATGTTGAAGATGAAGACAATTTGATGGCAGCTTCTAAAGCCACCATCATCTATGATGAAGGACGATATTATTTCATCCAAGATTTGACCTATGAGGAAGCTCTAAGCATAAGAGATGAAGAAGGCAGCTTGGATGATGAGGGTAACTTTGTTACTGAACAAGGCCTTACTTATAGTGCCATGCTTTTAACACCTGAGGAGATTGACCTGTTAAGATCTATGGATTATTCAGCACTTCTTAGGTTAATGGTGATTTTTATCATTATTTTGATTGCTGGGTTGCTGATTGCATATTTGCAAACCATATTGTTGCACTATACCGGTCAAAAAATTATTTACGAGATTAGGGATGAGGTTTTTGCCCATATACAGGGACGCTCCATCGAATTTTTTAACCAGAATCCGGTCGGTAAACTGGTGACACGCGTAACCAATGATACAGAAACGTTAAATGAGATGTACACCAGTGTTATCGTCAACTCAGTGCAAAGTGTCTTGACCTTAGTTGGAATATCCGTTATGATGGTAGTTCTGAACTGGCGTCTTGCCCTCGCAGTTTTTCTTGTCTTACCCTTAGTGCTCTTATCTACTTTGATTTTTAGAAAATACTCAAGAAAAGCATATAGGGATGTTAGAAGTCGAGTATCCATGGTGAATACTTTCTTATCGGAGCATATATCCGGTATGAAAATCGTTCAGATATTCGGGAAAGAAAAAGCAAAGCTAAAGGCCTTTGATGATATCAACGATGGGTTGTTTAAAGCCAATATGAAGGAATTAATGGTATTTGGTGTGTATAGACCCACCATGTATTTAATCTATGTATTATCTTTAGCCATGGTATTGGGTTTTGGTGGTTATCAAGTGATGGAAGGGCTTTTGACCATTGGGGTTTTAGTCATCTATCTTCAGTACATATCAAACTTTTTTGACCCGATTCAACAATTGGCAGAACAATTTGGCATTCTTCAGTCAGCTTTTGCAGCGGCAGAAAAGATATTTTCACTACTGGATGATGATCAAAGTATTGAAAATCAAGAGCACCCTATAGCGCTGGAATCTGTAAAAGGTCATATAGAGTTCAAGAATGTTTGGTTTGCCTATAATGAGGATGAATATGTGTTAAAAGACATATCCTTCACTGTGAATCCGGGGGAAACAGTAGCCTTTGTGGGTGCAACCGGTGCAGGAAAAACATCCGTACTCAATTTGCTTACCAGATACTATGATATACAACAAGGTGAAATCTTACTGGATGGACATAATATCAAGACCTTGGACAAACATAATATAAGAAAACATGTAGGACAAATGCTACAGGACGTGTTTCTTTTTACCGGCGATATCAAAGAAAACATACGTCTTGGTGAAGAAAGTATTAGTGACGAGGATGTGGTCGCAGCAGCGAAATTCGTTAACGCTCATATCTTTATAGAAAAAATGACCAACAAGTATGATGAACATGTTTTTGAAAGAGGGGCTACCCTATCAGCAGGCCAAAGGCAGTTGTTATCTTTTGCAAGAACTTTGGCGTATAAGCCATCGGTTCTGGTCCTTGATGAAGCAACAGCCAATATCGATACGGAGACAGAGGTGTTGATACAAGATGCCCTCTTGAAGCTTATGGAAAATCGTACAACGTTGGTGGTCGCACACCGATTGTCCACCATTCAACATGCAGACAAAATTGTTGTCTTACATAAAGGCCGTATTAAGGAAATAGGTAACCATCAAACTTTACTGAGCAAAAAAGGTTTATACTATAACTTGTATCAGTTACAATATCAGGAGTTGGAAGAAATATCTTCCTAAGAAAAGAGGTCACATGGCGTACAATTATAAAATGATTATCGGTTATGACGGTGCTAAGTATCAAGGTTGGCAAAAGAATAAGAATGCAAAAAATACCATTCAAAGTAAGCTTGAAAGTACCTTAAGCGAATATTTAGGCGAAGAAATTGTGGTCATTGGTTCTGGAAGAACGGATAAAGGGGTGCATGCCCTTGGTCAAGTGGTGAACTTCATCACCAAGTCTAAACAAAAACCGGGAAATCTAAAGTACAATTTGAATAAGGTTTTACCGGAAGACATAATCATAAAAGAAGTTTTTAAAGTAGATGAGGATTTTAACTGCCGCTTTGCCGCGACAAGTAAAACCTATCGATACACTTTATGGAAAGCCAATGCACAGACAATGCCTTTATTTGAGCGTAAATATGTATACAGACTAGAAGAGCAGGTCGATGTAGATCTTATGTTGGTTGCAGCAACCAAATTTATAGGTGAGCATGATTTTAAGGGATTCTGTAGTGATAAAACCAAGAAAACAACAACAAGAAAAGTCAATAGCGTTGATATTATAGAAGATGAAGACCGTATCGAAATCGTTATGAATGCCAGTGGCTTCTTATATAATATGGCGAGAATCATGGTTGGGACACTCATTGAGATTGGTCTTGGCCTTCGACATGACGACACCATTGACCAGGTTTTTGCATCCAAAATCAGGAGTGAAGCCGGTTACACAGCACCAGCACAAGGACTCTGCCTCATGGAAGTGACATATTAAAAAACTTAACTCTACCAGTTGTAAATCAGCCAAGAACTTAGAAATTTTCTGGTAGAATTAATTTAAGAACCTAAAATAACCAAAAAACAGCCTATAGAGATTACTCTGTACGCTGTTTTTTGGTTGATCATGTAGGATGTCATTCATCATTCATTATACTTGCTTCAATAGATTTTGCAGTTTTACTAATGGCAATACCGCCGGTTGCAGTTTCACGGTGGCAGGCAGGTAACAGATCACCAACTTGCTTCATAGCTTGAACCACTTCATCAAAGGGAATCACAGAAGGAAGACCTGCCAGAACCATTTCAGCGCATAACAATGCATTGGCGGCACCAAGAGCATTTCTTTTGTGACAGGGCACTTCTACCAGTCCGGCCACAGGATCACATATGAGCCCCATCATATTATTAATGGCGATGGCGGCTGCGTCAAAGGACTGTTCCATGGTACCATCAAGTACATAAACAGTTGCAGCAGCAGCCATAGCAGCAGCCGAGCCAATCTCAGCCTGACAGCCACCTTTAGCACCGGATATGCTGGCTTGTTTGGCGATAATCATTCCGACGAGGCCGGCGACAAAAAGCGCTTCAATAATCTTCTTCTCTTCTAGATGGTGCGCTTCTTGAAGCGCTTTTAGAGTGCCGGGTAGAACCCCACTTGCACCTGCTGTAGGTGCGGCTACAATCTGACCCATAGCCATATTCACTTCCATCGTACTTAGGGCATACATCATAGCTTTTGATGTTGTAATACCGCAAATGGATTTGCCGGATTCAAAAGATGTCTTAAGCTTGATGGCTTCACGACCTAAGATCTTGCCATGAAGGTGCTGATTGTCCGGATCCAGACCTTGAGAGATGGCTTGTTCCATAATTTGCCATTGTCGTGCCATGGAGTCGAGTATAACATCTTGATCCAAATCGCTATTTGAAACTTCATATTTAAGTGCAATTTCAAAAAGATTTAGGTTGTGTGTTTGTTTGAGTTGTAGGATATCTTTGGCGGTAGTGATCTTCATGGTGACCTCCTATTGTATCGCTTCAAAAAATGTCAGTTTATTTAATGCATCTAAAGCGCTAATTTTTTCCAAAGCATCCTTATGTATGACATCATCAGATTCAATAACCATAACAGCATTTTCACCTTTGGTTTCACGAAAGACTTTCATAAAGGCAATGTTAATGTGGTAGTGTGCAAGAATCTGGCTGATATCAGCGACAAATCCGGGTAAATCCAAGTGCTGGGTGATGAGGGTTGAGTAACTACCGGTGATGGCCACATCAATATCATCGATGGAAATAATTTTCACCTTGCCGCCCCCGATGGAAGAACCGATAATAGATTGCGTGGATCCATCTACGCCTTCAAATACTATTTTGACTGTGTTTGGATGAACGTCATCTAAGTTGATTTTCATAAAATGAATTTCTATATTCATGGTTTTTGCTTTCTCATAGGAGAAAGGAATACTTGGATCATCAGGGCGCATACCGCAAACACCTGCAATCAGGGCTTTGTCCGTACCATGTCCTTTATACGTGGTCGAAAAAGAACCATGGAGATAAAAAGTAACTTTTTTAATAGGCTTTCCAAAAATAGACCTAGCAATATAAGCTACCTTAGCAGCGCCTGCCGTATGAGAGCTTGATGGTCCTATCATAGCAGGTCCAATAATATCAAAAATTGAGTAATTTTCCATTAACTTCACCTCGTGTATATAGAGTGGAATACTGATTCTATTATACCTTATTTTATGTAGAAAAAAACAAAAAAACGATTAAAAAGGGGTTGACATAAGACGAAGTTGGGTGTATATTATAAGCATAATCAGCACTCACCTAAGAGGAGTGCTAACAATTAATTTAAAGGAGGCATTTATATGTTTAGATTAACACCTTATGCACGTGGACAAGTATCAAGAAGAAGTAACGATTTCTCAGACATTTTCAATATGTTTGACGACGTATTCAATGATTCTTTGTTTCAATCTAGAGCACTGAATAATGGCTCATTTAAGATTGACATCAAAGACAACGACCAAGAATACATTCTGGAAGCAGATCTTCCGGGTGTAAAAAAAGAAGACTTAACCATTGACTACAAGGATGATCAACTTATGATTCAAGTGGAATGTAAAGATGAAGTCGATGAAGAAAGATCCAATTACATCCATAGAGAAAGAAGACTTTGCTCCATGCAGAGGATGTTTGGACTAAGAGACATTCAAGGCGACAAAATTAGTGCGAAGTTAGAAAATGGTGTATTGACCATTGTGGCACCTAAGAAAGAAGAAGTGGACAATACTATTCGAATTGAAGTGAAATAATCAAAGAAGACTGTCTTATAAGTAAAGTTAAATAAGAATCGAGAATTCTTGAAATTAGGCATAGTC
Organism: Firmicutes bacterium HGW-Firmicutes-2; assembly: GCA_002841495.1. GTDB lineage: Bacteria > Bacillota > Clostridia > Lachnospirales > Vallitaleaceae > Petrocella. The sequence goes on along the minus strand of PGZV01000002.1, from coordinate 156,790 downwards.
GTTGAGAGCGGCTATGCCTTTTCGTTTTGCTATCTACTAAATTCTTCCACAGACTGTATGATTACGGTCTCCGATTGGTGCATCCATGCACCAAAAGTCGACGGTCAGCATCCATGCTGACTGACTCCATCATACAGTCTGCTTCCAGGAACTTCATGGTCGATGTGGGCTTTTATAAGGTCTTACTGACTGCTTTAGCGCATTATATGAGTCACACGGATATGGGCCATTTGGATTTACATATTGACGAAATGACGACCTATTACCGAGTAGCTGTGTGTTATATCTACGATTACACGATATGGTTGCAGTAGTAGATAGTTACTAAAAAAAGACAAGCGCACAAGCACTTGCCTTCGTCTCATAAAATTAGTTAAACAAACCGATATCGTAGTGGGCATTATTGAGACAGACTTTTGTTCCCAATAATAAATCTATTTTGAACTTGTATTAAAGTAACGGGTCATCTGAGCCGCTAGATTCTGAATTGGCATACTTTGTAATGAAATATGGCCTGGACCGGTAAGTGTCGTTAGAAAGAGACCTTCCCCACCTAAGAAGATATTCTTAAGACCTTTAACCATTTCTACGTTATATTCAACAGATGCGTCAAACATAGCCACATTACCGGTGTCTACTTTGAATTTTTGACCGGGTTGAAGTATATACTCTTCAATATGACCGTCGAACTCTAAGAAAACATATCCGGGTCCGGTGATTTTTTGTAGAATAAAACCTTCACCACCAAAAAAACCTGCACCAAGCTTCTTCCTAAAGGCAACTTCAAGCTTAACATTAGAGGTACCGGCTAAAAAAGCACCTTTTTGGCAGATAATGGTTTCTCCGTCTTTAAGCTCTTTTGCAACTATTTTACCTGGAAAAGAAGACGGAAATGCAATGATGGTGTTGTCTGCTTTTGAAGTAAAGGTATTAAGGAAAACAGATTCACCGGAGAAAGCTCTTCCGAGTCCACCCATTATACCACCCTTCATGTTGGTGTCCATAGTGATGTAGTCACTCATCCATCCCATAGCACCTGCTTCAGAAACCAAGGTTTCGTTCGCGTTTAAAGTACATACAACAACCGGCAGTGTTTGTCCTTTGATTTCATACTTCATAATTCGTTACCTCCTCATTATATTTTTAAGTTACTTACTTTATTTTACCACTTTGAAATAAAAAAAAGAAGCATATGGACAATGAGATTTATAGAAGCTTGTCCCATAACTGGCAATTTGCTATAATGAAGTTGGTTTTTGCCATAAAAGTTGAAAAGAAAATGTGGATCAAAGAAGGTGAGTGTATGTTTGATATACAAGCGGAATTAAATAAATTGCCCTTAAAACCTGGTGTCTATATTATGAAAGACAGTCAGGATGAAATCTTATATATAGGCAAGGCTATCAAATTACGTCATAGAGTTAGACAATATTTTAGAAAGTCGACGAACCATACTAATAAAATCAAACGTATGGTGGCGAGTGTGGCTTCTTTTGAATATATTGTGACAGATTCTGAACTTGAAGCATTGATTTTAGAATGTAATCTTATTAAGAAGCATCGTCCAAAATACAATACGATGCTAAAAGATGATAAGCATTATCCTTATATTATGATCACACTGGGTGAGCCTTACCCAAGAATTATGATTGCAAGAGAAATGCAAAAAGATAAATCAAAGTACTATGGTCCATACACAAATAGCTTTGCAGCTAATGAGATTATTGAATTACTTAGAAAAATCTACAAAATCAGGAATTGTAATAGAATATTACCAAGAGATATTGGTAAGGAACGGGCATGCCTGTACTACCATATACATCAATGTGATGCCCCTTGTCAGGATTATATCTCGGTAGAGGCTTATAGAGCACAGGTGCATCAAGCCATAGATTTTCTAAACGGTCACTACAAAAAGGTAATTGATATGTTAGAGAAAGCCATGTATGAAGCCTCAGAGGAAATGGATTTTGAGCGGGCGGCAGAATATCGGGATCAACTTCAAAGTGTTTGGACCATTGCACAAAGACAGAAAATAATTGACGGTGCTATGGAAGACAAAGATGTAATAGCCTTTGCAAAATCAGAAACCGAAGCGATAGTTCAGGTCTTTTTCATACGAAACGGGAAAATGATTGGCAGAGAGCATTTTAGATTGGAAGGCATAGAAGAATTAAGCAACAGTGATATTATGGGGACTTTTGTAAAACAGTTTTACTCAGGAACACCCTATATTCCAAAAGAACTGATGCTTCAAGAGGAACTGGATGAAGCCAATATCATTCAGTCCTGGTTATCCAGTAAGCGTGGCCAAAAAGTGTATATCAAAGTACCTAGAAAAGGCGAAAAGTCTAAATTGGTAGAATTAGCAGCAGAAAATGCAGCCATCACCTTGAATCAATTTGGAGACCAGATGAAGAAAGAGGCAGCCAGAACCAAAGGTGCTGTTGATGAAATCATGTCACTGCTAGGTATGGAAACTTCTATTGATCGAATTGAAGCTTTTGACATATCCAATACACAAGGGTTTGAATCTGTCGGCTCTATGGTCGTTTTTGAAGGGGGTAAACCCAAGAAAACAGACTATCGTAAATTCAAAATTAAGCATGTGACAGGGCCTAATGATTATGCCAGTATGGAAGAAGTGCTAAGAAGACGCTTCACCCATGCCCTAGAGGAGCAAAGAGAGATCCTGGTTAAAAAATTGAATCCGGATGTGGGCAAGTTTGCAAGATTACCGAATCTTATTTTAATGGATGGCGGTAAGGGCCAAGTGAATATTGCCCTAGGCGTTCTTGAGAGCCTGGGACTGGATATCGTTGTTTGCGGTATGATTAAAGATGACCAACATCGAACACGGGCCTTGTTGTATGAGAACCGTGAAATTACTATGAAGAAAAATTCTGAGGCTTTTAAACTCATCACCAGAATTCAAGATGAAGCCCATAGGTTTGCGATTGACTATCACAAAAAATTAAGAAGCAAAGCTCAAGTGGCTTCCATATTGGATGACATACAAGGTATAGGACCATCAAGAAGGAAGGCGCTCATCCTTCACTTCAAATCGGTTGCACATATACAGGAAGCGAGTGTTGAGGAACTGAGTCAAGCACCAACAATGAACAAAAAGGTAGCACTCAGAGTCTATGATTTCTTTCACGGACAAGATGAAGATATAGAAAATAATTAAGATAAGAAGCATTAAAAATGTCTAGTGCATTAAAACTTTATTTATGATACTCTATAGAAGTGAAAACTTCGGCTAAAAGCCAAAGCTTAGAATAATAAGATGGTTAGAAGGTCAAAATTTAACCATGACATGGAGGATTAACATGTATTCTGTAAAGCTATCTGATATCATTATTAAAATGAAACTAACGAATTTAACACCGGAAGTTGATATTTCTAGTTATGAAATATCCCAATCCGATGTCAACAGACCTGCGCTACAACTGGCCGGGTTTTATGATTATTTTGATGCAGACCGAGCACAGATTATCGGTAAAGTGGAATACACTTATATTGAAAATATGGCACCAATTTTAAAACTAGAAACATTTGAAAGACTTTTCGGTTCTAAGATACCCTGCCTAATACTAGCTAGGTCACTTGAACCGGATGAAGATATGATAGCAATTGCAAAACGTCATGGTGTACCCCTTCTACAGACTAAATTATCCACATCTTATTTCTTATCAGAACTGACCAGATATCTAAAAGTGGAACTTGCACCGAGTATATCCATCCATGGTGTATTGGTAGACGTTTACGGAGAAGGTATTTTGATCAAAGGTGAAAGTGGGATTGGAAAAAGTGAAGCGGCACTTGAACTTATCAAGAGAGGTCATCGATTGGTGGCCGATGATGTGGTTGAGATAAAAAAAGTATCTGATGACACCTTACTTGGAACTTCGCCGGATATTATTCGACACTTTATTGAAGTTCGAGGCATCGGTATTGTGGATTGTAAAACATTGTTTGGTGTTGAATCCGTTAAGGAAAGTCAAACCATTGACTTGATTATTAATTTGACGGAATGGGATAGACAAAAGGAATACGATCGCCTTGGATTGGAAGAGGAATATGATGAGATACTGGGAAATAATGTTGTATGTCATACCATTCCCATTCGACCCGGACGGAATCTGGCGATCATTGTTGAAAGTGCAGCGATTAATCATAGACAGAAGAAAATGGGTTATAATGCAGCGGTTGAACTCAATAACCGTGTGACCGGGAATCTATTACGCCGTTCCCAAGAACGGGACGAAGAAAATGAAAAATAATAAAAAGATACTCTGACCATAAAGAGCATATATTAAGGAGGCAACATGTACAATATAGGAATAGATTTGGGTGGCACAAACATAGCCGTGGCCATTGTAACCGAGACAGGTGACATTGTAAGAAAAGGATCAACACCAACTTTAAACGATAGAAAATACGATGCCATTGTTAAGGATATGGCAGAGCTTTGTATAAAGTTAATGACAGAAGAAGGACTAAAGACAGAAGATATTCACTCAGTAGGTATTGGTAGTCCGGGAACACCGGATCCTGTTCATGGTGTTATCGTTTATGCGAATAATTTACACTTTAACAACGCACCTATACGTCAGGAATTTCAAAAGTATTTAAATGTACCGGTATATCTGGAAAATGATGCCAATGTTGCTGCTCTTGGCGAATATGAGTCCGGCGCTGGAAAACTATACAAAGACTTCGTCGCTATTACTTTGGGGACTGGTGTAGGCTCAGGGATCATTATTGATAGAAAAATCATCAGTGGAAGCTGGTATGGTGGTGCTGAAGTGGGACATATGGTTATTCAATATGGAGGCGAACCATGTACTTGTGGACGTCATGGTTGTTGGGAAGCCTATTCTTCAGCTACAGGCCTAATTAGAGATGCGAAAAAAGCCGCTCATGAAAACCCGGAATCGCTCATGTATACTTTACTTGAAGGTAATCTTGAAAAGATGAATGCTAAAATCCCTTTTGATGCGGCACAAAAAGGTGACAACGTGGCCCAAGACGTTATAGATAGCTATATTGGCCACTTAGCGGTTGGTCTTGTGAACGTCATTAATATTTTTCAACCTGAAATCATCGTTTTAGGTGGCGGCGTTTCTGCTCAAAGAGAAAACCTTATTGTACCTCTTAAGAAAAAAATAGTAGATGAGATCTATGGTGGTGAAGCAGCGTTTAAAACTAAAATAGAGATTGCACAACTGGGTAATGATGCAGGCATTATAGGAGCGGCTATGCTCTATAAGATAAACGAGGTATAAGACTAAGTATGTAAAAGGCTTATCATCGAAGAAAATATCTGCAAGGACACTACTAAAGGGACGTCTAAAACGTCCCTTTAGTAGTGTTGATATAAGATGATAACGTCGTATTTGACATTTATTCTTGGAATCGATCTATTAATTCTTTATTGGTCATACTACCGTCGTCCCAAAGCTTTTCCTTGATTTCTTGGACGTTTTTCTGCTTCTTTTTCTTTTCGGCCAGTACGATGGCTCTTTCTTTTGCTTGACGCATGTTTTCAATTTGTCTTTTTTTATTCATGATTTCCAGATTGTATTCGCGCATAGCTTCAGCTCTTTTTTGTTCTTTAACGAGCGCGGATTTAGATCTTCCTTTTATGAGAAGATAGATAAAGACAAGGGTAACGAAACTGACAGTGAAAAACGTATAAGTGGATAAACCAAGCACCAGAAGAAGGGCACTGGTTATAAAACCCAAGCCCAGTACACGGATCATGGTGCGGGAGATGGTGTCATTGTAGAATATAGCATTGAGGATGGCACTATGTAAAGTGTTATTGGCGGACAAATTAATACCCACAAACAATAATAAAATTGTTAGAATGAAGGTAAGTTCGGGTTGCATATAAGACCTCCTTGTCTTTTATGGCCAAAGCGAATGGGTCACAAGTAAATATCGTCACAATCCACAAACTATTATATAGTCTAATGTCCTTATTTGTAAGGACTAGATTGGAAAATAAATAAAGGATGATATCTTCATGAAGCATGCTAAGACATATCTAGGCCTAAGTACCTTGGTGATCATTGGTGTAACGGCATATAACATTACAAAACAAAATCTGCTTGGTTTAGAACCCATGGTGATCAGCACCATTTCCCTATGCTTAGCAACGCTTATACTCTGGTTATTACACTTTCTATTACATAAAAAGATGCAACTGAGTTTAAAGAAGTTGCTGACGCTTAGCATCGGCGGTTTATTTGGTATAGCGGGTTTTCATTTTTATATCAGTATGGCTTTAGAAGAGATGAACCTAGATGTTGCGCTGCTCTTTATGGGGGGTATACCCCTTATGACCTTGGTAGGTGCGCTTTTGATTGGAAAAAGAACCAGATTTAGGAATATATTTTGGGTATTCTTTGCCCTCTTGGGTGTTTTGTTCATTAATTTTAAGGTGATACAACTTATGATGTTTATGCCTCTCATGCCTAAAACCATAGGCATGATGCTTCTGGCCAATTTATGCTTGGTTTTTTACACCTTGTTCAATGAAAGGATGTCATCACAATACGATTTAAGAGAGATTGCAACCATTCAGGTAACAACAGGTACAATGATTCTGATGATGTCCTTCATTTACAAAATGGAAACATTGCCCTATGTTTTTAAGGATCTGACACATACTTTAATGGACTTAAAAACAGTGGGAAGCATCCTTTTTTTAGCGTTGTTTGCAATCTGTGCAAGTTATTATCTCTATAACCATGGACTAAAAAAGGTAGGTGCTGTTATGACGGCGCTGTTTATCAACTTAATTCCGGTTATTAATTTGTTGTATAAGTTGTTTTTGGATGATGATCAGCTTAGGTTCACCGGTGTTTTGGGAAGTCTTATGATTTTGGTGTCTATGTATATGATTGAAGACATATAGGTAAATTGATTGATAGGTATACATCAATCATCTTTTTTATTTTTCTCAATTTCATCCAAAGCTCTTTTTCTTATATGTATAAAAACATTGACCAATATTAAAGACGGTATGACATAGTAGACAAAAGAATCTAGAAATCTGGGCATGGATGCCGGCAGCATTATTTTGAAGTGGGACCAAAAAACAGAAAAAGTCATAGCATAAATGGTCATATGATAAAGTTGTTTGAGTTTCAGCCCAAGACCTAATAGGGTTCTAAGTAAGTTGGCAATCATAAGGATGAACAAGCTGTTAAAAAAGAATTCCATCAAGGATATAAAAAACTGAAAGATTATGCCAGCCGGTATAGCGAGTAGAGTGCTCATGGCCATGGCTTCTCTTATGATTGCGGATGATGTATCGGTTCCGTAGGGGTTATAGAAATCATCATAACCGTTGACCATAGGTGGGATACCTTTTCGTATGATAATAAAGCGATCCGGTGCCAAAATAAGCGCATTTTGATAGGCCAACATATCATTGATATTTAAAACGCCCTGACCATCTATAATGATGGGAAAATCAAAATAGAAGATGCGATAGATCTCTGTGCCCTCCACTTCTAACTTGCCATCAACAAGGCTGAAATTTGGTATAATACCAGCGTCATAAGCAGCTATAGTTTTGTCAAAACTCACTTTGAGGTTGTAGCTGTTGTAGCCACCGACGACAAGAGAAAGTAGTAAAATAAAAAGAATGATATAGCCAAAAGCTTTCCTTAAAGGCTCCTGTAATATTTGAACATAAAATTCAGAAGGTACGAGGCTTTTGCCAACCTTACCAATCCAAGTGTACTTTTTCATAAAAACCTCTTTCTAATCAGATGTTATTACTATTATAGGCAAAGGGTTATTAAAGAACAAGTCTTTTTTCTTTCAAGAAGGATTATGGATATAATGAAATGTGAATTTATAATTAAGAAAATGGTAATAGAATTGTAACCTAATGCGGTTGTAAGTGGATTTTGATTCCCTTATAATAAAATAGATAGTGATGACTAAGCCTTTTTATACAGATTTAATGTATATTCAGGTTTTCTAATAGATGGGAGAACAAAATGTCGGCGTATAGATTATTAGCACCTTGCCTGTTTGGACTGGAATCAGTCTTAAAACAGGAGATTAAAGATTTGGGTTATGAGGTTATAGAGGTTGAGGATGGACGGGTCATCTTTTCAGGTGACGCCTTGGCTATTAGTAGATGTAACATATGGCTAAGGACAGCGGAAAGGGTAATGATTGAAGTAGATCGATTTGAAGCAAAGTCCTTTGAGGAACTTTTTGAGAAAACTCAAGAGATAGCTTGGGAAGAATATATACCACTTGATGGTAAATTTTGGGTTTCAAAAGCATCTTCCATAAAGTCTGAATTATTCAGTTCAAAAGATATTCAAAGTATTGTAAAAAAAGCAATGGTGAAGCGCTTAGGTCAGCATTACAAAGAAACATGGTTTGAGGAATCAGGTGCGTCTTATCCTGTACGTATATTCATTAAGAAGGACATGGTTAGTGTGTGCCTTGACACATCTCTTGAAGCACTACATAAAAGAGGCTATAGAATTATGACATCAAAAGCACCGATATCAGAAACACTAGCGGCATCACTGATACTTTTATCTGTTTGGAACAAGGATAGAGCATTTGTAGATCCCTTTTGTGGCTCAGGTACCTTGGTCATTGAAGCGGCTATGATTGGCGCTAACCTTGCACCGGGCTTGAATCGTAGCTTTGCTGCGGAAGGTTGGAAAAATCTTGTACCTAAAGATTTATGGATGGCGGCAGTAGATGAAGCGAATAAAAAATTTGACCCAAATGCGTCATTAAATATTCAAGGATTTGATATAGATGGTGATATTCTAAAAGTGGCTAGGGAAAATGCAGTGAATGCGGGTGTGGACGGTTTTATACATTTTCAGGAAAGAGATGTTAAAGACCTAACACATAAAAGAAGATATGGCGTTATCGTGACAAACCCACCTTATGGTGAGCGTCTATCAAATACAAGTGAAGTTGAAGCATTATATAAAGTGATGGGCCAAAGCTTTACAAGTTTAGAAGACTGGTCCTATTATATTTTGACCTCATTTGAGGGTTTTGAAAAACATTTTGGACAAAAAGCACAAAAAAAGAGGAAACTCTATAACGGGATGTTAAAAACCAATCTATATCAGTATTTAGGTAAACGTCCGCCCAAGATAGAAAGAGCTGATGGCTAATGAAAAGAATACTATATTTTATTTTAATTATGGTCATAATGGGCATGAGTCCCGTAACCAGGTGGATACCGACAGGCTCTGTTATGGCATCCACAATAGATGTCTACCTGAATAATCAAAAGGTAGTATTTAATGCAGATTACGGTGTCCCTTTTATCGACCAGTCAAACCGAACATTAATACCCTTTAGAGCTGTACTTGAAGCCTTTGGCGCCAATGTTCAGTGGATAGATAATACCAAAGTGGCTGTAGCAACAAAAGGCAGTATTGAAGTGCGTGTGCCTATTGAAAAAAATCATATTATTAGAAACACAAAACTCATCCAAATTGATACCAAGGCAGTCATTATCAATAATCGTACTTACATCCCCATTCGAGCTGTTATGGAGGCTTTTGGATCCAATGTAGAATGGATCGATAGCCAAAAAAGAATTAATGTGACCTATGGGGCAGCGCCGATTATCAGTCGTTTGCCGGAATCCTATGATCTTAGGAATATAGGTAAAGTCACCCCTGTCAAAGATCAGTTGGATATCGGTGCCTGTTGGGCTTTTGCTACATTAGGTGCAATAGAATCATCCCTTTTACCGGGGCAAGTTTTTGATTTCTCAGAAGATCATATAAGTCTCAATCATGGATATAACTTAACTCAAAACGAAGGTGGCGATTTTCAGATATCCCTTGCCTATTTGGCAAGATGGTCAGGACCTGTCCTAGAATCAGAAGATCCTTATGGTGACGGAAAAACCAATCCGAATCTGAAAGCATCGGTTCATGTACAAGAAGCGATTATATTACCAAGCAAAGACTACTCAGCGATAAAAAGAGCGATTATGAAATACGGCGGTGTACAGACATCCATTCATATTAGAGATATAGCACAGCAGGAACTTGGTGATGCTTACAACCCAACCACCTATGCATTTTTTTATAAAGGTCAGTCTTTGCCCAACCATGATGTGGTTATTGTCGGATGGGATGATACTTATAGTGCAACTAATTTTACCACACCACCTCAGAGAAATGGTGCGTTCATCTGCCGTAATAGCTATGGAACTACCTTTGGAGATAAGGGTTATTTCTATGTCTCCTATGATGACGTGCTTATAGGTAAAGAAAATATTGTATATACAAAAATTGAATCAAATAAAAACTATGACAATATCTATCAAAGCGACTGGTTAGGATGGGTTGGAAGAATAGGATTTGGTAAAGATACAGCCTTTTTTTCGAATGTATACACCACAAATAAGAAGGAAACACTTGAAGCCATTAGTTTTTATGCAACAGACATGGATACCAGTTATGAGGTTTATGTTGTAGATAAATTTGAATCAGAAGCAGATTTTGCAAAGAAAAGACTTATAACGCGTGGTTCTTTTGACTATGCAGGCTATTATACGGTTAAGTTTAGCACTGCCATTCCTATAGAAGGTACATTTGCGGTTATTGTCAAGGTGACGACACCGGATAGTTTATATCCGGTAGCTGCTGAATATGACAAAGATGTACCTTGGCTTGAAGACGTGGATATCTCAGATGGAAGAGGTTACATGAGTTTTGATGGCTTGTCTTGGGAAAGCACAGAAAAGGTATTAGAGAGTAATGTATGCCTTAAGGCGTTTACGAAAAATTAAACAAGCTTAAGGTACCTAAGCATTAAAGTTGAACGTTACAAACATCCAAGTTATGAATATATTACGGAATATTAAGGGAGTTTTTATGACCAAGCGATTTCAGATATTATTAAACGTACTTAAGAAGCAGAGTAAGGTATACATACAACCTCATAATATTCCGGATCCCGATGCTATTGCCAGTAGCTTCGCTTTAAGTATGCTCCTTGATCGATTTGGTATTCCCAGCAAAATCATATATGGAGATAGAATTGAAAAAGCGAATTCAAAGCGTATGGTGGATATGTTTAATATCAAGCTTGAATGTATCGATGAAGGCTTTTCCATTGAAAAAGATGATTTCATTATATTCATAGATGCACAAAGAGGCAACTCCAATTTGACGGATTTACAAGTCAAGCGGGTTGGGGTAATCGATCATCATGATAAAACGACTAAAACAAAGTATGAATATGAAGACATACGCACTGAAATGGGCGCATGTTCATCAATGGTCGCCGGATATTATCAGGAGATGGATGTTGAGCCCTCGCTTGAAGCAGCAACAGCACTCGTGTATGGGATTATGACAGATACGGATAACCTGACTCGGTATAACAATGACGCGGATGCGGAAATGTTTTATTGGCTCTATAAGTATGCTGATTTTACCATGATCAAAAATTTGCGCATGAATGAAATCGGAAAAGCGGATATATATGCCTATGCCAAAGCCTTACAAAATATTGAAATCTATGGTAATATTGGATTCATACATATTGAAGACTGTAATGATTCATTACTGGGAACCATCAGTGACATGGTTTATACCATTGAAGGTGTCGCAATCGTGGTGTCTTACGCTAAAAGAGAAGACGGCATTAAGTTTTCAATTCGTAGCGGTCTAAGGAGTGTTAAAGCCAATAGCTTGGTCCGATATATCCTCAATAATCAAGGTGTTGGTGGTGGCCATGATGAAATGGCAGGGGGATTTATTCGGAAGAGTGAAATGCAATTTTTAGAGAATAAAGAACTCAATACCTATGTTAGATATAGAGTTTTGTCTTACCTTGAGAAGGAAGATAGTTTGTAGGGAGGTGTAGCGTTGGATTATGAAACATTCGTCATGGAAGGGTATGAAAAGAGCCCTATATTAGTAAGAAAATGGACGCCTGAAGGTAATGTGAAGGGGTGTTTACATATTTTACATGGTATGGCCGAACATTGTCTAAGGTACGATCATTTTGCAAAATATCTTTGTAATCAAGGCTTTGTGGTTTGGGCCCATGATCATCGCCAACATGGATACAGTATCGGTCATCATGAGGCGGGTTTTTTTGATAGAACAGATTCATGGGATGCTATAATTGAGGACGTTGGTACTGTTCAAAGAGCCTTCAATAAGATTTATTCTGATAAACCCATGTTCATGTTAGGACACAGTATGGGTTCTCTTATTCTTAGGAGTTATCTTCAGTCTCATCAAACACAACTTAGGGGAGTCATTATTATGGGGTCACCCATTTCTTCCAAGCTATTAGGCAAGCTCGGTATTTTACTTAGCCGTTTTTTTGCATACATAAAACCGAATCAACCCAATCATTTGCTTAATTATTTGGCGGTTGGTGTGCACAATAAAACCGTCAAAAATCCGAAGACGCCTTTTGATTGGATATGTTCGGATCCTGACACAATTAAGTTATACAGTGAAGACCCTTTGTGTGGTTATAATTATACCCCAAGTTTTTATGAAACTTTATCAAGAGGTATATTAGAAGCCAATAATGCTATGCTCATGCATGGTTTCCCAAAAATCAAAACCTTGTTTATTTCAGGAGAAGAAGATTCGGCAGGTAATATGGGTGAAGGTGTCAAAAAGCTCAGTACAACCTATAGGAACTTGGGTATTGACCACGATCTAATATTGATGCCGGGCATGCGACATGAAATACTCAATGAAAAAAATCGAGATACGACCTATAAGAAGATTGCGGATTGGTTGAATCTGGCTTTGGTTACAGTAAAGGAAGAAAACAATGAAAAAGAATGACTTGATAATCATTGGTGCAGGTTTATTAATTGCACTTTTGGTTTATTTAATTATGGTGATTGGTCAACAAAATATAGAAACGGATGAATTAAATGTAGGCGTCTATGTAGATGGTGAACGACTAGAGGTCCTACCCATAGATGAAGAAGGTATATTTACTTATGAAACAGATAAAGGGACGAATGTACTTGAGATTTATGATAATAAGGCAAGAATGATTGAAGCAACGTGCCCGGATCAAATATGCGTCAATAGTAGTGAGATTTTCAGACCGAATCAGAACATTGTATGCTTGCCACATCGTTTTCATGTGCTGGTGGAAGGTGTAGGGGAGGTGGAATTTGATGCAGTCTCACAATAGACTATATCTAAGACGCATGATTATTTTGGGATTATTAATTGCTATTGCACTGGTGCTGAGTTATTTTGAAAGATTTATTCCGTTAAGCTTTGCCGTTCCAGGAATTAAACTAGGCTTAGCCAATGTTGTTACACTGCTGGCCATTAACTTATACCGGCCTAAAGATGTATATTTTCTGGTTGTACTAAGGGTGATATTGGCATCCATATTTATTGGTAGTATGATGAGCCTATGGTACAGCATGGCTGGTGGTCTGTTAAGTGCAACCGGTATGCTAGTCATGTCCAGCTTCCCCAAAGATAAAGTCAGTATTGTAGGAATCAGTGTCGTCGGAGCCATATGTCATAATATTGGACAGATTATCATCGTATCCATCATAACGGGAAGTGCATATGTTGCCATGACTTACTTTCCCATTCTTGTTGTTGCTGCGATTGTAGCAGGTATCTTTATCGGCTATGTTGCAAAAGCAACAAAGCCTTATTTAGCAAGGATTGTGTTGGATCATAACAGTTAAGACGATGGTGTGTATATTTTTTGAACAAGTATTACGGTTAGATTAAAATGATGCCAGAAGACTTTATTAATCCCATTAACTTTGTTATAATTTAGTGAAGCTTAGTATTGACATTTTAACCATAATCGGTTAGCGTATCAAAACGCGTGATATACTTCACATATATGCAAATAGGAAGTAGAGAAAATTGGTTTTGACATTTAACCGTAATTATACGGTTTAATCCGGATGCCACCTCAAAGGAGAGTATACGATGAAGCGAATCTTAAGTCTATTGGTGCTTGTTGCACTTTTTATAAATCTATTTGAAATCACCGTTTATGCTGGCAATCAAGCCAATGAACTGTACCTTGAATACGACCGAGCGGTATACAAATATGATAACAGGTTAGTTACGGTTGTCATTAATGAAAAAGAAATCAAGACAGGCGATATGCCGGCAGTTATTATAGGCAACAGGACGTTGGTGCCGGTTAGAGAGATTTTTGAATCTGATGCATTTGGTGCCAAGGTGGAGTGGAATAGTAAGACGGAAGAAGTATACATAACTTACAGGGATCAATTCATCGTACTAGCCATTAATAATAAGACAGCGTTTGTCAATGGAAAAGCCCATGAACTGGATGTTCCGGCTAAGTTGATTCGAGATCTTAATAAGGATCATCCAAAGACTATGATTCCCCTTAGATTCGTTTCAGAAGTTTTAGGGTTTGATGTGGCGTGGGACAACGGCAGTTATACAGCTATGTTGACCAACGATGATTTGGTCGTTGACGTACCGGTTATACCGGAAGTCATAGTACCAGTGCCGGAAACTAATGATATTACCGGAGACAAGTTGGAAGGGATATCCGGTGAGGGTGCAAATAAAACCTTGCCGACAGAACTGAAAAATACACCTGTTCATTGGTCAGCAACAGAAGAACAGATGCAAGGCATTTCATCGAACAAGAATTCTATAGCCCTTACGTCAGAAGTCCATCCTGAGACAAAGATTACAGATATTACCTATGACACATCCGGTACTCAGAATAGATTTGTGATTAAAGCAGCTTCTGCCATATCGGATGTAAAGTATACCTTATGGGATAAGAAGTTGGTCATGGATATATCCAGATCTGTTTCTGGTTTGGCAAGTGAGAAAAAATATGATACAAACCCCATACTGACAAGTATTAGATCAAGCCAATACAGTACCAATCCAAATGCAACACGTATTGTATTTGACTTAAAAAATGATGCCATTAAGCTAGATGTATCATTTAATAAAAATCGATCAGAAATAATTGTAGCAACTTCGGACAACATCATTCACGATATATTACTTGGACAGAACAATCAAGGTGATTTCATTCAGGTTAAAGGTGTAGCGGCTCCGGATATGAATATTTTTCGTCTATCAAGTCCGGACCGAGTGGTCATTGACTTTGCCAATACAGCCTCTTTACTTGGAACAAAAGAAAGCAAAGCATCCGGTCAGTATGTAGAAAAAATAAGAACAGCTCAGTTTGAGGCAACAAAAACACGCATCGTCGTAGAAACGGATGGTCAAGCCGACTACGAAGTGATAAAATCATCCGGTGATGTAACGATGATTCAGTTTAGAGAACCGACCTATGAGAATATTGAATATATAAATGAAACAAAACCGGTAATTGCTTTAGAGCATGTGGATGTACCCATAGAGATGAGTGGTATCATCTATGAGAATGACTACAGAAACAAAACGTTCCACATTACATTAGCAGGCAATTATGGCAATGTATTTGGAAAAGGTTCAGTCAAAGTCAATGACGGTAAAATAGAAACCATTGATATCAAACAAAACAGTAACAATCAGACTCAAATAACCATTAAGTCGAATTTTATATATGAATATAGAGTCGAAGAAGTTGGCGACAAAATTGAAATTAAGGCATATAGGCCTAGAGAATTATTTGATAAGATTGTCGTTATTGATGCTGGACATGGTGGACGTGATCCAGGTGCAGTAGCTAATGGGTTACAAGAGAAAGATGTTAATCTAAAGATGCTTTTGTACCTTAAAACCCACTTGGATGCAAACGCCAATATAAAAGTCTACTATACAAGGCTAACAGATACATTTCCATCTTTGCAAGAACGTTGTGATATTGCCAATGAAATAGGGGCAGATTTCTTTATTAGTATTCATAATAATGCTTTCAATGCCACTGAGAATGGTACAGAAACTTTGTATTTCCCATCAACTGCACAAGATAGGCTGACTTCTCCTAGGCTGGCTCAGATATTCCAGAAGAATATTGTTGCCTATACAGGTATGAGGGACAGAGGTCTTAAACAAAGAGAAAACTTATTCCTACTTAAGAACACGATTATGCCAGCAATTCTGGTTGAGGTTGGATTTTTAACCAATGCAAATGACGCGGCTAAGCTTAAGGATGAAGCTTTCTTAAAAACAACAGCAGCAGCACTTTATCAATCGATACTTGAAACCTTTGATACATACCCAACGAAGCGATAGATGAAATGACTTTTCTATATTAGAAAAGTAGTACTACGATCTTAATATAGAAAACAAGAGGCTGATTCAGCCTCTTGTTTTTTAACCCCAGTTAGAAACAATGAAGACCTAAGAGGTAGAAAATGAAAAATCAAATATTAAATACCTTGATGACCAGAAAAGAATATGTATCCGGTGAATCGCTTAGCGAAACACTAGGCGTTTCTCGAACCGCCATTTGGAAAGCCATCCATAAATTAAAAGATGAAGGTTACGAGATTGAAGCCATACCAAATCGAGGTTACCGTCTCATAATGGAAACAGCTGATTTGGTTGAATCGGCCATTTTACTCCATTTAGAAAAGGAATCAAGATTTACCACAATTAAGGTTTATGAATCCCTTGATTCGACGAATTCTGAAGCCAAACGTTTGAAAGTCAACAAAACTATGGATGAGGGTTTGATTATAGCCAAAGAGCAGACAGCGGGCAAAGGCAGAAGAGGTAAGTTATGGGCATCTGTTAAAGATGAGGGTATTTGGGCATCTTTGGTTCTGGTGCCGGATATACCACCGATGATTGCATCTATGTTGACTTTAATTGCAGGATTGTCAGCAGCCATGGCCATTGAAGAAAAAACCGGCCTTGAAGTAGGTATTAAGTGGCCGAATGACCTGGTTATATCCGGAAAAAAGGTTTGCGGAATTTTAACAGAGATGAGTACGGAAGCAGATTATATCCAGCATGTCGTGGTGGGGATTGGCATTAATGTGAATCAAAAGATTTTTGATGAAAACTTAAAGGATATAGCGACCTCTTTACAGATCGAACTTGGAAGAGAAGTGAACCGAGTGGAAATATTGAGTACTTTTTTAAACCATTTTGAGAAATTATATGAAAAATTCTTGAAAATTATGGATTTGAGTTTTATGATAGAGAAGTATAATCAGATGTGTGTGAATGTAGATCAGGAACTTAAAATTATAGAGCATGGTGAAATCAAACAAGTTACAGGTATCAAGGTCACAAATCAAGGAAGTTTGATGGTTAGAAATAAGGAAGGTAACACAGAGATCATTTATGCAGGAGACGTTTCGGTAAGAGGCATAAATGGTTACGTGTAAAGGTCTAGATATGGAAGAAATTATATTGGCCGCCGCAAGCAGCTATGATAGAAAGTACTACTTTAATAATGAATTTGAGGCTATACCGGAAGGTATCAAGACGAACATTCAAATTATGTTGGTTTCTTTTACAATGGAAATTGGTGGTTTATTATCTTTGGTTTATGATGAGGCTGGACTGTTGCACTTTAGAACCGAATGTGATGAGGAAGACATTCTATATGATGAAATTGGTGCACATTTGAAGATTAAGAAGATGATGATGGATCATGAAGATCTTCTCGAAGGGCTTCAAATGTTTTACAAAGTTTTCTATTTAGGTGAATCCTTAGAATAAGTGTAGAAATTCATGATTGCATTTATGAATTTTACTGCTATAATGAACATGAAACAATAAATGCGAATCATCTACGGATGATGTCTTGTATCCCTAATGGGAACGAGAACAGGAGGCGATTTTGTGAATAAGACACTAAAAGACACAAGAAAACTGGTGGTTTTGGGCTTGATGTTGGCCATTACGATGATATTGGATTTTACCCCTCTAGGAGCGATTCCTATGGGAACAGTTGAAGCAACCATCACACATATTCCTACAATCATTACCGGTATTATTTTGGGACCTGTTGCAGGTTTGATTATGGGACTGGCATTTGGATTGATATCCTTTTTCCATGCACTTATTAGACCGGTATCACCTTTTTCATTGTTCTTCATCAACCCGATTATTTCCATTCTACCAAGAATGTTTATTGGTGTAGCTGCATATTATGGGTACGCTATTGCGCTTAAGCTCTTTAAGTCAAAACTGGCACCCATTGCTATTGGCGTAGGCGCGTTTATAGGGAGTATGACCAATACAGTATTGGTGCTTGGCGCCCTAAGCCTCATATATGGAAGTAGAATAGAAGCCATGCTTCTTGAAGCCGGGTTATCATCTAAAGCTTATTTATGGGCACTTGGTGTCGCAGGAACCAATGGTTTGATGGAAGGTATTGTTTCAGTCGTCCTTGTAACGGCGATTTGCTCAGTATATTTCAAACAGTATAAATCATAAGCTTTTAATAAAGCCTGAAAAGGTCTACGAAGAAGGATTGTTATGTAATCTAATTAAAAAACACATATATGAATCAAGAGCTTAGTTTTTTTAATAAGCTCTTGATTGTGATTATAGAGAAGGACGTTAGATATAAATGTCGTAAATAAAGGGTAAATGGAGGATTGTATATGCTATTGGCAATGGATGTTGGTAACACAAATATTACGATAGGTGTTCATAGTGGTACGGAATGGATCGGCACCTTTAGAATGACGACCAAAACACCAAGAACCTCAGATGAATATGGTCTTTTTCTTCTTACACTATTGAATTCAAAGAAGATTGAAGTCACGGATATAGATGGTGTCATCATATCCTCAGTTGTGCCGAATATCATGTATTCATTGAATAATGGTGTCAGAAAATATATCCGTCTTGAACCGATGATTGTCGGTCCAGGTATAAAGACAGGCATATCCATCCATACCGATGATCCAAGAGAAGTTGGAGCAGATCGTATTGTGGATGCAGTTGGCGGCTTCTATGAGTATGGTGGACCACTGCTCATTATTGACTTTGGAACGGCTACAACTTATGATTTTGTTTCTGAAAAAGGAGTTTTTGAAGTGGCAGTCACCTCCCCGGGGATTAAGATTACTGCCAATGCTTTATGGCAAAAGGCAGCAAAGCTACCTGAAATAGAAATTAAGAAACCAAGTTCTATCCTAGCCAGAAATACCATAGACAGTATGCAAGCAGGCTTGGTATACGGTTACATCGGTCAAGTGGAATATATCGTCAAGAAAATGAAAGAAGAACTAAAGCTACCCAACATGAAAGTGGTGGCTACAGGTGGTCTTGCAAGGGTTATGCAAGGTGAGACTGAGGCTATAGACATATATGACAGCATATTAACCTTCAAAGGTCTAAAACACATATACGATCGTAATAGAGGCAAATAAAATGAAAATAGATCAGCTTAATTTGACCAACAACATATTTTTGGCACCTTTGGCAGGCGTTTCAGATCGGCCTTTTAGAGTGCTCTGCTATGAACAAGGAGCGGGTCTTGTGTATACAGAGATGATCAGCGCCAAAGCCATAGCTTATGACAACCAGAAAACCAAAGAGATGTTGGTGACAAGTGAAGGTACAGAAACTTTAGGTATTCAACTTTTCGGTAAAGAGCCGGAAATTATGGCGGATAGTGCTCAAAAGATTGACCATTCTGGCATTGCGCTTTTTGATATTAACCTAGGCTGTCCGGTGCCGAAAGTAGTGAATAATGGCGAAGGGTCTGCGTTGATGAAGAACCCTAAGCTGATTGGCGACATAGTTGAAGCGATGGTGAAACGATTGTCCAAGCCAGTGACAGTAAAAATCAGAAAAGGCTTTGACGCAAATCATGTGAATGCTGTCTTAGTAGCAAAGATTGCTGAGGCAAGTGGTGCTGCGGCTATAACAGTGCATGGCAGAACAAGAGAACAATATTATAGCGGTCATGCAGACTGGGATATTATTCGGGCTGTAAAAGAGGCGGTTCATATTCCGGTAATCGGAAATGGTGATGTGTTTAATGCATTAGATGCTAAACGCATGTTGGATGAAACAGGTTGTGATGGTGTGATGGTGGCAAGAGGTGCACAAGGGAATCCGTGGATTTTTAGAGAAATCAACCATTATCTAAAATCCGGTCAGATACCTGAACGTCCGGACACTGAAATAATTATTGAAATGATGATGCGTCATAAAAACGCTATGGTAGAAGATAAAGGCGCCTATATCGCACTTAGAGAGATGCGCAAACATGTGGCATGGTACACAAAAGGTCTTAAACATGGGACAAGACTTCGGCAGGTGATGAATCAGATTGTGGATATTCATGAATTTGATAGAAAGGTTCCTGAGATCTTGTTGCAATGATGGTATGGGTTCAAAACTATAATGTTATGATGATAATTGACAACGAGGATATATTAAGTTATAATCTTTGGATATATTGTATGATGGCTTAGTATAAATTTCACACATGATCTAGATAAACCTGTAAATTGGGCTTATGTAGAACATTTTTTTGGCCGATTACTAACTTAGAATAAACAAATAGAAGGGGTGTCATAAAATGCCTGAAAAGAAAATAATATTGACTTATCATGGTTTACAAGAACTTGAAGCAGAAGTACAGGAGCTAAAAGTCAACAGAAGAAAAGTTATTGCACAGAAGATTAAAGAAGCAAGAGGACAAGGCGATTTATCAGAGAACGCGGAATACGATGCTGCTAAAGAAGAACAAGCAGAAGTAGAAACACGTATTGTACAAATAGAAAAGCTTCTAAAAAATGTTGAGGTTATAGACGAGGATGAAGTCGACCTAAGTTTTATTGGTGTTGGCTGCAAAGTTAGATTATTTGATATGGAGTATGATGAAGAAATTGACTATGCTTTAGTAGGTTCTACGGAAGCGGATCCTTTACATGGGAAAATATCCAATGAGTCTCCTGTAGGAGAAGCATTGATCGGTCTAAAAGTAGGCGAAATAGCTGAAGTGGATACCCCAGCTGGTTTGTTGAAGTTTAAAGTTCTGGAGATTCACAGATAGAACGTGTAATAGTTGAAAAGGAGTGTCGATCATGGAAAATGACCTAATCGCACAAGTAGAAGATATAAATGAATTATTAAAAATCAGAAGAGGTAAACTAAGTGATTTGCAAGCGGCCGGAAATGACCCTTTTCAAATTACAAAATATGATGTCACCCATCATAGTATAAATGTTACGGATGATTTTGAAGTTCTGGAAGGACAAGAAATCAGTGTTGCAGGAAGAATTATGACCAAGCGTCTAATGGGCAAGGCTTCTTTTTGTCATATACAAGATCGTGAAGGTCAGGTACAGGCATATGTACGTAAGGATGGTATCGGTGACGATGCTTATGAAGTATTCAAAACCTATGATATCGGTGACATCGTGGGTATCAAAGGGGTTGTCTTTAAGACTCAAAAAGGAGAAATATCCATAAAGGCCAGTGAGGTGCTTTTACTTTCAAAAAGCTTGCAAGTACTTCCGGAAAAATTCCATGGCTTAAAGGATACAGACACCAGATACCGTCAAAGATACATTGATTTGATTGTTAACCCTGAGGTCAAAGAGACTTTCTTCAAACGATCAAAGATTATTAAGGAAATTCGGTATTTTTTAGATGATATGGACTTTCTTGAGGTGGAAACACCTGTGCTTCATACCATACCGGGTGGCGCAGCTGCTAGACCGTTTAACACACATCATAATGCGTTGGACATGGATATTCATATTCGTATTTCATTGGAATTACATTTAAAACGTCTTATTGTAGGCGGCTTTGAACGCGTTTATGAAATGGGACGCGTCTTTAGAAATGAAGGTTTGTCAGTTCGGCATAATCCTGAATTTACTTTACTTGAACTGTATCAGGCATACACAGACTACTATGGTATGATGGCACTTACTGAAAATCTGATTCGTACAGTCGCACAAAAAGTACTGGGATCAGCAAAAGTAGTCTATGACGAAATTGAAATCGATCTTGAAAAACCATTTGAGAAATTAACCATGTTAGATGCGGTCAAAAAGTATACAGGTTTAGACTTTGATGAAGTTAAAGACGATGAAGCGGCAAGGGCTTTAGCCAAAGAAAAAGATGTTCATATAGAAAAGCACTTTAAAAAAGGTGAAATACTCAATGCTTTCTTTGAAGCGTTTGTAGAAGAACACTTGGTTCAACCTACTTTCATTATGGATCATCCCGTGGAGATCTCACCACTGGCAAAACGTAAACCATCCAATCCTGCCTATACAGAGAGATTTGAACTTTTCATAACAAAAAGAGAATTTGCCAATGCTTTTTCAGAACTAAATGACCCAATAGATCAAAGAGGTCGATTTGAATATCAGGAATCCTTAAGAGAAGCTGGGGATGAGGAAGCCAACAAGATTGATGAGGATTTCCTAACAGCCCTTGAATATGGTATGCCGCCAACAGGTGGACTTGGAATCGGCATTGATCGTTTAATTATGTTGCTTACGAATTCTTACTCCATAAGAGATGTCTTATTATTTCCAACGATGAAAAATAAATAGTAATGCTTGATGAGGGTTTCTCTGTATAAGGGAAATCCTCGATTCATCTAGCAACGATAATAAGTTTGAATCCGTGACAGAGGGACCATATTTAATCTAATGTTAATAAAAAATGGTCGAAATGACATTTTTATTATGTTATAATGTTGTACGTAAGCCATGAGATGGGAGAATACAATGGATGCTTTAAGAATGAAATCAGATAGACATAAATTATTGCACAAAAATGGAATCCTTATGATTCTGTTTTTTACGCTGTTGATGCTTCTGCTTCAAGGTTGCGGCAAGTCAGTGGATAAGACTCAGATGACAGACGATGAGAGCATAAAAAAAAACATACCTTTAACATCCAGTGAAAATCTAAAAAAATATGAGCCATTACCGGTTTTATCCGATGTTGTTTATGATTTTGCTAGCTATGAGTCGGTCATATCAACAGATACCACTAAGATGAGTGAAACAAGGGCAGTCAAAGGTGTCTACGTCAGTGGGCATGCAGCAGGTATTAGCTCATGGATGGATGATTTGGTTCATCTGGCAGATACCACAGAAATCAATGCTTTTGTTATTGATGTGAAAAATGACTCAGGACACATTACATATGATATGGACTTGGAAGAGGTTAAAGAAGTAGGTGCAAATAACAAAGCGATCAGAGACATTGAAGCATTGATGGAACGCCTCTATGTTCATGATATATATCCGATTGCTAGAATTGTTGCTTTTAAAGATCCATTCTTGGCAGAAAGAAAGCCTGAATATGCTATTAAAAATAAAGATGGATCATTATGGAAATATAAGAACACACCTTGGTTAGATCCTTATAATAAAGATGCTTGGAAGTATATTGTTGATGTTTCTAAGGAAGCGGCTAAAATAGGTTTTAAAGAAATCCAGTTCGATTACATACGTTTTGAGGCTACAGGTAGCTTGGCTGAAGCTGATTTTCAGGGTAAAGAAGCATTGCAGACAAGAGAAGAAGTAATATTAGAATTTTTAGAGTATGCGATGGAAGAGCTAAAACCTTACGGTGTCAAGGTTTCTGCAGATGTCTTTGGAACGGTTATTACAAGTTCAAAAGATGCGGCAACCATTGGTCAAGATTATGTTGAAATGTCAAAGGTCGTGGATGTGATATGTCCGATGATTTATCCGTCGCATTATGGATTTGGCTTTTACAATACACCTAAAGGTGAGCATTCAGACTTATACCCATATCGTATTATTTATGGATCTATGATGGATTCTGCAGACAAATTATCCCAGATACCTGAAGGTGATCATAAAGCGATTGTCAGACCTTGGTTACAAGCATTTACAGCCAGTTATCTTGGAAGAGGTAATTATAAAACCTATGATGCTGCAGCCATAAGAGAACAAATACAGGCTACCTATGATGCCGGTTTGGAAGAATGGATACTATGGCATGCGGGCGTCAAATATAATCCAGCGGGATTACTGCCAATAGGGCAAGATGAATAGAATTAAGAGGTGACCAAAGATGGATCAAGAAAAAGTCAAACTCATGATGAAGCTTGCCACATTTGAAAAAAAAGAAGGTAAAGAAGACCTGAATATTATGGAATACTTCAAAGGCGATTATATAGCCTATAAGACTTTCCTGATATTACTTGGGGTGTCATTTGCTTTATTCTTGTTTTTTTTGGCGGATATCGGAATGAAATTCTTTGAGGATATGCAACGATTTATTGAGTACGATTTTGTTGCACTTGGCATGCGTTATCTATCTATATGGGCTGTTTTTATGGTGATATATGGCATAGTTGCAACGATTATTTACAAGAAACATTATCGAGAGAGTAAAGAAAGAATCGATGATTATCAGAAAATGCTCAAAGAATTGAGAAAGATGTAAGCATTGGAGGAGGACACGTTATGACCATGTTACTTGAAATAAAAGAAATCATTATGCAGAATTATAAAAAGTTTGAGCGGATCATTGTTCCATTAGCCAAGTTCATTATGGCTTTGATAGTTTTATCCCTACTTGGTAGGTACTTATCTGGATTTGATTTAGAGAATAAATTCGTCTTGTTGGATAAATTTTATATCAAAGTGGCGATGGCAGCGATTGTGGCTTTTGTTCCCGGAACATGGTTTGTTCTATTGATTATGGTGACACTGTGGGCAAGAATGTTTTTTATATCTATTGAAGCAACCTTTATAACTTTTGGTGTAACGGTCATCATCTATTTGATGTTTGTGCGCTTGTTTCCAAAACAAGCTTATTTGGTTATATTGCTACCATTGCTAATGCATTTGAAATTGGCTTACGTTTTGCCTTTGTTTGCAGGTCTATTCTTTGGTCCGGTAGCTATTATCCCTATTGGTGTCGGTGTTATTGTATACTACCTTGGTATGAACTTGTCGGGTCTGCTTCAAATGACGTCCGCGGACTTATATGATATGCCTACCACAATTATAGAAATGTACAAATATACGATTAATATCGTAACAGGTAATAGAGCTATGTTATTAACCATTGTTGTCTTCGTTGCGGTTATTATAACGACTTATTATGTTGGGCGACTTGAGTTGGACTTTGCTCAATACATAGCAATTGGTGTTGGTGGACTTGTCAATATTTTTGGTTTTATTATGGGAAATTTAGTTTTAGATGCCGGTGTACAAATTGTGGGTGTATTAGTTGGTTCAGTAATAGCTGTTATCTTAGTATGCATCATGCAGTTCTTTAGATTCACCTTGGATTACCAAAAAACAGAGCGTCAGCAATTTGAAGATGAAGATTTTTATTACTACGTAAAAGCCATTCCCAAAATCAAAATATCAAAAAGTAAAAGAGAAATTAAAACCATAGAATAAATAGCAAACGAGGTGCTCGTGTGAACACATTTAACAACTTTTTTAGTTGGTTTGGCAACATTACAAATCAAATACCAACCATACAGATTAAAGATATCATTGAGATCTTAATGATTGCCTTTGTAAACTATCAACTGATCAAGTGGGTCAGAGGTACAAGAGCGTGGGTTCTATTTAAAGGTGTATTTGTGATACTTGTAATTGCAGCCATAGCTATTATTTTTGAGCTGAACACGATTATTTGGATTCTTTCTAATACCATTAATGTTGGTATTATAGCATTTTTAATTATATTTCAACCGGAGCTTCGCCGTGCATTGGAGTCACTAGGACGTCGGAATTTCATTACAGAATTAATCTTATCTGAAGATCATGACAGAGGTTTACATATGAACAATGAAAGTGCCGAGGAGATTGTTGTTGCCGTTGAAGAGATGAGTAAGACGAAAACAGGTGCACTTATTGTAGTAGAAAAAGAAGTGAAATTATATGATTACGAGACTTCCGGTATTATCATTGATGCGGTGGTGACATCTCAATTGATTATAAACATTTTTGAGCACAACACCCCTTTACATGACGGTGCAATGATTGTACGTGATGACCGAATTGTAGCTGCTACTTGTTATTTGCCTTTGTCAGATAATATGAGTTTAAGCAAAGAGCTTGGTACAAGACACAGAGCCGCTGTAGGTATTAGTGAAGTGGCTGATTGTATAGTGGTTGTCGTATCAGAGGAAACAGGTTTTATATCCCTTGCCACAGGCGGTAATATTATACGTAATGTGAATAAGGAGTATTTGATGAATAAGCTTGGCGGAGACAACTCCAAAAAAGTCGGTTTTAGGCCACTAAAGCTTTGGAAAGGAAGACGTCAAAATGATCGAAAAAATCAAGAATAATTGGTTGTGGAAAGTCGCAGCTTTACTAATAGCCTTTGTATTATGGTTGGTGGTGGTTAATTATGATGACCCTTATATCAAAAAGACATTTAACAATGTGGTTGTGGAAAAGAGAAATGAGTTGGCTATAACTGCACAAGATCAAGCCATAGAGTACAAAGAAGGTGAAAACATCAGTGTAACCCTTGGAGGTAAGAGATCCATCATTGATCGTTTGACATTTTCGGATATTAAGGCCTATGCAGACCTTGGAAAAGTATCTATAACCAATACTGTGGACATTGTAATTGAAGTGAATGACCAATTAGATATTCTGGAGAAGAAGCCCAGTAATATGCAGATTAGTTTAGAGCCTATTATCAAAACTTTAAAAGATATACAAGTGACTTATGTGGGCGAACTAGAAAACAACTATATTAGGCTGAATCCGGTGATTATTCCAAATCAGATTGAGATCACCGGTCCTCAGTCCCAACTTGCAAGAGTAGCAGAGGTTAGAGTTCCGATTCGAATTGACAAGGCTTATGATGATGTCACGGTTTATGTCACACCTCAAATTGTAGACGCTGCCGGTAGAGAAATACTAGGCTTGCATGTAAGTAATAATCAGATACAAGTCAAAGTACCGATTCAAAAAATTAAGACGGTACCGGTGGTATTTCAGACTGTAGGTACTCTAAACAATGCATATAGACTGGTTACCATGGAACTGGACATGAAAGAAATCATTGTTCGGGGTGAACCGGATGTTCTTAATAACTTTACAGAACTTGTGGTACCGAATATTGATTTAAGTACTTTTAATCAGGAAACCGCATCTTACAGCATTAACTTAAATCAATACTTACCGGCGGGTATCAATGTTTATAATTCGGATGCTTTAACAGAACTCATCATTGAGGTTGCACCTTTGGTGAACCAAGAATATAGCATTGAACTGGATACCTTGGCAGTGCGTCAGTTAGGTGTTGGTCTGACTTATACGTACTTAGATACAGCGCCGCTGAATATAAGACTTAGAGGCATAGAAAAAGAACTGTCGGTTCTTGAGACAGAATCCTTACAGCCTCGGGTTTTCCTAAGAGATCTTGGACCTGGGGTTCATACTGTAGAAGTTGAGTTTGATGTACCGGATCGCTTTGAATGGATGTCAGGTACACCGACGGTTAGAATAGAGATCAGTGCTAATGATCAAGTGGAAGATACAACAGATAACTAAGTTCAAAGAACATACCAATATGGCAAGTGGTCTATACCACTTGCCATATTTTAGTTAAAAACATTAGGATTCAATTGAGAAGCCTAACCTTGAATGGTATAATGAAAAAGATTTAAAACAGAAGGAGATTATAATATGGGGAATTTATTTGGAACAGATGGTGTCAGAGGCATCGCAAACAAAGAATTAACAGTTGAACTCGCTTATTTACTCGGTCAAGCCGGCGCGTATGTACTTACAAAAGAAAATAAACACAAACCGACAATACTCATTGGTAGAGACACAAGACTATCAGGAGAGATGCTTTCTTCGGCTATGATTGCAGGGATATGTTCTGTAGGCGCAGATGCTATGTCTATGGGTGTCATGCCGACACCGGCGGTTTCTTATCTAACCAGAGAATATGGTGCAGATGCTGGTGTTGTTATATCCGCATCCCATAACCCAGTGGAGTACAATGGTATTAAGTTCTTTAATAGAGATGGGTATAAGCTTTCTGATAGTATAGAAGAAGAGATAGAAGCCTTAGTCAGAAATGGAAATAAAGATATAGTATTGCCTACGGGTGTCGATATTGGTCGCCATATTCAACGCAATGAATGTATTTACGACTATATAAGATTTGCTAAAAGACAAATAAAAACAAATCTTGAGGGTTTACGCATTGTCATAGATTGTGCAAACGGAGCATCCTTCGTATCAGCACCTGAAGCCTTAAGACAGATGGGTGCAGAAGTTATTATCATTCATAATGAGCCGGACGGTACCAATATTAATAAGCAGTGTGGTTCAACACATATGGATGACTTACAATCTTATGTGAAACAGGTTCAAGCCGATGTAGGTTTAGCCTTTGACGGCGATGCAGACCGATGCTTGGCTGTAGATGAAAAAGGCAATGTTGTTGATGGGGACCAGATTATGGCCATATGTGGTTTATATATGAAAGAACAAGGCACTCTTAGAAAATCCACTGTCGTTGCTACTGTTATGAGTAATCTTGGGTTCTTCATTATGGGTAAGAACCATGGCCTAGCCATTAAGCAAACAGCGGTTGGTGACCGTTATGTATTGGAAGAAATGATCCGTAATGACTACAATCTTGGTGGAGAGCAATCAGGGCATATTATATTTCTAGATGAAAACACAACGGGTGATGGCCTGTTAACAGCCCTTCATTTATTAGAGGTGGTTAAAGAAACAGGTAAAACTTTATCAGAGTTGGCTTCTTGTATGGATGTTTTACCACAAGTGCTCATCAATGCCAAAGTTAACAATGCTAATAAATATGCATACAAAGAAAATAAAGATATTCAAGCAGCTATAGCTTTGGTTGAAGATAAGTTCAAGGGTGATGGTCGAGTGTTAATCCGTCCATCCGGAACAGAACCGTTGGTTAGAGTTATGATTGAAGGTAAAGACAGAGCGATATTAGAAAAAGAAGCAAGACAACTGGCGGACTTAATTGAGTCACGCTTAGGATAGGAGGCATTATATGTGTGGTATAGTTGGGTACATCGGAAGTCAGGAAGCATCCCCTATTTTAATTGAGGGGTTAAGAACCCTTGAATATAGAGGCTACGATTCATCTGGAATTGCGGTTTTTGACAGCAAGCTGAATATGGTCAAATCAAAAGGTAGACTCATTAACTTAGAAGACAAGTTAAAAGTGAAAGATCTAGAAGGTGTCATGGGTATTGGTCACACCAGATGGGCAACACATGGTGAGCCATCTGACCACAATGCCCATCCTCATATGAATGAAAGCGGAACCATTGCACTTGTTCATAACGGCATTATTGAAAACTATATTTCTCTTAAAGAAGAGCTCATAGAAAAGGGTTATCGTTTTATTTCTGAGACGGATACGGAGATTGCGGTACAGCTCATCGACTTATATTACAAAGAAAGCAACAATCTTTTGGAAGCCGTTATAGCTGCACTTCATAGAATAGAAGGTTCTTTTGCCCTTGCAGTTGTATCAGAATCAGAACCGGACAAGATAATTGCAACGAGAAAAGACAGTCCATTAGTTCTTGGCATTGGTGATGGTGAGAACTTTATTGCTTCCGACGTGCCGGCTATTTTACGACATACAAGAAAAGTATACTTTATTGAGGACTATGAGATTGCGGTTGTCACCAAAGAAGATATCGTTATTATGGATATGAATCAAAAGCTTATCAAAAGAGAAATATTTAATGTAACATGGGATATACAAGCTGCAGAAAAAGCCGGTTATGAGCACTTCATGTTGAAAGAAATCTATGAGCAACCTAAAGTTATTCGCGACACATTAACGCCAAGGTTGCCAATGGACCAGGACGATGTCTACTTAGACGGTATCAATCTTGAGAAAGAGGTTCTGGAAAAAATCACGAGAATCTATGTGATAGCCTGTGGAACAGCCTATTACTCAGGCTTAATCGGAAAAGAATTGATAGAAAAATATGCCCGTATTCCGGTTATAGCTGAGGTGGCTTCAGAATTTAGATACAAGGATCCAATCTTAGATGAAAATACCTTAATGATTGTGGTGTCCCAGTCCGGAGAAACCGCGGATACTTTAGCAGCGCTTAGAATGGCTAAAAAGGCTGGCGCTCATGTTTTGGGTGTGGTTAATGCCGTTGGATCCAGTATTTCTAGAGAAGCCGATGATGTGCTATATACATGGGCAGGACCTGAGATTGCAGTAGCATCGACCAAGGCTTACTCAGCTCAGTTATGTGCCATGTACCTGATTAGCATGAAGATATCTCTAGCTTTAGGAAAACTCAATGTAGAGGACTTTAGAGAGCTTAGAGCAGCACTGTACCAATTACCATCTCAAGTAGAGCATATTCTAGAAAATGCGAATCTAATAGAAGATATGGCTAAAAAACATTTGAATATGAAGAATGTATTTTATATAGGTAGAGGTCTTGACTATGCCGTTGCTATGGAAGGTGCACTGAAGATTAAAGAAATTGCTTACCTACATGCAGAGCCTTATCCAGCAGGTGAACTTAAGCATGGACCGATTGCTCTGATTGAAGAAGGTTCATTACTAATGGGACTGGTTGGTCAGGAAAGTCTTTTTGACAAGACAGTGAGTAATATAAAAGAAGTCAAAGCAAGAGGTGCCAGTATTATGGCTATTGCTATGGAAGGCAACAAAGAAGTGGAGCAAGTTGCAGAAGATGTCATCTATATACCTAGGACCCATTGGTCTTTAGTACCATTGCTAGAAAACATACCTCAGCAGTTGTTTGCTTATTATATAGCAAAAAATCTAGGACATGATATCGACAAGCCAAGAAACTTGGCTAAGAGTGTTACAGTGGAATAATTTTTCTTTTTAATGGACTTTTAATGTTTTTACCATGAGATTTTAGACTTAGCGTACTATAATGAATTCATTAGATGTTTAAGTGATGAAATGAAAGTTGAGGTGCGCTATGAATAAGAGATTATATCGTTCTAATAAGAATAAGGTTTTAGCGGGTGTCTGTGGTGGTATTGCTGAATATTTTAAGATTGATGTGACCATTGTACGTTTGATTGTTGTTTTGCTAGCTTTTCCAAGCTTTGGCATCACTTTTTTCGGATATATTATTGGTGCTTTGATTATTCCGGAACGACCGTTGGATTATGTTGAAGTGAATGATGGTGAAGATATAGATAGGGAAACGACCATTGATCTTGACAGCAAGGATACAAGGAGAGTGCTTGGCATCCTATTGATTGGTATTGGTGCTCTGATCTTAATGAGCAAGTTGTTTCTTTGGTTTGATTCAGGCATGATTATTGCAATTGCTATTATAACTATTGGTATTTTTATTATCAAAAAGAAGAATTAGAGTAAATAACATTTTGTAACGTATAGTTAAAAGACAAAGACAAGCGCATAAGCGCTTGTCTTTGTTCTTCTCTAGGAAAGCCTATGTCATGTTAATGCGTTGAAGCATCGCATTAACGATCAAGGAAGCCTTTCCTGCCGAACCGTTCAGAAATATGAGCAAAGCTCATAACGAAGCGTAGCTTCTTTTCTTGAGTGCATATAAATAGATTGTAGATCCATATCACATCTACGACCACGTTATTGGGTACCCCTTTTAACTTTTTTCCTGTTATTTGAGAATGCTTATATGTTATAATAGGAAGGTAAGGAAGGTGATGACTTGTTTGGACATAAAAGGTTAACGGAATGCTATTTTAAAGCCATTCGCAACCAAGATACGATTGATGTGAATGATGAAACGAGAATTATATTTTTTAGTGATGTACACCGTGGTGACAACAGTATGTCAGATGAATTTGCTCATAATCAAAACGTCTATTACCATGCCCTTGATTATTATTTTAAGAATGAGTATACATATATTGAGATTGGTGATGGGGATGAATTGTGGGAATATAGCAAATTCTCTCATATTAGAAGAGCTCACAGCGATGTTTTTTGTTTGCTAAAGAAGTACTTTGATACGAAACGCCTTTTTTATCTTTTTGGTAATCATAATATGGCTTTTAGAAATGAATATATATCTAAACATGAACTAACCCATTTCTATGATGAGTACTTGGATACTAAGACACCTCTATTTCCGGGTATTAAAGTCAAAGAGAGTTTGATACTTAAAGATCACCAGACAGATAAAGAAATATTGGTTGTTCACGGCCATCAAGGCGATTTTATGAACGATCAAGGTTGGATAATTTCTTTGTTTTTGATGAGAATTTTCTGGCGCTACATGCATATGGTCGGTCTAAGGAATCCGTCAAGTCCTTCCAAAAACAGAGTGAAGCGCCACAAGATAGAAAAGTCCTTTTCCAAATGGATCAGACATAACCATATCGGTATTCTTTGTGGTCATACCCATCGTCCTAAGTTGCCGGATCAATCAGAAGCTATTTATTTGAATTCAGGGTGTTGTGTTCATCCAAGGGGCATTACCGGTATTGAATTGGTAGGACGGAAATTCTATTTGATTCATTGGAGCATTATACCCGATGATCAAGGCCGTTTGGCGATTCGGAAAAAGATTATGAAGGGCCCACTGAGTTTTGATGATATAAGATTATAGGTGCGGGGGGTCCAGGAACTTCATGGTCGATGTTGATTTATGGGGTCCCATGAAAACCCTTCCACAGTCTGTATGTTTACGGTCTCCAGTTGGTGCATCCATGCACCAAAAGTCGACGGTCAGCATCCATGCTGACTTGCTTAAAACATACATCCAGTTCCAGGAACTTCATGGTCGGAGTTGACGTTAGTTACAAGTAAATTGAAAAAGATGTGTAAAACCCAAATAAATATTAGTGAAATCATAAAAAAGCAGCAAGTTATCATAAGCCGGATTGTTAGAAGGAAATACCGGAAAATGATGCTTGCTCTTTTTAATATCAGATATAACTTAGATCTTGAAACTGTAGGTGGTCTTTTGTCGATAGATTTCATCGGCTCTAAGGATCTTGGTGGGTATGAAATCTTGGTTGATCGCGTCAGGATAGTATTGGGTTTCAAGGCAAACTGCGCCATGTTTTTGAGTTGATTGGCCCCCTTGAAGTGGTAGATCAGAAGTTAGGAAATTGCCGGTGTAACAGACAACACAAGCTTCGGAGGTTACGATCTCAAGTATACGTCCGGTTTTTGGATCTTTAAGCATAATTGGTGCTTCAGTATCAGAATCTAAGATAAAGGCATGGTCATAGCCGCCGGCGTTTTTAAGCTGGATATTTTCATCATGTATATGTGAGCCAATTGCTTTTGGTTGACTGAAGTCAAAAGGTCCTGAAGCAGTGGGTAAGATACCTATGGGAATGATTTCTGAATTAACAGCTACATATTCTTTTGCCGGTAATGTAAGTTGATGGTCTAAGATGGTGGAGGATGGATCGCCGGATAGATTGAAGTAGCTGTGATTGGTTAAGGTAAGGATGGTATCTTTATCGGTTGTTGCTTTATACCTTATGGTCAGGTTGCTTTCTTCATCAAAGACATAAGTCACGACCACATCCAGATGCCCAGGAAAGCCTTGATCCATATCATAACTGAGATAACTTAATACCAATTCGGCTTGAGTCTTTGATACGATTTCAGTGACGGACCATATCTGCTTGTCAAGGGCAAGACTGCCGCCGTGAAGACAATGATTACCGTTGTTTTTTTCCAATTTATAAGTGGTATCATTAAGATTAAAAGATGCTTGGCTGATACGTCCTGCAACTCTACCGGTGATACAACCAAAGTGGGGGGAATGATCTTCGTAAGCCTCTATTGAGTCAAAGCCTAAGACCACATTTTTAATATGACCGGCAGCGTCCGGAACATTAATTTCCTTAATGATGCCCCCGTAGTTTAGGATTTTGACATTATGACCTTTTTTATTGGATAAAGTGTATAGCATGACTTGTTGGCCGTCTTTGGTATGGCCGAATGGACGAGATTGACATTGCATTATGATTCCTCCTTGAGATGATGTTAAGCCTTAGACCATTATACAGCAAGGACTCTTAAAGCTCAATAATAGAGATAGTCCTTGAAATAAAAGACTCAATCCTGTATGATAAGAAATGAGCGGTCACAACTAAAATTATAGAATTGGAGATTATAGAATGGAAAAAATAGTATTAGCAAAAGTCGGCGACAAAGAATTGACAAAAGATGATATGATTGCGATTATGAGAAATCTGCCACAACAGGATGCTCAGAACTTCTCTAGCTTTGAAGGAAGAAAAGTGTTATTGGATGAAATGGTAGCAGGAGAATTATTCTATAAAAGAGCGGTAGAAAAAGGCTTTGATCAGGAAGACAAGTTTCTTGAGATTATGGAAGAAACTAAACGTGCCATGCTTCAAAGGTATGCGGTTCAAAAAAGTCTAGATGCCATTACAGTAGAACCATCTGAGGTTGAAGCTTACTATGAGGCACACAAGAATAATTTTGCAGAAGCGCCAAAAGCTAAAGCAAAGCATATTCTTATGACGGATGAAGCGGATATCATGGAAGTCAAGAATGAAATTGACAGTGGTATGGATTTTGAAGAAGCAGCAAAAAAATACTCGACTTGTCCATCAAAAGAACGGGGTGGCGATCTTGGTACTTTTGAAAGAGGACGTATGGTTCCTGAGTTTGAAGAAGCGGCATTCACACAAGAGATTGGCCAAGTTGGAGCTCCTGTAAAAACTCAATTCGGTTACCACTTGTTGTTGGTTGAAGAACGTATTGAAGCTTCTGTTAAAGCTTTTGAAGAAGTAGAAAATCAAGTCCGACAAGAACTTATCGGAAGAAAGCAAACCGAAGTATACAGATCCGAGATTGAATCCCTAAAAGAAATGTATCCGGTAGAAATCAACGAAGACGGCTTAAGATAACTATTGTAAGAATTAAAGTTGTATAGATCAACCTTCAACCCGCCCTTTCTCTAGCTGAAGCTATTGGAAGGGTGGTTTGTTCTATATAAAAAAATATGACTTTCTAAGGAATATAAAGTGACGAAGCCAGTCTTCTTTTTTCTTCTTCTTTCGTAACTTGAAGGGTCATGTTATAATGATTTTGATAAAAGTGGTAACATAGAAACGACTGAGGTGTTTTATGATTAAGTTACAGGAACATATTGATAAAAAAAAGTTTGATGGTGCAGGGCTTTATTACAATGAGCCTATGAGTCGCCATACTTCCTTTAAGATTGGTGGTCCGGCGGATTTGTTGTTTGTGCCCAAAACCATAAAACATATAGAAGACATGATTAAGCGGTGTATAGAAGTTGGTATACCCTATTATATAATGGGTAACGGCAGCAATCTCCTAGTGAGTGACTTAGGTTATAGAGGGGTTATTATTCAGATTTGTAAGACTATGAGCGGGTATAAGATTGAAGGCAATCGTGTATATGCCCAAGGTGGTATTTTGCTATCGAGTCTTTCTAAGCATATTTATAGAGCAGGTCTTAGGGGGTTTGAATTTGCATCCGGTATACCCGGAACCCTTGGCGGTGCTGTTTACATGAATGCAGGTGCTTATGGCGGAGAAATCAAAGATGTTATTGTAGAAGCAGAAACCCTTACAAGAAAAGGTGCATACAAAACGCTGACCAAAGAAGCACTTGATTTGGGCTATCGACACAGTAGTCTTCAGATTCATGAGGACATTGTATTGTCTGCAACTTTAGTTCTTGAAGAAGGGGATAAGAAAGTAATTAAGGCCCTTATGCAGGATTTTGGACAGAGAAGAAAAGATAAACAGCCTATTGAATTACCAAGCGCAGGTAGCACTTTCAAAAGACCGGAAGGTTATTATGCGGGTAAGTTGATTATGGATGCTGGCCTATCCGGTTATCATGTAGGTGATGCCAGAGTCTCTTTAAAACATTGTGGCTTTGTTGTGAACGAAGGTCAGGCAACTTGTAAGGAAGTGTTAGAACTCATTGATCATATTCAACTTGAGGTCAAATCCAAGTTTGATGTGGACTTAGAGCCGGAAGTTAGAATCATAGGTGAATTTTAGTCGTTATTGAAAGGAGGCATCAATATGCAATTTGTAATTGTGACAGGTATGTCCGGAGCCGGAAAAAGTACAACCCTAAAATTTTTAGAAGACGCGGGGTATTTTTGTGTCGATAATCTACCACCTGCCTTGATTGGCAAATTTGCAGATGTTTGTTTTAGTCCGGATTCAGGACTCAAAAAAATAGCGCTAGGTGTGGACGTTCGTAGTGGTATGCATTTTGAGATTCTTTTTAGTGAATTGGCTCAGTTGAACAACCAAGGCATCACCATGGATATCATTTTTCTGGAATCAAGTAATGACATATTGATTAAAAGATTCAAGGAAACCAGAAGAAAGCATCCATTAGTGGAAGATGGCCGAATTGAAGATGCCATATTAGAAGAACGCAGTCTTCTTGAACCTGTAAAAAGGCAGGCAAAGTTTATTATTGATACAACCAACCTTTTAACCAGAGAACTCAAGTTAGAGCTTCATAAAGCCTTAAATGAGGAGCAAAGTTATAAGAATCTAATTATTACAGTACTCTCATTTGGATTCAAACACGGGATACCATCAGATTCAGATTTGGTTTTTGATGTACGTTTTATACCGAATCCCTATTATAAATCCGAACTTAGAGGTTTTACGGGAAAAGACAAAGTGGTTCAGGATTACGTGATGCAGTGGGATGTATCGACCAAGTTTATAGAAAAACTGGATGACATGTTGGCCTTTCTTATACCTAATTATATTAAAGAAGGGAAAAACCAATTGGTCATCAGTATTGGATGCACAGGAGGTAAACATAGGTCTGTCACCTTGACCGATGCCTTAGCCAAAAGACTAGAAACCTATAACTATAGCGTACACTGTCACCATCGAGATATTGAAAAGGATGCCCTTAGAGGGAAGTAGTAGGTAGACCTATGGAAAATAAAAAAATAGTATGCATTGGTGGCGGTACCGGACTATCCACCATGCTTAGAGGCTTAAAGATCTATACACAAGATCTGACAGCTATCGTAACAGTATCGGATAATGGCGGTCACTCCGGTGATCTTAGAAAAGAAATGAAAATATTACCACCTGGAGATATACGTAACTGCTTGTTGGCACTCGCTGAAGCAGAGCCTATGCTGGAGGCGTTGTTTGCCCATCGCTTTTTGGAAGGTTCACTCAAGGGATATAATCTAGGGAATCTATTGATTGTAGGTCTTACGGATCTGTATGGTAACTTTGGAGCTGCCATTGAAAAAGCCCATGAAGTCCTCCGTGTAAGAGGACAGGTCTTGCCCGTAACAACAGAAGATGTTCAGCTTAAAGCCATTTATGACGATGGTAGTGAGATTATCGGTGAATGTGAGATTGTATCTGCTAATAAAAGTCATAAGAAATACATCAAAGAAATGATGCTTATGCCAAGTAAACCCAAAGTATATAAGAATGTTTTGGAAAAGATTGAAATGGCGGATATTATTGTTCTTGGACCGGGGAGTCTCTACACATCGATTATTCCTAATTTGTTGGTGGAAGGGGTTTGTGAAGCATTAAAAGATGCAAAAGGTAAAATTGTCTATGTTGGCAACATTATGACACAACCCGGTGAAACAGAAGGCTTTACCCTTCTTGAGCATGTTAATGTCATAGAACAGTATATTGGTGTTGGTATGATTGATAAAATCATAGCCAATGATGGTTGGCCGGAAGCTATGGTCATCGAGCACTATAATCAAGACGGTGCGGAGTTGGTATTGCCTCTGATTGAGGATACTCGTGTGATTGCAGTACCCATGATTGCACTTAATGAAAAAACAGGCTATGTACGACACGACTCAGGACTGCTTGCAAAAACCATTATGTCGATGGAATCGTCATAAAATATAAAAGAGGTGAAGGTATGTCATTTTCATCAAAAGTTAAAGACGAACTGGCCAGACATATCGGCGAGGCTAGGCATTGTAGGATTGCAGAAATTGCAGCCATCATCAATGTATGCGGTAAAATCAAAGAGAATGAAAAAGGTGAAGTTTTAAGCCTTAAAATACAAACTGAAAATGCGGCTGTAGCAAGAAAATGCTTTACTTTATTAAAGAAAACATTTAATATAAAAGTTGAGATATCCATCAAGAAAAATATTTATCTGAAGAAGCATAGGATCTATCATATCTATGTTATGGACAGTGAAGAGGCACTTACCATTTTGAAAGTGACGAAGTTGCTTGTTAACTGCAAGGTGGATCGACATATTAGCCCCTTGATTGTACAAACGGCATGCTGTAAACGCGCTTACATTAGAGGTGCTTTTTTAGCAAGTGGGTCCATTAGCGATCCGGAAAAAACCTATCACCTAGAGTTTGTCAATCAAGAAGAAAAGCACACGATAGAGCTCATGCGTTTGGTGAACACTTTTGAAATGGATGCAAAGATCGTCTTAAGAAAGAAGTATTATGTGTTATACTTAAAAGAAGGCAATCAGATTGTGGATTTACTGAATATCATGGAAGCCCATGTGGCATTGATGGAGTTAGAAAACCTTAGAATTTTAAAAGAAATGCGCAATAATGTCAACCGCATTGTTAACTGTGAGACGGCAAATATCAATAAGACAGTGTCTGCCGCTGTAAAACAGCTACAGGATATTGGTTATATTGATCAAACAATTGGTCTTGGGGCATTACCAGAGAATCTGGAATCCATTGCAAGGCTTAGGATTGAGAATTCAGATGCCAGTCTTACGGAACTAGGTCAATTATTAGATCCGGTAGTAGGCAAATCAGGTGTGAATCACCGATTAAGAAAAATAAGTCAAATTGCTGAAAAGCTAAAGAGCACAAGGGAGGAATTTCATGATTGAGAAAAAAGTAATGGTTAAAATAGCATCAGGGCTTGAGGCAAGACCAGTTGCTTTGTTTGTACAAGTGGCTAGCCAATTTCAAAGCAGCATTTACGTATCTATGCAGAATAAAAAAGTGAATGCCAAAAGTATTATGGGTATGATGTCACTTGGCATTCTTGAGGGTGAAAGTATTCTTCTAACCGCAGAAGGACCGGATGAGGAAGAGTCCATTGAAAAATTGGAGACTTACCTTACGACAGTCGAGTAAACAACAATTATAACCCGTCACCCATTTGTAGAATATACGATAGGTGAGGGGTTTTCTATTTCTAATAAGGGTTAAAGGGTCAAAACTAAGTTTCACTAGATTCACATACAATATATAGATTAAGTTGATACATTCAAAACTATATATTGTATGCGAAAGTTCAACTATATAGTTTTGACACCTTAACCAATAAGTAGATTGAATTTAAGGAGAACAGGATGGAAAAACAGATTATTTTTGCGACAAAAAACCAACACAAGATGATTGAAATCAAAGAGATTCTGTCGGATTTGCCCTACAGAGTGGTTTCCATGGAAGAAGCCGGCATTGATATTGATGTGGTTGAGGATGGTTTAACATTTGAAGAGAATGCTATTAAAAAAGCGAAGGAAATAGCAGCTCAAACAGGTGATATCGTTTTGGCGGATGATTCAGGGCTTGAAGTGGATTATATGCATGGTGAACCGGGTATCTATTCGGCCAGATTTGGTGGTGAGACAACCTCATATGCAGTTAAGAATCAGATGATCTTGGAGCAATTAAAAAACGCCAAGGATAAAGAACGCTCCGCACGCTTTGTATGTGTGATTGCAGCAGCTTTTCCAAGCGGTGAGGTTAGACATGTAAGAGGGACTATTGAAGGCTATATTGCGGATGAGGCCAAGGGCATAGGTGGGTTTGGGTATGACCCTATTTTTTATGTACCTGAGGAAGGGTGTACAACAGCCGAAATGAGCGCCGAACGTAAAAATGCCATCAGTCATAGGGGGCAAGCTTTAAGACGCATGAAGGATGCTCTTAAGTCTTATTTCGAGGTACAACCATGAGAATATTAGTTATAAGTGATACCCATAAAAGAATTAAGCATGTGTTGGACCTTATGGAAGGTGACCATCGTTTTGACAGAATCTTTCATTTGGGAGACGTAGTACGTGATGCTCAAGATCTTGAGAGTCTTTTTGACATACCTATTGATTATGTGGCAGGCAACTGTGATTGGGGGGAAATTAATATCCCCACTGAGAAAGTTGTGTTTATACAAGGAAAAAAGATTTTACTTACCCATGGGCATCATCATTATGTCAAACATGGTACGAATATGCTAAAAGCTTTAGCAAAGAAGGAAAATTATGATATAATTTTATATGGACATACCCATATGGCTCATGAAGAATATGAAGGTAAGTGCTTAATTCTAAATCCGGGTAGCATCAGTTCACCAAGAGATGGTGCGGCCAGTTTTGGCGTTTTAACCATTGATGAGGATGGAAAGATTCATACCAATATCCCTAGAATTTCTTGAAACCTTTCAATAGCGTTCATAGGGACAGATTTTGAACCGGTTTAAAACATATATAAAAACGGAGGAAAATATGCATAGCAAAAAGAAATCAAAAAAAAAATGCTTGTCCATAATCTTGATGCTGGTGCTGGTGATGGGTCATCTACCGGCGGTGACCTTGACAGCGAACGCTACCCCTGTGACGGTGACAGACGGCAATATTTCTATAAGTGGTGCGACCGGTACAGACGGTGCGTATAAAATCGGCGACACCGTAACGGCGATATGGGACAATACAGCCGGCGGTGACAATAACGGTGATACCATTACGTCAGTAACGGCAAACTTCAGTCAGTTCGGCGGCGGAGCCGCCGTGGCTGCGACAAACTCAGGCGGGCTATGGTCGGCTACTTATACCATCTCAGCGGGAGCTATACAGGCGGTGAACAGGAATATCA
Source organism: Firmicutes bacterium HGW-Firmicutes-2 (assembly GCA_002841495.1). Lineage (GTDB taxonomy): Bacteria > Bacillota > Clostridia > Lachnospirales > Vallitaleaceae > Petrocella. The sequence goes on along the minus strand of PGZV01000002.1, from coordinate 116,028 downwards.
CGATAACGGTAACCGACAACGAGAGCAATAGCGTTACAGCAGCTGACACGTCAAACGCTACAGTGGACAACGTCGCACCTACGATGAATGGCATCACACTAAGCGGTACTCCACCGCTCTATAGCATTTTTGTAGTCTTCACTGTCGCCTTCAGCGAGACCGTGAATCATGTTAGTATCGATGATTTTTCACTGACAACCACGGAAACGGCAGTAGGCAATATTGCTTCTGTTTCGTCGAGCGACGGATTGAGCATTGATGTTAACGTAGATGCAATATCAGGCAATGGCACGATAAGGCTTGATTTAAATAGTGGAACAAACATTACCGACACTGTCGGAAATAGCCTTTCTAACGGTTATACTGAGGGTGCTTCGTATACTGTGGTAGAACCTATAGCGCCCGACGCACCCACAGCAGTGAGTGCGACAGCGGGTGACACCCAAGCGTCGGTGAGTTTTACTGCTCCTGCATCAAACGGCAGTGCGGTGATAACCGGCTATACAGTTACAGTGAGTCCGGCTGATGTAGCTCCTGTGAATGGCGCTTCTAGCCCAATCATGGTAACGGGGCTGTCAAACGGACAAAGCTACACCTTCACGGTCACAGCGACAAGTTCTGCGGGCACAGGTTTGGCCTCACCTGCTTCTAACAGCGTGACGCCGAAAGCGGCTCAGACAATAACCTTTAGTAACCCCGGTGCGCAGAATTTCGGGACCACCCCGACCCTATCGGCTACCTCTTCCTCTGCACTTAATGTAACCTTTACGAGCGATACAACAGGGGTCTGCACGATTACGCCCGATGGGGTTCTGACGTTCATGAGCGCCGGAGTAGCCACCATCACAGCAAACCAGGCGGGCAACGCTTCTTATTTGCCGGCGACATCGGTTTCACGGACCTTTACGGTTAACCCTGTACTTCCCGGCGCACCGACAAATGTTACCGCGACTGAGGGGGATACACAGGCGTCGGTGAGCTTTACAGCTCCTGCTTCAAACGGTGGTGCGGCAATAAATGGCTATACAGTTACAGTGAGTCCGGCTGATGTAGCTCCTGTGATTGGTGCTACAAGCCCAATCATGGTGATGGGGCTGACAAACGGACAAAGCTACACTTTCACGGTCACGGCGGCAAACTCTGCGGGAACTGGTTCGGCCTCACCTGCTTCTAATAGCGTGACGCCGAAGGCGGCTCAGACCATAACCTTTAATAACCCCGGCGCGCAGAACTTTGGAAGCACCCCGATCCTTACGGCTACCTCTACCTCTGGACTTGACGTTACTTTTACGAGCGATACAACGGACGTCTGCATGATCACGACTGATGGGGTTCTGACATTCATAAGCTCCGGAAGTGCAACCATCACGGCAAACCAGGCGGGCAACGCTAATTATTTGCCGGCGACACCGGTTTCACAGACCTTCACGGTTAACCCCATAGTACTCGGGCCTTCAACAGGTAGAGGAGGAGGTTCATCCACACCCACTCAGATATACCAAGCAGATGTAAAAACCAGTGACGGCACTACCACCTCATTAGCTATTTCGGTCGATGCAAATACCGGAAGGGCTTCGGTCGACGCAAGCTTTCAAAGCAATTTGATAACTGAAGAAAATACCACTGTTATAACACTTCCCACTATTGCAAATATGGATACCTATTCAATCGGTTTACCGGTATTGGACCTGACTTTTGTAGAAAGGCAGGGAAGTCTGACCGTTCATACTGATATGGGTAGCATAACCATTCCTTCTAACATGCTGGCAGGTGTCGAGGGCGGGGATGGAAACAAGGCTCAAATCACCATCGGACAGGGTGATAAAACCAGTCTACCTGACCAGGTGAAAGCTGCCATCGGGGATAGGCCTCTCATTCAGCTCACGCTGCTTGTTGACGGAAAACAGACCGAGTGGCGTAATCCTGCTGCACCAATCACAGTTTCGCTGCCCTACACACTGACAGGGGAGGAGCTTTCCAATCAAGAAAGCATAGTCGTCTGGTACATTGAGGGTAGTGGCAATGTTGTTACCATACCCAACGGGCGCTATGATACGGCAACGGGTACGGTCACTTTCACCACAACTCATTTCAGCGACTATGGGGTGGCTTTTAACAAGATAGCCTTTGGTGATGTGCCAGATACTGTGTGGTTTTCAGAAGCGGTGCGCTTCATCGCCGCTAGAGAAATCACAACAGGTACGGGCAATGGCAATTATAGCCCCGAAGCAACACTGACCCGAGGCGAGTTTATTGTTCTGATGATGAGAGCCTTTGACATACTTCAGGATGTAAACCCGGAAGATAACTTTTCTGATGCAGGCGATGCTTATTATACCAGCTATCTTGCGGCGGCAAAACGCCTCGGGATTAGTTCGGGTACAGGCAACAATACATATGCTCCTAACAAAGAAATTACCCGTCAGGAGATGTTCACGCTGCTATATAACGCCTTGAAAGTCATGAACCTGTTACCCGAAGAGGTTTCAGGTAAGACGCTCGACGACTTCACCGACGCCAAACAGATAGATCCATGGGCTATGGAAGCCATAACGTTGTTGGTTGGAGCGGATACCGTCGAAGGATCGGGTGGAAAGCTTATCCCGGCAGGAACAACCACCAGAGCAGAAATGGCGCAGGTGCTTTACAGATTGATGGATAAATAAGGCGGAAATAAGAGAATATTAAAAGTCAAACACCCAGACTATAATCATAGCTGGGTGTCTGATTTTTCGGCTTAATTACCGTCTCTGTGAGTGAAAACCTTGATTTTATAAGGGTTTAGATAAAGAAATCAAATTATAAAAAAAAGCTGTCAAAAGTGTTGACAAAGCTTTGTTTACTCTGTATAATACATCTTGCACGTTTGAAATAAAAGCCTTTGAAAAACGGGGTGTGGCTCAGCTTGGCTAGAGCGCTTGATTTGGGTTCAAGAGGCCGCAGGTTCGAATCCTGTCACCCCGATTTTTAACTTCACCATTAGTGTGAGATGATGGCCATCATTTTGCGGGTGTAGTTTAATGGTAAAACTCCAGCCTTCCAAGCTGGTTACGGGGGTTCGATTCCCCCTACCCGCTTCATCATGAAATGAGCACACCTAAGATATAACTTGTGCCAGTAGCTCAGCTGGATAGAGCATCGCCCTTCTAAGGCGGGTGTCCGGGGTTCGAATCCCTGCTGGCACGTTAATGATTCTTAAGGCAACTTAAGATGATCATATGGTGGGTATAGTTCAATGGTAGAGCGCCAGATTGTGGTTCTGGTTGTTGTGGGTTCGAGTCCCATTATCCACCCTTAAATAATATTGGGTAGTCGCCAAGCGGTAAGGCACTGGACTTTGACTCCTGTATGCGAAGGTTCGAATCCTTCCTACCCAGTTTCCATAAGGTCAATGTAACAGCGGTCTTATGACAGAAAAAGGAACACAGTATTACGGGTCACTAGCTCAGCTGGTAGAGCACTGGACTTTTAATCCAGTTGTCTCGGGTTCGAACCCCGGGTGACTCATCGTTAATGCTTGCAGTAACTTGATGTGGCGGAATTGGCAGACGCACTAGACTTAGGATCTAGCGCTTTACGGCGTGGGGGTTCGACTCCCTTCATCCGCACTACAAAAAAGAATCTACTGAGTAGATTCTTTTTTGTATATCAGGTAAGTTATACATTCCTGATATACAAAAGTATAATAATTTTATAACTCATCTAAGATATTTAATCGACACAAGGCATTATTTTGATAGCGACCATCTTCAGTAACTTCATCTTCAAACCAATCCGGTACATCAAAAATATGTGCGGCTTCTAGGGAATGGAATTCTACTTCAGCCAGTATGAGCCCTTCAAGGCGGTCTTTAAAGACATCCAGTTCAATGGTAAAATCACCGTATGGAATAAGATATCTGATTTTATGAATCAAGTAATAATCCAATTTGGAAGATAGATGTTCAAATTCTATTGCGGATATGGGAATCTCAAATTCTTCACGGGCAAGTAGCCCTTTACCTTTACAGGTAAGGAAGTAATCTTCATTGGATTTGCGTATACGTATGACAGGCGTGGTAGAAACATAGCCTTGTAGAATTTCTTTTTTGGGATAAGAGGCCAGTTGGTCAGGTAATTTGGACACAATGAATTTTCTTTCTATTTCCATTCTAAAAACCTCACTTTTATGATAAACTAGGGTTATGTAAATCGATTTTAGGATTATCTTATATTATAAACCATAATCTGATGAAATGCATGATGACTTATTAGATTATAACGGAGGTATTTTTATGACAAAAATGGCAATATTCTTAGCAACCGGATTTGAGGAAATTGAAGCGGTGAGTACCATAGATGTTTTAAGAAGAGGTGGTATGACACTTGACTTAATATCTGTTTCCGGTAATTTAGATGTTACTGGTGGCCATGAAATAACGGTTAAGTGTGACCGCCTATTTTACGAAGTGGACTATTCAGATTACGAGGTACTTATATTACCAGGTGGCATGCCGGGCACGGAGAATCTGAGTAAACATGAGAGTTTGATGGCACTTTTGCCTGCTTTTTACTCATCAGGTAAGAAACTGGCGGCTATATGTGCAGCACCTAGCATACTCGGTGACCTTGGTTTGTTGACGGGCAAAGAAGCCATTGCTTATCCAGGTTATGAAGCCCATTTGAAGGGCGCTACTATGAGTGGAAATCAGGTTGTTACAGATGGAAATATTATTACAGCAAAAGGTGCAGGGGTGGCTATGGCCTTTGGTTTGGAGATTCTAAAGTGGTATTTGGATGAGGCTGAGGTTGTAGAGCTTCAAAAAAAACTGATACTGACATAGTGATGAAGAATCTGTTGCCTCTCGGGTCATACAGATTTTTTATTGGAAATATTCGATCATTGACCGTTAAATTTAGGTATAGTAATATAAAATCTACTGTGTTATAATGATTTAATGGTCAAACTTGGGTCATTATGCCCAGATTCAAAAATGCAGCTTAAGGCTGATTTGAAATAGATAATTAAAGTAGTATGGTGAAACTTGTAATCGAAGTGGATGCAAATGAGTTTGAAAAAAGTTTACAAGCAGCCTACTTGAAGAATAGAGGCAAGATCACTATTCAGGGTTTTAGAAAAGGTCGAGCACCACGTAAATTAATTGAAAAAGTTTATGGTGCTAACGTATTTTATGAAGATGCAGCTAATGGTATTATTCCTGACGCTTATGATCAAGCCGTAGAAGAAAGCGGACTAGAAGTCATGTCAAGACCGGAAGTGGATGTTGAACAAATCGAATCCGGACAAAACTTCATTTTTACTGCAAAAGTTGCTGTAAAGCCGGAAGTGACCCTTGGGGATTATAAAGGTCTTGAAGTTGAAAAAAGTACAGTAGAAGTTACAGATGAAGATATTGAAGCAGAACTCAAAAGCGTTCTTGAGAAAAATTCAAGAATGGTCGGTGTTGTCGGTAGACCGGTAGAGATGGATGACCATGTTGTCATTGATTTTGAAGGTTTTGTAGATGGTGCGGCTTTTGCGGGTGGTAAAGCAGAGAACTTCAGCCTCATAATAGGTTCAGGTTCATTTATTGATACTTTTGAAGAACAAATTATCGGAAAAAACATTGGTGAGACTTTTGAAGTCAACGTTACCTTCCCAGAGGATTATCAATCAGAAGCTTTAAGAGGTAAACCAGCTATGTTTACGGTAACCGTACATGAAATCAAGGCTAAAGAAATGCCTGTTCTTGATGATGAGTTTGCTAAAGATGTATCTGAATTTGATACTCTATCAGAATACAAGGAAGATGTTGCAAAACACATTCTAGATAAAAAAGAAGCTGCAAGTAAGCAAGAAGCTCAAAGTAATCTGCTCAAAGCTATTATTGAGAATGCGACAATGGATATGCCTGAACCTATGGTTGACCTAGAAGCAGAAAATATGACCTATGAATTTTCACAAAGAATTCAAACACAAGGTATGAAGATTGAAGATTATTTCAGAGTGACAGGTCAAAATATGCATACATTAAAAGAACAAATGAAAGGTCAGGCCATAGAAAAAATCAAGGTAAGGTTGGTGCTTGAAGCCATAGCTAAAGAAGAAAATCTTGAAGTGAGTGATGAAGCTGTTGAAGCGGAATTGGTCACCATGGCAGAACAGTACAATATGGATCTTGCAGTGCTTAAGGAAACTATTGGTGAAGAAGAGAAGGACTCTATTCGCCAAGACATGTTAAATCAAAAGGCCCTTGACCTTGTCGTAGAAGCATCTAAAGAAGTGTAATAAGACAATTTGGATATATAGATTAAGGCAATGCCAATTCCGAAAAAGGAGGATGGTAATATGAGTTTAGTACCCTATGTAGTAGAACAAACAAGTCGAGGAGAACGTACCTACGATATCTTCTCAAGATTATTGAAAGACCGTATAATTTTTCTAGCTGAAGAAGTGAACAATGGTACAGCTAGCTTGGTAGTAGCACAGATGTTGTTTCTAGAGGCAGAGGACCCAGATAAGGATATTCATCTTTATATCAACAGTCCGGGAGGATCTATAACAGCAGGTATGGCGATTTTTGATACCATGCAACTCATTAAGCCGGACGTGTCGACCATATGTGTCGGTATGGCAGCAAGCATGGGTGCCTTCTTACTTGCAGGTGGTGCAAAAGGAAAAAGATTTGTCCTTCCAAATGCAGAAGTTATGATTCATCAGCCACTCGGTGGTACCCAAGGACAAGCTACGGATATTAAGATTCATGCAGAACGGATTATTGCTATGCGTGAATCTTTGAACAAGATCTTAAGTGAAAAAACAGGACAACCCCTTGAGATTATTGAAAGAGACACAGAAAGAGATAACTTTATGACAGCGGAACAAGCGGTAGCGTATGGTCTGGTTGATAAAGTCATCGAAAAGCGATAACTGAAAGCAGGTGGACAAATGGCTAACAAATTTGATGATAAAAAGCAACTCAGATGTTCTTTTTGTCATAAAACTCAAGATCAAGTAAGAAAATTAATTGCAGGACCAAATGTCTACATATGTGATGAATGTATAGAGCTATGTGCAGATATTGTGGAAGAAGAGTTCCAGGATTTTAAAGAAGAGGTTGAATTGGCCAATGTACCGAAGCCAATAGAAATCAAAACATTCCTAGACGGTTATGTAATCGGACAGGAAAAAGCTAAGAAGACTTTAGCTGTTGCGGTTTATAATCACTACAAAAGGATTCGTAGCAATTATGTTTCAGAAGACGTTGAGCTACAAAAAAGTAATATTTTAATGGTTGGCCCAACAGGATCAGGTAAAACATTGTTGGCCCAAACCTTAGCCCGTATGTTAAACGTACCTTTTGCCATAGCGGATGCAACATCTTTAACCGAAGCAGGCTATGTTGGAGAAGATGTGGAAAACATTCTATTGCGTCTGATTCAAGCTGCGGATTTTGACATTGAAAAAGCAGAGCAAGGCATCATATATATTGACGAGATTGACAAGATTGCACGTAAGTCGGAGAACCCATCTATTACCAGAGATGTAAGTGGTGAAGGTGTTCAACAGGCTTTACTAAAAATACTGGAGGGTACAGTAGCCTCCGTACCGCCACAAGGTGGTCGGAAGCATCCCCATCAGGAATTCATTCAGATCGATACAACCAATATTCTTTTCATTTGCGCAGGTGCTTTTGATGGTCTGGAAAAAGTGATTGAACAAAGAGTTGGAACAAAATCTATGGGCTTTGGGGCCGATATTGTCAGTAAAAAAGATGTGCAAGTAGGGGCTATACTAGAAAAACTACTGCCACAAGATTTATTGAAATTCGGTTTGATTCCGGAGTTTGTCGGTCGTGTACCTGTAAGTGTTGTTCTATCGAACTTAACGGAAGATGTATTGGTTCAGATTCTGACTCAACCCAAAAATGCTTTGGTTAAACAATATGAGAGTCTTTTTATATTAGACGATGTCGAATTAGAGTTTGAAGAAGAGGCATTGGTGGCCATTGCAGGACTAGCAGTCAGGCGTAAGACTGGTGCTCGTGGACTCCGAGCTATACTTGAAGAGTTGATGATGGAGATTATGTACGAGATTCCATCCAATGAAAAGATAGAAAAATGCATTATAACCAAGGAAACCGTTGAGAACAAAAGCTATCCTCAGGTTGTACTGAATGAAAATGTAGCAACAATCAAGAAAGATCAAGCGTTATCCAAGCCAAGAAGTAAACGTAAAAATGAAAACGAAACAGCATAATGAAGATAACATAAGGGGGCTGTTGTTGAGCTCCCTTATTGCTATTTAGACAATATTTTAATATGAGTTAGGAATCGACTGAAGGTTATAGGTTACCTGAAACAACCTAAATTCATCATCAAAGGAGGTTCGTACATGACAGACCATACTATATTATTACCGGTTTTGCCTTTAAGAGGTATTAATCTTTTTCCCAATACAATCATGCACTTTGATGTGAAACGTGACAAATCTGTAAAAGCGTTGGATCAAGCCATGTTAGAGGGTCAGATGATTTTTCTGGTCGCTCAAAAGCAAGCCCATGTGGAAGAACCGGGCCTTGTTGAAGATATGTATAAAGATGGCACCATTACTAAAATAAAACAATTGATTAAGCTACCGAATAAAATTGTGCGTGTCTTAGTAGAAGGCGTCAGCCGTGGCCGTATCATTCATTATTCAGATCAGACATCTTATTTGGAAGCCAATGTCGAGCAAATAGAGTCTTTGGATGAACCGGTAAGTGTTGAAGAAGCAGAGGCTATGAGACGTATCGCCCTTGAATCCATCCTTGATTATGAAAAGGCAAATCCAAATTTTTCTAAAGACACTTTAAACAATATACGTAGAATTAAATATATTGGCGAAATGACCGATAATATTGCCTTTAATCTGATGACGTCCTTATCCAATAAACAAAGTATTTTAGGTGAGATTGAAGTCAAGCCCAGGTTCAAGTTGGCGATAACCATGTTAAACGCTGAAGTGGAAATCATGAAGCTTAAAAACAATATTAATAACCAAGTGAAACAAAAAATTGATCAGAATCAAAAAGAATATTTCTTAAGAGAACAGTTAAAAGTGATTCAAACGGAGCTTGGTGATCAACAAGAAATTGAAGATGAAGTGATGGAGTATACAGAAGCCGTGGAAAACCTTAACGCTTCCGAGGAGATTAAGGAAAGGCTACATAAAGAGCTGAAAAGATTAAAGCGTATGACAGCTTCATCTGCAGAGGGGTCTGTTATTCGTAGCTATATTGAATGTATTTTAGAAATGCCCTGGAATGAAAAGACAGAAGAAAGTACGGATATTGAAGGTGCAAGAGATATCTTAGACGAGGACCACTATGGTCTTGAAAAAGTTAAGGAAAGAATCATTGAGCATCTAGCGGTTAGAAAAATTGCCAAAAAAACCGATAGCCCGATTATATGTCTGGTTGGACCACCGGGAACCGGTAAGACATCTATAGCCAAGTCTGTCGCAAGGGCGCTCAATCGCCACTATGCCAGAATATCTCTAGGTGGTGTGAGAGATGAGGCGGATATTAGAGGACATAGAAAAACCTATATTGGTGCTATGCCGGGACGTATTGTTAATGCTTTAAAACAGGCCAAAACCAGCAATCCTTTAATTTTACTGGACGAGATGGACAAGATGAGTTCGGATATGCGAGGTAACCCATCTGCAGCTTTGCTTGAAGTCTTAGATGGAGAGCAAAATGATAAGTTTAGAGACCATTATGTGGAGATGAATGTGGATTTATCCGATGTTTTGTTTATTGGTACGGCAAATACACTAAGGACCATACCAAGACCTTTAATGGACCGTCTTGAGATCATAGAAGTACATAGCTATACTGTTAATGAGAAAGTACATATTGCTAAATCTCATTTAATAAAAAAGCAGCTGGATAAACACGGTCTAACAGTTAGTCAGTTAAAATTTAGCGATAAGGCACTTATAGATATGATCAATAGCTATACGAAGGAAGCCGGTGTGCGGAACTTAGAACGAAAAATCGGTGAGATATGTCGTAAAGTAGCCAAAGAAATTGTGATTGGCGAGAAGAAACGGGTTCAGATCACAGAAAAGAATATTAAAAAATATCTTGGTATTACCTTATTTCATTATGATAAACGGTGTGATGAACCGCAAGTAGGCGTTGTTAGAGGCTTGGCTTGGACAGAAGTCGGCGGTGATACCCTATCTATTGAAGTGAATGTGATGCCCGGTACAGGTAAGTTTGAGATTACAGGACAGATTGGTAATGTCATGAAGGAGTCTGCCAGAGCAGCCATCAGTTATACAAGGTCCATATCAGGTAGTCATAATATTGATGAAGTGTTTTATACCAATAAGGATATCCATATTCACATTCCTCAAGGTGCCGTGCCAAAGGATGGGCCTTCAGCAGGCATCACATTGGCTACAGCCATCATTTCAGCTTTATCAGGGTATAAAGTCCACAACAAGGTTGCCATGACAGGAGAAATAACGCTAAGAGGCCGCGTACTACCAATTGGTGGCTTAAAGGAAAAACTGCTGGCTGCCAAAAGAGCAGGTATTGAAAAAGTATTGATACCGATTGATAACAAAAGAGACATAGAGAAAATCAGTGAAGAGATTCTGATGGGATTATCCATTATATATGTTCGCAATATGGATGAGGTTCTAAAGGAAGCATTGATTAAGGAGACAAAAGATGCAAGTAAATAATGTCAGATTAGAAGCGGTTGGTGTCAAGTTTGAACAATTTCCCGAAACCGGTTATCCGGAAGTGGCCTTTGCAGGTAGATCTAATGTTGGTAAATCATCCCTCATTAATGCGCTTATTAATCGAAAAGCTTTAGCGCGTACCTCAGGCCAGCCGGGTAAAACGCAAACCATTAATTTTTATAATGTTGAAGAGCAGTTGTATTTTGTGGATTTACCGGGGTACGGTTATGCTAAGGTTGCCAGAGCGTCCAGAGAACAATGGGGCAAAATGATTGAGTACTATCTCAATAGAAGGGTACCACTTGGTATGATTATCTTATTGGTGGATATTCGACACACACCCAATGAAAATGATCGAATCATGATGGACTATATAAGAACGGCGGGCTTTGAACCCTTAGTTGTCGCAACCAAAGCAGACAAATTGAACAGGTCTCAGATCATCAAACACTTAAAGGTCATTAAACAAGCATTGGCGTTACAAAGCATTGAGCAAATTGTTCCTTTTTCATCTATGACCAAACAAGGTGCAGATGCAATATGGGACGAAGTCGATCAATGGCTGGCGTATGTAAAAGAACAAAAGGAATTAGAAGAAAATGAAGTAGAAGATGAAGATACAGATATAGAAGAATTATAGTTCTAATGCGTGTCACAGTTGTAGGTATAAAGATTACACAAATATAAGAAAAGCCAGATTCATTTGAATCTGGCTTTTCTTATAGGACTATTGTAAGGTTAAGTTTTATTCAAGCAGGCTATATAAAAGTTGTTTATAGATTTCATGGCTTTTGCTTTCCCAAGCATCACAAATCTTTAGGGCTTCATCTTTTTCAGTTACCCTTAAATTAATTTCTATAAGATTCTTATTATCTTCTTTGGCAACACAATTCACGTAAAAATCACCGTTTTTTTCAGGGATATAGTCAGCAACCACGTCGAACTTGGACTTGATATCATATTTATTATTCTTTAGGTATATAATCATATCATCCTTGATGCTCTCAGGTATATGATTTTTAAAGTACTCTAAGGTTTCACAACCGGCATCCGTGATATCATAGAGGGTATGACTGGATATCTTAGAAGATTTAAGTAACCTGGCTTCAATCATCTGTCCGATATAAGTCTGAAGTGAAAAATAGTCCGTATAATCAGACACCAATAAAAAATCAGAGAGTTGGGTATTGGATAGGGGTAATCCTGCTTTTTCAATTAGGAACAAGATCATTAGCTTGTTTAGACTTAGTTCATAATCATTACCGGTCATGGTCATGCCTTCTTTCGTTGTTTTCTAATAACTTTCCTTGCCATAAATCTCTATCTTTAAAACGCTGGTGAATTTTGTTAAGAACACCACGTTTGTTCAAGCTCCATAATGGGGCAACCAGATCCTCTTTTGGAGCATCCCCGGTAATTCGGTGGATAACTATATTTGAACTTATACTTGCAATAGCCGTGACGATCAAATCAGCATAAGTATCAAGGGTGAGTACGCGAAAAGGCTTCTTCTCATAGACGCTACCCAAATCCGTATTTCTAAGAACTTGAAGAAGTTGAAATTTTATGCCATGGACATTCAATCTATTGACATAGGCAACACTTTCTATGAATTCAACATCTGTTTCTGTTGGCAGTCCGGCAATTAAGTGGACCACGACTTTGATGTTAATAGTGTGTAGATTTTGGACGGCAAGATCAAAAACTTCAAGAGGATAACATCTTCTTATAAAATTGGAGGTTTTTTCGTGAATGCTTTGTAGTCCAAGTTCTACCCATACAGGCTTAATCTGGTTCAATTCTTCTAGTAAGTCAAGAACATCTTTGGACAAACAATCCGGCCGTGTTGCAATGGAAAGTCCTACGATGTCCGGTCTTTGTATGATGTTTCTATAAGTATTTTTTAAATAGTCTAAAGGGCCATAGGTGTTGGTAAAAGATTGGAAATAGGCAATATAACGTTCCCCATCATATTTCCTTCGTAACATATCTTTGGCTTTATCCAATTGTATATCAAGGGTTGAAGCTGAAGGTGTTGCAAAATCACCGGAACCGGAACCAGAGCAAAAAATACAGCCTCTGTCATCCAAAGTACCGTCTCTATTGGGACATGTCAAACCAATGTCCAAAGCAATCTTATATGTCTTCTGACCAAACAGCTGGTTATAATAGCAGTTTAGGCTATAGTAGGGTTTCTGGTCAGACCATAACATAGGCGTGCTCCTTTTTTACATTCTCTAGGAAAGTCTATGTTATGTTAATGCGTTGAAGCCTCGCATTAACTATCAAAGAAGTCTTTCCTGCCGGAACAATTTGCTTCGCAAAGCGAGGCGTAGCCTCTTTGTTCATATGTCCCTATTCTAACAGATTTTCATCCTAAAGTCATGCAAAAAGTGGCGATGGACAGTAAAATAACCACATTAAAGAATGTGGTTATTTTGATGAGGGGAGTATAAATAATTAATAAGGGGTTATATAGTGGGTACAAATCTTGTTCCAATAAGAAGGGAGAACAAAATTCAACCACACCCTAATTATAATATATGTATTTCTATAAAACAATACCTAAATTAAAAAAATTAAAAATAATTATGATTACAAGATCTCTTCGATGGCAAGGTGAGGTGAAGTCATAAGATCGATGATTTCTTGATTGATCTGTACAATAGGCTTTGAGGGTGATGTATTATGAATAAAGACAATCTTACCTTTTCTTTGATCAGAAAGTATTACACTTTCACCTAAGTAATTGTGTGCAATATTTTCAAGGAAGATGTACAAATAGCGGGCATCTAAAAATCCATATGATTCCTGTTCAAACATCTGGATGACTTTAAAGGGTGAGAACTTTTTGTGATATGTTCGATTTGAAGTCATTGCATCATAAGTATCCAATATGGCCAGTATTTTACCGAAGTCAGAAATGGAATCACCTTTAAGGCCAAAAGGATAACCGCTACCGTCGTTACGTTCATGGTGCATGAGGACACCTTGCTTAACTCTTTCGGGAATATCCTGGTCTTTCAGAAGGTTATAACCTAAGAGTGCGTGCTGCTTAACATTAGCAAATTCGTCTTCACTAAGACGACCGGGTTTGTTTAAGATGGCTTGATCAATCTGGGTTTTGCCAATATCATGAACCAAACCGGCTAAGGTCAAATCCGCAATCTCATCGGAGGGCATTTTGAGCCAGTGACCAAATATATTACATAGCATAGAAACATTCAGTGAATGGACATAGGTGTGACCGATATCGGACCTAAGATGATTCATATAATTAAAAAGTTCACTTTTAAGTCTTAAAGAGCCCATTAAGGTTTCGGTGCTTTTGATTAAGCGTTCAGGATCAATGCTTTTTCCATCACTAATAGCCAATAACTCATTTTTGACAGAAGATTCCACCTGAACAAAAGTCTCTTTAAAGTTCTGGTAGTTCACACTTTTTGGCTCATAAGTAACGATAGCTTCTTGGTCAGAACCTGGGTGTTCTTGGTCATAAATCTGCCGCTCTTGTTCGGTCAGCGTTTCGGTGGCTTCTGTGACTGGGCTATATTCTTTTATAACAACACTTAGAATCTGATAGAGGTTCATGCGAAATATATGCTTATCCGTTATATATGTATCTTTAGGGATTAAAAGCATACCATTTGGAGCAATCACATTTTCGGCTAATTCCATATTTATTTTGATTTGGTTCACGCTGATGCGTTTACGTGTATAATCGGTCATCTAGACTCCTTCGGCATATAGGGTTGCCTAAGTGGAATGATTTGCTTTATGTATCGTGTTGGGGCACAGCCTCTTTATTCCTTCCTAAGAAAGCCTTTCAAATTAGCATCATGTCTTGAAGACTGACAGGATGCGTTGAGGAAACTTTCTTAGGAATCGTTCAGAAATATGAGCTTAGCTCATACCGAGGCAAAGCCTCTTTTCTTGATTATACCAAATTATGGTGGAAAAGGGAACTGACATGATGGGAGGGGGGTTTTTACGAGTAAATTACGTATAAAATTATAGGAAATTACATACGGATTTTAACGGAATTGTTATAGAAAAAACATATAAAACAATAGGCAAGTATGTTAGAATAAATCGATACTTGAACAAAATTACTTTGAAACTTTATCTCATACGATGATTAGAAATTATGACTAAGAAGAGGGTAAGAAATGATGAATAAAAAGCACTTTATGAGAGGTGCCATGTCCTTTTTATTGGCAGGCGCTCTAACGATACAACCCCTAACGATGGCGGTTAAAGCAAATGATACAACCTACTATGAAAAAATTACGCAGAAACAAGTGACCAGTGGTCTCACCTATGAAACCAAAGCCAAACTCACCAGTCGGGGTTGGGTAGATATTCATGTATTGAAGATGGATCTAAATAACCCTTATGTGGATTTGGATATTTTAAGATCGTCGAATGTTTTTGGAGAAAAACTTACAGTTACATCGATGGTCAATCAATCGGCTAAAGCTGTGGCCGGCGTCAACGCATCCTTTTTCAATATGAAGGAAAACCCTTCGGATATCATTGGTGCCGAATATAAAGATGGCTATGTGGTGCTTCAGGATCTTTATAATCATTACGACAAAGGTGTGGCATCTTTGATTCAAACAGAAGAATCCATTTTCTTAGATTTTTTTAGTGGCGATGTTCGACTTAGAAATTCAGCAGGTTTAGAAATGGACCTATATGGGATCAATAAAATCAACGTACAGGTAAAACCGGTTATTTTCGACCAGAAAGCAGTTAAAACCACAGCCGAAAGTTTACGTATCAATAACACTTATAAGATGGTGGTGATGGATGGTGTGATTGTTGACCATAAAATGCCAATGGAGAATGTGGCCATACCGGCTAATGGTTACATTATTTCTATGTATAAAGGCTTATATGAAATCTATTTTGAAACCTTTAAGATTGGCGAGCAGGTAAACTTAAGTGTTGCTAACAGTATGGCCAATAACACAATCAAGATGATTTTAAGCGGTGGCGGTAAGATTATTGAAAACGGTGCTTTAGTTGAAAAAGGTACGATTCTTACGAAAAATACCAATGCCCCAAGAACAGCGGTGGGTATTACTCAAAATAAGGATTACTTAATTGCTATGGTGGTGGACGGGCGTGGACAAAGCATAGGAACCACCCACGCGGAGTTGGGCAGATATTTGTTAGAATATGGCGCCTATGATGCGATTCATTATGACGGTGGCGGTTCTTCAAGTATGGTATCAAGACCACTGGGTACTTTCACTTCAAACCTTGTGAACAAACCATCAGATGGTACTGAACGAAAAGTGGTAAATGCTTTGGGCTTTGTGTCGACAGCACCTGCAGGTCAATTAGAAAGTTTGGTTCTCGTACCCAATAAAAATAGAACGACGGTTAATCAACCCATTACCTTTACAGTTTTGGGTTATGATGAATACTACAATCCCATTGCAATCGATCAAAATAGTGTTACTTTTGCTGTAGATGGCTTACGTGGTAATTGGAATGGCATGACTTATGTGCCGACGGTTTCCGGTAAAGGCACGGTTTTTGTTAACTATAATGGTATATCGACTTCCACGACCATCAATGCCATTGATAGCTATATCGGTCTTACCCTTGGGCATAAGGTGTTACAAATACCTCAAAACGGCACAGGACAGTTTAGTCTGCTTGCAACAGACCGAGATGGTTATAAGACCGCTATTGACATTAAACAAGCAACTTACACAGTGGAGAACCCCAGTCTTGGCCAGTTTGCAGGTGGGGTATTTAAAGCAGGTCAGAATGTTGGTACGACGAAAGTGACCATTGGCATAAATGGTATTGAAGCTACCGGTTATATTATCGTCGGGGACCAAAAGGCTTTGGTAACGGATTTTGAGAACATTTCAATGACAACCATGGTTTACCCGGAAACAGCAACAGGAAAAAGTACATTAGTTCAGACCCAGCTCGTAGAGTCTTCACAAAAAACATCCGTTAAGTTGGATTATAGTTTTAAGAAGGCTGAAATGACTCAGGCTGTTTATACCGTGTTTGAGAACAATCCCATTATAATACCGTCCAAGGTGAACAGTCTGTCAATTCAATTATATGGTAATAATAGTGGGCTTATGTTCAGAGGTAAGATTGTAGATAGTAAAAATGTTTCACATCTTATTACCTTTACAAATGGGATTGACTTTACGGGTTGGAAAAAGTTGACAGCGGCTATACCGGCTGAAGTATCTTATCCTATCACGATTGAAAGACTATATGTTGCCAGTGTCAATGCTAAAACGAATATTCAAGGCACCGTATATTTTGATATACTTGAAAAAAGCATTCCATTTGAAACAAGTCACTTAGAAGGTTATGATATCAATAGTCTAAAAGATCCATTACAAGTGGATACTTCCATAGAAGGAAAATTCAACGTGTCTGTATTTGGTGCCACAAGTGGACGTAACTCCTTGTTGGATGAAGTAGTGATGGCAAAAGCTTATGAGGTCATGAATCAAAGCGATTTGGCGATCTACTCAGGCTATTCAAATGTGGAAGCAAGTAAAATAAAGAGCAAGACGGAGGTCTGGCAAGATCAGTTTAAAGTCAGCGACTATCCGGAAGTTAAGGTGATCCATTTATCTACTTCTAAGAATTCTTTATATAAGACCGACACGGCTCAGATCAAAAAATTAGAAACAGAACTTGCAAATACAGATCAGAAGCATATTATCTTAGTAGGAAATAACAGTCCGGTCAAAACCGGTGATTTTACAGATAAAAGAGAAGCCGGACTGATTCATAGCATGCTTAGAGACTATAAGGAAAAGACCGGTAAAAATGTTTTTTATATCAACGCCAAAGGTTATACATTTGGTGTTAATTATCTTGAAGGAATTCGGTATGTGGATATGAACGGATTGTGGTATAATGCACAAGGGAGATCCTTAAATATTAACAACCAGTTTTATGTGTTGAATTTTTATATGGATCAAAATGAGTTGCAGTATAAGATTGAGAATCTGTACGCAGGCAACGCCGAATAAAGCTGATGGAGCATACGCATGAAATTCTTAAGTCTAAGTAAGAGGATACATAATTCATCTTTTGGCTATTTGCCTGTCAAGATTGTTGAAGGTATTGTTGGTATTTTGACCCTCCGGGTATACACCGGCTTATTTTCAACAGCCATTTATGGCGAATACCAGTTGATTAATCCATATATTAATATTGTCCACCTGTTACTTATTGGTTGGATTGCCAATGCTTCCATTAGGTATATTGGCCAATATGTTAACAGTGATCAAGAAGAGCGAGAAAGTTTTTTCTCAACCTACTTTATTAGTTGGTCCTTGTTAATCATCGTTGCATCACTGGTTATAATTGTCTCAGTATTGTCGTTGCCAGGTGTATTTGGTAAAATGAATTTGCCTTTATTGGTGGCGATTCTGATGGTGCTTGTCGGGTATAGTTTTAATCAGAATATATTAAGCCTTTTATTGTTTGTGAACAAAAGAGGCTTGAACATTATTCTGTTGTTGACAGCTTCTATTGGAAAACTTTTATTAACGGTTCTTATCTATCAGATGATTGGTGAGACGGTTTTAGCTATTTTATTATCCCATGGTATTATTGATATTGCCGTAGGTCTGGTTGCTATAAGTGCCCTTGACATAAGACGTAAGATTAGATTTACAAGCGTCTCTAAGGAAATTTTTACAACATTTTTAAGATATGGTTTTCCATTAATTGGATTAACGCTTACTATGTCTTTATTGAATTTTTCAGACAGATATGTCATCACCTATTATTTTGACAAATCCTATGTCGGCATCTACAGTGCCAATTATGCATTGCCGGCTGCCATATTTACCATGATCATGATTGGTATGAACAGAAGCTATTATCCTAATTTGATTCAGGCTTATAATGATCAAGATGAATCAAAGGTAAATCGACTGTTAAAAAACGGCACAAAGAATTATATACTCATTGCCTTGCCGGCTGCTGTAGGGCTTTTTGTAATTGCAAAACCTTTAGCCACTTTGTTTCTAGATTATAAGTATGTGGGTGGTAGTCATATAATTGGCATCATAGCCTTTGGTATGTTTTTTCTGGGACTTACTGAATACGTGAACAAAGGTTGGGAGCTTAAGGGAAGTACGGTCAACATATTACGAAACTGTTTTATTGCTGCATTGTTTAACATGGTTTTAAATATACTATTTGTCGGAAAATATGGCTACATCTTTGCCGCTTATACCACGTTATTTGCCTATATAATATATTTTGTATTAAGTTATGTTTTTAGGAATAAAGCCATTCCCTTTGCCATCGAATTTAAAGCCATATCAAAAATTGTGATCGCAGCCTTTGTTATGGGTGGTGTGGTTAAAGGTATAATTATTTGGATGGGCTATAGCAATATGAGTACCATAATTGGTATTATATTCGGAGGTCTGACCTATTTCGGACTGTTATATATTTTTGGTGAGCTTAGGTATATTAAAGAATTTTTAAAGGATGGGTGAGTATGAAATATTTGTGTTTGGTGTTGTACTATGTGATTGGTAAAAGAATGCCGTCATCAGATGGATTTCTAACATTTGGGGCCAAAAAATTTAGAGCTTTTCTGATTAAGAGAATATTCGATGTGGTTGGGCAGGATGTGAACATAGAAAAGAATGTGTTTTTTGGTAAAGGGGCCGGGATTTCAATTGGCGACCGCTCAGGAATTGGTCTAAATGCCCGTATTCAGGGACCCTTAACCATAGGAAAATATGTGATGATGGGTCCGGATGTCATCATCTATACCAGGAATCATGACATACAGAATACAAGTGTGCCAATGATGGATTGTGGGGAAACACCACCAAGAGCTGTCATCATTGGAGATGATGTCTGGATTGGTGCAAGAGCCATTATCTTACCGGGTGTTAGAATCGGCCAAGGTGCGGTTATCGGCGCCGGTGCTGTCGTGACCAAAGATGTAGGTGACTATGATATCGTAGGTGGCGTACCAGCCAAAAATATCGGGAATAGAACCCATCAATCACTTTGAAAATCTAAACCATTATGGTATTATAGATTATGTTAATAAATAGATTATCATAGATATTAAAATAGAAAATAACCGGAGGATGCTATGAAGAAAAAAATATGTGTACTGGGACTTGGATATATTGGACTACCAACATCAGCTATGTTTGCCAACAATGGTCATGAAGTCATTGGAGTGGACGTTAATGAAGAGGTGGTAAACAATCTGAATGAAGGGAAAATCATTATTGAAGAGCCATTTTTAGATGCTTTGGTCTATGAAGTGGTCAGTCTTGGTAAGTTAAAGGCAAAGACAACGCCTGAAGAAGCGGATGTTTTTATCATAGCGGTTCCTACGCCAATCAACAAAGATAAAACAGCTATGATGGATTATGTGGAAGCGGCAACGCGAAGTATTGTACCTTACCTTAAGAAAAACGACATGGTCATTCTAGAATCTACGTCACCACCAGGGACTGTAGAGAAGTTAATGATGCCCATTTTGGAAGAAGCTGATCTGAACCCTTATGAGGATTTGTATGTAGCACATTCTCCTGAGCGTGTTATACCGGGTAAGATATTGATTGAGCTTGTTGAGAACAATCGAATCGTCGGAGGCATTAATAAAATATCCTCCCAAAAAGTCAAAAAGCTGTATGAATCATTTGTAAAAGGTGAGATTTTCATAACGGATCCAACAACAGCAGAGATGTGTAAACTTATGGAAAACACTTTTAGAGATGTTAACATTGCATTGGCCAATGAATTAGCACTGATATGCGAGGACTTGGGTATTAACGCTTGGGATGTCAGAACCTTTTCCAACAAACACCCAAGGGTGGACATTCATATGCCAGGCCCTGGAGTAGGTGGGCATTGCTTAGCCGTCGATCCTTGGTTTATTGTTGAAAAATTCCCCCAAACAGCTAAGATTATCGGATTAGCAAGAGAAACCAATGATGCTATGCCGGCTCATGTATTCTCCAAATCAAAAAAGATACTGGGGCAATTAGCAGGCAAAAAAATTACCATATTGGGTATAACCTATAAACCTGATATCGATGATTTAAGAGAAAGTCCAATATTGGATTTGGTTGAGCTTTTTGAAGAAGTGAGAGACATTAAACTTAGCCTTTATGATCCCTTTGTTAAGGATTTCAAATATCTAGCGGCAGACGTCACAGAAGCTTGTGCAGATTCTGACTTAATTATACTGGGTGTCAATCATAAAGTATTTGAGGAGATTAATTTTAGTGAAATTAAGCCTATTGTTAATGAAGGACGTATTTTGGATACAAGGAACTTCTTTGATGCAGATAAGATCAACGCTTTAGGCTTCGATTACCATCTGCTTGGAAAGGGAACTATTTAATGCAAAAGAAAAAAGTATTGATGCTGGCCTATCAGTTTCCGCCAATGGGTGGTGCCGGTGTACAAAGAACGTTGAAGTTTGCCAAGTACCTACCACAGTTTGGTTGGGAACCTATTATATACACCGTGGATCATAAAAAAGGGGTCAATGACCCTACTCTTAGTGATGAGGTTAACCATATACGCATCATTCGGACCAAGAGTCATGATTTGACCCATTGGAAAAAGCCTTTTCATATTCTTGGCAAATTTCTATCAAGAAAATTGCTTATACCCGATGGCGAATGGCTTTGGTACAGAAAGAACAGAAGAAGCATTCTTGAGTATGTAAAAGAGATTCAACCGGATGTTATTTATAGTACCTCTTATCCCTATAGTGACCATCTATTAGGCCTATATGTTAAAAAGCATTACAAAGAAATTCCTTGGGTGGTAGATTTTAGGGATGAATGGACAAAGAATCCTTATATACTGGATATGAATTACAGCAATTATCGAAGAAGGATTGAGCAAAAGATGGAAGCGGATGTCATCGCTCATTGTGACTATTTTATTACGAATTCTCCCTTTATGTTAGAGGGATTTATGGAAGATTATGACTTAAAAGACAGATCGATTGTCATACCTAACGGTTATGACACTTCTGACTTTGAAGGTCTACAGGTCATGACAACAAAAAGAGAAAAGCTAACCATCACCTATGCCGGTTCTATGTATGGTCGAAGAAAACCGGACTATTTTTTAAAGGCCCTGAACAAGGCTATAGAGGATAAGATTGTAGATGAGAAGGATATCCAGCTCCAGTTTGTAGGGGACTTTTCCAAACAAAACATACAGAAAATCTCAAGTATGTTGGGTAACAAAAATATTGTTCAAGTTTATCCTTATATGGAACACAAGAAAAGCATTGAATGCCTTTTGAATTCAGATGTTCTATTACTGATTGTGGGTAAGGGTGTTGGAGATAAGAACTTCTACACAGGTAAAATATTTGAATATATTAATACCCATAAAACCATACTTGGCCTAGTACCGGAAGATGGTGCAGCTGCTATGGTGATCAATGAGACCAAGACCGGCTATGTGGTGGACAGTACACAAGTGGACGAAATCGCGGCATGTATCGGCGATATTTATAGCAGATGGAAGCAAGGAACACTGGAAGTACAGCCGAACTATGAAGCCATTCGTCAATATGATCGGGTGAATCTAACTGAGGAACTATGCAAGGTTCTTGACCGTGTTATAAAGGGATGATAGGGTATTATAGAACTCCAGCATTGAAAGGTGTATTTTATGAATGAGAATAATAGCAATAGACTTAAGGTTCTTCATATCATAAGTGGTGGTGATACCGGTGGTGCAAAAACCAGTGTAATTACCTTATTAAGGTGTCTAAAAGATATGATTGATATCAAGCTTATTTGTTTTATTGAAAGTGATTTTACAAAAGAAGCTAAAGAGCAGGGTATTGATTTGACGATTATGAGACAGAAGAATCGTTTTGATATGTCCGTGGTGAATAGGCTTTCTGACTATATTCATAGTGAAGACTTCGATTTAATCAATTGTCACGGCGCCAGAGCTAATTTTATTGTTTCTAAGTTAAAAAACAAAACCAAAGTCAAGCGGATTACCACCATTCATAGTGACTATGAGCATGATTTTGATAACAATATCTATAAGAAAATCATATTTACCATGCTAAACAAGAAAAGTCTAAAGACTTTTGATGGTTTTATAACCATGGCCAAAGACTTTAAAAAAGACATGATTCGAAGAGGTTTTGAGAACATATTTGTGGCTTATAATGGTATTGCCAAGCACCAGTCTCATTCAGAAATAACGAAAGAAGACTTTTGTAGAAGACAAAATATTCCGTATAGAGAAAATAGCTTTGTCGTCGGATCAGCTACAAGATTACATCCGGTCAAAGGGATTGACGTGCTCCTAAAAGCATGTACAATCATTAAGACGTATTCTGAGAATATTGTTGTATGGATTGCCGGTTATGGAGATGAAAAATATTTACATGAATATGAGGATTTTATCCGAAAGAATGAACTGGAAGAGACGGTTCATCTCATTGGTTTTGTAAAAGAGATTGATGCCTTTTACCAGGTCATAGATATCAATACCATCACCTCTCATAGTGAGGCGGTATGTTACGCTCTCTTAGAAGGCGCTAGGTTCGAAAGGCCTTCCATTGGATCAAGGGTGGGTGGCATCCCGGAGTTAATTGAAGACAATATAACGGGGTTATTGTTCCCGGATAATGACAGCAAGAAGCTGGCAGAATCCATCATAAAATTATATGAAGACCAAGCATTGGCACAAAGACTTGGAAAGAGCTTACATGACAAGGTTATGACTGAATTTACAGATGAAGCGATGGCAAAAAGATATGTAGAGATTTATCAAGAAATGTTGAGAGGATAAGAATATGAAGAGAAAAATCAATAGTATTGACATATTAATAGCACTTGGTATCCTTGTATTACTCTTTGGTGCTTATAAATATATGTCACGAAGTCAGGTAGATGATGGTTTTATAATTAGCTCGGACCATAGAGTCAGTTTCATGGTGGAGACAGATAAGTTACCACTGGGCATGGGAGAACGGATTCATGTAGGTGATCAACTTGTAGCAAGCGGACGCTATCAAGATGCTTATGTAACAGATGTTAGTATTGCCGACTCTAAGGAAGTGATTGCCAGTGGTGGTGCTTTTGTAGAAGTGGTGAACCCAACAAAGGAACTTGTTCGGGTAACCGTTGATGCTAAGGTAAACAAATACGGGCCATATCGGGATTTATCAGGACAAGAAATTAAGGCAGGTTTGGATTTTTGGTTTAAAACAGATGAAGTCGTGACCTTGACAAAAATCGTCCAAATGGTTGAAGAGGAGAATTGAGATGAAGCTCATCACGAGAGAAGGCAAGTTATTTAATAAAATACATATATTTGATCTACTGTTTCTGATTTTGGTCTTTGTGGTAATTTTGGGCGCTGTAAGCAAATTTTCAGGTAAGAACATCATCAACCTGACGACCAATACAGAGAATGTCATGGTTGAGTTCACGGTCGAGACCTATCCTTTCCATGAAGATTATTTTGCTTCCATAGAAGTCGGTGACAAGTTGGCAGAAGATAAGAAATATATTAATGGAACGGTAACCAATATTCAGATTATCGATAACATGTTAGCACTGCCGGACAATAATGGCCAGATGGTAACCGCATCGGATCCTTTTAAGAAGAAGGCATTGGTTACATCCCGAGTGGAGATGTCTTATAAAGACCCGGTGTATAAAATGGGTAAAGAAGAGATGGTGGTTGGTAATGTCTTTTTCTTTACAACGGAAAAGGTTAAGCTATCCTCTGTTATTGTGGATTTTAAAATAGTCAAGTAAATGGGGAAAACCATGGATATTCTAAGAAGAAAAATATATGAAAGCTTTATATTCAATTTTATAATGAATCTGGTTGAACTGGCTAAACACAGTCAGGTTATGAAACCTAATTCAAAAACCTATAATAGGGCACATCCGGAAAAGTTTATGGATTTCTTTTTGATACGATTTTTATTGTTTATTGACGAGATTTTCGAAAAAGCATTCAAACCTTTTCGAAAACTTTGGGATCAAAGTTGGTTGGTTGTCTTCTTTAGAGGTGTCTACACGAACATAACAACAAACAGCGTTGTCGGTGCTGTCGTTAAAGAAGCTAACTTCATTTATATCATAGCTTTATATGTTTATGTGGACAAGATTATCAGGATATTCGCCGGACCTTTATCCGGTATATGGGATGAATTATTTTTTCTGGTGATTGTGGCTTTCTTTATCTATAGCCGTATCATATGGAACAAAAGATATGTCTATTCGGCGATGGATCTACCGATTGCTTTTTTTGCACTGATATTTATGCTATTGGTATTCATCAATTCACCGGATTTTGCTGTTGCTATTGAAGGTTTTAGAGTGGTGGTACAACATGTACTTTGGTATTATTTAGCTCTACAATTGTTAAGAGATAGAATGACAATCCATAGAACACTGTGGACATTTATTGTTGGCATAGGATTATTAGGTTTTCATGGTATCTATCAATATTTGACCAAGGCACCGATGTTGGGTAATTGGGTAGATAGCGGAGAGACCATAACGACAAGAGCCTATTCCATCATTGACAGTCCAAATGCATTTGCGTCTCTACTGGTTCTATTCATACCCATTGGATTTGCAATGTTCATAGCCCATAAAGATATTTTACTTAAAATAATAGCGCTTATATTTACACTGGCAATGGGTGTCAGCCTTTTGGTAACTTTCTCAAGAGGGGCATGGATTGCGGCTTTTTTGTCCATTATCGTATTCTTCCTATTCATGGCAAGACGTATGATTTTATTTATTTTCGCGGTGGTGTTTGCGGCGCTTTTTAATATGAACGCTATTTATAACCGTTTTAGTTATATGTTTACTCAAGAATATAGGATGAAATCAGCTAATGGCGGACGGATTTACAGATACAATTATGGTCTTGATAAGGTTGCCAACGATAAGACCATCGGTCTTGGCTTAGGTAGGTTTGGTGGTGCAGTTGCAACCAATCACAACCTTGCACCTTTTTATATGGACAACTATTACTTAAAGACCTATATAGAGACCGGTTATGTAGGCATCACAACTTTTGCACTCCTTATTTTGACCTTATTGTTTAATAGTGTAAGATATATTCTAGGTATTAAGGAAAAAGAAGATCGGATTTTATCTTATGGAATTTTTTCGGGTATGATTGGTGTCCTCATTCATAATTTTGTTGAGAATATTTTTGAATTGCCTTTTATGGTGATTTATTTCTGGGTTTGTGCTGCAATCATTGTAGCCATGTATAAGTGTGGTCATCGAAAGGATGTTGATTGATATGAAAAAAATATTAATATCCGGCTATTATGGCTATTTTAATT
Organism: Firmicutes bacterium HGW-Firmicutes-2; assembly: GCA_002841495.1. GTDB lineage: Bacteria > Bacillota > Clostridia > Lachnospirales > Vallitaleaceae > Petrocella. The sequence continues at coordinate 89,950 of PGZV01000002.1, read as the reverse complement.
CAGGTGATGATGCTATTTTGACCTCTATATGTAAAGACATAAGGGCAATTTCCTTAGAACATGAAATCACCATTTTATCCAATAACCCACCTAGTACCAGAACAGAATATGGTGTTTTTGCCGTTGAGAAGTTTAATTTTGTTAAGGTCATCAAGGCCATCTACAAGAGTGACATCGTTCTTATGGGTGGTGGTAGCCTGCTACAGGATGAAACCAGTAACAGATCCTTGTATTACTACCTTTTTATATTGTGGTTTGCTAAAATATGTAGAAAAAAAATCATGCTTTATGCCAACGGCATAGGTCCCATTGGTCATCGCTTTAATCGTTTTCTGACGAAGTTAGTGGTCAATCAGGTGGACATCATTACTTTACGAGAACGTATGTCACTAGGTGAACTTAAACACATGGGCATTAATCGTCCGGAGATTCATGTAACGGCAGACCCGGTTTTTTCTTTTCCACCTCTGGATGTGCATGTGGATGCGATTCTGAAGGAAGCCCATATTGAAAAAGGTGATAAGCTGGTAGGTGTTCTTTTTAGAGAATGGAAGGATAGCCATCACTGTAGTAGAAAAATAGCTGAGATCTGTGATTATCTAAGTATGATACATGGTGCCAAAATTATACTCATTCCGATGAAACATCCAGCTGATTTGGTAACTTGCGAAGCTATTTCAAGTTATATGAAAAGTGAAGCGGTTATACTAAGGCATAAGTATGACGCCAAAACCTTGATTGAAATCATGGGAGAAATGACCTTAGTGCTGAGTATGCGCCTTCATGCCTTACTCTATGCAGCGCTTAAAGATGTGCCTATGATTGGGTTTTCCTACTCCCATAAAGTTAGGTATTATATGAAGGAATTGGATCAACCTTATATTGAAGATGTGACTGATTTTGAGACGGAAGAAGTGAAAGTGATTTTGAATGATATTTTTGATCATTACGAAGATGTTCGAAACAATATCCACGATAAAGTAACAGAGATGCGTGTAAAAGCAGATCAAAATAAAATACTGCTTGAAAAAATCATGACGATTTAAAATTCTTTTTTAAGAAGGTGTGTTAGATGCAACTAAAGTCTTGCTATATCATAATAAACAAAATAGGGTTCATAGCCATTGTTCTTGGCATGCTTATCATGAGTACGCATGATGTTACCGCATCCTCCTTACCGGCTGTACATGAGAAAGTCATGACGGAGCAGGTGACCAAAGGTCTAACCTATGAGGTTAGAGGACGACTTACAGCAAAGGGTTGGGTGAACCTTCATGTTATGAAGATGGCGTTGTCTGAACCGACCTTGATATTGGAGACCATATACAGTAATGATTACCCAGATGACATGGAGACATTGGTTGAAATGACAGCCCATGACTTTACTTATACCGGTGCCATAAGCGGCACCATGAAGGACATCTTAGATGGCAGTGAGATTAATGAAGAACGATTGCTTGAAGCCCTAGATGGCGAAGGTGTTTTGCTTCAAAGCGGAGAAAAAGTATGGGAGGGCCATAAAAAAGAGAACGAGCGTATGGCCAGATCTGTTTATGGTATTACGACAGACCATCAGACTCTGGTTTTTATTGTTGTGGATTACAATCTAAGCAGCATTGGTGCTACCCATGAAGAGATGCAAGATTATTTGCTAGATTATGGTGTTGTAGATGCCTTATATCTAGAAGAAGTGAATATACCTTCTTTGGCGGTTCGTGGTCAAGGTGCCTTTACCTTGTCACAAAGAAATGTACCTATGGACGAGATGGCACCTGAGGTGCTGATCGGATTAGGCATTCGCTCAGAAGCACCGGCAACAGAAGCCTATAATCTAATGATTAAAGTGGATCGGACGCCTTATATGGTTTCTAAACCAATAGGCATTAAGCTTTTAGCCAGAGATATGAATTATAACCCTGTAGCCATTGATTCAGGTCAGATTGCATGGAGTATGTCAGGTGGGTTCGGTACAATTAGTAACAACACCTTCATCCCTATGGAGGGCGGAAAAACCACCTTAACTGCTTATTATCAAGGGAAACGTACGAGCATAACTTTGGACATAACCGATCCGAATGCCAAGGATCCATTATACGAAGCTTTACCTGGAGCTGGTTTTAAGGTTAATGTTTTTGGGACAACGGTTAAACAGAACCGATTGCTCGATGACATTGTCATGGGCAAAGTCTATGAAACCATGAACGCGGCCGGTTACGGTATTTTTACCGGTGAGAGTCAAGTTGACGGAAGTAAGTTGACAAAAAATCATTATATATATAAAAATCAGTTTAGTGTTTTGGACATGGAAGGGGCTAGACTTATATCTCTTGCCATGGATGAAGGTAGTATGGTGATGACCGATGCAACACAATGGAATAAGTTAAAAACCACACTTGCAACAACGGCTCAAAACACAATCATTATTCTTGGAACTAAGCCTCTTATAAATAGTGAAAAAGGCCTGTTCCAATATGAGAGCCGACAGATTCATGAACTCTTAAAAGAATTTGTTTCTAAGTCCGGTAAAAATATTTTCTATATAAATGCCGGAGCCACAGAGGACAAGAATCTATGGTATGAAGGTGTTCGTTATATCGATTTAAACGGTCTAGTGTACCAAGTGGAAAACAACAACAGTGTGAACCTGTATGACAGCTTTCAGACCCTTAGTTTTACATTTTCAGGCAGTAAAGTGACCTATCGATTGACAGACTTGTATCCTAAGACAACCGTATCCAGATAAATGCGAGGTTCCCATGGTAAGAAATAAAAAAGATTCATCCCTAAACATGATTGTAATCATCATAGGGCTAACCTTGATTGCCAAAGTGGTGGGGTTACTAAGAGATACTTTTATAGGCCATAATTTGGGGGCCGATTTTGAATCCGATGTTTTCTTTATGGCTTTAAGCCTAACCACCAGTGTGTTTCTTGGTATTGGTAGCGCCATTGCCACCAACATCATCCCGATATTTGTCCGCTATAGAAAAAACCAAGAAGATACCAAAGGTATTAGCAGTATTTTCAATGTGGTGGTTCTGTTATCTGTACTAATGGGAGTTGCCTATTATATAGCGGCACCATGGGTTGTAAAACTGTTTGCAACCGGCTATACTGGTGAAAAACTTGAGATGACCATTCAAATGACACGAATTATGATACCATCCATCTTATTTATTTCACTAACCTATCTTTTTGTAGGGGCATTACAGGCTCATGAAAAATTTATCTTACCGGCTCTAATCAGTTTTCCTTACAATATCATTTTCTTCATCTATCTGGCTGTCGGTATAGAAAAAGATGGCATTGCTGGTCTGGCATTTATTACCATGATCGGATGGCTGCTTCAAATGATTGTCCTAGCGCCTTCAGTTATTAAACATAAATTGGTACCGCTCATGGGGCATATTGACTTTAAGCACCCGGCGTTAAAAGGGTTTTTTGTAGGCATCATTCCTATTATTCTTGTAACCTTGACCCATCAGTTTACTATTGTCACAGACAACAAAGCAGCTTCATTTTTAGGTGACGGAAATGTCTCTGCTATTTATTATGGTAACATGCTTTTTAAAGCCATAGTAACAACAACGGTATACGGCATCACAGCGGTCATGTTTCCGAAATTCAATGAGAAATTCCTAGATGAAAACCATGAAGGCCTTTATCAATCTGTCATTAACGTTCTAAGGAGCGTATTATTACTCTTGATTCCCATGTCCATTGGTCTGATACTGACCGGACCTTATGTGATTACCCTTATATTTGAACGGGGTGTCTTTGATGCAAGTGGTACGATTGCTACCACCATTGCTTTTACCGGCTATACGTCTTTTATGATTGCTTTCGGATTTATCGATGTATTAAATAAAGCCTACTATACGCTGGGCATTCGAAAAATCCCTTTGCTTATAGGCGGCTTCATAATCTTGGTAAATATAGGGCTCAACAACCTTTTGGTTGGTAAATACGGCTTTGCAGGTATTGCCAACGGTACATCTATTGCTTTCTACTGTGGTGCGATCCTAAGCTTCTTTCTCTTTAGCAGACAGTTTAATTCATTTCCCCTTCATAGATTCTTTAACACCTTGTTCAAGACTTTAATGGCCGCTGTTGTTATGGGTGGTGGCGTGTATATGTTGAATCAATATCTAAATCCCATACTCAGTACGTCAACAAAGGGTAATTTAGCCATAATTGGGATAGATATTATAGTCGGTATGGTCATCTACGGGTTGACCTTGATCCTACTTAAAGAGCAGCTCATCTATAATATTTACAAACAAATTATAGAGAGATTCAAAAAAAGGCATGTATAAAGTCTTAATCTAGAATAAGTTCTTGTAATACTCTACCTTCTACTTTTTCCATTTCAAGCCCCAACAAAGCAGCAAAGGTAGGTCCTTCATCAATCAGGTGGCTGTGCAAAAGTACGGCGCCTTTTTTAATAGAAGGGCCTTTCATTAATAATAAGGTTTTTTGATCGGGGTGTTCAGGCATGAAGCCATGATCACCAATATAAGTGTCTGGGTCATCTTTACTGTCATGTAGGATTTTACCAGAAGTACTGTTTCTAAAAACATGATGGTCCTTAGCTTCCAGAATATAGCTAAAATCACCGGATAAGTTATATTTTTCGGAAGCTTCATCATGGGTCAACATAAAACGCAGTGGTGTTTCAGGCAGACTTGTAAAAGCCTCTAAGACTTCTTTGATTTTTGTCCGTGTCACTTCTGTAGCCTGATCATGAATATGAATCTGACAAGAGCCACCACAGGTACAGCCATAGGCTTGCCAAGAGATGATCTTATTATTGGCATCGGTTGTTAGAAGGCCTTCTTTTTTAAATAAGCTATTGATTTCAATAACGGTATCAAAATCATGGGTGCCGTGGTCTCCAAGTAAGACGATATTGGTATAAGGCAGTTGACCGTTTTTTTCTAAGGTTTGAATCAAGCGTTCAATGCGTTGGTCGATACGCTTTAAGGCTTTAAGACTTTCTTTACTCTTTAGGCCATGGATATGTCGCATGGTATCCAGTTCTGTAAAATGTATGGCCATAAGATTTGGTTTTTTCTTCTTTAAGATATAATGGGAAACAGCTTCACTAAAGTTATCCAAATAAGGCTGGGTGGTACCTTTTAATAGTCGCTTATACTTAATCACCGGCCATAGCATGTTCTTAGTGCCATAATCCCAGAAAAGCTTAAAGCGGCTTATAGTATGGTCCGGTGACCAGATCTCAGGGATATTGTAATCGATGTTGGCACCAGCCATAACCGGCCACAAGACAGTAGCGGTTTTTAGGCCGGCCTGGGTTGCATAATCAAAAAAAGTAGGTACTTTAATGTCCCGTTCATACCAATGCCAATCTTGAAGGGTTGCTTTGGCAGGATCAGGAAGTTCATTGTTATAGATACCATGAACAGAAGGGTAGTGGCCTGTGGACAAAGAAGTATGACATGTATAAGTGACGGTTGGGTAAACACTGGTCACTTCTTTAACATGAGCACCATCACGTATAAAGCCGGCAAAAGTGGGCAGGCTTAATAAAGTCTTATAGTCCAACTTATTTAGGGCATCCACACTGATAATAATCAAATTATTTTTTGTTTGCATACTTCGCCTCCTGTAGCTTAAAACGTCATAAGATCGCCCATATTATAGAGGCCTGCCGGTTTACCGTCTAAGAATTTGGCAGCATTCACAGCACCTACGGCAAATATACGTTTGGACATGGCTTTGTGATTGATTTCAATAATCTCATCTTCGCCGGCAAAAATAACGTCATGTTCGCCAACGATGGTACCACCACGAATGGCGTGGATACCAATCTCTTTTTTTGGTCGCTTGATACGTTCTGCGCTACGATCATATTTGTAGTTGTACGTATGATCCAGCGTATAGTTGATGCCTTCTGCAATGGCTAGGGCTGTTCCACTTGGAGCATCTACCTTCTGATTATGATGTTTCTCGATAATCTCAATATCAAAGTTCGCATCCGTCAGTATTTTTGTTGCTTTTTGAGCCAAGCTAATAAGTAAATTAATACCAAGAGACATGTTGGCTGAAAACAATACAGCAACTTTTTCACTAATTGCCTTAAGATGTGTTACTTGGTCTTCACTAAGACCGGTGGTACATACAACAATGGGGGTACTTATTTTGGCACTATAGTCTAGGATGGCATCAACGGCATTTGCATTTGAGAAATCGATGATGACATCCGCTTTTACATCACATTGATCCGGCGTTTCAAAAACCGGATAAGGGTTCTCTATACCCATATAAGGGTCAATACCGGCGACGATGGTCACCTGATCATTATCTGCTACCAATGAGGATATAACCTGACCCATTTTGCCGTTACAACCGTGCATAATAATACGTGTCATGGTGAACCTCCTTTTATTGCACGTTCAAGCCCATATCCAGCATAGCTTTTCTAAGATGCTCGACGTTGGCAGGTTCCATTTCAAAAAGCGGTCCTCTTGTGGGTCCTACATTCATCCCCATAAGATTAAGGGCTTTTTTAATAGGTACGGGATTGACTTCACAGAAGATGGCTTTTGTTAGTTCGTGCATCTTAAGTTGTCTGGCAAGGGCACCTTCTAAGTCACCTGTTCTATAATTGGCCACGATGTCATGGGTTTCTTTTGGTAGGATATTGGCAATAACAGAAACAACACCTTTTCCGCCAAGTGCAAGAAGGGGGAGAATCTGATCATCGTTACCGGAGTATATATCCATACGGCCTGCTACAGCATGGGCAAGATCGACCACTTGAGCGATGTTACCACTGGCTTCTTTGATGGCAACAATGTTGTCAACAAGAGAAAGGGCTTTGGCGGTTGAAGGTTCTATATTAAGACCTGTTCTTGATGGAACGTTATAGAGCATGATTGGAATATTAACAGCATTTGCAATCTCCGTATAATGACGAATGAGACCTTTTTGGGTGGTTTTGTTGTAATAAGGTGTCACAAGAAGTAAGGCATCTGCACCAAGTGCTTCTGCTTTTTTTGAAAGCTCGATACCATGAGCGGTATGGTTACTACCTGTACCGGCCATAACAGGTACACGCTTGTTCGTATGTTCAACAGCCACACGAATACATTCTAATTGTTCTTCATCTGTGAGTGTGGATGCTTCGCCGGTGGTACCGCATATAACGATACAGTTGGTGCCGTGATCGATTTGAAAATCAATCAGTTCTCTTAACTTGTCATAGTTAACACTTTCGTCTGCATTCATAGGTGTTACTATTGCTACGCCGGATCCGGTAAATATTGACATATGATTCCTCCTAAAGTTTAAATCGATGATTAAGTGACATACCCATATTTTGACAATAAAAAACAGTCAACAAGTGCGACTGTGCATTCTCAGAATGATAAGACACAAGTAGCACTTCATATACGCAAGGTATACGACAGTCAAATGGCTGTTAACCAGTTGCCCAGGAAGGGGCTTACAGGTAACCCAAACCTTCGGCGACATCTCCTTTAATTATACATCATTTGCACCTGAATGCATCCATATAATGACTCTTAGCTATCGCGCCTCTACTTTCGTTGATGAACAATAAGGTTCAAAACAACGTATAAAATTGAGTTAATCTTATCATTTTTTCAGTCAACTGTCAAATGAATAGAATAAGTACAGCCCCAAGAATCGGGCTTTTATCCCAAGTCTTGAGGCTGTTATTTTCTTTATAGATATTTAATGAATCTTGGCATGTACATTAGATCATACGTGTTAATAAAGACTGGCTACGTTGGATGAATTTTGTCATGCCTTCAGCGTCAAGAGGCTTATGACTCATAAGTGCCAAATCATACAAGTGCTCACAGAAAAGTTTCACATCTTCTTTCTTTTCCGCTTCTTCGTGGTGGGTAAGTATGAACTCGACAATCTTGTTTTTCTTATTCAGAATCAAGGTCTCATCACTTGGCATATCTCCAAGACCCATACCCATGAAGCCGTACATCTTGCTCATGTCCTGCATTCTTCTGGATTCTTCTGCAAGTACAATAACAGCTGAGATGTCTTCTGATTTGAGAGACTCAAGTTGAACCTTAATGTCTTCTTTTGACAGAACTTCTGCAAAAAGCTTTTGAAGTTGTTCAGCAGAAGCGTTATGTGCTTCTTGATCGTCTTCATGTATCGTTTCTTTCATCACATCGGTTAAGTCAGCATCAATCCTAGCAAACTTAACATCGCTTGTTTTGGCTTCAATATGAGAGATAAAAGCCTGATCTATGCTATGTTCTAAGATAACCGCTTCCATGTCATGGTCTTTGAACATCTTAATATATTGTGCCTGTTGTACCGGATCGGTTACATAATAGACTTTGTTTTCATGCTTTTCTTTATTGCGTTCCAGATAGTCACTTAGAACCACATAGTCACCTGTTGTGGTTTTGTATAAGATAATGTCTTTGACTTTATCATAGAACTTTTCGTCTCTAAGTCCACCGAATTTGATGAAGGGGTGGATGTCGCCCCAGAACTTCTCATAGGATGGTTTATCACTTTTGTAAAGACTTTTTAAGCGATCGGCTACTTTTTTAGAAATATAGTCCGAGATTTTCTTAACAAAACCATCGTTTTGCAGGAAGCTTCTTGAGACATTCAGAGGCAAGTCAGGACAATCAATCACGCCTTTTAATAGCAATAAGAACTCAGGAATGACTTCCTTAATGTTCTGTGCAACAAAGACCTGGCTGTTATAGAGCTTGATCTGACCTTCAATATTCTCGAACTCGTTGCCAAGCTTAGGGAAGTATAGGATACCCTTAAGATTGAAGGGATAATCCATGTTCAAATGAATCCAGAATAAAGGCTCTTTAAAATCCATGAAGGTATCACGGTAGAAAGCTTTGTACTCTTCATCCGTACATTCGCTGGGTTGTTTTAGATATAAGGGTGAAATCTCATTCAAAGGTTTAGGTTCAACAACCTTATCTTCACTGTCTGCATCAATATCTTTTTCCGTTTCGACTTCTTCTTTACCGACTTCTTCAAAATAAATCTCATAGGGCATAAAGGAACAATATTTTTCAATGGTGCTTTTGATTTTATACGCGTTTTTGAACTCTTTGCCATCTTCCCCAAGATGTAGGATGATATCTGTACCTCTCTCACTTCGGTCACCGTCTTCCAACTCAAATTCAGTACCGCCGTCACAAGTCCAGTGGATAGGTGTTGCATCTTGTTTGTAAGATAGGGATTTGATCTCCACCTGCCCAGCCACCATAAAAGCGGAATAGAAACCAAGGCCAAAATGTCCGATAATTTGCTCGGAATCGGCTTTATCCTTATAGGTGTTTAGGAAATCTTCAGCACCTGAAAAAGCAATCTGATTGATGTATTTCTTAACTTCTTCACCGGTCAAACCAATACCATTGTCTGTAAAAGTCAAGGTATCAGCCTTTTCATCATAACGTACGACAATCTTGTAGGCTTCATCTGATGGTAGGTCTACCTCACCCATAGTCGCCAATTTCCTTAGTTTGGTTATGGCATCACTGCCATTTGAAATCAATTCTCTTACAAAGATATCGTGGTCAGAATACAACCATTTTTTAATTATTGGGAAAATATTTTCGCTGTGTATAGACAAGCTTCCTTTTTCAATGCTCATGCTATAACCTCCTCTTATATGTAATTATGATTATTATAACCATATCCAATGTATATGATAGTCGTTCCCACAAAGATTGTCAAGAAAAATTTAGCACTCTCATGACAAGAGTGCTAAAGAATAAACTATATTTTAATCATAACCAATTCATTTTTTTTGAAAAACTGGGTAATCATAGCGTCAAAGGCATACTCGAGAGACTTATCCAAGGTAAACTGGTTATAGTTCACACCGGTGGTAAGCTTGACATGTTGACCGTCAAATAGAATATTCAAGATGAAGCCTTTGATAGGATGACCGGCATGCGTTTGGCCATGACGTCTTAGAATCTCTTCTGTAGCTTCTTGAGACAGGGTCAAGGTAAGCTTCATACCGGTAGGTCTTAAACTTTGTCTCAAAACAGTTGCCACCACAGGTTTAATATAAGTCCAAGCAACAAATTCATCGATGGATTGAATCTGAGCATCTTCCTTAGACATATAGCCGGAATTAACAGCTCCGTTAACGGAGAATCGGCACAAGGTATCTAAGTCAAGAGATAAAACCAGAAAATTGTCAAAAATATCGGTTTTGATCAGTTGGTTCATAAAGTTTTTCGTATCATCAGCAATTAATCCAATCATGTGATTCCTCTCATCTTCTAGAATGATTTCATTATAAGTCTTTGTAAGACAAGTTGCAATCTATACCGGTCAGATTGCTTGATTTGTCTTAATTGACAGCCTATAAACCCTCTGTTAAACTATCCAATAGGAGGTGTCATATGCGAGATTATACACAAGGATTAATAGATTATATAGAAGCAGCAACCTCACCCATTCAAGCGGTGACCGCGAGTGTTAGAGCCCTAGAAGAAAATGGTTTTGAAGCTTTATTGATGTCAGATAATTGGAAGCTAGCCGGGGGAGGGAAATATTATGTAAGACCTTACCCCAGTATGTTGGTGTGTTTTACCATAGGTTCAACGCCGTATATTCAGGAAGGCTTTAGAATCATCACATCCCACACAGATTTTCCAAGCTTTAAGATTAAGCCGGATCCGGAGATTACGACTCATGGTTACTTGAAGTTGAATACGGAAGTTTATGGCGGACCGATTCTAGATAGCTGGTTTGATCGTCCACTTTCCTTGGCCGGACAAGTGGTGCTAAAATCCGAAACAGTGTTTAAGCCTAAGGTGGTGGAAATCGATTTTAGGGATCCGGTTATGGTGATTCCCAGTCTTGCCATTCATTTTAAAAGACATGATAAAAAGGAAACAGAAAAAAATCCTCAAGAAGACTTATTACCGATCTTAAGAATGGTAGAAGATGAATTTGTAAAAAAAGACTATTTGATAGGTGTACTGGCAAAAAAACTGGCTTGTGATGTATCGGACATTCTGGATTTTGATCTGTTTATGTATGTAACAGAAAAGGGGCAGGTTGTAGGCCTTGATCAATCTTTGATTTCAGCACCAAGGATTGACAACCTAGCTATGGTATATAGCAGTGTGACGGCCCTTATTGAAAGCAGTCATTATGATGGGATCAGTATGGCTGCTTGTTTTGACAATGAGGAGATTGGAAGTACATCTAAGCAAGGTGCGGACAGCACGCTGTTACATCAGATTGTCAAGCGTATAGGACATAGCCTCAATGGTTTGCCGGAACAGATTTATAGGCTGTTGGACCAGTCTTTTATGATATCGGCGGACGGTGCACATGCAATCCATCCCAATGCGACGTCATCTTGTGATATTACGAACTTTCCTGTCATTAATCAAGGTGTTACAATCAAAATCAGTGCTAAGCAAAACTATGCCACAGACAGTGTGACTTCAGGTATTTTTCAACAACTGTGCCACAAAGCTGAAGTACCTTATCAGAAGTTTGTAAATCGATCAGACATACCTGGTGGCAAGACCTTGGGGCCTATTGCCACAAAGTACCTACCTATTAAAGCAGTGGATGTGGGGGTGCCTATGTTGGCCATGCATGCCACTAGGGAGTTAATGGGTGTGAAGGACCTAGAAGACATTATAAAAGTGTTTAAAGTATTTTACAAAAATAAAGCTTGATATTTGGTTTTCATAGACTTTTGTGATATAATATGTAGTAATAGATACTACATGATGACCGTTTGACATTGTGTTTGATGGTTTTCATATCTTTATATAACAAAGGAGAATGCGTATGAAGTATAAAATAGTAGGCGATAGCAGTTGTGATATCACCAAGCAGATGGAAGAAGAGATGAACATAGCCATAGCGCCATTAACTTTTACTCTGGATGATGTGGAATATGTCGATGATGATAACCTAGATCTTGAGAATTACCTTAGGAAAATTGATCAAAGCAGTAATGTCCCAAAAAGTGCTTGTCCTTCGATTCAGGATTATTTGGACCATTTTGAAGGGGATCATGAATGGGTATTTGGTGTGACCTTATCTTCCGAACTCAGTGGGAGTTACAATAGCGCCATGAATGCCAAGACCATGTACCTTGAAAAATACCCGGAAAAGAAAGTACATATTTTTAATTCAAGAGGCGCTTCGACGATGGAAGTTCTAATTGCCCTTAAAGTCCATGAGTTGGTAGAGGCAGGCGAAAAGTCATTCGAAGAGATAGTGGATGACATTGAAGCGTACATTGAAGAAGCCAAGGTGCTTTTTGTACTGGATAAGATTGACACTTTGGAGAAAAACGGGCGTATGAGTTCCATGAAAGCCAAAATCGTCAGAGCGCTAAATCTGAAGTTGATTCTAAAAGCTACTCCGGAAGGTACCATTGACATGGTGGATAAAGCCAGAGGTACGAAAAAAGCCCTTGCCAAGATGGTGAACAGTATGCCAAAAGTGGGCACGGTATCAAAGGACAAAATACTCGCCATATCCCATTGCAATGCTCTTGAACGTGCAGAGTATGTTAAGGAACTGGCCAGTGAATCCTATGAGTTTAAAGATATTATCATCTTGAAGATGCGCGGTCTCAGCTCTACCTATGCCAATGAAGGCGGTATTATCATATCTTTCTAAAAGTAGTTAAGCATTAAAACTAAGTTTTTCTAGTTTCATACAACATAGAGTATGTAAAAGTTCAACGATATCGTTTAAAGCTTTAAGCAATAGTAGTATTAAGAAATCCCAAGGCAGGTTGGCCTTGGGATTTCTTTGGATTTATAAATTTTAAAGGAGGTAATAGATCCAAAAGTTATACCTGTATGGCCAAGTCGGCACCAAGGACACCTACGATTTCCGAGTTGTCGTAGATGGGGAGGCTGATGGTCAGACAGGGACTTTTGGTAATGGCTGAGATATAGACATCGGAAATATGAACAAGACCTTTCATACTCTCTTTAAACCAAGGACGGATATTGGCACTTTTGATTCCGGCTGGCGGGTTGGAATAGATAAAGCTGCCATTGCTTCGGTTGCTCCAAAGCGCTTCTATTTGAGGGAGCTCATGGATGGTTTTATCCAAGATCTCTTGATGGGTCTGTTTTTGGTCCATGGTAAGAGTTTTATGGTTTTGCAAAATATTTTTTAGATGCATAATTAAGTCTTCACTTTGTTTTTCAATCTGTACCTTTTTCTGACTTAACATATCCACATCAATCTTATCCGTTAAGGCATGGAGACTTTTTGAGGCGTCACCAAGGCTAACTTCCATTTCTTGAATCTCATCAAGCTTTGCGTATTGGCTTTCGATATGGTCATGGAGATGACCGATACCACCCGATACATCTCTTGAGACTTGACTTGCTCTTGCAATGGTAACCGAGAAATTATCGGTGACCACCAAGTTCTCTTCAATGTTTGTCGACATTTCTTTTACCGTTTGGTCTAAGCGGTCAAAAGAAGCATCCACGACCTTAAGACCGTTTTCTATGCTGATGGTCTTTTCAACGGCCTTTGAGACATTGCTATTGGTTTGATTCGATTGTTCAATGACCGTATCAATGGAATTGTCAATGTTGGACATGATATTGGAAATCTCGGAGATGGATTCTGAGCTGTTGGTAGCTAAGGTGCGTATCTCGGTCGCAACAACACCAAAGCCTTTACCGGCCTCACCGGCTCTGGCAGATTCTATGGATGCATTAAGGGCCAGAAGTTGGGTTTGCTTATAGAAAGTTTTTACGGATTCAAGAATTTCCGTGATTTTTCGTGTATCATCGTATAAGGTGTGGATCGAGGATGATGAAGCGGTCGCAGCTGTAGAAATATCATCAATTAAGGTGATAATGTCCAAGATAGAGGCCATTTGATTTTTCAGAACATCTTTGGAAGCTTGGCTGGAATCTCTAAGTTCAGTGGTGATGGCTTCTAGATGTTTGGTGTTGGCCAATATTTTTTCAGACATAAGTACGGTTTCATTCACCACTTGGTCATGTAATTCGTTGGTTGTTTTTAGATTGTCTGAAGTATTATAGAGCGCTTTTGTGATGTTTTTTTGATCGTCAAGCAACATCTCAATAGAAGCGGTGGAAGCATCAATCTGAGCGGAGACAACCTGCATTTCAAAAACATGAGATCGTACTTGTTTTTGTAGAAGTCCGATACTCTCTGCCACTGGACCCACTTTTTTGTTATAAGCGTTGGCCCCGATATCGTGAAGTAAGGCGCCTTCGGATATGTTTTTTGCCTCAAGGATGAGGTGCTTCATTGTCTTTTTACCCATAATAACACTCCTTCTGTTTAGATTTAGGTCGGTATTGAATTTTCATAGAAAAGATCGGAACTCAATTTTTACAGAAAATATCATGGCGACTCGGTCGCGTTTTGCTTGTAAATTGATTGCGAGAGTACAAAAAAAGACCGGCACACAGAAAAGTGTACAGGCCCCATTGCCAATAATGGTTTATTTTACAGGATAATCAAAAGATTGTCAATCTCAATAAATAAGGATTGCAATCTCAGCATGAGGTTGATACAATGAATCAAAAAAAGAAAGAGGACCGTCATGATATTCAGATTGTTACTATATATAGGTGTTCTTGGCATAGGTATGTTGATTGGTATCTATAACATGGCTCATCCCAAGCTCGACCAGGCACTAGGGAAACTTCAGATTTTAACATTAATTGGCCTATTATTTGTGATGGGCATCCGTCTAGGCGCAGACAAAATAGTGGTGTCTTCCTTGTCGACCATAGGGTTTCAGGCATTTATGTTGGCTTTTGGCTCTATTGCCTTTAGTGTTCTTTTTGTTTTCTTAGGACGTCAAATATTGAAGTTTGATAGAAAGGGGCGAGCGAAATGACTTGGATCATCATGTTGTCGGTCATCATCGGTGCATTGACCGGGTATCTGTTCTTCCCCAGTCACTGGTACGACTCGACCGGATGGGTTATTGATATCGGTTTATGTCTACTTCTTCTTTTTGTGGGTATGGACATTGGGAAGCAGAAAAACACGCTAGCAGAAATCAAGAAAATCGGTTTTAACATATTAGCGGTGCCTCTTATGATTGGCCTAGGAAGCATCTTCGGTGCTTTGGTTTTCGGACATTTTGTAGGCCTTAGCTACAATGAGTCCGGTGCTATAGGTGCCGGCTTTGGTTGGTATACATTGTCGGCCATTATGCTGGTAGATTATTCATCAGAGATCTCAGCATTAGCTTTTCTGACCAATGTATTACGTGAAGTCATGGCAATATTAATGTTACCTTTTATAGCCAAGTATATCGGTCACTACGAAGCGGTGGCACCTTGTGGGGCAACGGCTATGGACACAACCTTACCGATTATTGCAAGGTATACGACGCCAAAGGTTGCCATTGTGGGCTTTGTATCCGGCGTGGTGCTGTCTTCCTTGGTACCTCTATTAGTACCTATTATTATCAACTTATAGAATACATAAAACAAGATGCGTAAATGATAGCCTTAATATCGTAGCGTGTCTTTTTTCTTTTGAATTTCATAGAGTGAAGTAACATGAGAAAAAATTTCATATAGTCAGGTAGGGGATTAACGAAGTTTGGATTAAAAAAATGTAAAATAGAAGTTTCAGAAAAAAGGCAGGAAAAAAAGTATTATTTTTCCATTAAATTTTCACAGTTTAACTTAACAAAGCGCCATATGTATGATACAATGAGCACGCTTAAAACTTATATAATCAAAATTGGTGTAAAGTATTCACATTCACCATGGAGGCGTTATGTATAAACTGGATTTACATACACATACAGTAGCAAGTGGTCATGCCTACAGTACATTACTTGAGAACGTCCAATATGGTCGTGAAAAAGGGATGGAACTCATAGGGGTATCGGATCATGCACCGGGTATGCCCGGCAGCACATATATTTTTTATTTTCAAAATATGAAACAGGTACCTGATGAAATTATGGGTGTCCGCATTCTAAAAGGTGTAGAAGCCAACATTATCAATCTTGGTGGGAGCATTGATATGACCGATGACAACCTGTCTATGCTGGACTATACCATTGCAAGCCTGCATCCCCCTTGTATAACTTCCGGGAGTCGACAGGAAAATACAAAAATGTTGATTAAAGTCATGGAGAACCCCTATGTGAATATCATTGGCCATCCAGATGACAGCAGATATCCCTTAGATTATGAGGAACTGGTGAAAGCGGCCCAATATAATGAAGTTCTACTTGAGGTGAACAACAGTTCCATTAACCCTAACGGCTTTAGATCGGATACACGAAAGAACATTACAAAGATGTTGGAACTATGTGCCAAGGCGGATATAGAGATTATTTGTGGCTCTGACGCTCATATCGCTTTTGATGTGGGTCGGTTTGATTATTGTGATGCTTTGATTAGGGAGATCGGATTCCCAGAAAAACTGGTGATTAACCATTCAGTAGAGAATTTCATGAAGAAAATCAATGCATCTTAAGTGAAATGTGAATTTTAGCCGTCATTTATGCTTAAAATCCAGAATAATAGCGAGATTGTCATAATAGTGGGAAATAATTCTTTACGCTAATAGTTTATCGTGGTAAAATCTAATAAAGGCGATTATATAATAAAGGAGAACTTAAATGAGTAAAAACATAAAATCGGCAGAAGTGGATAGACTTTTCGAAGCCATCTTAAGTTTGAAAGATCCGAAAGAATGTTATGCTTTTTTTGAAGATATATGTACTGTTAATGAGCTACATTCCTTGGCACAGAGATTACAGGTTGCTAAGATGCTTAGAGACCACAATACTTATCTGGAGATAGCAGAAAAGACCGGGGCATCTACAGCCACCATATCAAGGGTAAACCGCTCTCTAAATTATGGCAATGACGGCTACGATATGGTATTTGATAGAGTTAAAAACGGATAAAAAGCCAAATAAAAAGCCAAATAAATACAAAAGCTAAGAGCTAATTGAAGCTAATGAAAATAAAATAATAAGAGGTTGTACCCAACGGTATAACCTCTTATATCTTGTTTTTTCCATACTATATATTTGTACGCTATATCGTCATAATAGGTAGTAATAGGGGTTCTGGTTTACGAGATGGGTTTCTTAGGTGTTTTCTTCCTGACTTCAGGGCGGACGGCATCCGGCTTTTTAGGTCTTGGCGCTTTGGGTTTCTGCCCTGCTTCCTTAGTAGGATGTTTGGTTAAGTAGTTATCAATTAATTGAGTGGCCATATGTTTTTGTGCCGTTGCCTGGATGGTTAAGAGATAAGCCGTTGTAAAGATGGATAGCTTTTCTCGCTGTTCATCACTAAACTCCGGAAACAAGTCTTTTCCGACTTTGACCGTATGATTGACCTGATTGGCAAGACTGTCAAAATGCATGGTCTGAGTCTCCATGATTCGGTCTAGGAAGGCTTCCATAGACAGAGGCGACTTATCAGCCATGACGATATCTTTGACAGGATCCAGCAACTTTTTAATATCCGGTATGGATAGAATGTTCTTAAAATAATAGACGAACAAGAGTAGAATCAAGTGATCATGACCGTATTTCTTCTTAGCTGTCGGTGGCAGAATATCACATTTGCTATAGTTGTTGATCATGGTCTTGGTAAGGATCTTTTCTTCTTCAGTACGCTTAAAAAGACCAAGGTGATCATCCATAAAGGTTGTAACCTGGTCCATATATAGTTCTATATTGGGTATATCTTTTGCATGGACATATTTTCTAGATTTTATAAATACTAATAGGTCCTCTATAAATTTATCATAAGGTTTTTTACTCATATTAACACCGCCTCAAGAATATTATATAGTAATCAATACTATATGGCAAGCATAATGAAAGTAAGAACGGATTATGAAACAGATAGATTCTGATTCATAAATAGATACAAATTCTAAAATATGACAAATATCCAAAAAACATGGAAAAAAAGTCGGAAATATGCTATGATAAACGGGTTGAAAATAGGCACATCCGTTCTATTTTCAATATTTTTTATAGAATTTAATAAATAGTTTTGACCCTATAACCATAAAATAAAAAGATAGGTGACTGTGATGAGTATATATGATACGTTGAACCAAGAACAAAAAGAGGCGGTTTTTCATACGGAAGGACCCTTACTATTACTGGCAGGTGCCGGATCAGGAAAAACAAGGGTATTAACACACCGTGTGGCCTATATAATTGAGAAGAACTTAGCCAAGCCTTGGGAAATTATGGCCATCACCTTTACCAATAAGGCAGCAAAAGAGATGCGAGCGCGGGTGGACCATCTGATTGGCCATGGCGGTCAAGATGTTTGGGTGAGTACCTTTCATTCCTCATGTGTTCGTTTTTTGAGACAATATATTGATCAGATTGGATTTGAGAAAAGCTTCAATATATACGATACCGATGATTCCAAGAAGATTATCCGAGAAGCAATGAAAGCACAGAACATAGATCCGAAGCAATATAAGGAAAGTGGTATCTTAGCGAAGATCAGCGAGGCCAAAAACCAATTATTAAGTCCTTTAGAATACCGTAAATCGGTTATGGGGGATATGCGTAAGGAAGTCTACTCCAAGATCTATGACTATTACCAGGACCGTTTGAAGAGAAACAACGCTCTGGACTTTGACGACTTACTTTTCCAGACCGTCGAACTTTTTAGACTGAGACCGGACATATTAGAGAAATTCCAAAACAGATTCAAATACATTATGGTGGATGAATATCAAGATACCAACGGGGTTCAGTTTAAGCTCATATCCCAATTGGCGGGCCATTACAAGAACTTATGTGTGGTGGGTGACGATGATCAGTCCATCTACAAATTCCGTGGTGCGGACATCACCAACATCTTAGATTTTGAGAAGGTATACAAAGGGGCCAAAGTCATTAAGCTGGAACAGAACTACCGTTCAAGCAAGACCATCTTAGATGCAGCCAATCATGTGATCAAGAACAATGAGAAAAGAAAAGCAAAGCGTTTGTGGACGGACAATGATACAGGCAGTTTAATTTTATTTCACCATGTGGACAATGAAAAAGAAGAGGCAAGACTGGTTGTAAATCATATCCAAAACAACATAAAAAACGACAACAAAGGCTATAACGATCATGCGATCTTATATAGAACCAATGCCCAGTCAAGGGTTTTAGAAGAACGTCTGATTTATGAAAATGTACCTTATAAGATCTTTGGCGGAACATCATTCTACCAGAGAAAAGAGATCAAAGACGTACTGGCTTATCTTAGACTGATTAACAACAGCATCGATAATCTGGCGATCAAAAGGGTCATCAACGTGCCAAGAAGAGGTATTGGTGATACCACGGTGGATAAGCTTGAGAGCTATGCCAACGATATCGGCATCAGTCTTTTTGAAGCCATCAAAGAATCCGACAATATACCGGGACTGGCAAGAGCTAGCCTGAAGATCAAAGGCTTCAAGAATCTCATCTTGTCACTTAAAGCTGAGATGGAAACCATGTCGCTCATGGATTTTATGGAGGAAGTGCTAAAGCGCACTAACTATATTAAAGAATTAGAAGATGAAGGTACGGATGAGGCCAAGTCCAGAATCGAGAACATTGGTGAACTTATATCCAAGTTGGCCGATTATGTTAATAAGAAGAAGGAAGAAGACGAAGAACCGACTTTATCCGGTTTTCTAGAAGAAGTAGCTCTAGTTGCCGATATTGACAACCTAGTTGAGAGCAATGAAGTGGTGGTTCTAATGACTTTACACAGCGCTAAAGGGCTAGAATTCCCGACTGTATTCTTAACCGGCATGGAAGATGGACTTTTCCCAAGCTATATGAGCATTTCTACCGGTAGTGAAGAAGATATTGAGGAAGAACGTCGCCTTTGTTATGTGGGTATAACCAGAGCGGAAGAAGAGTTGGTCATCATAGCTTCCAAATCAAGGATGACCCATGGGCGCACTCAGTACAATGCACTTTCTAGATTTGTAAGAGAAATCCCAAGTGATTTGTTGGATTCAAGCCAGACAATAGAATTAGCAAGTGACAAAGAAGACCATAATAGTGACCTTTTTTCTAAGAGCAATATTTCCAACACATCCGTACTACCCAAGCAAAGGGATCGTAGTTTCTTTACCAATGCCCCTTATCAAGCCAAGCAACCGGCTAAAGCATTACCACAGAATGAGAACATTACGCTGGATTACGGCGTAGGCGACTTGGTTAAACATATGAAGTTTGGTATCGGACAAGTGATGGAGATTGGACCGGGTGGTGCAGATCATCAGGTAACGGTGAATTTTCCAAGTGTTGGGACTAAGAAATTATTGGCAAGATTATCAGGCCTCAAAAAAATGTAGTATATTCGTAAAACTTATGTACAAAACTAAAAAGAATGATATAATTAGAATAGTTGTAACAATGGGTTAAGGTGTAAAAACTATATAGTTGGACTTTTACATATATATGTGAATCTAGTGAAGCTTAGTTTTGAACCTTTAATCAACAGTTAATATTTTATAGAAGGGTGTGAGCATATGTTTGAACAATTAAAAAAAGCAGAAGCGGAAAAAGTACAACAACTGTCAGACTTATTACAAAAACTAGATCCAAGAAGTGGTTTTATGCAAAAGAAGAAAGACTACACTTGGTTGATCGTTCTACTTACCGTCGTAGCTGTAGCAGGCATTGCCTTCGCAGTGTACAAATTCTTCTTTGAATATAGTGATGAATTTGATTATGATGATGATGAAGACTTTGAAGACATCGATTATGATGAAGACTATGACGAAGAATTTGAGACAGACGAAGAAGAATAAGAATCTATACATGGGGCTGACAAATGTCAGTCCTATATTTTTGATAATCAGAAAAGGTTGTTAAAGTGTCAGAACTAAGTTTCTCTAAATTACATATAACATATAGGTTATGTTGATACACTCATAACTATATATTGTATGTAAAAGTTCAACTATATAGTTTTGACACTTTAACCTATGGTGAATAGATGAATAAAAAAGACGTACTAGAAGCATACATCAGCAGAGTCGAATTCCCCAATAAAGGCATCATAGAGATTGGTGATTACAAAGTGACGGTAAAAAACGCCCTACCCGGACAAAAGGTACGTGCGGTCGTCAATAAAAAACGTAAAAACAGAATTGAAGCCAGACTTCTAGAAGTACTTGAGAAAGCACCTACAGAGATTCTAGGAGCCTGTGAAGTCTTCGGATTATGTGGCGGTTGCCTATATCAATCTCTACCCTACGAAGAACAGCTGAAGCTAAAGGTGGAACAGGTTCAGAATCTACTTAAGCCTCTAGGAATCGTAGATCGCTACGAAGGCATCATATCAAGTCCACAGATCTATGAATACCGAAACAAAATGGAATATTCCTTTGGGAATGCCTACATTGACGGTCCCTTAGCACTTGGCCTTCATAAGCGAGGCAGTATGTACGATATCGTAAACGCCACGGAATGTCAGATTATCCATGATGATTTTAACAAAGTTGTTCAGGCGACGCTGGACCTTTTTACAGAGCTTGATCTGCCTTTTTATCATAAGCGTACCCATGAAGGCTATCTTAGGTATCTTGTCGTGAGGCGTGGCGTAAGGTCATCCCAACTACAGATTAACCTTGTCACTTCATCTCAATTAGAACCGGATCTGCAGCTTTATGTGGATAAGCTAAGAGCCCTTGATCTGGAACATGAGATCAAAGGCATCATCCATACCATCACCGATCAACTCTCAGATGCGGTTAAGGTGGATGATATGAAGATTCTCTACGGCGAAGAACATATGGATGAAAGCCTACTTGGACTGAACTTCAAGATATCCCCCTTTTCCTTTTTCCAAACCAATACCCTAGGTGCTGAGAAGCTCTACGAAGTGGTCAGGGATTATGTTGGAGAGACCAAAGACAAAGTCATATTCGACCTCTATTCAGGCACCGGCACCATCACACAGATGCTAGCACCGGTAGCCAAGAAAACAGTAGGCGTTGAGATTGTAAAAGAAGCCGTAGAAGCGGCCAAAGTCAATGCCAAGCTCAATGGTCTAAGCAACTGCGAGTTCATCGCCGGTGATGTATTGATGGTCATCGACGAACTAACAGACAAACCGGACACCATCGTCCTAGACCCACCAAGAGACGGCATCCATCCCAAAGCCATGCCCAAGATCATCGACTTCGGTGTCGATAACATCGTCTACGTATCATGTAAACCAACATCCTTAGCCAGAGATCTGGCACTGTTCATGGATGCCGGTTATGAGGTGGTTAAATGGAGTATGGTTGACATGTTTCCGCATACGATTCATGTGGAGACGGTGGTACGACTACAACGACAGAACCCTTGATTTTACTGGAGTTTAAGCACTTTTATGACTTCTTTAGTTTTAGCAAAAGTAGCGAAAATTACCCCCAAAAAGACCTAAAAAGGAGTATCAAAATCAAAATCGCAATATGACATGGTACGTGGGAACACGTCTACCAACAGTAGATTTTGAGGTTCAAAAATGGAAATTTAGATAATGAAATGCCCTAGATTCAATTAGTAGAATCTAGGGCATTTCATTATCTAAATTTATATTATTAATCATCTTTTTTAACAATCGGCTATGCAAATGATCAATACCAATGGCGCCCAATGGAGCAGTAATCATAATTGCCAAAACAGCTACTGTCAATATGGTATTACCAGCTAATACACCCGCAGTTAGGGGAATTGACCCTATAATAAAAAAGCTGATGAGTCTGTGAAAATAAAAAATCACAGAAGTCATCAGCAAATTTGCGGTTCAAGCTAAGCTTAGGGAGATCTTCATTCCCAATAATATGAATTTATCATAATCAGTATTAATTTTCAACATGTCAAAACATTTTTTTCTTTACCATGAAAAGAGCCAGAATAGTTGATAACCCTAAAGAAATTGCGATTATTATAATAAACGCATAAGGCTGCATAGATAAAGGAACAGGTACATTCATTCCAAAAAAGCTTGCAATCATTGTAGGAATAGTAAGTACAATTGTCACTGAGGTTAAAAACTTCATTACAATGTTTAGATTGTTTGAAATAATAGAAGCAAAAGCGTCCATCATTCCGCTTAAAATATTGCTATAGATATTGGCCATTTCAATAGCTTGCTTATTTTCAATAATAACATCTTCAAGTAAATCTTCATCTTCAGGATATTTTTTAATTGCATCAAGTTTGAGCATTTTTTCAAGAACAATTTCATTACTTCTTAAAGAAGTAGAAAAATAAACTAAGCTTTTCTCTAAATCCAGAAGTTGAATTAATTCTTTGTTTTTCATAGATTTATGCAGTTCACGTTCAATATTAAGGCTCATGCGATCAATTTGTTTCAAATATTGAAGGTAATAAGTTGCATTTTTGAAAAGTAATTGAAGTATAAATCGACTTTTCTTGAAAGTGTAGAAACTTTTAATTTTACCAGACATGAAATCATTTAGTAATGGGATTGCCTTTAGGCATACTGTTATAATATTTTCACCTGATAAAATGATTCCCATAGGTAATGTTGTATAAATCTTTGATCCATCATTTTCTTCAAAAAATGGAACATCTACTAGAATGAGCGTACAGTTCTCATCTACTTCTATTCTTGATCGTTCCTCCTCATCAAGAGCTGCTCGTAAATGGTCTTGTGGAATTGAAAATGAATTACTTATTATATTGATTTCTTCCTCTGTTGGTTTAATCATATTAATCCAGATGTTATCTTGAATTTCATTTAATTGGATTAAAGATTCATTGAGTGTTTTAAAATACTTGATCATAATAATCTCCTTTCAATACTTAGAATAATGTGAGCACACAAAAGCGATCTTTATGATTACGTGTCTCAAGCATTTTTTCTCACAGTAAACTTAGTATACGGGATTAATACAAGATATAATCAAGTATACATAAAGGTAATCATATAGATAGGATTAAGGTGCTTTATTAAATTTTGGTTGTAACAACTATGTTCAGGACCACTATCCATATATCTCACCTCTTTCTTAACATGAAAAGTATTAAAACCATCTAGCAATTATACATCAGTTGCCAAAACTATTCAATAATAACATTGATAACTAGCGAAAAAGAGTATTATATCTTATTCCCGTTCTTATCAACAAAATATCCCTCGAACTCACAATCCAAAGTCTTTGCAATCTCTTCTAATTCATTCATCGAGAAGTTATCTCTTTTGAATTTATTTGCCATGTTCTGATTTGTAGTTCCAAGTCTTTTGCTAAGTTCTATTATCGTTACATTTTTTCTCTTCAGTAAAATTCGAATTTTCTCACCCATCGTTAATTTCATTAATTATCACCTGCCTAAGTTAAATAATACACCTATTAATGAATATCTGCAATCTAATTGCCAGATTATTTGATTATTTGATTCGTTAAATGTAAAATAAGTGAAATCTTGCTTGAATAAATCAATAAGTGTATTATCAAATTATAAAGTGAATGTCAGAAAGGAGTAAAAAAATCATGAGTAAAATTATAGCTGTAGCATCCCAAAAAGGTGGGGTAGCAAAAAGTACGACTTGTAGGAATTTAGCAACGATTTTAGCAAAGGAGGGTTACAAGGTACTCGCAATTGATACAGACAATCAAGCTTCAATGACTGATTGTTTTGGTATTGTAAAACCTGAAACACTTAATACGACACTGTACCATTTGATGATGGCTGTTATGAATGAAGATGATCTACCACTAAAAGAGAACTACATACTAAATAGGGACGGCGTTGATGTTATCCCAAGTAGTATTGAAATGTCAGCTATTGAAATGAACTTGGTCAGTACGATGAGTAGGGAATATGTTCTAAAAACAATCACAGAACAGCTTAGACCTGATTATGACTACATTATTGTGGATTCAGCCCCATCATTAGGTTTAATGACATTAAATGTACTAGCTGCTTGTGACAGTGTGTTGATTCCGGCAACCCCGGAGTACCTATCGGTAAAAGGCCTAGAGTTGTTACTTCAAACGATTATGAAGATAAAGCGCCGAATTAATCCAAGGATTACTTTTGAAGGCATTCTACTAACTATGTTTGATGAAAGAACCAATCTATCCAAGAACATGATTGAAATGGTGGATGAAGCTTATGGTGAGCATATCAAAGTGTTTGATATTAGAATTCCTAAATCAGTAAAAGTAGGAGAAGCCAATCTTCAAAGTAAATGTATTGTAGATTATATGCCAACGAACAAGGCAGCTGTTGCTTATCAGGAACTAACAAAGGAGTTGATTACTAATGGATAAAACAAAAATGAAAAAAGTTGAAACCTTTGCCTCAATATTTGGTGAAGATCATAGTGAAGTGCCATCTGAAAAAACAGATGGCACTACGTCATTAAGGCTTAACGATCTTATCCCTTTTAGGAATCATCCATTCAAGCTTTATGAAGGAGACCGATTTAATGACATGGTTGAGAGTATTAAAAACTATGGTGTGATTGTTCCTATTGTTGTTAGGAAAATTGATGACAAGTTTGAAATATTATCTGGTCACAACAGAGTTAATGCTGCTAAAGAATCCGGGTTAACTGAGATTCCAACGGTAATAAAAGAAGGACTCACTGAAGAAGAAGCGACACTCATTGTCACAGAAACAAATCTAATGCAACGTTCTTTTTCAGAACTTGCGCACTCAGAAAGAGCTACAGTTCTTGCTACTAGACACAGTGTAATGAAAAGTCAAGGTGTCAGAACAGATTTACTAAGTGAGATTGAGAAGTTGTCTAAAGCGCCTAATTCAATGGAAGATTTAACTTCATGCCCAGTGGGCACGAAGTTAGATACAAAAAAAGAAATTGGTGAAAAATATGATTTGTCCTCTCGTTCGGTATCCCGTTATTTACGTATCAACGAATTAAGTGCTCCATTAAAAGACTTAGTTGATGAAGGTAAAATTGCCATGCGAGCGGGAGTTGACCTTTCTTATCTATCACAGGAAAATCAAGAAATGGTGGAGGCCATTATTTCTGAAAACACCTTTAAAGTAGATATGAAAAAGGCTGCTCTTTTAAGAAAATATGAGAAAGAAGGCAATCTTAATTGGAATACAGCCCAAAAGATTATCAGTGGCGATATGCTTAAAAGCACAGGTAAAGTGAAACCATTTAA
Organism: Firmicutes bacterium HGW-Firmicutes-2; assembly: GCA_002841495.1. GTDB lineage: Bacteria > Bacillota > Clostridia > Lachnospirales > Vallitaleaceae > Petrocella. The sequence continues at coordinate 63,793 of PGZV01000002.1, read as the reverse complement.
GCTTGAACCGACAATCATATCAAAATATTTTAATCCAAATGAGGATAAGAAGGCTATTGAAAAAACAATTGAAAAAGCACTGGAATTTTACTTTAGCCAGATGAAAAACCAATTACATGATATTGAGGAGGGGGAGGAGATGATTGAGTAGACTGACAGAAATCAAAGAAATTTATGATTATATCTTGAAAGAAATCATGCAAGATGAGCAGGCCTGGAAAGACTTTTTAACCTTTCACGCAAGGATATATAAACACAGTTTTAATAACGCCGTGCTTATATATGCCCAAAGACCGGAAGCTACATTAGTTGCTGATATGGAAATCTGGAACCGTCGTATCGGCAGGTGGATCAACAGGGGCGCTAAGAGTATAGCAGTCTTTGATGATCAAAGTGCTTATTTAAAACTAAAATATCTATTTGATATTGAAGATACCCATGGTCAGCCACATACTATTCCTAAAGTATGGCAATTAAACGAAGCATTAGAATCGCAGTTGTTAGAAAGCTTCAAAGCGAATACCTTGTCAGAATGGATTGCAAGGCGGACCCATGAATCTGTCCTTGCATATGCCTCAGATATTCAGCATGGGGTTGAAAAAGAGCTATCTAAGACCAAACTATCGGGATTACCTATTGAAGGCGTTACAAGGCAGTTTATGCAGTCTCTTATGGATAGTGTAGAGTATATGACAGCCATTCGATCAGGTATTGAAGAACCTAAGCTAAGTAATTTAAACCCATTTAATACAGTAACAGATTTTGATACCAAAGCACTAACCTTAAGATTAGGCTATTTGACAAGTACCATCTCAGAACAGCTTTTAAGAGAAGTTGAAAGAGAAATTAAAACCATCAAAAAAGAAAAAAGGAGTGTGAATGTCAATGAAACCCATGGAACTCAGTTATCAGGAAGTACAAGGGATTTATCATCCTCAGATTCAAATATCGAGGGAAAAAAGCTACGACAAGAAGCCATTAGGGAAGTACGGGCAGATGGCAATCAATTACCTGAAAGAGGAACATATCAATCGGTACAATTATCTAGTGACAGAAGGGACGCTGCTTCCACTGATGCATCAAGTGAACGAGGAAGCATGGGAGAGGATGGAGAAACTTCAGGAGCAGATGCTACAGAAAGAGCCGATTCAAGATCCGACCAACACCTATCAGACTTATCGTCACAGGGAGATGATCAGAACGAGAGCGGAAGAGATCATTCTGAAAGAAATCATCTTCAAGGAGAGATAGCTAAAGATTTAGAGCTGCCAGAGCGTAGCTCTTTTTTAATGGAGCTAACAGATGATGAGCTTATTGAAACGGTGCTTCTAAGAGGTTCTGGCTTTGAAGGTGGAAAACAGCGAATTGTTGATTTCTTTTCAGAAGAACATACTGCAAAAGAAAGAGCAGACTTTCTAAAAAATGAATATGGTACTGGTGGTGGTTCTGTTACATTCACTGATGATCTAAGTGGTTTTGAAAATCACGACAGTAAAGGGATTACCATTGATTTATATAAATCTGATAAAAAAATTCATTTGTCTTGGGCTAAAGTTGCTTCCGGTATTGAGGCCTTAATGGATAATGGTAAGTACTTTGAACCTCGGTATAAGAATGATAATCCACCAACAAGAAGGGCAGTGTATCAACCAACTTTATTTGACATCAATTACGCTGAAGATAACGTTACACATGAGAACTATAAAAAGCTAATGAAGATTGCCCCAGGTATCTTAAATGGACGTTATAGCTATATGAAGCTAAAAGCCCCTGGCTTTATGGATCTTGTTATTGAAAAGCTCTATGAGAATAGAATCTCTCTATCCCATTATTATGAACAAAATGGAGACTTGATGAGTGATCCGGATATGGAACTCATTGTGGATCATAATCAAAAGACATTAACAGCAGCAACCTTTAAGCAAGATAACATGGCAATCTATCATGAAGCCTATCAAGGAGATGAGTTAATTAATCCTGATTTAGAAGATGAATTAAATGTCTTTCTCAAAGATTGGTTATCGAATATTGCTAGACAAGGTCACATTGTTTATAAGGCTTATTACTCAGAGGATATTGATGAAGAAAATGAAGAACCAACATTTGATGATAAAGGTCATGAAATCCTTGTTGAAGCATCTTCGGGAACGGATGATTTATTGGACCTAGAAGATGAGGATCTCCATGAGTACCCCTTAGAAATTGGCATGGAAGTGGATATTGAGGGAAGGAAATTTCAAATCGAATCCATTGACTATGATAACAATGCGGTATCTCTTATGGATTTAACCTTTGCAGGGCAAACCGGTTATCCAATTTTCAGAAAAGAAAGTGTTGATTTTGTTTTAGATTATCTGCCCGATGAGAAACCACTGACGGAAGAAGAAAAGTGGGGCATTGTATCCATTGGTCCAGTTGAAGATGAAAATCAAGAAAGGCTACAATCTAAAAAAATCAATTATCAATTTTCACCTGAAGATGAAATCGGTATTGGTGGGCTAAAAACAAAATTCAGAACCAACGTTGAAGCGATTAAGACGCTAAAAGTTATTGAAACAGAAAACCGTATGGCCACGGACAAAGAACAGTCCATATTAGCCAGATATGTTGGTTGGGGTGGTATGCCACAAGCTTTTGATATAGGGGCAAGTGGTTGGAGCAATGAATACGGTGAACTAAAAAAACTGTTGTCACAAGAAGAATATGATAGTGCAAAAGCGTCAACGCCTAATGCCCACTATACATCCTCTGTTGTCATTCAAAGTATTTATCAGGCACTTGATCAGTTTGGTTTTAAAAAGGGAAACATCTTGGAACCTTCCTTAGGTGTTGGTAATTTCTTTTCCCACCTTCCTGATTCTATGAACAAGTCAAAACTTTTTGGGGTTGAACTAGATGATGTATCCGGACGTATTGCAAGGCAGCTCTATCAGAAAGCGCAGATTCAAGTCAAAGGTTATGAAGAAACACAGTTTGAAGACAACTTTTTTGATGTAGCCATTGGCAATGTACCTTTTGGGAATTACAAGGTATATGACAGACTTTATGATAAGCATAACTTCATGATCCATGATTATTTCTTTGCAAAAACCCTAGATAAAGTACGACCTGGTGGCATCATTGCCTTTGTTACCAGTAAGGGAACCATGGATAAAAAAGATCAAGCTGTCAGGAAGTATATTGCTGAAAGAGCTGAATTAATTGGTGCTATACGATTACCTAATACAGCATTTAAGGAAAATGCCAATACCGATGTAACTGCAGATATTCTTTTTCTAAAAAAAAGAGAACGCCGGTCGGTTGAAATACCAACTTGGTTATCGGTTATAGATAATGAAAATGGGGTCCCCGTCAATCAATATTTCATTGACCATCCCCATATGATGCTTGGTGAAATGATATTTGATGAAAGGATGTTTGGTAGAGACAGTCGTTATACCACGTGTGTAAATACAGATAGTAACTTTAATCTTGAAGAAGCTCTATCAGAAGCTGTGTCTCATCTACAAGCTGAAATCGGTTATTATGAGCAGGAGAAAAAAGAGGACAGCAATGACATACCAGCCGATCCTAAGTACAAGAATTATTGCTATGCCTTCATTGATGACAAACTCTATTACCGTGAGAATTCTATCATGAGACGAATGGATTATACCGGTAAAACCCTTGAACGAATTCAAGGCATGATGGCAGTTCGGGACATAACAAGAGAAATCATTACGCTTCAAACCGAAGGCTGCACGAAAGAATCACTTGAAAAGGCTCAAGACCAGTTAAATCAAATCTATGATGCATTTGTTAAAGACTATGATTATATTACTTCAAGACCCAATGCCAGTGCCTTCCGTGATGACAATGACTATCCGCTTTTATGTTCTCTAGAAGTGGAGGATGAAGATCATCATGTCACAAAGGCAGATATGTTTACCAAAAGAACCATTAAGCCATATGAATCCATAACGGATGTAGATTCTGCATTTGAAGCATTAACAGCATCCTTAAATGAAAAAGGTATGGTGGATATTCCATTTATGGCTGAGCTTTATGATGAAGAAGCAGAAGTCATCATTAAGGAACTTGAACAAGGTATTTATTTGAACCCTGAAAAGTATGATGAAAATGATGTTTTGAGAGGTTGGGAAACAGCTGATGAGTATCTCTCGGGTGATGTGAGACAAAAGCTTAAATTTGCCAAAGTCTTTGCGGATATGAATCCGGAACTCTTTTCAAAGAATGTTCCTGCCCTAGAAAAAGTACAACCCATTGATCTTGAGGCCAGTGATATTGATGTGCGGTTAGGAACCACATGGATTGAACCAGTAGATTATGAGCAGTTTATCTATGAAACCTTGAAAACACCGAGATATTATCACAATACCGGTGGCAGAAATGAAATCAAAGTGCACTATAACAATTACAATGCAAGCTTTGCAGTTGAGAACAAAGGATTAGATGGGTATTCGGTTTCAGCTAAAGAAACCTTTGGTACATCTAGAATTAATGCTTACTACATCATTGAAGACAGCTTGAATCTTAGAAATTCTACGGTTAAAGACCGTGTTGAAGATGGAGACATTGTCAAATATGTCATCAACAAAAAAGAGACCATGCTAGCAAGAGAAAAACAATCGCTATTAAAACAAGCCTTTAAAGAATGGTTATTTAAAGATCCAGAGAGACGTAAAAAGTATGTAGATTATTATAATCAGCACTATAACAATATCCGCCTTAGAGAATATGATGGTAGTCATTTAAAATTGCCAGGGATGAATCCGGACATTAAATTAAGAGAACACCAAACAGCTGCCATTGCAAGGATTATCTATGGTGGCAGTACACTTCTAGCACATTCAGTAGGTGCTGGTAAGACTTTCGAAATGGTTGCCAGCTGTATGGAGCAAAAGCGACTGGGACTGATTAATAAAGCAGTTCTTGTTGTACCAAATCATTTAACACAGCATATCGGCAGTGAGTTCTTAAGGCTTTATCCATCGGCTAATATTCTAGTCACCACAAAGAAAGATTTTCAAAAATCCAATCGAAGACGTTTTGTTAGTCGTATTGCTACTGGCGCTTATGATGCTGTTATTATGGGGCACTCGCAATTCGAGAAAATCCCTGTTTCGAAAGAACGTCAGGAAGAAATGATTCACAGGCAGATCAATGATATCTCTGCTGCTATTGCTGATGCAAAAAAGAGTAATGGCGAAAACTGGAGTATCAAGCAGATGGAAAAACTCAAGCTATCACTAACAGCTGAAATCAAACGACTTCACGACAGCCCCAAAGATGATGTGATTAACTTTGAAGAACTTGGAATAGATTGTGTTTATGTAGATGAAGCTCATTATTTTAAGAACTGTGCTGTATTTTCAAAGATAAGAAATGTTGCGGGAATCTCCAATACACGTAGTAAAAAATCCATGGATATGCTCATGAAAACCCAGTATATCCAAGAAATCAATCAAGGACGTGGCGTCATCTTTGCGACTGGTACACCCATCAGTAATAGCATGACTGAAATGTATGTTATGCAAAGGTATATTCAAAATAAGGAGCTTGAAGCAAGAGGTATCCATCACTTTGATGCATGGGCAGCACAGTTTGGAGAAGTGGTTTCAAGTCTTGAACTAGCGCCTGAAGGTACAGGCTATCGCTATAAAAGTAGATTTGCTAAGTTTTCAAATTTACCGGAACTCATGACGATATTTAAAAACATGGCAGATGTTAAAACAGCAGACATGCTTAAGTTACCTATTCCTAAATTAAAGGGAGACAAACATAAGTTGATTTCAGCAGAGTCCAGTGATTTTACAAAAGAGATCATGGAAAGCTTTGTTGAAAGGGCAAGTGATATTCGAAATGGGATGGTTGATCCAAGGATCGACAACATGCTAAAGATAGTGCGCTGTTAAACGCAAAAATGTATCTCCCCTAAGGGGAAATTATTCGAAGTAAATAATAGGAATAACCAGTTCACTTGGCGTGGAAACACAAAGAGGACAATAGCATACTGGTAAAGCGGATAAATTCTTAGTCGCGATAGAATGATGCTCCGCAAGTTCCGTATCCCATGGTTAAAGCTGGATTGCCTGAACCTTAATTCTGACTTGGTGCATAGCATCGCCCTTCGGAAAGCGATTGGAAATCAAAATTGATTTCAACCCGATGTCATCATATAGTTGCTTCTGTTATTTTGTGGCAATTAACTTCGTATGATGAAAGAGTACACGGTGAGTGTAATTAAAAGAATGAGTAAGGAACCTAAAGGATACTATAGTACATTTTTGACGGATTGCAGGATTGCCTAAGGGGCGAGAGCTCTAAGGTAACGGAGTTGCCATAGTAGTCAGAGCAAGGGAAAGCCTTGTACAAGGCGAAGGGCAACAGGTAACTTTGATTGTTTTAGAAAGGACTAGGTGCGTGAGATGCGTGAAGCCAAAACTATTTTAGCAGTCATTCAAACAAGAGGTAGTCAAAAACTGCCATTGGAAAGACTTTACAAATCGCTGTACAACAAGGAGTTGTACCTGATAGCTTATTCAAAGCTATACCCAAATAGTGGGTCTATGACAGAAGGTGCAACAAATGAAACGGTTGATGGAATGTCAATAAGAAAAATCGAAGAACTAATTGATGATATCCGTCATGAAAGATATAAATGGACTCCGACTAGACGTGTGTATATTCCAAAGAAAAACGGAAAGAAGCGTCCACTTGGTATTCCAACCTGGCGTGACAAGTTATTACAAGAAGTTATTCGTATGATTTTAGAGGCATATTATGAGCCACAGTTTAGTGATAGTTCTCATGGTTTTAGACCACAGAGAGGATGTCATACTGCATTATCGGAAATTCAAGTTTGGAAAGGGACAAAATGGTTTATTGAAGGTGACATATCTAAGTATTTTGACACAATAAATCATGAAGTTATGATAGGGATTTTGTCAAAGTCTATTAAAGACAATCGATTCTTAAGACTAGTGCAAAATCTCTTAGAAGCTGGATATCAAGAGGACTGGAAATATAATAAAACGCTAAGTGGAACACCACAGGGCGGCGTTATAAGTCCTTTGCTAGCAAACATTTACCTTAATGAATTTGATAATTTCGTTAAGACAGAATTGATACCAAAGTATACCAAGGGGAAAAGGCAAATAGCAAACCCAGAATATAGCAAACTGAACCGAGAAATCGCCAAGTGTAAAAAGAACAATGACTTCATATCTGCAAGGGATTTGAAAATAGAAAGGCGAAAGATGCCGTCTATTGACACTAAAAACGCAGACTACAGAAGGCTGAGATACGTAAGATATGCGGACGATTTTCTTTTAGGATTCAACGGGTCAAAAAGCGAAGCTGAGGATATTAAAGTAGAAATTGCATCATGGTTAAAAACAAACTTAAAGCTGAATTTATCAGAAGAAAAGACGTTGATAACTCATGCGACAACAACAGCTGCAAGATTCTTAGGTTATGACGTTAAAGTACAAAAAGCTAATGACTATGTTGATTCTACAGGTAGACGTGGAGCAAATGGGGTTGTGGCACTTTTCGTGCCTGCTGAAGTGATTAATAAGAAATGTGCTAACTATATGAAGAATGGTAAAACAATTCATCTAGGAAAACTACTACACGACGATGATTTTTCCATTGTTGCAAGATATGGACAAGAATTTCGTGGTGTAGTTCAGTATTATCTGATGGCGCAAAATGTATCGTGGTTACATCAACTTTTATGGATTATGCAAGGGTCATTATTAAAAACTCTTGCATACAAGCATAAGTCTTCTATGAAAAAAATGAAGAAGAAGTATGCTTGTGAAGTTACTGATAAGAAAACGGGAAAAACTTTAAAATGTATAAAGGTTGTTGTAGAGCGAGAAAATAAAAAGCCATTAGAAGCGCAATTTGGAGGAATATCACTAACACATAAAAGGAAAACAGTTATTGATGATACACCTTATCAAGTTTGGGGAGGTAGAACGGAACTTCTTAAAAGAATACTCGCAGATACATGTGAATTATGTGGGTCTACAGAGGATATAGAAGTTCATCATGTTAGAAAATTATCTGACCTAAATACGAAAGGGAAATCCACAAAACCAGTATGGATACAAATTATGGCTACGAGAAGAAGAAAAACGCTTGTAGTCTGTAGAAAATGTCATAACAATATTCATAATGGTTGTTTGAAATAAAGTTACTGGAGAGCCGTGTGCAGTGAAAGTTGCAAGCACGGTTTGGAGGGGGGCAGACAGAAAAGGGACTGAAATAGTTACCTCGCTGGTTGCCTACCCGTCACCAATGAAGCAAGACTTTTGGGACTTGACCCAAGACTGCTTTATGATGAAGCACCTAATGAAGCAGATAGTAAAGTCAATCAGTGTATTGATAAGGTCTTTGAAGAATATAAGGAGAGCCATACTTTTAAAGGAACACAAATTATATTTTGTGATGTAGGAACGCCTAATTCAGATGGGCGTTTTTCTGTATACCCTTATATCAAGGATGAATTGATAAAGAGAGGTATTCCAGAAAAAGAAGTCTGTTTCATACATGATGCCAATAGTGAAGCGCAAAGAGAAACTCTATTTGCAGATATGCGTAGTGGCAATAAGCGCATTATCCTTGGGTCAACTGCTAAGATGGGGACTGGAACTAATATACAGGACCGTTTAATTGCACTTCATCATTTAGACTGTCCGTGGCGGCCAAGTGATCTGGAGCAGAGGGAAGGAAGAATCTTAAGACAAGGCAATCAAAATGAAGCTGTAAACATCTATAAATACGTGACAAAATCAACATTTGACAGCTATTTGTGGCAAATTGTTGAGAACAAACAGCGCTTTATCAGCCAAATTATGACCAGCAAATCTGTTGCAAGAAATGCTGAGGATATTGATGAAACGGTACTTTCATTTGCAGAAGTTAAAGCCCTGGCAACAGGGAACCCTTTGATTAAAGAAAAGATGGATATTGATAATGAAGTCAGTCGTTTAAGTCTTTTAAAGTCTGAATTCAACAGTAGAAGGTATGCCATGGAGGATAATTTCACCTACAAATATCCTAAGCTGATTCAACTGGCAAAACAGCGTCTTGAAGGCTTGATTAAAGACATCAGTAGGCGAGATATGAACAAGACAGAAGAGTTTCAAATCAATGTTGATGGTAAGTTTTTTGACGAAAGGGAAAAAGCCGGAACATATCTTCAAGTGTTACTTTCAAGGATTGAGCCAGATAAGGAAACTCATGTGGGAACATTTAATGGCTTCGACCTCTTAATCCTAAAGAATAATTTCTTTGGTCAGCATAAGATGAGCCTTCATGCAGAGCAAAAGTACGAAGTTGAATTTGGAGATAGTCCCCACGGTAACATGGTAAGGCTTGAAAACCTTTTGGATGGTCTTGAAAAGCGCATTGAAAAAACGGAAAGCCAGATTGATGAGTATGAAAGAAATATGACCCAATCCAAGGAAGAATGGGAGAAACCATTTATGTATGAGGAAGCATTAGGGCAAAAGTTAAAGCGACAATTTGAACTTAACGCTGAACTGGACATGGACAAAGGAGATGATGGCATAGCAGTGAGTGAAGAAGATTTTAATGAAGATGTGATAACTGAAGATGATGAAGAAATGACAGTTTAGCAGGGGGAAACCCCTGCTATTTTAATGGAAGGAGTTGAATTTAATGACTAGACAAATGATTCAAAATGTCAAACAAGAAAATGTCATTGAGCTGATGTGTGAGGTGTTGGAGCTCTCGGAAAGCTCAGAAAAGAAAGTGACAAAAGCAGTAGAAAAATTAGGCATTCAGGCATTTTTTACAAGCATTGATGCTTTGGATGTTGAAGAGGTTGAAAAGGACAGAATTAAGGCACTTAAAGAAGTGATTGAAGCTAAAGTAAAATCATTAGAAGCATTGGAAGGGGGACAGTGAAATGGCAACAAAAGCAAAATACTCAGATAGCTTTTTTCAAAGTTTAAATAAACTGACCGGTATCCCAATGAGTAAATTAAAAAGTTATGCAAAAGAAAATAATCCCTTTAATATCTTAGAACATCCAGGTGTTGTTGATCCTAATGATAGACAGCTTGAAAAAATCAACAAGCTGAACGAATTCATTGCCTCTTACAATGTGCTGAAGTTGGATCAAGAAAATGAGAAAATTACTTTTAAATCACCTAATGATTCAGGGAAATACTTTGCATCACTACTTGGTGGTGTAAAAGATAAGGAAAGGTTCTTGGTTGCCTTTTTAGATAACAGCAACAGCATCATTGAGCTTAGGACAGTGTCACAAGGCACTACCAATATGGCAGTTGTATACCCAAGAGATATCCTTAAAATGGCTCTAGCAAATGATTGCAGTAGCATCATGCTTTCTCACAATCATCCCGGTGGGAGCTTAAAAGCTTCTAGTGAAGATATCGCTTTAACACAAAGGATTGTCGATATCTTTAGACCCTTAGATATTAAAGTATTAGATCATATTATTGTGGGTGGTTATAGCTTTAGTTCTATGGCAGAAAATGGCGTGTTACCAAACGATAGAATGGATGTTGCAAATTATGAACCTATTAAATTATCAGCAGCTGAAGAAGAGCAGGTTGAATATACTTCAGTGGATGAAGAAATGGAATTGTAGGAGGGATCATCGATGAATAATAGAACAGAACATATTCGAGAAAATAATGCTGAAACCATTACGTGGATTCTTGGTGCAACAGGTGAAACAAAGGAAAAGATTAAAAACTATATTATGGACCAGGGGATTAAAGCATTTTTACTACACCATAAACAACTTGAAATTGCTACAGAAGAACATGAGAAAATCGATGTATTAAAGCGAGTGATTCAAACCTTTGATGGGGATATTGAAACAATCAACTTTGGTGATATGGATGAGGGGTGTTAAGCTTTGAAACGATTTACTGAAGCAGAAATTAGTGAAGCGAATAGCATCAACCTTATTGTCTATGCTGAAAAGATAGGACTTAGTCTTAAGAAGGTGGGGAATTCCTACAAAGTCAAAGATTATGGTGGACTTTATATTGATGCAACCGGTGCTAAATGGAATTGGTTTTCTAAAGATGCAGGCGGTGGTCCTATTCAATTTGTTATGGAAATGGAAAGCAAGAACTGGGTAGATGCAGTCTATACACTTCTTGGTACAGAAAAAAGTGATTTTACACCAAGACCTAAACCGATTGATGATGCAAAAGGACCATTTGTATTGCCGGATAAAAATGATACCTATAAACATGTCATTGCCTATCTCATACAGTCAAGAGGTATTGATAAGGAAGCTGTCTATGATTTTATCAGCCAAGATAAGTTATATGAAAACACTCATAGAAGCTGTGTCTTTGTAGGCTATGATGAAAAACATGAAGCCAAGTACGCCAGTGTACGCAGTACCAATACGAGGGGGAATTCCTATCGGGGAGATGTAAAAAACTCTGATAAGGCATTTCCCTTTTCTTACGAAGGTAGTAGTACAACAGTATGCGTCTTTGAATCCCCCATTGATCTGATGAGTTATTTAACCTTGCTCCAATATCATGGAATTGAATCTTTTGAACATCATATGATTTCACTTGGAGGTGTAGCTGATCGAGCATTAGATTATTATTTAAAACTTCATCCTAAAATTAATCGAATTATGCTCTGCCTCGACAATGACGAAGCAGGGCATTTTGCTTGTCAGCAGTTTAATGAGAAATACCATGAGAAGTATAAGTTGTTAAGGCATAGCCCAACAGGCAAGGATTTTAATGAAGACCTACTAACTATAAAAAGCAATCAACAGGAAAGTCGAGCAAGAGAGCTAGAAGCAAGTTATGCAATGGAAAGGGATTGGGAAGAAGAAATGGAGCTTTGAAAGGAGGCAGCAAATGTATTTTTTAAATGAAGATCATGCTTATAATTTTCAAAATATGATTTTAAAAGACCGAACCCATCCAAGTGATTTAGAGAGAATGTCACTTTTTTATATCATTGGAGGGAATGAAGATTTATTTACAAAGTTTCGACATATCTATGACTTTAAGAATCATGAAATTAATCCGGGAATTCTAACAAATGGTCAAGTGGATTTGTGTTCTAGTAGTAAGGCCTTAGTAAGACTTGCCTTCAATCTTTTTAATGGCTATGAAGATGAGTACACAACGCCAAGAGATTTGTTTTGTAATCTGGATCGAAAGAATTATCTAGTCGCCAAAGGTGGAATCGATATGAGATTTAATGGAGATATTGAAAAACAAATTTCTGGAGAGTTGGATGAAGAGATGGATATTGAGTTCATATGAAATTAAAGAAGTTTACAATAGTTGATGAAATAATCTGATGTTTATGAGAAAATAGTATTAGCAGAATTAACCATAATAAAGGGGGCGATTGCAATAAATCTAGATATGAATCTAATCATGAATAAATTAAAGTCTAAGCGACAGATTTTTCATTCAGAAGCTGATTTTCAGTTTGCTTTAGCCTGGGAAATACAGCGTGAGTATCCAGAAGTTGAGGTTCGTCTTGAACATGCTTATAAAATTGGTGATAAGCTTTATCATATTGATATATTGGTAATCAATGAGAATCAATATATTCCCATCGAGCTGAAGTATAAGACCTTGAAAAAGAGTGTCATATTTGAGTCGGAAGAATTTCATCTGAAAAATCATGGAGCTCAAGATCTTGGAAAATATGATTTGCTTAAAGATGTAGTAAGAGTTGAAAAAGTTCTTCAGGATCATAATAAATTTGTAGATGGTCATGTCATTATGCTAACGAATGATCCAAGTTACTGGAAAAAGGACAGTAAAGAAAACACTTGTTGTGCTGATTTTAGCATTGCTGATGGTAGGGTTGTAACTGGAAACATGAAATGGGCTGAACATACAGGTGCAGGAACGATGAAAAATAGGGAAGCGACAATTATTATGAACGGAAGTTATAATCTTAACTGGTATGATTTTAGCAAGTTTGATGACAAGAGAAATGGTCAATTCAGATATATATTGATTGATGTAGAGAGAAAAACCTTATTTTTCAATACCCCAAAGACCGAATAAGAAAGCTCTGCTTTCATGAGGGCAAGCTTCCACTTTGTTTAACAAAGTGTGCTTGAATGTTGGGATGTATCCCAAACCCTCTTTGATTATTAATGAATAATAGATTTATGAATGTGGGAGGTTCAAAGATGAATACGACTCAAGCTTCTTTAGCTTTAGATATAATTTTTAGTGATTCTAAAATTGGAATAAATGAGAAAAAATGCATTTTGATAGATGGAAACTGGGGGATTGGGAAAACATACTTTGTCCAAGACTATTTTAAGAGTTTTAGTAGTGAATACGACTTAGTATATACGTCGATATTTGGAAAAGAAAGTGTAAGAGATATTGAAAAATCAATGCTTTTTAATTTAATACCAGGGCTAAAGAATGTAAAAGATGAAAGTATAGGTGTAAAAGTAGCGAAAACCTTATTGAATGATATAGGGGATAAATTTTTAGGTGTCAGTGTAGAAAATTATGTTAATTCCTTTTCCATAGAAGATGTGAAATGGACCAGTCCGGATAAAAGAATTGTGATATGTATTGATGATATCGAGAGAAAATCTGAATCAATTGAAATGAGAAGCTTACTAGGCTTGATTGAAAGAGCTACTAGAAATTTTGATATAATTGTGGTTGGTAATACAAAAGAGATAGCAGAATGTGATCAGGAAATATTCTCGAGGTATAAAGAGAAAGTTATCGACCACATTATTGAATTAAATAAACTCGATAAAACCATTCTCTATACAATTATGAAGAATATATCTAAAACCGTAGATGAAGAAGATGAAATTATCAATGTTTATCTTGAAGGTAATCTTGGCTTTGGAAAGCCAAGATCTTCGGATAAAGGTTATAAGGTGGGAAATATTTATAATTTGAGAATATTTTTAAAATATGTAGAATTAATTATTAGAGTGAAAGAGCACCTTGTTGCCAATAAATTAGGTAAGGACATTTTAGAAATATGTAAAGCAGTTATTTATGATATTTACTTTCCCGAAAGAGAAGGAAAGAGAAAATCAATGAATTTTGATAAATATAATATTTATAAAACCATATATAAAATAAACTCAAATGAGGAGATTAACGAAAATGAATTCAATGAATACTTAATAGCTAAGTCTGAGGTCAGAGCAGATGTGATTAAAATTTACAATGCATATACACTAAATGAGAGAGAGTTTGATGAACTTAAGAAAAAAATTATGATGAAATCAGAATCCGGAGATATGGAGTATTTCATAAAACAAGAAAATATAATTTCAGTTTTTAGTGCTCTCAATGATATATATGAAGTAGATATAGATTTTGAAAAATCATTATTAAAAAATGCTGTTGATCTATATGATGTGAATCAAGGTATTCATGAAAAGATAAAATACTCATCATGGGATGATGTAGATGAATATGGTAATGAAATTGAGTGTAGAGATATAGTTAAGAAATTTATTGATAAGATTAATAATACCTGTAAAGACAAATATGAGACGTTTATTTTAAATCAACAACAAGAAGCAATTATGAATCAAGAATATGGGCGCGTGTTATCTCTGCTAAAATTTAATGAATTAAATGATAAGAAACGTTTCATTGAAATCTTTGACTTTTATTACAATCAATTAGTTATCACATATTCAGAAGATGGAGCTAGAAGTATAGAAAATCTTATTGATAAAACTGAAAGTGAGACTGCAAATGATTACTTAATTGAAAAGAAAAAGGAAGAAGTAGAATTTACAAGAAAGAAAAAAATAGATTATTTTATGGAGTATTTGGATAGAAAAATGGAGCATGAAGCAAGGCTTGAATATGAGATGGAACAAGCGATAAATGAATAGATCCACAATAAAGAAGTAATTTGAAAAAGAGTTGGGTGAAAAAATGAATAAAACCAAATTTATCGGTTTCCGGGTAACAGAAGCCGAATACAATAAAATAAAAAAGAAAGCTGAAAAATCAAATCATTCAATCAGTAAATATGTCTCCCTGTCCGCACTGGACAAGGAGATTATTTTTTTTGATGACATTAAAGAGATGAATCATCAATTATCGAAAATAGGCAACAACTTAAACCAGTTGACCGTATTAGCCCATCAAGGAAAAATCAAAGAAGTTAATCTAACGCAGACAAGAGAAACATTCACCGGTCTATGGGATGAGTTGTGTAAATTAGTGAAAGGGAAGAGGTGATGACAAATGAAATATCATATTTATCGTTATGAAAATGGTTGTAAATGGATGGATGATCTTAAGGATGCTGCTAATTATTTTAATCAATTACCGACAGATGGAAAGTATACCACCATAGGCATTACTGAGGGTTCTTATGCAGTGGATGTGGTAATTAAGGGACAGTACGCTGAGGGGCAAGATTTTCTAATATCCCAAGACATCAGGCAATCAAGACTTTTTAAAGAGAACCCCGAAAAGATGATTAAAGCTCTGTCTGATCTATATGAGGCTGTAGGTGTTAAATCTGAATTCAGTCAGAAGATGCTTGAAGACTTAAAGGATTTAGCCAATGAACTAGATCATGAAATAGATGAGATGTAGCGCTTATGGCTGTTATTGAATTTATTAACGGGAAAAACAATACCCTATCAGCGCTTAACAGAGTTTTAAAATATATTATCAATCCCGCGAAAACAGATGAAAATCTTAAAGGTGGTCACAATTGTGAAGTAAATACGGCTTATAATGAGTTTTTCATGACGAAGTCGGAATACAGTAAATTAAAGGGTAGACAATACATTCATTTCACTCAGAGCTTTGCTCCTTATGATAAGGTGACACCGGAAATCGTCAAACAAATTGCGGATGAGCTGGTTCAAATGGAAACCTTTAAAGGTTTTCAAGTTGCTTATGCAGTCCATACAGATAGAGATCATCTTCACACCCATTTTGTTGTAAACACCGTCAATAAGAAAACAGGCATAAAGTGGAAACAAAGTGCAGAGCAGCTTCAAATGATGAAAGATTATTCTGATGAGATATGTAGAAAATACGGATTAATTATTACTCAGGGCAAATCAGGCAGTCATGTGAATCGGGGTGAATACCGTTCTAAAGAAAAAGGTCATAGTTGGAAATATGAACTCTTTTTAGCAGTGAAAAAAGTAAAATGGATTGCCAGAAGTAAAGAAGAGTTCATAGCCAATATGAAGGCATTAGGCTATCAAGTGGATTGGAGTGATACTAGAAAATATATTACTTTTACAAATGGGGAGGGCAAAAAATGCAGAAATAGAAAGCTGTATCCACCAGAACATTTTACAAAAGAAGCACTCTTAAAAGCTTTTGAATTAAACAGTCAAAGAATGGATGCTAAACTATCTCAGAATAAAATGGAAATGCTTTTATCGGCAGTACAACTTGTCAAAATGGATGATCCATTAGATACCGGTAAGAACTATCCATTATCAACACTGGAAGGAGAAGCGCTAAAAGAAAAAATTGAAGAATCAAAGAAAGGTAAAGGGCTTAACTGGGACAAAGAAAGTGAAAACAGTATGTAAAAGAAAGGTGGACGATTGAATGACAAAATTAATGGAACTTTACAATCAACTAAAACCATTGAAGGCGGATGGACTAAGAGAGGGCTATCGTAAAATTTTAGAACATGATGGACATGTTTTAGCTATGGGTAAAATGCAGGATGGCTTTGAATTTGTGACTTGGCGATATACCTATGATGGTAACTCCGTTACATTAGGGCATTATTTTACAAGTCTTGAAGGTGCAAAAGAGGATTTTGCTAAACGATCAGGACTCATTAATGCCAATCGGATGTTTGGTGAAACGGACTTAAAATTAATCCATTCAAGCCTTGTGAATTATGTGGGGCTTAATGGCAACTTGAATTATAAGGACGAAAAAGCCATTGGTTCTATTCTTGAAAAAATTGAATTGATTGTCCCGGAGATTTTACGCCATGAGAAGCTTGAAGACCTCGAAATGGTTGCTGATGACGGGATAGAACTGTGAGGTGATTTTAAAGATGAAGTATAAACAACTGAAGCTGATGATATCAGCACTAATATTTCTTGTAGGTTTATGGATGAATATTTATTTTTCCACGAACCTACATTTTTTATTATCAGGAAAAATGAAGGTGCTCACCTTTATTCCAATAAAATCATGTTTTGAAAGTATGGCGGCAAGTGGTCAACATTTGTCGCTATTTTTCTATTTACAAGGTTTTATCCTTCTGTGCTCCATTTACTTCTATCTGGCCAATATGAAACCCTATCAATCAGATTTAGAAGCAATTACTCCTGATATAGCAACGCCGGTTAGAGCAGGACAGATGCAATTTGGCTCAGCAAGATGGCTCACAGAAGAAGAAAAGAACAAAGGCTTTAAATCTATAAAGCTTAGAAAAAACGAATTAAAAATATTAATGGAAAGGACCAGGCAGGATGAAGAAAAAGAAAACTGTCCAAAAGAAAAAAGCTTATCCCAAGGAGAAACCCTTCAAAAACCATCAGAAAGAGGTCATGAAAAGTCAAATGAAAAAGACTTGCCAGAAACCGATACGCAGGAATATTCGATCCCCAAGCTAAACCAAGGTGGTATTGTTGTCGGTTTTCATCAAGAAGGTGATACAGAAAAGATATTTTACATTGATGAGGATACCCATAGTCTCTGTATTGGTGCAACACGATCAGGAAAAACAAGGTCAGTGGTGCTTCAATCGGTTGGACTACTGGGGCTTTCAGCTGAAAGTTTAGTTATCAGTGACCCAAAAGGTGAAATCTTCACTTACACCTATCCCTATTTTGAAGCCCTTGGTTATGAGGTTATTTGCATTGATTTTAAAAATCCCCTAAAGAGTGACCGGTATAACTTCTTACAGCCAGTCATCGATGCCATTGATGAAAATGATATTTCAAAAGCAGTCGATGTCACATGGGATTTAACAGCTGCTCTTGTACCGGAGAATAGTCATAATGAAAAAATATGGACCAACGGTGAAGCCAGTATCATTGCCAGTGCTATTATGGCAGTCGTTTATGACAATCGTAATGGTAAAGATAGAAGGTATCAGAACATGAGTAATGTCTATTTCTTCATCAGTGAGATGTGCAAAGTGGTGGATGGCGCAATGCCTATCATCAAATACATGAAGAACATGCCGACACATCATCCTGCAAAAGCCTTACTTGCCATAAGTGAAGTTGCTCCAAGCAAAACTAGAGGATCATTTTATACTTCAGCACTGACAACATTAAGGCTGTTTACAAACCCACTCATTCATTCGATGTCAGAAGCCAGTGACTTTGACTTAAGGAAAATGGGAACAGACAAGCAGGTACTGTTTATTGTTCTTCCTGATGAAAAGACAACCTATTATAGTTTAGCCAGTCTCTTTGTTAATCAATGTTATATGCAACTGGTGAAAAATGCAGACGAAAGAGGTGGTCGATTAAAGAGAAGAGTGAACTTCATGCTTGAGGAGTTCGGTAACTTTGTTAAAATCCCTGATTTTGCAAATAAGCTGACTGTAGGTGGTGGTAGAGGCATTCGCTTCAATTTATTCCTTCAAAGCTTTATGCAACTGGATGAGAAGTATGGTAAAGAAGTCGCTGGCACTATTAAATCCAACTGTGAAACCTGGCTTTATCTTCAGGCAGATGATTTGGGAACTTTGGATGAAATATCAAAGAAGCTGGGGAACTATACCGTATCCACTTATTCTCTGAGTTCATCTCATGGTAAATATTCTAATCCATCAAGTTCCCATAGCGTAAATCTGACTCACCGAGCTTTATTAACGGTGGATGAGATCAGACGAATCAATAGACCATATACATTAATCACTTCGAGAAATCACCCGGCAATGATGCAATTGCCAGAACTATCGGAGTGGTTTTTTAATACCCTATTTGGGCTTGGAGACAAAGAGCACAACAGAAAGGTGCGTGAAAAAAGAGAAGAAAAACGTAACGTAAGAAAATCTTCTAATGCCATTGATACATGGAATATTTGGGAGTATTACACCCAAGAAGAAAAATCGAATTTTGTTTATATGCGAAATATGAAAGGCGGTGAACAAGGTGAAACTTAAACCACTAAAAATGAAAGCAAGGAATACTTTAAAGACAATCTTTGGAACACTGGTCGTGATGATGATGTCAACGGTTCCAGTTATGGCAGATACGGTTAAGGACAGTCAAATTGTCAAAGGTACTGAAAAATTGATTCAAGATGTAACAACATGGCTAATGGTTCTAGCACCGATTGTCGGTGTTTTGCTGATTATTTATTTCTTCATTAGAAGAAGTGCAGCAGATGAAATTGATCAGAAGAAGTGGAACAACCGTATTGTTACGGTAATTGTTTCAGTTATAGGAGCAGTTCTAGCTTCTGCAACACTTAATCTGATTATTGGTTATTACGTTTAATCATGGGAAAGTCCCGATTAAAAATAAAAACAAATTTAAACTTACGGAGGTAATGAAATGAGAAAGTTAATGAACAAAGCACAAATGGAAATGGTAAAAGTAATAATTAAAGGAAGAGCAATTCTAGCAGGAAATAGCGGTGAAGGAATGGTTGATTCGGCGGTCAAAATTTTGATTTCGATTGTCATTGGCGCATTGCTATTAGCGGGTTTGTACGCACTTTTTGGTGACGTGATTTTGTTTTCTTCACTGCGTAACCACGATAGAGATTGCTACGCTTAAACTTGATGAGTATTACCTCCATTACAGATTCAATGAATAATTACACAACTATTAAAAGAAAAGGAGCAATGAGATTATGAAGAAAATTATGAGTACAGTTAAAGAGAAAAGCTTGAGAGGCATGATTAAACTTCAAACGATTCTAGCAGATAATCGAGGGGAAACTTTTATTGATACAGCGATCAAAATATTGATTTCTGTCGTGATTGGAGCCCTATTATTAGCTGGATTGTATGCATTGATAGAGGGTACGGTGCTTCCTGAATTGCAACAGCGTATTTCTGATATGTTTGAGTATAACGGTTAAAAGTCGTCATGCCATACTTTTTCTGAGCAGGATATATAGTCTTGCTCAGAAATAAGTGTGCCATGAAAGAAGCAAATGCACTTTATAGTTTAATGAATTTTGTGCTTGGAAACAGGGGGAATAGAACATATTGCAGATGGAATAATCTCTGACATGACAAGCACTTCTTGATCTAACAATGATTTACATGGTCATATGCGGAGTGAATAATAACCATGATGTGCTCATCGAATAGAGAATAATACTTATTTTTGCCTGAACGACGATCCTTAATATATCCTGCATTTTTTAAGACTTTTAACTGATGCGAAACTGCTGATTTAGTCATATTCATCAAAACTGCTATATCATTGACACTGACTTCATGGTTTTCTAAAATCATTATTATTTTCAATCTGGTTGGATCTGAAATGATTTTTAGAAAATTAGCAACAGTATCAATATTTTGCGAGTTTGCCAATTCCTCAGAAACAGTTTCAACAATTTTTATATCGTTTGGTGTACAATCTGTCGAGGTTTTTTTTTCCATGATATATTCTCCTATGCAATGACTTCAACTGTAGTTTGATTAATATTATGTTTGTTTAGTATACTTTTTGTTTTAAGTCGAATGTTCTGAACATCAGCATTAACTAGTACAGATAATGTAATGGTTGCAATATGTTCTTCGCCATCTAAACTCCACAGTTTGAAGTTATCAATAAGTTTAACACCTTCAATAGATTCAATATGCTCTTTGAGCTCATTATACAGGTCTTCATCTGGTACTGATTGCATCAAAATCCCAAATACTAGTTTTGAGTTTATCCATATATTTCGTATAATAACTAGAGCGATGAACATAGAAAGAACAGGGTCTAATATATACCAATTAGTAAAATATATGACTATACTTACAACTAGAACAGCTACCCAACCCATAAGGTCTTCTAGAAGATGCATGACAACAGTTTTGTCGAGAATTTTCTTTGAGCCTTTCATCCTAAGTGCGGCAATACCATTAATCGCAATACCTAAAAAAGCCAACCATAGCATTCCTATAGAATCAACTTTCTGTGGATTTTGAAAGGATGCTATAGCTTCAGATATAACATAACCTGTACCTACAGACAAAACAAGTATATTTATGATTGCGCCGATAAGTGATAATCTTTTAAATCCATATGGGTACTTTTTGGTGGGCTCTTTCTTACTCAAGCGTTCAGAAAAAAAGGATAATGCAAGAGCAAGACTATCGCCTAAATCATGGACAGCATCTGATAAAATAGCTGTACTGTTTGTTAGTATCCCACCAAAAATTTCAATGATTGAAAAACTGAAGTTTAGCAAAAAGGCAATTCCTATGTTACTTGGTTTATGATGATTGTGATCGTGAGACATATATATTCCTCCTAATTTTAAGTATTTACTAACCTAATGGTTGAATGGTTGTTCAATTGTTAAGTTTATTATAGTTGAACAGACATTCAATTGTCAAGTGTTTTTTATTTGTTTATATTATTTGTTTGGGTTTGGGGTTTGACTTGAAAATGTCACAAAAGTGTGATAAAGTAAAATGGATTTTGCTTAAGTTAAACATTGACGAGAAAAAGAACATGGAGGACTACAACGTGATGAAGAAATGGTTATTTGGAGGCATAGGGATAATGCTTCTAATAATATTGATGGGTTTTACAGTAGCTGATTTCGCAGGTAACGGTTTAATGAATAAACAGATATCGAAATCTGAATCGTCTACGGTAGATCAAGAAAAACAAGTCTTTAATAACGATTATTACGAAGATTCTAAAGCAGAGAATAAAGAGTCAATAGAGTTAATATATGAATTATCTGTAGATGACAAGATATATTATTTTGAGTCAGAAGATGAAATAGAACAGGTTTTAACGAAAGTTGTAGAATTATCTACAGAGAATACAAAAGATATTGAAGTGACTATAGATGGAGAAAATGTGAATATTGATTTTGAAGCTATACCAACATTATCAGCAGAAATTGTTGAACGAAACTTTGTAATGGCTGGACCCAATCCTACATATACAAGAAATAATGAAATTGTCAATGATGTATCTTATGAACCATCCGAAGTTTTAGCAAAGTTGGATTTTAATGAGAAGGTGATTGTGGAATCGGTGGTAAAAGATTCACAGAATATATCTAATGTTACAAATGTGGTTGAAGAGTTATTGAGGTTAAATTCAGAACCGGCAGAATATACTATTGAATCAGGCGATTCAGCGTCATTAATTGCAGAAAAAAATGAAATGAGTCTTTTAGAACTTTATGAGCTAAATCCTTGGTTAGAAAAACGTGAGAAAACACTTCAAATTGGTGAAAAACTTGTAGTTGAGAAGTTAATTCCGGAATTATCGATTGTTAATTGTTACAAGGCTACTGAAATAAATTCTATTCCTCCAGAAGTAGTATATCAAGAGGATAATACTATATATTCTGGGTTGACAGTTATAGCTGAAGAAGGTGAAGAGGGTAAAGAATTATTGAAGATGGATGTTGATATTGTTAATGATGAAATCGTTAATGAATCGATTATGGAAAGCCTTGTAGTAACAGAACCAGTATCCCAATTGGTTTTAATTGGTACAGCCCCTGTACCAGAGGATGGTCCGGCTGGTTTTTTTGTAACGCCTTTAAATTATTACAGATTAACTTCATCTTATGGACCAAGATGGGGGAAGACACATAGAGGTCTTGATATGGCGGTTTCGTCAGGTACTACTGTAAAAGCATCTGATGGTGGACAGGTTATATTTGCAGGCTGGGATAATGCTTATGGATATAGAGTTGATATAGATCATGGAAATGGGATAACTACGCGTTATGCACATAATAGTAAATTATTGGTGGAATATGGCGAAGTTGTTGGTCAAGGTGAGACCATTGCAAAATCGGGGAATACGGGTAATAGTACAGGACCTCACCTTCATTTTGAAGTTATTGTGGATGGAAATGCGGTGAATCCATATGATTATATTGGATAATTTGTTTAAAAGATGACTTATTTGAAGCATTTTTAGCTAATAAACATTATGTTATACATATTGAATATATTTCTTAAATTGCAATAACAAATTGAATATACTTGATTAAAAGATTTTGCAACTATTATATGGTTACAGAATCTTTTTTTTCGTACATTCATTTGTTAAAATTTGAAATGGTTCATATAAATATGCTTTGATTTATTCCTGATATGGTTGAATATAACGACAATAGTAGCCCTTAGATGCTGTCATGGTATACTTTTTCTGGGCAGACATAGTAGTCTTGCTCAGAAAGAGGTGTACCATGAGAAATGAGAAAAAGCGGTTTCGATTAGTACGTTTTGCTTTTGAAACAAGGGATGGTGGAGTGGTCTATCGGCATTTAATTACAGATCAGCAGATTCCTGTGCTAGAAGCGAATCAATGGCTAGAAAGTAAGGCATTACGTAAAAAGAGTACAGCAAGAGAATATGGGAAGATGCTAGTTGTTTTCCTTAATGATCTTGCAGCTGAAGGTGTGGAGTATGACGAAGCAACGAATCGGCATGTGAAAAAGTTCCTTCACAAACTTATCTATGGTGACGCAGAAGACTTGAAACTACTATTTTATGATACGGCAGTTGTTTCTTCCACTGCAGCCAGATATTTAACGGTTATAACAGAGTTTTATAAATGGCTGGCTAGTAATTATGAAACCAATATAACCTTTCAAACAAAAAAAGATACCTATAGGGCAAAGAAATCATTTTTGTATGGACAAATCTATTCATATGATTATCAGTACATTATTGATGCGAGCCTAGCGCGTCAGAAATATCGTAGGGAATACATTAAATGGTATACAGATGCTGAAAAAAAGGCTCTATATAACGCTTTTGAAACCCTAAGAGATAAGGCAGTATTCGGTATTACTTTAGAAGGATTTCGTATTGACGAGGTACTAAGTATGACGCTGTCAAACTATGATCCTGTGGAACAGACCATTCAGCCATCACGATCTAAGGGAAAGCAAGATGTTAATCCGGATCATACCAATCATTTGCGTTTAATTGCACTGCCAAAAGAACTCTGTGAACTTTTAAATAGATATATCCAAACTGAGCGTATGGTTGCTGAAAATGAAAGTGGTGTGATCAGCGATGTACTTTTTATTAATCTTCAACGGTCTGGTGCCCAAGGCAAACCGCTAAGTTATGGAAACTACTACAAAATATTTAAACGATGTGCTAAAAGAGCTGGATTTGACCAGACAAAAATCCGTACCCATAGCGGACGAAGTACGAAAGTGATGGAATATTTGGAGCATCAAGCACTATATCCTGAGGATGGTATTGATGATTCTATTATCATGGAAAGTTTCGGGTGGAATTCAGCAGAATCTATTCTTCCTTATAGAAATCACAACAATCCAGTTATTGCTAAAGCCATTATGAAGAAAATTCATGAAAAAAGAGGTACTTCAAATGATCAAGTTGATTGAAATAAAAACAGGAAGTGCCTTTTGGGAAATAGATGGTGTGATTTTACGATTTCAAAGAAAAAAGTCTATCGGAGATGTACTGACGGAGCAATTAATCGGAGAATACCGAGAGCTGTTGCTTAATGAAGAGTACAAAGAGCATCCAACAAAAATATGTGAGATTAACGCCATATTGGGAGATGTTATACTTTTGCGGATTGGTATTGAAATTTATTTTGAGACATTCATAAAAATGTTTGCCTATTATACTGAACGCTATATTAGGGCATGGGAATTGTCTGATAAAAAACTTGTTTCCAATAGAACAAGTATGTTTCCGGCGTTTGTATATATGTTCAAAAATCAATTAGTCGATAAATCGGATAGTCCCATCGCTATTTTAAAGAATATTCCTTGCGATAACCAATGCTTTTTTGATATTTACGAAGAAAAGTTTTCTGCTTTCTGGAAAATACAAGTTAAAAATAAGGTGGAAGAAAAGGAACCGCTTGATAATATTAGGGTGCGAATAGGAGCTTTGATGACAACAGCTTCTTTAGCTCAACTACCTACAGTTATGATAACGGAATATCTAGAATATATGGCTAATAAATTTACAATGGAACGAAAACTTATAACAATTCAAAGTTTTTGCAGAAGCCTTATGGGAAGTAATTTAATGATGTCAAGAGAACGCTT
This sequence comes from Firmicutes bacterium HGW-Firmicutes-2, assembly GCA_002841495.1. GTDB lineage: Bacteria > Bacillota > Clostridia > Lachnospirales > Vallitaleaceae > Petrocella. Next base: position 38,573 of record PGZV01000002.1, on the reverse strand, counting down.
TGACCCAGATTTTGTTCGAATGGTAGATGTAGTTGTCAAAAAAGAGTATCAGCATCAGTGTAAAAAGTTTATTGAAGATAATCCAAGACAGCTTGATGTTAAATCGGATCAATGGATTCTTTATTATAAACATGGACCATCTTTGTATAAGAACACCATGGATTTTTGCAAGATTCAGTCTAAATCCTTGCGGCTTGAAATTAAGTATTTCATGAGATACCGTTACTATTATATTTCGGCGAAAAAAGATACAATCATTCATACATTATCAGAAGCTGCCAATCTTTTAGTTGAAGGGAATCCATCGTTACACTTTTTCGCTGATGTGGATGATGTAGATGTTAGAGCCCTGTATATGGTGATGGAGAGACGTTTTGGACAAGAATCAGGAGGAAAATCAGTATCAGGCATTATGAGAATTTTTAGTGTGATGTCATTACTAATGGACTACCTGTCGAGTGATCGGCGAGATGCAGCTATGCGAAGTCCTGTACCACAAGGAAATCCCTTTAAACAATATAAGTTTCATAATGTTAAAGATTATAAAATTCGAACATTAATTATACCTGAAGCTGTAGCAGAAGGGATTGATGCTCATCTTCATGAGCTTGATGATATACATGCCTTATTATACCGTGTTTTTTCAAGTACCGGCATGCGAATGAAAGAAGTCCTGTTCTTGGAAACGGACTGCCTTGAGCCGTCTCCCTATGATGGTTTGGTCCAGATCAAATATAAACCATACAAAACACTGAAAGCCAGAAGGAAGCAAGGCATTTCGGATTATCATAGGGTTTTGATTTTTCAATCATTAGCAGATCAAATAAAAGTACAGATTGAAGAAAGAGCTATGTTACGTCAGACATTGGGAGTACCTTATATTTTTGTCAATCAAAAGCCGAATCATAGACCTGGAATGATAAACATGGGGTATTATGTATGGATAATAAATAAGCTGATTCAACAGCATAATCTTTGTGATGAGAGCGGTGAAGTTTGGCATTTTACCAGCAAACAGCAGAGAAAAACCTTAGCGGTTACATTAATCGAAAATGGTGGATCAGTGGATGAACTTGCCTATTGGTTGGGACATCTTAGCAGAAGCAGTGCTTCCAGTTATTATGCCGAGGTTCGTCAGATGAAATTGGCATCATTGAATACAGAGTTTTATAGCAAAAAGTTTGATTTGTTGATATCAAAGGAACAGCTGGCAGATTATTCAGAAGAAGAACGTAGACTACTTTACATGGATTTTAGATTAGAGCAACGACGGGTTGAGTTTGGGTTTTGTTTAAAAAAACTGGCAGATGGTGGGTGTGCTAATAGGAGCAGTATGATAAATTGTGTCAACTGCAAGAATCTCTGTACAGGAAAGGCTTATCTGCCCTATTGGCAAGAGCTTTTAAAAGAGCAGACACGTTTAGTTGACGCCTTAATATTATCTTATAATCAAGCAAATATTTTAAACTATGAAGAATTTAAAGAGTATAACCAAGCGGTCTTTATAAAGAATTGTTATGAGAATACAGTTAAAGCAATTGTGGAAGGAGACAGCTAATGAAATTTCCACAGTATCAACAAATTGAAATCTATGATGAAACTCAAAAAGGGCGATATATTGAACTGCTCCAGGCTTTTGGAAGTGATATTCATTTTGATGATGATACATGGGTTTGTGATAAACGTAGACGCAATAATACAGATCCGGCCAACTATATGAATATATATTTTGCAAGCATACCTTATGCGTATAAAAATCTGGTTAAATATTATGGGATTATTCGGTTATTACAAGGAAATACAGTAAGGACTGTCCGTACCAGTATTGGAAAAATAGTTCCCTTTACACAGTTTCTAAAAGAAAATTATTCTGCACCATTGCTTTCAGCGTGTAATATAAGCATTGCGATCCGGTTCAAGGAATATCTGGATGGTTCAAAGATGGCTGAAAGTACTAAAAAAAGTATCTGGTTGCAGACCAGTTCTCTATTAAGGACAATGGATGGGTTTGAAGGCAGGACAATTAAAAATCCATTTACTGCTAATCCATATATACAAAAGATGAAATTGGATTATAAGTACATTCCTGAAAGCATAGCTTGTAAATTGGATGAAGTGTTCAAAAGAGAAGAAATAGAGCTGCATTTAAGGTGTGTTTACTGGATATTAAGACTAATACCATCAAGAATATCTGAGGTTTTGGCCATGAAGATTGATTGTGTTAAACCCTATAATGGGAAATATGTGATTTTCATTCCTACATGGAAACAAAATGGTGGTAATATTGAGCCGATCATGCGATCAATACATATTGAGGATACCGGTATTGCAGGTTACCTTTTGGGATTGATCAAGGAACAGAAAAAAATAGCAAATCAGCTACAAACACGGTTAGATGTACATAAAAAAGGGTGCTTGTTCTCGTATCAGCGAATTCTTCATTACAAGAAGGGTGGCACATCTAAAGCAGGAGTAGCTAATACCATGCTTGTGAGTTTTGTGGATTATCATTTTAAACGGATTTGTAAGGCATATGACATAAAGGATAATGACGGACATATCTATAACCTTACCTCCCATCAGTTCCGTCATAATGGTATTACAGATCGCCTAGAAGCTGGTTTTACCATGGAACAGATTGCAGATATGACGGGACATCATGGAAATGCTATGATCTGGAATGCCTATGCGCATCTTAACTTAAGGCCTGAAACGATTGTGAAAAAGCAAAGGTCTGTTTTAAAAGAGTCAGCAGATGAGGATAGTAAGTATATTCTTTTTGGCGGAAGAATATTAGGGATGGATGAGTTGCTAGAGAAACGACTACTCAGAAATATTCGTGCACATCGGGTTCCAGGAGGGATATGTGGCGATGTCACTGGTTGCAAAAGTGATATGTGGAACTGTCTAACTTGTGAGCATTTCATACCTGACAGCGATCAGGAGTCTTATTTTGTGGGCCAGATTGTCTCATGGAAGGAAAAGGCAAAACGCTTTGAAAAGATGCCAATGGTTCGTGATAATGCTATTAAAACTGCAGGATTATTTGAGGATGTTGTTGATAAAATACGATTGGAGAAGTTAAAAAATGAATGAGAAAGTACCACAGTCACTTAAAGAAAAGCAAGAATTGATGAGGCAACAAACCATTAATGCGGTCATAAAGGCAATACATGAGTTACAAGAACAGGGTTATGTGATCAGAATTAAGGACCTAATGGCGTATACAGGATTATCGCGATCAACCTTTGGAAAGGTCCACGTAAGAGAAGTTCTAGAGCGTTATGATGTTGTAGAAAAGAAGAACATTAAAGAAGAAAGAGTGGATTCCAAGGACAGTTTATCTATAGAAAAACGACTAAGGAAAGAGTTGAAGCGCAAGAATGAACGGATTGGTAAGCTTATTGAAGAAAACACAGAATTGAAACAAGAATGTGAGCTTCTGAGGGGGAGGTTGTTTTTATTGAGGCAAAGAAATGAATAGAATAGCAGCAGTTTTTTTGGATTTGTTGCTGGTGAATATTAGTACATTTAACTGAAAATAGAGTAGAAAAATTGACACGATTAAACTATGTTGTTTAGTCGTGTTTTATTTTATAAAAAATTTATGAAAGGAAGGTAAAGACAATGGTTTGCAAAAGGATTCAATCTAAATTTTGGAGATATTTTCAGGGGGATTTTCTTAATCGTGTTAATCGACGGTGTAGAAAAGTCCTCCCAACCCTCGTTGATAAAATTAAATCGATGTTCAACTATGCAGGCTAACGTCATGATACAAGTAATACTGTTTATGATTCTACTAAGTGCAGCAGCCTATGTGGATATAAAGAAGAGAGAGATACCGGATGGCATATGTGTTGCCATTGTCCTGGTATCTCTTTTAGATTTTAATCCTGTTCATCTGCTGGGAGTCATAGCAGCCTTACCATTACTGATTGTAGCAAGAATCGATTCAACAGGATTGGGTGGGGGCGATATCAAGCTTACTGCTGCAGCTGGACTTGTTTTAGGGTTTGAAAAAGCTACGATTGGATTGATTGTAGGTTTGGTGATTATACTTGTAATCCACATGATCCTGTATCTATTTAGAACCACTCAAAGTAGGGAAGCAAAGCCAAAGGGTTATCCTTTGGCTCCATTCCTTATGGTGGGTTTTATATCTACCTATTTTATATGAAAGGAGTTTGGCAGGTGTTTGAAAAAGGCCAACGATTTGAAACCAGTTATGATCATGAACCCTATGAATTAGTAGGGAGGTGGTCAGATGGAATGGTGCTTGCACCGGTAAATGCTGAAAAGCTAGAAGTACTAATTTACACAGAAAGTGAAATCAATGAGCTGATTGAAGATGGAAAGTTGAAAATAATAGAAGGCCCAGAAATGCTAATGGGTTGATTCGAGTTAAACGAAAAATTGGAGGTAGGATATGAATTTACTAAAGAACAGAATGGTCATTGGTGTGGTCTGTATATTATTATCCTTGATTATATGCTTTGGACTCACACCCCTTTTTAATCAGGGTATCAGTCAAAAGACTGAAATCATCCGGGTGACTAAAGAAATTAAGTCGGGTGATATCATCACCGAAGACATGGTGAAAAGTATAGAGGTAGGTGGATACAATCTTCCGGAGAACGTCATTCGAACGAAAGAGAATGCAGTAGGAACCTATGCGTTAGCGGATCTATCCGTTGGCGATTATATTCTAAACACCAAAGTATCCGTAACACCGGCATCCGAGAATGCTTATCTGTATCGGTTGGATGGCAGCAAACAAGCCATTTCTATTACAATCAAAAGCTTTGCCAATGGTCTGTCCGGCAAGCTTCAAAGTGGTGACATTGTCTCGATAATTGCACCAGATTATAGAGGGCAAGGTGAGACGGTTATACCGCCGGAACTAAAGTATGTAGAGGTCATATCAGTGACTGCATCTAATGGCGATGATGCCAATACCGGTGAATCAACCAGTGAAGATGAAAAGGAATTGCCTTCAACGGTGACTTTATTGGTAACACCAGAGCAGGGCAACCTGCTTGCCACTCTTGAGGCTGACGGCAAATGTCATCTGTCTCTTGTGTATCGCGGTGAATCTGTGAATACCACAAAGTTCTTGGAGATGCAGTCTGAAATCTTGAAAGAACTCTATCCGGAGGAATCAGTGACTACGGATGGTGAGGAAACAGATGTGCAAGATGAGATTCCTGTGATTGAAGGTCAAACTTTTGATGCAGAGCCGGCTGCAACATCAGATGTACCGGATTCTCATGAACCAGACAGTGGGGAGGAGTCAGATGATCAGCTTTAAGAAAGATACGATTTTTAATCGGGAATCTCCAAAACATGAGAGTGACCCCATGCATGGCGGTGTGCTCGCAGTCTGGGGAAGTCCTGGTTCTGGAAAGACGACGGTCGCTGTGAAGTTGGCAAAATACCTTGCAGACAAAAAGAAAAATGTGGTACTGGTACTGTGTGATATGACAGCTCCTATGCTGCCATGTATCTGCCCACCTACGGATCTGGAGATCGAAAAATCTCTTGGGAGCATTCTGTCAGCGACTCATGTAACAGAAGCTTTGGTAAAGTACAACATGGTCACGCATAAGAAGATGGACCATCTCACCTTCATTGGTATGTTGAAAGGTGAAAACGAATATACCTATGCATCCTATTCTAAAGTTCAGGCTCAGGAGCTAGTTGAGGCACTCAGAAAAATAGCACCTTTTGTGATTATTGACTGTGGCAGTTATATTGCCAATGATATTTTGTCGGCAGTGGCTCTATTGGAATGTGATAGTGCACTTCGGTTGGCAATCTGTGATCTGAAATCCATCAGCTATCTGTCCAGCCAGCTGCAGCTTCTTCAAAACAGTAACTGGGATACGGACAAACAATATAAGGTAGCATCGAACATTAAACCCAATCACAGCATAGAACATATGACGGGAGCCGTGGGGAGTGTTTCTTTTAAACTTCCGTACTCAGAAGAACTGGAAGAACAATACCTGTCTGGTAATCTGCTTGCAGATATGTCGATGAAAAACAGCCGGTTGTTTAGAAAGGAGATTGAAAAGATTGCAAGGGAGGTGTTCGGATGTTAGGTGTTAAGCGTACCGGATCTTTGTTTCAGGAGGAGGGGAATGTCGCTGAAGAATCAATTGTAGTAGCTGAGGCAGATAATGAATCGATAAACGAGTCAAGGGTGGAACCCATAGATGAATCAATCGAGGAAACATCAATGAATCATGGAACCAGCACACGGATGGAAGACTTGATGAACGCTTCGATAAACTCAGAAAAGCCTAAAGAGTTGGGGATAGGGAATCGAACTCACACGCTATTTTTTGCGCCGGATGCTGAGAAACGAGATTTTCAATCAGTTCTGAAAGAAGTGCAGGAGTATATCTCAAGTCACTTTGCAACGCTGATCACTGATCAGGATTTGGAAGATTCAAAGGACCAAATGAAGCGATACATTAGTAAATACATCATAGATCAAAGGATTTCTGTAAAGGGAATGGAAGCTGATGCGCTCATAGATGAGCTTTATACGGAAATGGCGGAGTATGGTTTTCTGACAAAGTATATTTTCGGGAAAGGGATTGAGGAAATAGATATCAATTCCTGGCAGGACATTGAAGTTCAATATTCGGATGGGAGAAACGTCAAACTGGAAGAATCTTTTGATTCACCAGACCATGCTATCAATGTCATTAGAAGGATGCTACATGTATCAGGTATGGTTTTGGACAATGCCAGCCCGGCTGTTCTGGGACACTTATCGAAGAATATTCGTATAGCTGTTCTGAAAACACCATTGGTGGATGAGGATGTCGGCATCTCAGCATCGATACGTATCGTCAATCCTCAAAGCATGAAGAAGGAAGACTTTGTTTGTAGTGGCACTGCAACAGAAGAGATGCTGGATTTTCTGTCCAATATCATACGTTATGGTATCTCGGTTTGTGTTGCCGGTGCCACCAGTTCAGGGAAGACAACGGTACTTGGATGGTTGCTGACAACCATACCCAACAACAAGAGGATTTATACCATTGAAAATGGTTCCCGTGAGCTTGACTTGATCCGTTATGAAAATGGCAGACCCATTAACTCGGTCATTCATACCATTACTCGGGACAGTGACAACGATAAGCAACGGGTTGATCAGATTACATTGTTGGATATGGCCTTGCGGTTTAATCCGGACATCGCTGTTGTCGGCGAAATGCGTGGTGCAGAGGCCAATGCAGCACAGGAAGCCGCTCGAACAGGAATTGCTGTTCTAACAACGATACATGCCAATTCTTGTGAAGCTACTTATCGTCGTATGGTTTCACTTTGCAAAAGAGCGGTGGAAATGTCCGATGAGACCTTGCTTGGATATGTGACGGAAGCCTATCCTATTATTGTGTTTTGCAAACAGCTTGAGAACAAGCAACGACGGATGATGGAAGTCATGGAATGTGAAATAATGCCTGATGGAACAAGAAATTATCGACCGTTGTTCCAATATATCATCACCGAAAACAGACTTGATACATCTGGTCAATTTATTATCGAAGGCACCCATCAAAAACAGAATCCAATTTCTGATAGTCTGGCTAAACGTCTGTTGGAAAATGGAATGCCGATCCAGATGATTCATCGCATGACAAGAAAGGAGGCGACATCGGATTGAATACCTTATTGCTTATAGCCTGTATCGGAATGATAACAGGTTCTTTTATTTTGGTATCATTATCGCCGAAAGCATTTGCAAATCAACTGTTGGCAAGCCTGAGTAAGCGACCTGGCAGTATCAAGAACGAAATCAAAGTCGCGACTCAGCGAAAGAAGATATCTTATTTTCGAAGAGAGATATCTGAAGTTCAGGCCATACTGAAACTGACTGGTCGTGAGTCGTGGTTTTCAATGGTCTGCGCTTTGTCCTTATTATTGTTTGTCATTGGAAGCAGTATAGCCATATTACTGGGAAATCTCTTTGCACTTCCGGTGCTTGGGATCGGATTTATGATGCTACCCTTTTGGTATATCCGATTGACGCAGTCTCATTTTAAGAAGGACATTGCAGCTGAGCTGGAAACGGCCCTATCCATTATTACAACATCCTATCTACGTAATGAAGATTTGCTTACAGCAATCGAGGAGAATGTAGACTACTTGAATCCGCCGGTTCTGTCTGTATTCAAAGCATTTTTATACCGGATTAAGATGGTGGATCCCGATGTTCTGGCCGGTTTGAAGGAGATGAAGCAACAGATAGATAACGCTGTGTTTCGTGAGTGGTGTGAAGCTATGATTGGCTGCCAGTTTGACAGGAGTTTAAAAACTACACTGACGCCCATAGTTACAAAGCTTTCAGATATGCGCGTGGTCAACGGAGAGCTTGAGAATATGGTCTTTGAACCGAGAAAAGAATTCATTACCATGCAGATCTTGGTCATCGGTAACATACCATTACTCTATTTCTTGAATAACGATTGGTACCATACCTTGATGCATACCCCTTTGGGACAACTGATCCTTGCCGTTTGTTTTGCAGCAGTGTTCATATCAGGGGCTTTTGTCATCAAGCTGACACAGCCAATCGAGTACAGGAGGTAGCCATATGACAATAACAATGGTTTTATTTGGGTTAACCTTGGCAGGTGGTTTTTTCTTCATTGCGTTGGAATTATTAAAGATTCCAAAGCTTGCCACTGGTAAGGCTATGCTGACAGCAGCTGTGAATCGCAATGAAAAGGTTAAGGGAATAGATGCTCTGATCAACAGTTGGTCGATTGCATTGGCCAAGCATATACCCATGGACAGTTATAAAAAGAACCGGATGAAAAACACGCTGAAAGCTGCAGGAATAAACAAAACGCCTGAGGAATTTACTGCGTTTGCATTTGTAAAGGCCGGTCTTATAGCTTTTGGAATCATTCCTTGTCTTCTGGTGTTGCCGCTGCTCGCACCCATCATTCTCTTTCTTGCCGTTCTGATTTATTTTAAAGAGATCAGGAAAGCGGATGAAAAACTGTCCGCCAAGAGAACAAATATCGAATCCGAACTGCCGCGATTTGTATCAACACTCACTCAGGAATTGAAAGCAAACAGGGATGTTCTTGGAATGATCGAGAAGTATAAGTCGAATGCAGGAGAAGTGTTTGCGGGCGAATTAGATGTCCTTACAGCCGATATGCGATCGAGCAGTTACGAAGCTGCCCTGACAAGATTTGAGGCAAGAATCAATTCACCCATGCTTTCGGATTTAACAAGAGGGCTGATTGGTGTCCTTCGTGGTGATGATGGAGCCGTGTACTTTCAGATGCTGGCTCATGACATGAAGCAGTTAGAGCTACAGAAACTGAAAGCACAGGCGATGAAAATACCTCCAAAGATCAGGGTGTTCAGCTTTATCATGCTGATGTGCTTTCTGTTAACGTATATCGCCATCATTGTGTTTGAAATCTTAAATTCCATGAGCGGAATGTTTTAGGGGGTGATTAAGATTGAAAGAGATTCTTTGCAACAAGAGAGGTGAAGGTTACATTGATACAGTTATTCTGGTCTTATGTGCCATTCTTGTTATTGCACTTGCGGTAAAGATCTTCCCGGCATATATCGTTAAGCAGCAGCTGGATACCTTTGCAACGGAACTGGTTCGGGAGGCAGAAATTGCAGGTCGTGTTGGTAGTGAAACAACAAACCGAGAGATGTTGCTTCGCGATAATATCGGTATAATTCCGACAGTAACGTGGTCAAAAACCGGAAAGATTCAGCTGAATGAGGAAATAAAAGTCACGGTTACCTATACCGTTGAAATCGGGAACTTTAGTGAGTTTGGATCGTTTCCGATAACGCTTAGGTCGGAAGCATCAGGGAAAGGGGAAGTCTATTGGAAATGAAAAAGCTAAAGGGTATTCTTTTTAATAACAAAGGAAGTGGCTTTCCGCTTGCGGTAGCGATCACCCTATGTCTTGTCATGATTTTCAGTGGTGTCTCAGAGTATTTCCGACTCATGATTATTGCGCAAGGTGTGCGGAATGCCCTTCAAGATGCCGTCATAACAACAGTGAATGACAACTATGACAATGTCTATCACGGTGTTCGGGAAGGTTATTCAGGAGGATATCAACCGATCGCTTCTAACTTTCAGGAATCCATAGATTATGGTGATATCTATAACCAATTGGATGAGATTCTTGGTCTTGAACAAAGCGGTGGTGAACACGTCAAGTATGATAGTAACAGAGAGACTCAACTGAAAATTTATAATTTGACAGTAAACATTGAAAATGCACCTATAGCAAGTGGCGATACGGCGGGGCAAAGGTTTGAGATCAATTCTACTATTGTGCTTGAAGTCCCGGTTTCGTTCGCTGGCAAGGTACTTCCAACGATGCGGATACAGGTGAGAAACAGTGCCGGCTATACCCCTAAGTTTTAATGGTACATTTCATGAAATTGTAGTGGACTTATCAGAAAGCTTGTGGTAGGGTGAGGCTTAAAGAAGAAGGAAGATTTTTGAAATAAGGAGGCGTTTGCTGATGAAAAATATGAGTGATAAAGCGAAAAGAGGATTCATTGTAACTGCAGGAATATTGCTTTGTATCGCACTGATTTTTATGATCGGATCAAGGATGCAAAGTGATCCAGCAGAAGTGGTACCTGTACAGGAAACGAATAACCAAACGGAAGAAGTTTCAATAGATGATAATGTTGTAGTTCCAACAGTGGTGAATGAATCATCAGAAAAAGAAGATGTGGTAGTCGAACCGATCGACATTGATGAATCTGCCGAAGAAATAGGCACAGCAGATGATAACGGGACGGAACAAACCATTCAACCGGATATTCCTGAAAAACAAACTTATACTGAAGAACAACTATCAGATTCAACTCAGACACCGGATGGCGTGCCTGTGGATCCACCGCAGGATGATGAGACTGGAACAGAGGAAGTTGTACAAACACCAGTAGAGGCACCGGTACCAAGTGCAACACAATCTTCGGGCGGATTGCCTGGATTTGATAGTGTGCCGGATGGCGGGTCAGGTCAAGTGATTGAAGCTACAGACATGTATGAGAATGGTAATAAAATAGGGAATATGGATTAATTGAAAGCATAAGAACTTAAGCACTGCAGAAATGTGGTGCTTTTTTAATGCAGAAAGGAATGTGTATGAAGAAAAACTTGATTATGTTTTTGGTGGTTTTGTTATTAAGCACAACACTACTACCGATATCAGTGTATGCCGTCGGAGATGGTAATATTGATACGGGTGGAGGAGGTATGGGGCAAGGAACAAGTACGAATGTATGGTCACCGGGTGATGAAGGTGTTCGTGTCACTGTTATACGAAGCAGCGATCATACAGTGGTGACAAATCCTGTAGACATTACAAATAAGCCACCGAGTGCATCAATATATAACTTTGGGAAAGTAAGCAAAGTACAATATAGCAACGGAAGATCATTATCACCTGTAGCAGGAGGATATGTCTGTGTGAAACCAAGTCAGTCGATCCCACGAATCATAAGTACAGATGGGAATAACAACATTGATGCAATCAAAAGCTATTTCACAGATGAACAAGTAATCCGTTCCATTGCTGCCTTGACAGGAATGAACTTCGACATTCTCATCAACGGCGATTATAAACTGTTGCTTGAACCCATAGCTTACTACAAATTCGAAGGTGTTATGATTGCTACAACGGCAACTGAAGCAGCGATGTATGATGAGGTGGTCAACGGTCTGTTAAGAAGCAGAATGGTATCCTTGACTCATAAAAATCTACCACTAGCGATGTTTCTTGAGGTATCCGATTTAGGATATCCGGCATGGAGTGGAAGCACAACAACATCGGCTTCTGATGCTGATATTAAATCTTCTCTTGGTCTTGGAATCGTTCGATTTACAGAAATTCCTGAAGAATTAGAAATAAGCGCATATGATTATGAGTACCGTGTGGATACCGATGTTATAACGGCAGTAACAGTGAGTGGTGGACAATCGGATCCGGATCAATCGACACGGGTAAGTTTTAAAATTGCAGGGGCGACATACACCGTCAGCAATGTGTTTTATCCGGATGGTGATTCACAATTGGTGTGGGTTAAATGGCATACTCCATCAACAGAACAGACAATGGATATCCAAGTCACAGTTAGTGGACCGGGAAATGCGAGTCAGTCAACAATCCATGTTAATGTGGTTGATATGGATAAGAACCCGCCACCGAATCCGGTTGCAGATGACCGCAACGACAGTTTTTCTTTTGCGTCTGTACCCAATAGAGCAGAAGATACCAGAGCAGAATGGGGAATATGGCGTCCATGGTGGCAAGCTTATTGGGTAGATGAAGGGCACTGGAGATATTCATCGTGGACGGATAGTTTAGGGATTACTCATACTAGCAGACGATGGATTTCAAAGTGGGTTGACCGAGGATGGTGGGAATTTGATCATATTGAATATCATGCAACCTTGTCCTCAAGCATGCAGATTGTCTGTGACAGCACGAATCCAACTGCCGAAGGAAGGACTATGAAAAGCGGGTATGGCATTAAAGAATCGGTAACAGCGACCATAAGCACAAATCAGAGTTCAGCGGTGACCTATCCTCAAACAGCGGTGTCATATTTCCCAGAATTTCAATATCAAACCTATTGGCGTTTGTTGGAACGAATCCAGAGTGGTTCAACGGCTAAGTTTGAATTTCAAAAAAACGTTTATAGCACCTATAAGAACAGAACCCATTTTACGCCTATATGGATGCCGGACGGAAATTATAAAGTGAATACGTGGTTGATAGATGCCTGGACTCCAGTGGGAATGCTGTCAATGAATCTGGCAGATTCACTGACGATAGAGGGGAACCTTTGGAGCGACTGGCACATTGCGCCTCTGGATCCTGAACGATAAATAATGAAAGGTGGAATCATAAATGAAAGCATATAAGAAAATTGCATTAGTATTTTGTTTGGTTGTCTTGCTAACGTTGCTGTTTAGCATGACAGCATTTGCAGCAGGAAGTGGAGATGTGGCCGGTGCCATTGAAAGCACTTGGACAGATGCATCAAGTCAAATCAAGACCGTCGTGAACAAGGTTGTCTTTCCGGCAATAGACCTTATTCTGGCGGTCTTTTTCTTTGCGAAACTTGGAATGGCGTATTTTGATTATCGGAAGCATGGCCAGTTTGAATGGGCCGGACCGGCAATCTTGTTCGCATGTCTGGTGTTTACGCTGACAGCACCAACTTATATTTGGACAATTCTTGGAATGTAGGAGGGGCGCGGCATGAACTTTTTTGAACAAGAACTCAGAAAGATTTTTGAAAAGAACAATGGATTCAATCGGGTGAGCTTCATTGGGAAAACCTGTTACGGCACTTTGACAGATCAAACCCGTATGAAGCTTGAATTTGTAACGATGGGAACTCATCAAAAGTATGAAGGCATCAAAGCAACAGTAATTGATAAAAAGGATGGCGTCATCGATTCTCTGGTCTTGAAGTTTTCAGATATTTTGGGCAAGAAGAAATTGAACCATCCTAATTTCAGAGAAGGCATGGGTCCCCATATCTGGATCTACAATGATAAACCTGAGTGGTATGCTTATGAACCGACAACATCGGATTATCGAATACTTGCTGATTCGGTAAAGGAATATGCGGAGCTTTTTAATGAACAAATGCCTGAAATGAGTAGAGGCATTTCAATGAATCAGCAAATGTAAGGCAGGGCATGACGAGTAATATCGACATGTCCTGTTTTTTTCGGAAGGAGGAATCCTGAATTGTTTATATGGGACTTTGTCATGGGCGATGTAATGGATCAAATCATCGATTGGATTTATGGTCATATCGTAGGCTTTCTGGGTGATTTCTTTGCTCAGATGGGCAACATGGGTGTAGAACTTTTTGATATGGACTGGGTCCAGAGCATTGTCCTTTTCTTTTCATATCTGGCTTGGGCTTTGTACGGCATCGGGCTTGTCGTCTCCTGCTTTGAAACAGGTATTGAGTACCAGTATGGCAGAGGCAGTGTGAAGGATGCAGCGCTTAATGCTATTAAAGGATTTATGACGGTGAGCTTATTCACCACTGCACCTATTGAGTTGTACAAACTTTCGGTTACGTTGCAGGCAAGTTTGACAACCGGAATCACAGGTCACAGCAATGGTATTAGTGACTTGGCTAATGGAATTATTGGTGAACTGGGAGCAATAGGAGATATTTCATCCATCGGCAGCTCTGGTGCATTCGGAGGACTTTCGTCGATTACAAGTCCTATTATGGGCTTGTTCATTGTCATCCTGATGGGGTATGCGGTCATCAAAGTGTTCTTTTCCAATTTGAAGCGTGGCGGAATTTTGCTCATCCAGATTGCGGTTGGCAGTCTTTATATGTTCTCTGTTCCGAGGGGATACATCGATGGCTTTGTTCAATGGACAAAGCAGATTATTGGTCTGTGTCTGACTACCTTTTTACAGGCGACCATCTTGACGGCAGGGCTTATGGTGCTGAAAGACCATGCATTGTTGGGGCTTGGACTGATGCTGTCTGCCGGTGAGGTTCCTAGAATTGCCGGTGCTTTTGGCTTAGATACATCAACAAAGGCAAATGTGATGAGTGCGGTTTACACAGCACAAGCAGCAGTGAACACCACTAGGACCATTGTCCAAGCCGTACCAAAATAAGAGAGTGAGGTGAGTGTTATGTATATGTATCCGGATAATTTAAAGGCAAAGGCAACCTTATGGTTATGGGAGCTAAAGGATATAGGCATTATCGGTGTGGGTCTTCTGATTTCTGTCTTTGCTCTGGCCCAGATGGGGATCATGGTTCCTATCGTGATAACAGCCGCCTACACCTTTTTATCCATTCGTTTTGAAGACATCAGCATCATGGATTTCATCCGTCATGCCGGTGCCTTTTTTATTTTTAAGCAACAGATGTTTGAGTGGAGGATGTAACATTGAAAAATAAAAAGCAGAAAGAAAAACAGAATCAATCGACGAAGGAACTGATTGGCATTGAAGATATTACAGACTATAGTCTTCGAACAGGCTATGGAGAATTGGTCTATTTCATCATTCGACCGACCAATATATCTGTTTTGTCAGAATCGAATGTGAGTGCCAGAATCTATGCGTTGATGACGGTGCTGAAGGGCATCGCGGAAATTGAAATGCTCTGTCTGAACTCAAAGGAGAACTTTGATGCAAACAAGCAGTATCTCAAAAAAAGAATCGATGAAGAACCCAATCCGGTCATTCGTAATCTGTTGCAGATGGACAGTACCAATCTGGACCGGATGCAGATACAGATGGCAACGGCTCGTGAGTTTTTGATCATCATTCGATTGAATGAAAGTGTGGGGAAAGGGAAGCAGGAAAAGTCGGCAGATGTGTTTCCATACTTAACAAGGATTGAAAAGAGCCTGAAGGATCAGGGATTTACAGCAAGGCGAGCGGATAATGCCGATATCAAAAGACTACTTGGGGTCTATTATGAGCAGAATGTAACGACGGAAAAATATGAGGATTACGACGGTGAAAGGTGGGTGATTTTAGGTGAGTAAAATTTGAGATTGACAAAATATCAAATTGATATTAAACTATTATTAATTTGATAAAGGAGGTCTCGAAATGTCTAATGAATTAATGACAATATTTTCAAATGAACCCAAAGTACTAAATGAGGATTTGGTTTCGTTAAAGATTGGATACAAAAAAAGAACAGGTGAAAAAATTGCAAAAGCTGTAACTGCGGATGGTAGAACATTTATCAAATCTCTATCGCCTTCAGGAGTTACAGAAGAATCTTTGGTAACCATACCTAATTATTCTTCAAAAGAAGAACGTAATAAGATTATACAAGACTTGTCCAATAAATACGTACAAGATGACATTGCTGATATGCTTGACATATCTCAAGGGACTGTTTGTAATGTGTTGAAATCGATGAAATGATATGATATGTTGTTAGTAAGAAGAACATATGATGATGGAAAGGAAATTATTTTAAGATGAAAAAGTACGACGAGAGTTTTGATACTCCAGGTGATGAAATACCAAGAGAGTGCCCAATTTGCAAGCAAGAATTTGATTTTTCTGAAAATATTAGTAATGATTACTATGGGAATGGAATCAGAACAACTTTAATTTGTTACAACTGCAATTTTAAAAAGGTATTGAGTTTTGATACTAATGAAGACATTGAAGCAGAAATGAATGAAGAGTTGAATGGGAATAATGATGACAGTGAGTAATAGTTTGTAAACAAATTATAACAAAGAAAGAACAACCTCAGCGACACATATGGGGTTGTTTTTTTATTGCCAGAAAGGATTGAACAAATGCAGAAAAACAAAGAATGTATATATAAGATCGACAATATTAAAGCATTCATTGATATGATTGCACCCTCTGTCATCAAATTCAACGTGGATCATTTCATATGTGGCAACACCTTCCGCTGTGTATGGGCTCTCAGAGAATACCCCACTAGTACCAATGAGCAGGCAATCCTGAGACATTTAGGTGAAAAAGATGGTGTGACGTTAAGAATTTATACCAGACAAGTGACAGCAAATGAGGAGAAGAAGATCATTCATAATGCCGCCAACAAGAACCGGATGCATTCGTCCAACACTAATGATCTACAACAAACGGTTACTGCAGAAAGCAACCTTCAGGATGTGGTTACATTGGTGTCAACCATGCACAGAAATAGGGAGCCTCTACTCCACTGTGCTGTTTTCATTGAATTGTCAGCCAGCGACATGGATGCACTAAAACTGTTGCAGACCGATGTTCTGACAGAGCTTGTGCGCAGCAAGCTAAATGTTGACCGGCTATTGCTTCGACAGCAACAAGGCTTTTTGAGTGTCGGTCCAACAGGAAGAAATGTGTTCGGGAGTCAGTTTGAACGGGTGCTACCGGCATCATCTGTGGCAAATCTATATCCATTCAACTACTCAGGTAAAACGGATGCAAAAGGATTCTATCTGGGCCGGGATAAATACGGTTCAAACGTCATCGTGGACTTTGATAAGCGTGATGATGATAAAACCAATCCCTGTATCCTGATTCTTGGTAACTCTGGTCAAGGGAAGAGTTATCTGCTGAAATTAATCTTGTGCAACATCCTTGAATCCGGCAAGAATGTGATCTGCCTGGATCCCGAGCATGAATATGTTGAACTGGCTGAAAATATGGGCGGATGCTTCGTGGATCTCATGTCTGGAGATTACATGATTAATCCTTTGGAGCCAAAAACTTGGGATGAAGGTGGTTCGCCGCAGGACAAGGATGCACCGATGACTTTTAGGCAAACGACTAAACTGAGTCAGCATATCTCGTTTTTAAAGGACTTTTTCAGGTGTTACAAAGACTTCAAAGATAAACACATAGATGTCATTGAGATTATGCTGGGTAAGCTTTATATGAAGTTTGGCATTAGTGATCAGACGAACTTTGATACATTGGAATCTGAGAGGTATCCGATTCTGTCAGACCTGTATGAGCTCATCGAAGAAGATTATAAATCCTACGATAAAGGAAAATTCCAGCTCTATACACCGGAGATGTTGCAGGAGATTCTCCTCGGGCTCCATTCCATGTGCCAAGGAGCTGAAAGTAAATTCTTCAACGGTCATACCAATATCACCTCCAATAGGTTTATTGTGTTTGGGGTTAAGGGATTGCTACAGGCGAGCAGGAATGTGAAAAATGCGCTGCTCTTTAACATTCTGTCCTTTATGAGCGATAAGCTTCTGACAGAAGGGCATACGGCAGCCGGGATTGATGAACTCTATCTGTTTCTCACAAATCTGACTGCCATAGAATATATCCGTAACTTTATGAAGCGTGTGCGCAAGAAAGAATCAGCGGTCATACTCAGTTCCCAGAACCTTGAGGATTTCAACATTGAGGGCATCAAGGAGCTGACAAAACCCCTGTTCTCCATTCCCACACATGCTTTTCTATTTAATGCCGGTAACATCGATAAGCAATTCTATATGGACACCTTGCAGCTGGAAGAATCAGAATACAACCTGATCAAGTTCCCGCAGCGAGGTGTTTGTTTATACAAGTGTGGCAATGAGCGCTATAATCTGGCCGTTCACGCCCCAGCATATAAAGAAAAACTGTTTGGAAAGGCAGGTGGAAGATAATGAAATTGAATAAAGAGATAGATGTTTTAATCCAAATGAAAGAGGAAATTGTGGCTGACATGAAAGCATGTATCACCTATGAACCTCACCGAGAAAATGACTTGCTCTGTCTTATGGAGCGATATATCAAGTCGGCAATTAGCGAAAGACCAAGGCTCCTTGATCAGATCAAAAAGTGCATGACCGGTACTGATTATGAAAATCCTTTTGAAGCTTATTATTGTTATTCGGTAGATGACATTGAGCGATTCGAACAACTACTAACAGGATTTATTGAACAAAGTAAACGTCAAAACTATAAAGCCTGGGAAAGAGAGCTTGAGATCAAGAACCTAATTCAACAGCTAAATAATTTGAATGTCAGCTGTCAGGGAGAATTGATTGATACCTATCGAAGAGAAAAGCTGTTGAGATTTTTTGAAGATGCAGAGGGATTTTTAAAAATCGATGGCATCAAGGGTATCGTTAATGAGCTTCGAAGCTGGTAAGGCGGTGATGCCGTGGACTTAAGGGATCAAAAATTCGGAATAGAAATTGAGATGACTGGTATAACAAGGCAAAGGGCGGCAGAGGTTCTGGCAGGGTATCTGGGCACATCACCTCAATATGATGGCGGTGGCTATAGTGCTTATTCGGTTGTAGATGCTGAACATCGTAAGTGGAAGCTGGTCAGCGATGCCAGTATTCAGTGTCAGAGAAAAGTGGGGAGTAGAAAGCAAGCGGCAGATCGTGATTACAGTGTAGAACTGGTGAGTCCCGTTTGCACGTATGAAGACATCGAAAGAGTTCAGGAAATGATACGGGCGCTAAGGGAGGCGGGTGCCTTTAGCAACAAGTCCTGCGGGATCCATATTCATATCAATGCGGCACCATTTGAAGCCTATCAACTAAGAAATCTGGTGAACATCATTGCATCAAAAGAAGATATGGTCTACCGGGCATTGCAAGTGGATTCCCAGAGGGAAAGACGGTACTGCAAAAAGATTGACACTGAATTCTTGGAAAGTCTGAACCGCAAGAAACCAAAAACTATGAGGCAACTTCAAGATCTTTGGTACAAAGGAGATGACGGAAGCTATCAGCATTACCACGACAGCCGTTATCACTGTTTGAATTTGCACTCGGTTTTTCAAAAGGGAACCATTGAGTTTAGAGCCTTCAACGGATCCTTTCATGCCGGCAAGATGAAAGCCTATGTTCAGTTTTGCATGGCCATTACAGCACAGGCTTATAATCAACGATCAGCCAGTCCAATTAAAATAGTGTCTGATAACGAGAAGTATACCTTCCGTGTATGGTTGCTTAGGCTGGGTATGATCGGTGATGAATTCAAAACGGCACGCAAACATCTGCTGGATCATCTGGATGGCAACATCGCTTGGAAATCACCGGAACAGGCTCTGGCTCAAAAAGAACGACTGCGTAAAAAGAAAGAACAGGAACAATCAGTATCTCAAAATGTCACAGAATCCCTGGTGGCACAGAATATGGATGATGGACAGCAAGATGAACAATCCCCTGCTTTTTCTATGTCATTGGGAATTTAGGGAGGTCAACATGCAGAAAGAAAAATATTATATTGCCTATGGCAGTAACCTGAATCTGCCGCAGATGAAACAACGATGTCCGACGGCAACGGTTGTTGGAACATCGGAAATTGAAGGATATGAGCTTCTATTCAGAGGGTCAAAAACCGGAGCTTATGCAACTATTGAACCTTGTGAAGGAAGCAAGGTGCCTGTTCTAATCTGGTCCGTAAAGCCAGCGGATGAGCTGGCGCTAGACAAATATGAAGGCTATCCAAGATTTTATGGAAAAGAAGAGATGAGTCTTGAAGTAGCTGATCATAAGATTTCTGCTTTTGTGTATGTCATGACGGACGGACTGCAGATTGGTGTTCCGTCAGAGTATTATCTTAAAACCATCGAAGACGGTTATGAAACCGCAGGCTTTGATGTTGCTGTTTTAGAGAAAGCTCTTGATAGAACCAAGGAACTGATGGAAACAGAGCAACATGAAATCTTCGAACAAGATACGCTGTTCGGCATGAAATGGTGGTGATTGCGCTATGGCTAATCCTGCATTAATAGCAAAAGCAGTTGCAGTCGCACTCAGTGACAACCGCATCCGAAAAGGCGTCGGATGGATCATGGCGGCAGTGCTGTCACCTATTATTGTAATCATCGCTATTGTGTGTGGCATGCTCTCTGGTGCAGCGACTAGTAATGCTTCTGTTCTGGAGTTATGCTTTGGCAGCAGCTCTATTGACGCAAGTTACCCGGTTGAATATCGGACGCACATTGAAACAATGAGAAGCTGTTTCTCAACTTTGGATGGCTATATTCAAAGTACGAATGGGGCGATGGAAAACGGTCACAGCCTCGATTCTGTAAAAGTGAAGTCAATTTTCTATTCTCAGTATTTCGGCGAGGCTGATCCGGCAAGCTATGCAGCCCAGCAATTTGTCGATTGCTTTGTAACTTATGAAGAACGGACAGAACTTATTGATAACGGAGATGGAACAACATCTGAAAGTACTTATACGGTGGCTGTTCCCATCTCAGATCTATCTGTTATTTATCAAAACATCGGCAACGCGACAGGAACGACCGCATCGTATTCCGATATGGCCAATGCAACAGATGTCTATTATCGCATTGCCTATGGGACAACAGCTCCTCTAGAAGCTGACGGGTCAAACGGATGGGATAACTGGATCTATACACCTACAGCAGAGGAATTGGCCAATCTATATCATAGTTTGCCCGAAGGTGAACTGGGAAGTGAGATTGTACTTCAAGCAATGACAAGACTTGGGGATCCATACTCACAAGCCTTAAGAGGTCAAGGGGATTACGTGGATTGCAGTTATCTGACCATGTGGTGCTATGGACAAATTGGCATCACAATACCGGGAACCGCTGCTGAGCAGGCGAGGTATTGTTACAACAATGGATTAACGATTACAAGAGAAGACTTGGTTCCCGGTGACCTTGTCTTCTGGAGTTACGAACCCAATGGACGGTTCATGAATATCACCCATGTCGGTATTTATGCCGGGGATGATATGGTCATCGATGCTTCCAGTACCAAGGGCGTGGTTGTTTACCGGAACATTTATCATACAAACAAGCAGGTTTTATATGGCAGACCACATATCGAGCCATAGAAAGGAAGAGCAACTATGCTAAAAACAAACGGAATGTTTCAAAGGAAGATCATTAAAATGGAACCCCAGCCCTGTATCATCGAAGCGATTCAGCTGATGAATCATTTTGAGTACAGCGAGTTCTCTCATCATTTACTGGTGGATCGGTCCTTTATTGCTGATAAAAAGGTGGATATGTTTACAGACCCCTATGGCCTGACACACTGCATCCTTGCGTTGAATGAGGAAAGTGGTGATGGTATTCTGATTGACAGCAGTGGCTATGATTACGCCAGATATGTCAGTTTTATGCCAAATATCAAAGCCTTTATTGATCAGGAAATCACTCAACTGGCTGACAAAATCCTTCAGGAAGCAGCAGAGAATACTTCCAATGGAAGCTGGATTGTGTATTTTGATGAGATTGCCGAGCAGTATGGGATTAATGTATCAGCTAACAATGGCATTGGTACACTGCTGTTAAGAGAGCTTCAAAGCAGAGAAGAAATGGCAGAATTTAATCTTGATGATGAGTGTCTTGATATGACATTGTATCTGGATTATTGCAAAAACCTGAATCCATCGGAACTGAAAGATCTTGGAATGTAAAGGAGGAAAACAGAAATGAAGAATGATAATACGATTAGAGTGTTGAAAATTGAACAGGGAAAGATGCCATATGAAAAGGAAATGGTCAACGATCTTGAAGGCATTCAGAAAGAGGTCGAAGGCTTGTTCGAATGTGTGTATCTCAGAGATGGCTGCATTGCAGTGGTCAATGAAGAAGGAAAACTGAATGGGATGGAGCTGAACAGAAGGATTGGAAATGATATTATCGCCGGTCCTTTTTTTATTTGTGGTGACAGTGATGAAGGGGAATTCGTCTCTTTGACCAATGATCAGTTGGATAAGTACATGGCTGACTTTAAAGATGCGCCTGAGTTTACCGGCGATGAACCGGAAGCCCAACCCCGAATGACCTTCATCAATTTCAGATTTTAGGAGGACAAATCAATGAGCGTAAGATCAGAAAAAGCAACCATTCAACTGAGCTTTTCCAAGGAAAAACTGGAGGCTATGAAGTTCTATATGGACGAAAAGGATACAACTGTTGAAAAAGAATTGCAGTCTCATATCAAGAGTGTTTACGAAAAATATGTGCCAGCAGCCACCAGAAGATACCTGGACCGCAACGATTCAGAAACAGAAATTCAAGCGGAAGTCACCTTGGAACCGGAGCCAACTCAGCAAGAAATTGCCCCTCAACCGGCACCATCTACTAGGGGAAGAAGACGTAACAGCAGGGAAGAAAATGTGGAAGTCACAGAACCGGTCCAATCGGATCAGGTCGAAACTGCTACTGAATCACAGGAACAGACAGAGCAAGAATCAGGTGGCATGAGTCTATCGATGTAGCAGTTATCATCGCAGATTTAACAGCACACCAAAACGAAAAAATGGAGGAATAGGATCATGAAGAAAGATAATATCACCATCAGTCTTGAGTCTGAAAAGCTCAGGGCCATTAAAAAGTACATGGAAAAAAAGGAAGCTGATCTGGATCAAGAAATGGTGGACCAGCTTCAGAAGCTCTATGAGAAATACGTCCCGGCAAATGTCAGGGAGTATATCGATGAGCGGGTTGAGGAAGAAGCAAAACCGTCACAACCGAAAAAAGCGGCAAAAACACCGGCTGAATCAAGAAGTTACAGTTCAGGGCAAACAGGTCAAGAGTAATCTGGCAGCGTGAAGCGTTATTTGCCCTTTTGTGCGATTGTTTGAGCAAGAGTGGCATAACAATACCCTTGCCGGCCGTTTGGGCAAAAATTGAGCCAATTTGGCGATAATCAAAATCCTGAGAATAGATGAAATATGCCGTCAAAAGAGCACGATGGTTCTAATTATTCTGGTGCAGGATAAAGAGAGGTGGTCGCATAGCGCCACCTCTCGACCACTTCGCCCGGCAGTGCCGAGCGCTTTGAAATCTGAGGTAGGTGGTCAGAATCGCGCAAATGGGACAAAAAGGTGGTCGATGATGAAATAAATGCCCAAAAGTCAAAGAATATCAGGTGGTCAGAAGGGTGGTCAAGCAGTTGATTTCATAGATTTGGAGGTGAAATAGGTGAGCCAATTACAAAGCGCAGCAAAGACCAGAACGGCAGTCTGGTTGTATCCAGATACAATAGAGCGAATGGATTCTTTATTGGAAAAAGACAATGCAAAAAGCCGGAGTGAGTTTATTGAAAAGGCACTGCAGTTTTATATGAGCTATCTCAACAATGAAGAGTCGACAGAATATTTATCAAAAGTTATTGTCACTGTAATCCAAGGGCTGCTACGTGAAACTGAAAACAGACATTCCGGAAATCTATTTCGATTATCCGTAGAGATGTCGATGATGATGAATATCTTGGCTGCGGGTCTTGAAATCAGTGATGAGGATTTGAGAAAACTACGAGGACGATGTGTCAATGAAGTGAAAAAGACAAAAGGACGGATCAATATGGAAGAAGCTGTTCAATTTCAGCGAGGTATTGAATAAAAGGAAAGTGGGTGGTGACGTATGCCAAGGATTGTATTGAAGTGTCCGTATCTAAAAGGGAATACTAAAAAGGCGGTATCGCATCGTTCCAATCTCGTGACCTACATGGCAACGCGAAGTGGCGTTGAGAAACTTCCCAAACCAAAAACTAAAATGCCGTCTACATTGAAGCAAGAAGATTTGATCCAGCAGATAATAACAGAATTTCCTGAAAGCAAACAATTGTTTGAGTATGAAGATTACATGGAAGATAAGTCTGTAGAAAATGCGTCAGAGTTTATAACTATGGCACTTGAACAAAATATGGATGAGATAGGTCAGCGAGAAAATTACGTTGATTACATTGCGAATCGACCAAGAGTAGAACGAAGAGGTGCACACGGATTGTTTACCGCTGGAGATGATGAAATTGTATTGAGCCGGATCGTTGATGAAGTGGCCAATCATCTGGGGAATATCTGGATACCAATCATATCCCTTCGTAGAGAAGATGCTATTCAAACTGGATTTGATAATGCGGATTTTTGGCACAACATGCTTTCGTACTCTGCACCAGAGATTGCTGAAGCAATGAAAATACCGATTCAGAATTTCAGGTGGTATGCAGCCTTTCATAATGAAAGTCATCATCCTCATGTTCATATGGTTTGTTACTCCACGAATCCGGCTGAAGGATTTCTAACAAAAAAGGGAATCGAAAAAATGAAGTCTGGGCTAGTGAAGAACATATTTAAGCATGAAATGCCGATGATTTATGCTGAACAGAGTAACAGGAGAGATGTACTTAAAAAAGAGAGCCAAGAAGCAATATTGAAGCTCATTCGTGAAATGAAAAACGGCGTCATAGAGAATCCAAAACTTGAAGAACTTTTTTTGTACTTATCGGATGAACTGAAGCAAACAGCAGGCAAAAAAGTGTATGGTTATTTGAAGTCAAGCCTGAAATCGGTAGTAGATGAAATCGTCGATGAGATGTCAAAGGCCGAGCAGATTGGGAAAGCCTACGATTTATGGTATGAAATGCGGGAAGAAGTGCTTTATAGTTATCTGGATGAACTGCCTGAAAGACTTCCGCTCTCACAGCAGAAGGAGTTTAAACCTATCAAGAATATGATCATCTCTGAAGCTGATAAATTCAATGCGATAGACTATGACTTTGGTGAAGAGGGTGAAAACAATGTTGTCAGATTATTTGATGATGAGCACTTGAACGCGACGATCATGGTAGATGGTACCGATAATGATATTGAAATGGAAAATGTAGCAGATGAAACAAGAGAAAATGAATCACAGGCATTTTATGTTGACTGGACCGATGATTATAAAAGGGCTCGTGATTATTTGGTTGGAACTGAATCAATAATACAGAACTTCGAAACTGCCAGAAGTATCCTTGGGATTGAAGCTCAAAATGGAAATGTACTTGCCATCTATGATTTGGGACGTATTTTTTTCAGTGGTTTAGGTGTTCAAAAAGATTCGGAGATAGCAAATGAATATTTTCGAAAAGCTTTTATCGGATTTAATGAAGTCGAAGAAAAGAATGCTTGGAAATATACCGAATATCGGATTGGAAAGATGTTGGCCGCTGGACTTGGAGTAGCGCAAAATCATGAAATGGCTGCTGGTTGGTTTATGCTGTCGGCGGATCAAAATTATAAGTATGCGCAGTATTCATTGGGTGCTTTATATTATCAAGGTCAAGGTGTAGAGAAGGATTATCATAAAGCACTCGGACTATACCAAAAGGCAGCACAACAGAACTTTCCATATGCAGATTTTGAATTAGCAAAGATGTATCGGGATGGTATAGGTACAGAAATAAATGACTCAAAATCATCGGAACATTTCAAAAGAGCATTTGAAGGTTTTGAGATACTTGAAAGAATAAATCCAGATGATAAGATTCAATATCGATTGGGTTGGATGCTACAAAATGGAATTGGAGTTGAAAAGATTTCTATTCGTGCAAAAGAGTATTTTAAGAAGTCAGAAAGTCTTGGAAATGTGTTCGCAAAATTTGCCCTGGCGAAATTGATATTGAAAGAGGAACATCCGGATAAAGATGAGCTGCTGGAAGCTGCTGAATATTTGAAGTCATTGATTGTCATTGAGGATAAAGATTTGGTTAAAATGAAAGAAGTAGCCGCATACACTTTGGGAAAGCTATATCTTGAAGGAAGAGCTGTGACAAAAGATATTCGTCTCGCTTTGTCATATCTCAATATTTCGGCAGAGGAGGGTAACCAATATGCGCAATTTGCTTTAGGCAAAATTTATTTGTTAGGCAAGGAAGTTCCGAAGGCTAAAGAGATGGCAATTAAGTGGCTCACACTGTCGGCGGAACAAGGTAATGAGTATGCAAGAGCTTTTCTTGAAAATATTAATCGGTACCGAGATCCTTCGGTAGTGTTCTGCTTTTCACGAATGATGAATCACATGAGTAAGATTTTTGAAGATAACATGATTTCGAACAGGCAAGAGGGAGTGGTGAAGATCGACAGCAAGCTGCTGAGGAAAATGAGAGAGAAGAAAAGAGCGCTTGGTTTTAAACAAGAGGTAAACCAATGTCTGTAGCAAAGGCGAGAAAATATATTCTGGTGTAGCAGGTTAACATTTTGTGGTAAAATAGTTACGTCAAGTAAAATCAATTAGCATGAGCTGGCTGCTTCTAGGGGGAGAGAACATATGATTTCAGATAAACAATTTGATGATGCTTTTACAGCAGCAGGCGGATGGTTTGTAGCAATGTATTTTGAAACAGTGGCAGATTGGAAAGGCAGTAAAGATGATTTGATTGATCTCATTTTTAAAGATGGAACTGATTCAAAGCGATCAGGTACAAGCACCAGAGTTTCATCACTGATTAGAATTATTGATAATCAGCGTGGAATGGAAGCTCTGAAGAAAATTTCTGAGTCATCTAGAATAGCAAAACAGAATCCTCTCGCGGTTGAAACAGCAAAAAGGATAATCAAAGAACGATATAAATATTTAAAGTGAATATCAACAGGAACAAGTGACAGTCTTTCTTTACGAGAGGCTGTTTTTTTGTTGTCAAGAATCAGCACTATGAACAGGAGAATCAGATGAAGAAAAATGTATACTACAAAGCATTCACAAAAACCAAAGAACCATCAAAGTCAAATATCAACCAACTCACAAAACGTCGCCCAATAAAAAGGACGGCGTTTCATCGTATCGGCAGCAGAAAACAATAGGAGGTGCGCCGTGGGAACCTATATTCATTTTACAGAAGAACAGAAGCAACGAGCTAACGGTATCGATCTTGTTGAATTTCTAAGAAGACAAGGAGAAACCCTGTTGCCATCAGGAAGAGAAAAAAGACTGAAAAGCAATCACAGCATTACAGTTAGAGGAAACGAATGGTTTGATCATGCAACGAAAGAAGGTGGTCTTGCTATTGATTTTGTGCAAACCGTCTATGGTCTATCTTTCCCGGAAGCAGTCACAATGCTGCTTGGTGGTGAACAAGGGATAACTTATGTAGGTACTACTGAAAAAGTAGAGAGGAAAAGACCTTTTGAATTACCATCAAAGAATAATGACATGCGCCGTGTATTTGCATACCTAATCAAGCACAGGCTAATTGATCAGGAAGTGGTAAGTTTCTTTGCTAAAGAGAAATTGATTTATGAAAGTAAAGAACAATCAGCAGACAGGACGAAGGAATATCACAATGCCATTTTTGTTGGTTACGATGAGAATGGCATACCCAGACATGCTCATAAAAGAGGAATCTATACCGAAGGAAAGAGTTTCAAGGGTAACATCGACAGCAGCAATCCTGGTTATAGTTTTCATTACATTGGTACAAGCGATCGGCTCTATGTCTTCGAAGCGCCAATAGATCTAATGTCATTCATAACCCTTCACAAAAATGCCGATTGGAAGAAACACAGTTATGTTGCTTTGTGTGGATTGTCAGAACAAGCAATCATTAAAACACTGGAGAATCATACACACTTGAACCGGGTTGCCCTTTGCCTTGATCATGATCCAGCAGGTATCGAAGCGTCTGAAAAAATAGTGGATCAACTGGGTGGTCGTGAAATTGATTGTACTATAATGCAGCCGAAATATAAGGACTGGAATGAAGATTTGAAATCAGTTTATAATCGACTTCCAATTGCCGCAGAAGAGCACCCACAACATGTATTAAAAAAACAGATATATTCGGAGCTCCTCAATATAGCCAATGAATATAGTGAGAAAAGTATCACGTTCGAAAAATGTAAAGCGGCACTACAAAAATCACTTACGGAAGTTGAACATCAAGCTGAAGCTATGAAAGTGGTATCAGCTCTTTTTTTATGTCTTTGTAAATCAGAAGGCTATAAAAGAGGAATTACAATGACGCTCAACGAGTTGATTGAAGAAATAAGTGACCGGTTCAAAGCATATCAGAATAGAGGTAGATTGGATCCGAAATATGAGGAAATAAAATCGATGTTCGATGATATGGAGGCGTTAAAGGGATCAGGGAAAGAAACGTCAGAGCTACTTGAAGTATACAAAAAGATATCTCTAGAATTAATTAAAACAGTAATCAAAAAAGAAATGGCACAGCAAAAACAAGAACAGAACCTGAACATGAAGATGGCGTGAAAAAATGGAGGTAATCGATGAACTCACAAGTGTACATGTTAATTGCAGCGGCAGCAATCATGTTTTCTGTGATTGGCGGCTTGTCGTTATTAGCACATTACTATACCCTGAATGGAATCAAATCTAAAACAGTTGGAGATGGGCAACATGGCGTTGCTCGATTTGCTACAAAGAAGGAAATCCAAAGTACCTATCAACATATCTCTTTCATAGTTGATGACTGGCGACGAGGGGAGAATCTTCCAAGAGACTTGAATGGAGATTCGATTCAAGGACTCGTCATTGGTTCAGTTGGATCCGGTGGAACGACTAGTGGAATCATTGATACTGGCGATGTCCATTGTCTAATGATCGGCGCAGCTGGTGTTGGCAAAACCGCATATTTTCTATATCCAAATCTGGAATATGCTTGCGCCAGTGGTATGTCATTCATAACAACAGATACCAAAGGTGATCTTGCAAGAAATTACGGCATGATTGCGAAGGAGAATTATGGCTACAATATCGCGGTCATTGATCTGCGAAACCCAACACGAAGTGATGGTAATAATCTGCTTCATCTGGTCAATAAATATATGGATCAATTTAGAGAGAACAGTAATAATTACTCAGTTAAAGCAAAAGCAGAGAAGTATGCAAAAATTATTTCCAAGACAATCATTTCAGCAGACGGCAATAATGCTGCAATGGGTCAGAATGCATTCTTTTATGATGCTGCAGAAGGTCTTCTAACATCTGTCATTTTATTGATAGCAGAATTTCTTCCGCCGGTTATGGAAGATGGACAAAGAGTCGATAAGCGACACATTATATCAGTTTTTAAGATGGTGCAAGACCTTATGGCACCAAGCAAGGTTAAGGGAAAGAGTCAGTTCCAACTGTTGATGGACAAGCTACCGCCAACACATAAAGCGAAATGGTTTGCCGGTGCTGCACTGAACTCGGCAGATCAAGCTATGGCATCAGTTCTGTCAACGGTACTCTCAAGACTTAATGCCTTTTTGGATTCTGAGATGGAACAGATTCTGTGCTTTGATACGGCGATTGACGCTGAAACCTTCTGCCATGAAAAATCCGCAATCTTTCTTATACTCCCCGAGGAGGACAACACAAAATATTTTATGGTGTCATTGTTCCTACAACAATTCTACCGCGAGATGTTAACGGTTGCTGATGAGAATGGCGGTAAGCTTCCTAACCGAGTGATGATCTATGCAGATGAAATAGGAACTATTCCGAAGATTGAATCCTTTGAAATGATGCTGTCCGCAGGAAGATCCAGAAGAATATCTGTCATACCGATCATTCAATCCTTTGCCCAGCTAGAAAAGAATTATGGTAAAGAAGGCAGTGAAATCATAACAGACAACTGTCAGGTGACAATCTTTGGAGGATTTGCACCTAACTCAGAAACTGCTCAAGTCCTCTCTAAAGCATTAGGAACCCGAACAGTCATGAGTGGAAGCATCAGCCGTGGTAAAAACGATCCATCACAAAGTCTACAGATGATTGAGCGTCCGCTTTTATCGGCAGATGAATTGAAGTCACTACCTAAAGGGAACTTTGTCGTGATGAAAACTGGTGTCCATCCTATGAAAACGAAGTTGAAATTGTTTCTAGATTGGGGGATCACTTTTGACAAAACCTATGAAACAGAAGAAAGATCTAATCGCAAAGTTTACTACGCTGATAAAGAAGAGCTGGAAGAAAATATTGTTAGATATACCATGGCTCTTGAAGTGGATGAAATTAGTGATGATGAAGACTCTGATGCTAGAAAACGAGGCGGTACGATACATTCACCAACACAGGAACCGAGTGATGATAATTCAATCAAACGAAAAACGGTTATAAGAACATAAGGAGGACGTAGATGAGTTTCTTTGGAAAACTGTATCAAGAAGAAATTCCGTCAAGGGCTAAGACTGTCTATATGTATCTAAAAGACCGAAGTAACGTTCAAGGCGAATGTTGGCCGGCCATTAAGACTATTGCCAGAGATACATCCATGTCTGTCAGTACGGTGAAAAGAGCGATAGAGGATTTGATGAAGTGTGGTTTACTTACGAAGGAAAGGCGCTATAGGGAGAATGGCGGTAATTCTTCCAACCGGTATTTCATCACTTAACGAATGTATCAATAGAGAAAATTTTGTAATCTCCGCCAAGGGGGTTCTTTGTCAGTTCAGTGGACCTACCTCCGGTTCATAATGGACTGACAAGAAGGAATCACTTGAATAATAGATTAACATCAGAGAAAGAAATATAGATGAGTACATACTCGGGCAGTAGAAATAGGTATACCCTAGTGAAAATTAAACATAAATACATTTTGGTATTAGAATACCAAAACAAAATAATTGTTGACAGGACCATAGATAGAGTGATATATTTTATTTGTGATTTAAGATGGATTATTTTGTAAGGAGGTCACGAAGGTGCGTAACGATAAGCAGATTAACCAAATTTGGAATCGATATAATGCATTAAGAGGATATGCTGTTCAGTCAGAACTGCCAGTTGCGCTATTTCTTCTGAAAAAGACAAAGGATGAGTTTGTTACAAGTCCTCAAAAGCCTACAGAGCAAAAAGCTTTCAAGGCATTACAATCCATAGCTGATAAATACGGTTTATTAAATCCGTTTAAGGATCCAGCTGTTTTTTATAATGAATTTATGGCAATGGATAGCGAAGAGGTTGATTGGGAACTCATGCTTACTTCTGCGGATCCAAATGAGACGTTCTATATACCAAAGGTGTTGATTGATGAATTTAGTAAGCATTTTGGACCCGATATCAACATGGTATTGATTGCGGAAGCTGAAAAATTCGTTCCACATTTGATGGAGCTAATAAATCAAAACTCGAAATGTCAGTTTTTTGTAACAACCATGAATGCTGTAAGCAAGATTATTCTTGAGGAGATGTTTGTTGAATACCCAAATGTGGTTGTACAAGAAACAAGTATATATGATTATGAATTTACTGCAAAGAAGTTTGATCTGATTCTATCGGTACCGATTTTTGGTGCAAGAGAGCGTGCTGAGGACAACGGAGATTTCATATGCAGAGAATATGAAATGATTGCGGTTGAGAATTTATTATTGCACTTAAATAGTTCGGGGCGGCTGGTAATTGTTCTGCCGGCGAGAATTACATTTGCTGCTGGTACAGTGAAAGATTTAAGGGAATTTGTTCAAGGCATGTATCGACTAGAAGAAATTGCTGAATTACCTGCAGGAATATTTAAGTCAACAGCAATCAAGTCATACATGTTTACGATCACAACAGGTCGAACTGAAGATGTCATGGTCAAGAGATATGATGCGGATACGCGAAATGTCAAAAAAGAGGGAATCAATCAATTGGTATTATCTGAGGACACATTTGTAATGATGGATGAATTGATTGAGATGGGAGATTGGAATATCGACCATATCTTTGCGATGGTAGACGAAGAGTGGCAACGATATCAGAACTCAAACTTGAAAAGAGAAGAGCTTGGTAAAGTCGCTGAGGTTTTCCGTGGGAAAGCAGTCAGCAAAAAAGATCCGAACGGAAGTATAGGCGTTCTAAATATTTCAAATATAAATGTTTTTGACATCAGTTATGATGATTTGGATCATATAGAAGAGGAAGAAAGAAAAGTAGCCAATTATCTTCTAAAAGACGGTGACTTGCTTTTACCTGCTAGAGGGACGGCGATTAGAATTGCAGTTTTTAAAGAGCAAAAATATCCATGTATTGCCTCATCCAACATTATTGTAATAAGACCTAATGAAAAATTATTATTATCAACGTATTTGAAAGTGTTTTTAGATAGTCCGACTGGTAACAAAGTGTTATCAGGCAAGCAGCAAGGAACGATTGTCAATAACATAAGCTATAAAGATCTTAAAACGATTGAAATACCGTTGCTTAGACTTGAAGAACAGCAAGCTGTTGTTGATGAATATGAGCAAGAACTGGAACTTTATCTTGAAAGCATTAAAAATGCTGAAGATAGATGGCAAAGTGTTGTGACACGACTACAAGATAACCTTTTGAAAGTGAAATAAAAGAAAGGTCAATACCGAAGGTAAAAAGAGGAGGATAAGCCATGATTGGTGCAATCATTGGTGATATAGTTGGTTCCAGATTTGAATGGAATAATCACCGGTCGAAAGACTTTGAATTTTTAACATATAAATGTTTCTTTACGGATGACACGGTTATGTCATTGGCAGTTTGTAAGGCATTGATGGAGTGCCAAACAGATTATAGTGATTTAAGTGATCAAGCAATTAGGAATATGCAGGAGATAGGTAGACCGTATCCAAAGTGTGGTTATGGTGGAATGTTCTATAATTGGATGTACAGTGACTCGCCTGAACCCTATAACAGTTTTGGTAATGGAGCAGCTATGCGTATAAGTGCCTGTGGCCATGTAGCGCAATCCATAGAAGAGACCAAATCTCTATCGTACACAGTTACAGCAGTAACTCATAATCACCCAGAAGGTATAAAAGGAGCTGAAGCAGTTTCAGTCGCGGTGTTTATGGCTCGTAGTGGAAAAAACCTACTGGAAATACGGGATTATATCGATAAAAACTACTACCCAATGAATTTTAGTTTAGATGATATTCGAGAAACTTATCAGTTTAACGAAACCAGTAAAGAAACAGTTCCTAAGGCATTGGTTGCCTTCTTTGAATCCACTGATTTTGAAGATGCAATCAGAAATGCTATTTCAATAGGTGGTGACAGTGATACGATTGCCGCTATCACTGGTGGTATAGCTGAAGCTTATTATGGGGTTCCGACACAAATTAGAAAGCATGCCTTGACTTTTCTTGATGAAAAGCTATTAGGAATATTGCTTGAGTTTGAAAATCGATATCCTGGAAAAATGGAAAAGTTACAATCAACGGGAAGTGTCAGTTACAAAGAGAAGGCAGTAGATGTTGCTAGAAAAAAAGGAGGTAGAGACGAAATGCTAAAATCGGCAATTGACTCAGCAGATGAAACGCTACATGATAGTTCGGTACAACCGGAAGAAACAACAAGCCAGAAATTGTTTTCTCATCTCTTCGAGGCATGTAACATTCTTCGCGGTCCGATCAATCAGGATGAGTACAAAAGCTATGTGACACCGATTCTCTTTTTTAAACGTTTGTCAGATGTGTATGATGAAGAAACACAGGCAGCACTGGAGGAATCAGGTGGTGATGAGGAATATGCAAGCTTCCCAGAAAATCATCGCTTTGTGATACCAGATGGTTGCCATTGGCAGGATGTACGTGAGACCAGTGAAAATGTTGGTGTATCCATTGTTAATGCCATGAATGGAATTGAACGAGCAAATCCGGATACACTCCACGGAGTTTTTAGTAGTTTTGATGATGCTAACTGGACGGATAAGTCGAAGCTGTCTGATGAACGTCTCAAAGATCTTGTTGAGCATATGTCAAAGATTAAGGTTGGAAACAGCAATTATTCAGCTGATGTTATGGGCGACAGTTATGAGTTCCTGATAAAGAAGTTTGCTGACTTGTCAAAGAAAAATGCTGGAGAGTTCTATACACCGAGATCCATCGTTAAGCTTTTGGTTATGCTATTAGCTCCAAAGGTTGGTGAATCGGTATACGATCCTGCTGCAGGAACAGGTGGAATGCTTATTGAAGCCATTCACTATATGAAAGGTGATAAGCTCACATATGGTCGGATCTATGGCCAAGAAAAAAATCTGGCAACATCCGCAATCGCGAGAATGAATCTGTTCCTTCACGGCGCTAGAGAATTTAAGGTGACTCAAGGCGATACGTTGAGATCGCCTAATTATTTGGAAGGTGGTAAATTAAAAACCTTCGATTGTGTTATTGCAAATCCACCTTTTTCGTTAAAGAACTGGGGTGCAGATCAATTTAGCTCTGATATTTTTGGTAGAAATACATGGGGCTGTCCAACAGATTCAAATGGTGACTTCGCATGGCTACAACATATGGTTAAATCCATGGACAAAGATAATGGCCGATGTGCAGTTGTTCTTCCACAAGGGGTGCTGTTTCGAGGTGGAAAAGAAGGTGAGATTCGTAAGCTTCTCATAGAATCAGATAAGCTGGAATGCATTATAACATTAGTGGGCGGTGTGTTTTATTCTACAGGGGTATCGGCCTGTATCTTGCTGTTGAACAATAACAAACCAAATAAACACAAAGGTAGAATATGCTTAATTGATGCCTCCACTATATATACGCCTCAAAGGGCTCAGAATATTATGACGGATCAAGACATTCAAAAAGTCTATGATTACTATGTTGATTATGAAGATGTTATTGAGCATGTGAAGATTGTTAATTTAGATGATATCCGCAAAAAGGATTATACACTGGCAATCAATAATTACATTGAGAAAAAAGAACAGGAAACTGTGTCACCAGAAGAAGTGCGTAGAGAATATTTTGAGGCATTTGACGAAATGATTGAGGCAGAAGAAAAGATGATGAAATTACTGTTGGAAGGGGGATATGTCAATGAGTAAGCGAATCACAATTGAAGAACTACAATCCTACCTTTGGAATTCAGCAGTATTGCTTAGAACGAACATTGATGCAGGCGCTTATAAACAGTATATTTTTCCACTTCTGTTTTTTAAACGTATCAGTGATGTATACGATGAAGAGTGCCACCATATTCTTGAAGAATATGGTGGTGATGAAGAAGCTTTAGAATGGGAAGAAAATCATCGATTTATTGTTCCGGAAGGAGCTCACTGGAGTGATGTCCGTTCTGTTTCAGAAAATGTTGGTGTAGCAATCGTGAATGCATTTCGTAAAGTAGAAAATGCAAACTCAGATAAACTACAAGGAGTTTTTGGTGATGGCGCTTGGACGAACAAAAATCGTCTTCCTGACAGATTGTTAAAGGAGCTGATTGAGCATTTTAGTACTAAAACGCTATCAATAAAGAACTGTCCTGAAGATGAACTTGGTCAGGGTTATGAGTACCTGATAAAGAAATTCGCTGATGATAGTGGACATACTGCCCAAGAGTTTTATACCAATCGAACGGTCGTGCACTTAATGACGGAGATGCTGAAGCCTGAATCAGGGGAATCAATCTATGATCCTACATGCGGTAGCGCAGGTATGCTGATTTCGGCAATTGCATATTTAAAAGAGCAGAAAAAAGAATGGCGCAACGTTGCTGTTTTTGGTCAAGAGATCAATGCACTAACGTCAGCAATCGGCAAGATGAACCTTTTTCTACATGGAGTAAAAGATTTCGATATTGTAAATGGTGACACCCTAAAGGCACCAGCATTTATTGAAAAAGGGAAATTGAGACAGTTTGATTTGATTCTCGCAAATCCACCGTACTCAATTAGCCAGTGGGACAGGGAAGCATTTGCTAGTGATAAATATGGACGTAATATTCTTGGAGTCCCTCCACAGGGTCGTGCGGACTA
Source organism: Firmicutes bacterium HGW-Firmicutes-2 (assembly GCA_002841495.1). Lineage (GTDB taxonomy): Bacteria > Bacillota > Clostridia > Lachnospirales > Vallitaleaceae > Petrocella. The sequence goes on along the minus strand of PGZV01000002.1, from coordinate 2,636 downwards.
TGCTTTCTTACAACATATTATAAAGAGTCTGGATGAGAAAACCGGACGTTGCGCGATTCTATTCCCACATGGAGTGCTTTTTAGAAATGAAGAAAGTTCAATGCGTGAAAGTCTCATTCGTAATGATATGCTGGAATGCATTATAGGTTTAGGTCCAAATTTGTTCTATAACTCACCGATGGAAGCTTGTATTATTATCTGTCGTATGAATAAACAGCCAGAAAGACGAGGACAAGTATTATTCATCAATGCTGTTAAGGAAGTAGAACGTAAAAATGCACAAAGCTTTCTGGAAGATAAGCATATAAAGAAAATAGCTAAAGCGTATAAAGAGTATAAGACGGATGATGGATTTGCTGCTGTCGTAACGATTCAGGATTTGGAAGAGAATAATTTTTCATTGAGCATTCCACTCTATGTAAAACATTCAGATCATGAATTAGAAGTAGATGAACGATCACTTCAAGAATGTTACGAGGATTGGAGAACAGCATCAGAAATTATGAAATTGCGTTATATGAAATTGAACGAAATGATCGGAAAGGGGGCTGAAGAAAATGAGTAAAGTGTTATTGGGAGATGTTGCTAAAGAACGTAGAGAAGTGTGCAAAGGCAGCAAAGAAGGTTATCCGATTGTGGGACTTGAACATTTGATTCCAGAAGAAATAAGTTTAACCTTGTGGGATGAAGAAAAAGAAAATACATTTACGAAATTATTTCACGAAGGCGATATTCTTTTCGGAAGAAGAAGAGCTTATCTCAAAAAAGCATCATTAGCTCCTTTTGATGGAATATGCTCAGGCGACATTACTGTAATCGAAGCAATTCCTGAAAAAATATTGCCGGAATTATTGCCGTTTATAATTCAGAACGAAGCACTGTTTGATTTTGCTGTTGGTAAGTCAGCTGGCTCTCTTTCGCCTCGTGTTAAATGGGAAAACCTAAAGAATTATGAATTTGAGCTGCCGAATATGGATAAACAACGCGAATTGTCAAAGTTATTGTGGGCCATGGAGGGGACGAAGAAAACATATAAGAAATTAATTGAGAAAACAGATGAGTTGGTGAAATCTCAATTTATCGAGTTGTTTGGTAATCCAATTACAAATGACAAAGATTGGCCAACGATGAAAATGAAAAAGGTAGCAC
>PGZV01000002.1:0-1277 GCA_002841495.1 Firmicutes bacterium HGW-Firmicutes-2 | reverse complement strand
ATTGATGTCATTTTACCACCCATGCTATTGCAAGAACAGTTTGCAGCCTTTGTACATCAGAGCGATAAATCAAAATTTGAACTAGAACAGGCACTAAAAGAGCTGAATGCTACCTACAAGAAGATTATTACTGAGAATCTCGGATAAAGCTTGTAATTCCATTGGATTTCCTCCTAACTAATGTTATTACAACTTTAAGGAGGAAATTCTATGGTAGAAAAGTTAGTTGTGGAGATTAAGCAGGAGTTATCAGCAATTTTGAACGAAAATCAGTTAGAGGAACTTGAAAAGGTACTTTTCAAGCATTTGACAAAGGTTACAATCAATAATCCGGCGCAAGAAATGAACGGTGAAAAGAAATTATTACCACTGTTCATAGCGGCAAAAAGGGTTGAAGGATGTTCAGAAAAGACACTTAGATACTATGAATCAACAATACAAAATATGTTGGATGAAGTACAGCGGCCGGAAAGAGATATTAGCACAGAGGAACTAAGGTGTTACCTTGACAGATATCAATGTAGAGGAACCGTGAGCAAGGTTACACTGGATAATGTGCGACGTATCTTATCAAGCTTCTTTTCGTGGCTTGAGGATGAAGATTATATTGTAAAAAGTCCGGTACGTAGGATTCACAAAGTGAAAACTGGCAAAACCGTAAAAGAAACATATTCAGATGAATCATTGGAGTTAATGAGAGACAACTGCGATAATACAAGAGATTTAGCCTTGATTGATCTGTTATCCTCAACAGGAATTCGTGTTGGAGAATTAGTTAAGCTCGACATTTCAGATGTGGACTTTGAAAAAAGAGAGTGTGTCGTATCAGGTAAAGGTAATAAGCAACGAACTGTATATTTTGATGCAAGAACGAAGATCCATCTTCAAAGGTATTTGAATGAACGAACAGATGAAACTAAAGCTTTGTTTGTATCACTTTTGAAGCCGTTTTCAAGATTGCAGATTAGTGGAGTAGAAATACGATTGAGAAAAATCGGATATGAACTGAATCTAACGAAAGTGCATCCGCATAAATTTAGGCGAACACTAGCAACTATGGCAATAGATAAAGGGATGCCAATTGAACAGGTGCAGCAATTACTCGGTCATCAGAGTATTGACACAACTTTACAATATGCAATGGTGAACCAAACTAACGTAAAAAACTCGTTTAAGAAGTACATTGGTTAATTGCAATTCTCAATTTATCGAGTTGTTTGGTAATCCAATTACAAATGACAAAGATTGGCCAACGATGAAAATGAAAAAGGTAGCAC
>PGZV01000025.1 GCA_002841495.1 Firmicutes bacterium HGW-Firmicutes-2 | reverse complement strand
ATGCAAAAAAAACAATCAGTAGTAAGTGCTACCATTCGGTAGCCTTTTTCTGATGAGGTACTCATGGTTTACCGTTTACGCTATATAAGACAAAAATGTTGATATACATATTATTCTAAATAAAAAAATCGCACCTTCTTTTTATAAGAAAAGTGCGATTCTATTTGATACTAAATTTTAGTTTTTCGGGATAATCTCTTATATAAGTACTGCTACTAATAACGTGTTCAACTAAGATTTTTTCAAACTAATAGCCAATTTCACTTAAAATATTATCAACTGATTTCTACAGAATTTGAGAGTCTAACATCATATGAAAATTTAAAGTTTAACAATTTTTCAAATCCTGAAATGCCAGACAATTTCTTTACAAACTCATCGTTAACAATTCTCACATTATGTGGTAACAAATCATCTGTGCAACAAAGAAGATTATATTGATATACTATATTATTAAGTTTTGAAATAGTCTGCAAATCTTCTTCTGATAAGATATCTTCTTTAAGTAGCCACACTTTGTTCAATTGAATATTTTCCGCTTCTAGAAATATTGGTTTAACACTCTCTAGCATTTCAGATGCACTAATTGGGTAAAATCCATCTGTCTTGTTATCAGCAACTTCACCACATTTATTACAATAATAATCACTCCACTCCTGAAAATTCTTCCTTGTACTTCGAAGTTCTTTTGGCATAAAAGCACTTTTATAACAAAATTGCTCCATATATCTAATCATGCTCCTGTAGAAAGGTTGAAGTATTATTATCCTATAGATTTTTTTCTTTCGTGTACTATTCTTCTGCTCTTGGTAAAATATAAGTAATGCAACTACCGTAGAAGCAATTCCCCCAATAGCGATTTCATTTAATACACTATCAAGAGCATTACTTCCACTGGAAAGAGGAATAATCCTAATGATTATGCACGCTATAAGTATCAAAAAGTATATCCCATATTTTTTCATCAAACCCTCCCAAAACGTAACTACCCAAAATGTGCCTGCATCAATGAATCAAATAGCACTTGAGTTTCAACCAATGACTTTTGCACTTCAGATTTCAATTTGTTGTGATGATATAAATCAATCAATTTGGAATCACTATATATTCAAGAATTATTTCATATAGTTTCTTTCGACTTAAATGACTTCTAATACACCTATCATCTAACGGATAATAGTTATTACAAATTTCTTCTTCATCTATTTCAAACGAGTTATATCGTTCGTTGTACCCTCCAACATAAACAGTTTCATTACAATTTAAAGCATTTGAGTAATGTCGAAATTGATCACCAGTAATATCTACCACAATTTCATTATTAACAGTCAACCAGGCATGAGATAGTGGTTCTTGAGAATCTTCACGATATGTTCCACTTATATAAGTTAAATTGTCATCAATTCCATTGTCCATCAAAAATTTTGCTAACAATTCTGTTGTAATACCACAACAGCCAACTGGAAAGTTCCGAAAAGATTGATCCGAACTGAACCTTCTATCTTCCCTAGCACTTTCAATTGCATTTCGAAATCGGACTGCTAGTTTTTTAATTTCGTGCATACTATTTCTCCTTAATAAACTTATATCTCCTAATCATAATAATTATCTATAATCACTCAAAATATTCTTGCATCAACGAATCGAAAAGCACTTGTGTCTCATCCAATGACTTCTGTACTTTAACTTTCAATTTATCGGGCTAAACCCTTAATTAAACATGTGATTATCCCAACCTTTATTTGCAAAATCATCTGAAAAAGTAATTGTGAATATAATACACAACACAAAAAACAAAAACCCCTCAATCGCTTCACCGTTAAACTCTCTACCATGTGCAATATCATTTCTAAACAACTCATATTTGCCAAAATTTGATTTTAAGATATAAAACTGGTTATAATCAATGTTGTCCCCAGTGATACCTAGATTTTTCAAAATATCTTTCAGTTTTTCTTTTAATCGTCGATCTATTTTTCCATAATCGCTAATTTTTTTGTCTATGTAATCTTTAAGTTCACTCAAATCTAATAGGCTATTCACCTTGTTTTCTAGCTCTCTAGTAAGAAAACTACATTGCTCCTTCCTGCACTCTTCATCGATGAACTCTCCATATGATAGTTCAAGCTCATCAATTCTCGTCTCATCAGCTTTTATATCAATTCCAACTCTATCTAATCTATCTAAAATAAACTCAAAAAATTTATCTGCATAAGAATATTTTTCATACACTCGTTCATTATTCTCAAAAATAAATTCATCCTTTATTGCATCAAATTCTTGATTACCAAAATTTGCTATCCAAGAGGGTTTTAGCACATCGTATACCTTCTCTAATTCTTCATAAGCTAAATTAATAAACTCATCCAAAGCCGAAAAATAACTCATAAATGCCATACGGCTATTTCCAATTTCTGCAAATATAGTCCCGGCTACAATATTTTCCACCCAAATAGGACTTGAATTCTTTTTAATTCCCATGACATCTAGTTCAGCAAATAAGTCCAAACTATCAACTACGCCGTAATGAGTTGTATTAGCATCCGCCTTGATTCTGCCCTGTACCCGTACATCACACTTAAAATTATCTATACTAGATTCTTGAATAGAAATTTGGAAGTGTTCGGATACTTCTATACCATCATCATACATATATAATCTAATATCATTCACTTTTGTAACTACAGAAAAATCACTGATATTTATTTCAATTGCAACGAAGTACTCATCTTCGTCTATTCGTTCTTCTGTACTGAATGTAACTTTCGCCCTATATGTTTCCCTTACTACTGCAGTGAATATATCCCCAATTGTTGAAATAGGTTTTTTATCTAATGCAGTACATAAATCAAGCAGGTAATTACCATCATCCATACCTTTGAAATTAAGTATTGTGTCTTTGTCGAAGATTTTCGTAGCCACATACTTATAATATCTACTTCTTAATTCTTCCCCAACTTCTTCATTGATATAACCCTCAAATTCTACCTTCATAATAACCCCCCACTTTTCTGATTTACTCAAAATAATCTTGCATCAATGAATCAAATAATATTTGTGTCTCATCTAAGGATTTCTGCACTTCAAGTTTTAGTTTATAGGGGTTATATATATATAACTCACTTTGGTGATACACTACCTCCCTTAAATGGATGTTGTATATTTGATTTAGTATATTTACAACTCTATCTTGTCTCTTATAATTTGGAAAGAAAACTCTTTCATTCTTCAAATCGACACTACTTGTGACATTCATGAGTTTACAAACATCTTGAAAACCTTTTAAATCCTTTTGATTAATCACTAGAATTCTGTAAACAGTAGTGTTAATGATTTTCTCAATATCCATTATACTTTTTTTGATTGGATAAGAGTATATTTTTCATTTCTGATGAATTTTTGCATTCCATTAACTGTTTTATAATTTTAAGATTACTGATACTAATCAGCTCATTCATTAGTTTATTCAAATTCGGAGCGCTTCACAAACTTCTGATTTACAATAAACTCGATAGTACTTTGATTTAGGGAAATCAGTGTTGCTGATGGAACCTGAGCTCGTATACCAAAGCATTATCATTTGTCACTTAAAAAAATAATCATATATTCAATTTGCTCATTAATAGGAAGATCATACAGTTGATCTTTACTATAACCTTTTGCCAATAATGTTTCGTAATAGTAAAAATTAAAATCCATAAATCGATTCCAGATTTGAACAGGACTTAATATATTCGTTAACCGTTCATTTATAACAAACCAATCTCTTATAGACTTAATTAGTTTTTCTTCTTCATATTTGTGGTATTGAATATCTATACCTGATAAATCTGACAGGGCTTTCATGTATTCATACCTTTCGCCACCTAAGATTAGAAACTTCTTTCTTATGAGAGCGTTGTTATCGGAGTACTTTCTACAACCAAAATCTAATCCTAACTCGAATGGCATATTCATTCTGGCAAATTCATCTTTATTTTCAGATTTCAACTTAGACAAATCATGAATACTTATTCGTGATTCTTTAATTATATCGATAATTTTCTCTAATCGCGCTCTACCAGCATCTGAACATTCAAGTGCTAATCTAGGCTTGTATCCTAATAATACAACAGTAAAAATCATACTATGCATCATAGCGTTATATGTACTGTCGAATGGACAGTTAATAAATACCGACTTATCAAAACTCATATTTATCTCCTATCTTTTGGTGGATAAGGATCTTTACCATAACTATTAGTATTTTGAATGCGCCCATCTTTATTATGTATTACTAATTCTGATTTTTGATTTTTAGCAACTTGTCGACCAAATACTTCGGCTTCTTTTTTTGTACTAAACGTTTTTGTTGCTTTAGTTGCGCCTCCCTTTTTAACACTCCATCCGCCAGATGTATTAGGTACTACATGCTGTGTTTTTCTCATATACTTCCTCCTTGTCTTAATAGAAGATTTAGCTATTCGATATATTTTCCATATACTAAATAATAATATTTGATACAGTCAGATTCTTTCAACTAATGGCTGCTATTTACGAGGCCATTGAGCTAATAGGGATCGTAAATGCTTACGCATAGTTGCTGACGTGGACCGCCTCGGTTGCGAACTGTGCTTAGTCAAAAGCGTATTAGGTGTTGAATTGTATGAACTCTAATAGTATAATTCAAGTTTTCTTTCTATATCACTTAATTGTAGCAAAATACTCTTGCTTATGGTAGACGATCTTTTATAGATTGCTTACTTTCAAAACTTAAGTTGACCACATTGCCTTAAGTCGTTACTCATATGACTCTATGTGATACTTTATTTGTTTTCACCGCAGTAATACTCAAATTCAATCACTCAATTTCTTTATGGGTGAATCCTAACCCATATAATGAGTACTCTCACACCACATTGGTACCAGGTACTGTCAACATTCTTTTCTCTGTTCACTGAAACAAGTCCAAAATATTTTAATCTCTTAGATCTACTCAAAAACAAGTACTATTTATCTTGTCTCTAGGTCTTTCAATTCCAATAAATTTATCCTATCCCTCTTATTCTTATAAACAACAATCTTCACCTTGGACGGGTGCGTAAATTTTATGCGACTAACCTTGAAAGTCCAAATGATTAATTCGAGTAACTCTTGATCTGAAATATTTTCGTAACCCTTAAAGCGAGTTATTCCTGAGCCCAAAACAGGTAATGCAACTGTTCTTCCTGCATATACTCTGTCAACCTCATTCCAAAAATTTAGTAGACAGTTAATGTAACCGTTCATTTCAAGATATGCTTTGTTATTTTCATCGAAGTGCGTAAAAGCTGTAATAAGATAATCACTTACAACGCATATTGTACCCAACTTATACTTCTTTTTTTTACCATAAGGACGGAGCACATTTTCTCCGATACTTGCTTCTATCAAATGATTATCAGAGGAAATAATACCATCCAGTTCGTCAATCCTATTTTCAAAAAACTTATTGACAAATACCCCATTTAAAGAGTTTCTAGCAATAATCTTATCGTCCACCAAAGTATCGAAATACTCATTGAAGGCGATTACTTTCAAATCAGCTTGCTCTAAGAAGATATCTCCAAATTTAACCTCAACTTCTGATGTGTTTATTTTCAATCTTATGGTCTTTCGAAAATTCGAATGAATCCAGATGCCAATATAAATAACAATTAGAAATAATAGTAATGCTAAGCCTATTGGTGTTTGATACTTTCTATCAATATCAACAAATAAGAATACAATCGATGTTATTACACTAACCACACTCAAAACAACATAGAATTTATGTAAAATCCTCTTGTCGAAAAGTAATACCTTCATACACAAACCTCAATTCACAAATTTTTTATAGTATTAACATAGAGTACTATTAGCAAATATTTATTCAATCAGTCCCCATTGCACATAAGTTTCACGGCTGTAATGATTTTTACCACTACTAGGAGACTTTCCATTCACATGAAACTGACCGATAGCATCAAAAATGCAATCTTTTTTAAATGCCACATGGATTGCTTTTGCATTAACATTATCAATGCGATCTTTAAGTGACTTTGGCCAAAGCGAACTCAAACTATCAACATTCAAAATAGATGCATATCCTGGATATGCAATAATTAAAGGAATTTTATATACATCAATAGCTTGTTCAATTTCATATGAAAGAACACTACCTGTATATCTTGTGTTTTCTGTAAGAATTACAAGCATATTTTTCGATGCTCTAAGTCGTTCTTGAATACGAGAGTATATTGTCGTTTTTTGACTTGTATCTCTTACAGCATATGTTTTTTCGTGACTATTTGTAAATTTAAAATCAATGTTTTTATTTGTACTCCATGCCTGAATAGTTGCATAATACTTAAAATCAGATTTTGTAGGATCAGTTTGTCCTAATCCATCAAAAGCCATATATGTTCCAGTCCTATTCGCCATATACTATTTCTCCTTAAACTATAATTAATACTAATACTGAGTTAACCTTTATAATTATCGACTTATACCATCTGGCCCATGCAAAAATATTTCGGAACAGTGCCAATTGTTCTCCACACTTTGAACTCCTGCCCATTAAATGTTATTGTTAATATACCTCTAAAGCAAAAGGACCATAAGCAAAACAGTTTTCATAACTGTCGCCTTGGTCCATAGAGGTCGTCTGTATATCCTAATATGATGTTTCCAATTGCTGATACTCCCCTATCCCAATTAGCTCTTAACAATAATTATAGCTTTCTTTGTTGCGTTTGCCAATGCCGTTTCATGCTTTTTTTATAGGATATGTTTAGAATAGTAAACAGCCCGATAAATCTGAATTTGTAGTTACTCAATCTATATAACTCTAAAGATTAAATAACTACAAAAATGTCTAACAGAGCTTAAGATTTTTCTTTCTTGCTTTGTAATAATACGGCTAAAATAATGATCACGCCTTTTACCAGACCAGTTAAAAATGGTGGTATCTTTGCTGCAATCAATATACCTTCGATCATCTGAAGCATGATGATACCTAGGAATGTTCCGATGATTCTGCCTCTACCACCATTCATGGATGTACCGCCAATGGCTACCGCTGCAATAGCATCCAGTTCAAAGGATACACCGGCATTGGGTGCTGTAATGGATGTTAGTCTAGAAGCCAATAAGAAAGCTGATATACCTGTTAAAAGTCCGGTAATGGAAAAGCATAGGGTCTTGATTCGAATCACATTAATACCTGCAAGAGATGCTGCTTTTTCATTAGAGCCTACGGCATATATGTAGCGACCAAACTTCGTTTTCTCCATAACGACATATACAATAGCGGTTACAATGACAAAAATGATGGCCAGATTAGGTATTTTAAAAATCGTACCTACGGCTATAAGTCTGAAGCTTTGATAGACGTTTTCACTCACATTAAAAGGACCACCTTGTCCAAGTTGAACGATTATGGACCTAAAGGCACTTAGTGTGGCTAAGGTAACAATAAAGGGTGCTATCCTACCTTTTGTGACCAGTAGACCGTTAATGGTTCCAAGAAAAAGTCCAAAAACCATACAAAACAACAGCATGACTAACATGTTTTCTGTGGTGTTTAGAACCACCACGCCAAGGCCTGAAACCAAGGCTGTAATTGAACCCACAGATAAGTCAATCTGGCCTGATATGATAACTAGGGTCATCCCAAGGGCAATAATGCCTTTGATGGTGGATTGTAAGATGAGCGTCGATAAATAGGAATAGGATAAAAAATTCTTGTTGATTAATACGGCAATAAACAATAATGCGAAAAATGAAAAGACATAGGTGTGTTGACTTGAAAACTTTTTCACTTCGTTAAAAATCTTATTTTGTGTTGTAAGTTCTGTTTTCATCTATACCCTCCATATTGGCCCCTGTCGCATAGTACATGGCTTTGACTTCTGTCAATTCGTCTCTCGTCATCTCAGCGTTAATATTACCCTTGTACATTATGAGACAGCGATCCGCTATTTTATGTATTTCAGGGAATTCCGAGCTAAAAACAATGACGCTCTTCCCTCTTTTTACCAATTCATTGATGATTTTATAGATTTCAAATTTGGCGCCTACATCAATACCTTGTGTCGGATTATCAAGAATGTATACTTTGGCATCAATCTCCAACCATCTGGATATGACAACTTTCTGCTGATTCCCCCCACTTAGTGATGTGATATAGTCTTCGCAATTACCGACTTTAATCTTTGTGATACGTTGGTTTTTTTCAAACCGTTTCGTTTCATCTTCTTTGTTGATAAATAAATGCTTATGCTTAATGACAAAGTGACCTACAGATAGGTTGTCTCTAATACTAAAGTCTTTAATAATAGATCGCTCTTTTCTGTTTCTTGGTACCATACCGATACCGGCTTCCATAACTTTCTTGATACTTTTTAACTGAATGCGCTCACCTTCAAGATGAATCTCGCCTTTTGTTACATGTCTTGCACCAAATAAAGCCTCAGCTAATTCGCCACGCCCATCTCCATGTAGACCGGTGATGGCTAGAACTTCTCCTACTCTCAGATCGAAGCTAATCTCTCTAAAAAAAGGTTCACAACAAAGCCCACGTACTTCATATACCACCTCGCCTTTTATGCCGTCTTTAACGATAAATTCTTCTGCCATGCTTCTACCTACTAGTAGTTCTGTAGCGCGGTGCTCATCAATATCTGCAAAAATACCTGAATCAATGAATCTACCATCTCGAAGTACCGTATACCGATCACAAATGGTGAAAAGTTCCGGCATTTTATGAGATATGTAGATGATGCTAACACCTTCTTTTTTGAGTGTGCGCATAATGGCAAAAAGATTGTCGATTTCTTTATTGGTTAAGGCTGTGGTTGGCTCATCCATGATGATCATTTGACACTCAAAAAGTAGGGCTTTTCCTATTTCCACCAGTTGTTTTCTAGATGTGTCTAGATTCTCCATAAGCTCAAGGGGGTTGATGTCGATGCCCATTCTAATAAACACTTCTTTTGACTTTTCAATCATGGCCTTCTTGTTCAAGAATCCCCATTTATCATGGATTTCTTCGCCAATGAATAGATTTTCAAAAACCAATAAATCATTAATGCTGTTTAATTCCTGATGGATGAATCGAATCCCTGCTTCAGTGGATTTTTTAGTGGTCATATTTTCCTGAAGCACACCATTAATATAAATGGCGCCTTCTGTAGGTCTAAGAATACCTGCCAATATATTCATAAGTGTGGATTTCCCTGCACCATTTTCGCCAAGTAGTCCGTGGATTTCCCCTTCTTCTACCTCAAGAGATGCATGGTCTAAGGCTCTGACCACGCCAAAATCCTTTACTATGTTCTCCATTTTCAAAAACATCTCATCAACCTCGCTTTTATCACTAAGGGTTAAAGTATCAAAACTAAATTTCTCAAAGTTCACATTAAGAAATATGTGAAAGTATAACCATATAGTCTTGACACTTTAACCCTTCACTAAAATTCCGGCCAAGTATACACTTGACCGGATTCATGCTTTTTAACTAAATGCCGCTTTCGTATCGGATTTTGTAGATATCTGTGGTTCTAAATTCTTGTTCATTACTTAGATCGATTTCCATGGTATCAATTAAGATGAGTCCGGATACAGTTTCGCCGTTTAAGATCTTAGCACCATATTCTATAGCATCACGAACCATGGTTGGTGAGAACAAATAAGTAACTTGATCTAAGTCATATTGCTCTTTGTAGGTTGCAAAGGTATCAAGATTTTCTTTTCTTCCACCAACACCGGTTAATAGTCTGATGTTCAGGTCTGCATCCCCTTGATAAGCTGTTATGGCGTCAAGAACACCAAGTACCACTTCATCATCATGGGTAAATACAGCTTGAATCTTTTCTATGTCTTCTTTGCTGCTGGTCATTAAGAAAGTCTCCATTTGTTCTTGTGCTTTGGCTCTTTGCCAGTCTGTACTAAACTGTTGAACCACGACGATATTATCATCCGCTGTCTCAGCAAATCCGTCAGAACGTTGTTGTGGAACGGTTGAGTTATCGCCTTTGAATTCAAGTATGTGCACTTCACCTGCTGCTAATTCATCTGCAAAGTAAGTGTTCAAGTATTTCCCGGTTTCTTGTCCGATGGTTACGTTATCGCCCATTACTTCGGCAGTTGGTGCAAAACCGGTGATTAATCTGTCATAAACAATAAGTGGTATGCCGGCTTCCATGACTTTTTGAGCGCCTGAACGTAATTCATCTCCGTTGTGTGGCCATAAAACAATACAATCCACACCGTCATTAATTAATGTGTCCAGTTGATTGTTCTGTTCTGATGCTTCTGCTGATGTTAAGAACTTGTACTCAAAACCATAAGTCTCTGCAAAAGCTTTGGATGCAGCTTCTGCATGTTTGATGCTTTCTCCAAGAAAACCATGGGTTGCATTTGGCATAACAACGCCAAGTGTTTTAATGGCTTCCCCAGTTTCCGGTGTTTCTTCCACTATTTCCGGTGTGGTTTCGGGAGCTGCTACCTCATCTACCGTTGAACATCCTACCACCCCAAGCATTAGTGTTACAGCGATTAATACAGCTAGTATTTTTTTCATTTTTACCCTCCATTTTACTTTTTTATTATTAGAGACAAGCTCCAGTAACTAAATTCTAACCCATGAATTTTCTTCATGACTTTTGATACATGCATCTACAAGTCTCATGATGTAATGGCCTGCTTCAAAAGTAGCATAGCCTTGTTCCGTATCCCTATAGCTGTCATTTTGTACTGCGTTGTAAAAGGAATGGATTGAATTTCTAAGGGCGTCTGCCCAACCTACAGGATGACCATTCGGTAAAGTAGAATAGTGTCTGCCTTCTTCTGTAAGATAAGATGCACCGGCAAATATCTCTTCATTCCCTTTGTTACGGTTTCCAACTAGTAGACGATCCGCTTGTTCTTGATGCCAAGTCAAAGATGCTTGTTCGCCACATGCATGAAGAGAGAATGCATTTTTCTTTCCTGCAAACACTTGGGATATGTTCAAAACACCTTGAGTACCGTCTTCAAGTTCAAGTAGAATATGTGCGGCATCATCGGATTGGATGGCCACTTCTCTAACTTGATTCCTGTCCTCTCCTGAGTCATCAACCACTCTCGTACTCACTTTCCGAATTGGGTATATTGTAACCAGTCTAGCATTCACACCTACAATTTTCTTGCCTGTTATGAACTGTAAGGTATCAAAACAATGGGAGCCAATGTCGGATATCGCTCTTCCTCTTCCACCAATCCTAGGGTCAAGACGCCAATCATAATCCGTATCATACATCAACCAGTCTTGAAGGTACTCACCACTCACCGTATGCACTCTACCTATGGATCCATTCTTAACTCTACTATGCATTTCTTGAACCATCGCGTTATGGCGATAATTAAAGTTAACACCGTGAGCAACTTGATGCTGCTTTAAGAGTTCAACTAAGTTCTGTGACTCTTTGGTTGTTAGAGCCAACGGCTTTTCACAGAAGATATGAATGCCTTTTTCGATTACAGCTTTATTAATTGGATAGTGATAAGCACTTGGTGTACAATTGTGTACCACATCCAATGTTTCTTCTTCCAGCATCTTTCTGTAATCTGAATAATAATGTGCTATATTTTGTGCTTCACTCACTTCTTTTGCTACTTCAAGATCATCATTAGCGATGGCTACAATTTCTGTTCCGGGAATTCTACGAATGGCTTCAATATGCTGTTTGCCTATGAAACCAGTACCGACAATAGCTATGCGTAATTTTTTCATTCGCGCCCCTCTTTCAAATCATATGTATTTCTTTTTCTTTGGTGAACGACCACCTCTCATGTAAATATACCCCGATTTGTGTAAATTGTCAACTATTTACTGTAAATAAATACCTTTTACGTCATTTTTACATGTAAAAATACGGAAGTTATTTACATTTTACATTTTATTCATTATAATAGTGGTTAAGGTATCAAAACTACATAGTTGAACTTTCACATTCGTTGTAATGTGAATTAGTGAAACTTTGCTTTGATCCTATAACCATAATAGTTAAGGTATCAAAACTATAAAAAGGTAGGTCATTATGGAAGAAAATAATAAAAACCTTCAAAATAGAAAAAAAATAACCATAGACGAGGTGGCGAAGAGAGCACATGTATCTATCGCTACAGTTTCAAGAATCATTAATAACAAGGACCAAGTCACCGAAAAAACAAGACAACATGTCCTTAAGGTTATGGATGAGATGGCTTTTGTACCTAAGAATACCAAAGCTCTATTTAATGCTACAAGTAATGTTATCCTACTTTTGATTCCGGATTTTGAGAACCCTTTTAATGCAGCCATTATTAGTGGTATTCAAGAGTCTGCACGCGAGCATGATATGGACGTATTCGTTGTTCAGACTAAAAACTATTATACTGAGCACCGCCATTTTATTAACATCCTAAAAAATAACTCCATTGCCGGTATTATTATCTTAGCACCTGCACCACACAAATCTCTTCTTGATGAACTTTGTCACAGTTGTCCCGTCGTTATGTGCTCCGAATATGCAGAAGATTATGGTGTATCTTATGTCACCATCAACGATATTGAATCCGCAAAATCCGCGGTCAACTATCTGATCTCAACAGGTCGAAGGAAAATAGGTCTCATTAACAGCAACCTAAAGTATAAATATGCAAGACACAGAGAGCGGGGCTATAAGCAAGCCCTTGAAACCGCCGGACTTGAGATCAGGGAGGATTTCATCGCACATATCTCCGCAATCGATTATAGCAGCGCCTTATCTAGTGCCACCCACATACTCGGTCTACCGGATCGACCGGATGCTTTTTTCGCTGTTTCCGACGTCTTTGCCACAGGCGTGATCGTTGCCGCAAAAAAACTGGGCTTAAGGGTTCCTGAAGATGTCTCTGTGGTCGGCTTTGATAATATTGAACTCTCTAATATGACCGAACCACCTATAACAACCATTGAACAGCCGGCGCATCAACTCGGCTATCAGGCTGCAGAGATGCTTATTGAAAAGATTCGAAAACCGGATATGGCCGACAAGCAGATCATACTGGATACCCATCTGGTGGTTCGTGGTTCAACCACCTTGTCTTCAATGTAAATTTACATCTATTTCTCATATATTAGTTTACTGAAAAAGAACCTTTAAGTTAGATTCATGAACTGACTCTAACTTAAAGGTTCTTTTTTGATACTTTTTAATAAACTTTTTTATATACTTTTTTATATACTTTTTTATATACTTTTTTATATACTTTTTTATGCTGATATATGAACTAGATAATCTTAAACATTTGTAATCCGATCCATACAATGGCTATGTCAGCGGACATATGAATCAACCATGAAGCAAGAAAGCTTTTGGTCCTATCCACAAAATAAGCAAAAATAAGCCCACCTATAAACAGTCCCAATAAAGCGAGTGCCATAATCCACACATCAAACCAAGTTCTAAAATTCGAAATATGATAAAGTGCAAATACCAATGCCGAAAAAACATAGGCAAAACGATGCCAACCCGCTTTAACCAGGCCTTGAAAAATAAATCCTCTAAAGAAGAGTTCTTCTATAAACGCGTTAACCACTATGGTATAGATACCTACGTATACAATTTCATTTCTTGATACAGCCATGCGTCCCGATATGTCCGACACAATGTCATCCATACCAATTAGAGGCCGAATGAGATAAAAGGCAACCATAATGACCATAAACACCAGCACCGACCAAAAGGTTATCAAAGGTATATCTGACTTATGAAGCCTCATTGACCACTTAATCTTAAAATCATATTTATACAAAGCCATGGGCAGCAGTACGAATAGAGGTAGCTTAATTAAAGTCTTAATGAGATAGGGAGCGTGAAGTACTTGGTCAATAATGTATAGAGAGATTAAGGATACAAAAACATAAGCGATAATTTTCTTTTTCATATAATAGTTCCCTTCCGCTCATGTTAGGTCTCAATCTGCGCTTTCATCATTTCTTCAATCTCCTTGAATCCTATAATCTTATAAAGTTCTAACAAATCATTTCCATAACTTTCACTAAATTCTTTGGGATGATTACTTAGCATTGTTGCAAGCAATAAACTACTCTTTAATAAAGTTGTTATAGGTATAACAAGACTAGGATGCATCGTGCATGCTGCAAGGCTTTCTTTTCCCATAGTCATAAGACCCATCATTACTTCCGAAGTATCTCGACTAATTGCAAACCACTTGTTCTCAACATCAACTTCTTCAAGTACTTGATATACTTTTGCATAATCTAGTATGACACCTTTGTCTGTAATAACATGAATATCTATTCCATTTTTTGAAGCTTTTTTTAGTTGATCTTCCAAGGCCTTAATATCCTCAAAGCTCATTTTGATCAATAAAGATGATTCTGTCATAGATATAAGCTCGCTTATTCGATTTAATACCTGTTGTCGCCCTAATATACTCCAAATATTATCTCGTTCAGCTACTCTTTCTGAAAATGTTTCAAGACTCCTAGATGCTTCATCAAAATACTCATCTGACTGCTTTTTTTTCTGAACAATTAATTCTTTTGCCGGTAGTGGTGAATATAAAACGGGTGCACCATAAGTAACAATCACATCACCGTTTTTTACCAATCCATCAAGTACCTCATATATTTTCGAACGAGGTACACCCGAATTAAGTGCAACGCCATAACCAGATAATGGCGATTTTTCTAATAAAGCTATATAAGCTTTTGCTTCATATTCAGTGAAACCTAATTTTTTTAATATCGTAACAATATCTAAATTCATGCTCTATACCTCCCAATATCTAATAGATGTAATTTTTAGAATCGATTTTGAATCCATGTTATCACATCTAGAATCACTTGGTCTTTCATTTTTTCATTTAGTATCTCATGCCATAAACCGGGATATATTATTATATTTTTGTCTTCTGATGACATTTTTTCATATAGCTCTTCAGAATCTATATAAGATACTATCTGATCTTCTTCTCCATGAATAAGCAATATGGGATCATTGAATTTTGCTATAGATCGTTTCATCCAAGCAATCCCTTTTAACATCTCTTTAACAAGTCCTATAGACATTTTATCATGCACTAATGGATCTTCTATATATTCTTTCCTTACTTGTGCATCTGAGCAAACTAATTTTGATAGATTATTTTGCACATAAGTATCTATGGCCATATTCGATCTGAAGGCATCCAAAATACCAGCCTCATCACTTGTAGTTGGTGCACTTACAATATAACCATTCACCATATTTTGATTGATAACACCATAGGCTATAGCTATAAAGCCACCAAAACTATGTCCAAGTATTATTACTGGGACATTGGGGTTTTCCACTTTTACTTTTTTCAATATGACATCTACATCATCAATATATTCCATGTAATCATCAATATGTGCTTTTCTTCCTTCAGAATATCCATGGCCTCTAAAGTCAAATCTGTAAACACTTAAAGACATAGTATTAAACTGATTTTTCAAATATGCATACCTACCTAAATGTTCACAAATACCATGTAAAATCAAAACGACAACATGTGGATGTTCAACTAAATCTTTTTCAAAATAAAGTTTGATACCTTTAACCGATTCAATGAAACCTTTATCACTATGTACTTCCATTTTTCCACCCACCTTATAGTAAAATACTTCTTATGTTTTCCTTATATTATGATTGTAAGGCTTTGACGTCTTTTACATTGTATCATTTCCTTCAAAGCCTTTCTATTAAATTCTAAACATTTATTTTGTTTCTTAAAGATGAAAAATACAACCCATTTCTTGGTTGTATTTTTCATCTTTTTTTGAATGTTTTTTGAGAGGTAAAATATCTACATTTATGTTAAAAATCTTTGGGGGATATTTGACATTAATGCGCTAGATTCTATCTTAGCGGAAAATAATGAACTGCCTGTCCTACAATTATATATGCCGTAATAAATATACTATTAATCAAAGATGAAACATAAACTGTTCCTGTCTTCTTGTTAAAATAGGTTGTTATTATTCCAGAAAAAGGTAGCATCACAATAAATTGAATACCTACAATCGCCTCCAAAGTATAGTTTGCAAAAGTTGCTTCACCCGTAGTCCATGCTCCCCAAAGGTTAACAAACACTAAGGTTCCAATACCTAAACCATTTATTATAATAGTAGCAACATATGGTAAGCATTTGTCTTTGAAAGTTTCGCCATCATTATTAAGTCTCAAATAACTTTGTGCTGCTATACTCGAAATAAAAAAGAATATGAAAAATGGTATGAAATAAATAAGCATCATTTTAAAATGACTTAACTGCAACGCTTTAAATCCTACCACCCAGAATCTAAAGTCAATTTTAAACATATGCCCAACAACCCCCGTAATTCCCTGAACACCTCCAAAAACCACTGACGCTAGTAACAAGGCTTTACCAAAATGTGGCCAGTTAAACTTCAAGTTACTACTAGATGGCAAAATACCATAGACCTCTAAATTACCTCCATCTCTTTTCCCAAATCGTGAGTGCCATAAAATGAAAAGCAATAAGAAAAATACACTATTTAATAATGCCCATGATGCTATAGAATATGTTAAACCTTGAGGACGCCACCATTCTCCTTCCATAAAACTAATATCCAGAAATGTAACAGCCTTAAATTTGAAGTATGTAATTGCGGGTATCGCTGTCGCTATAACCGCAAAAAATAACCAAGTTTTCTTATCCTTTTTTGTACTAACTTGCATGCTATTTTCTTGTATTAATGTCTTAAAATATGTCGTTTCAAGAAGTAAGCTACCAAAGGATACTATAAATAAACCAAGACCAATTAAATTTAATAACTTTGCAAGTTCATGTATTGGCCATATTTGATTGCTTGGCGGTAAAGGATTTAAACCGGGCATAGCATCTTGAACGAACCCAACAGCAGAACCTATTACTTCTTTTGAAATATGCTCTCCTGCATGACTTGCCGAAGCAATATATAGCTTTCTTGCTGTACCTTCTTCAAATGATCCATACAATTTACCTACTTCAAGATCTTCCTCGGTACCAAAAGAAGTTTTCAATTTAGATGAACTATTTACTTTTCTAGCATCTAACACTTCCCAATTCAGACCTACAAACTCATCTGCATCACCCATGATAACAGCAAAATTAAAAGGTGATTCCGGTCCAAACAAATCAAGCCCAAAAGTCCCAGAAGATGATCCTACTAAAACGACAGTATTAATCTTATCTCCATATATTTGTGTTGCGTAAGCCGAGTTCCAACCGCCCATAGAATGGCCTTCGAGGGCTATACTATCTTTATCAACAAACTTTAATGAGGACATAAATTTAAATGCTTCAGGTCCACCTGAAAAAAAGCCTACGAGTCCTCCAGGTACCGGATCAGAATAACCATGACCAGGCATATCAATGGCCAATACGACATATCCTCTTCTCGCGTATTCTACACTAAATCCTGTTTGAACCTCTTTTGTATTTAAATACCCATGAATGTTAATAACCCCTGGCGCTTTATTTTCTTTTGAAACCCCATCTGGAATAAATAAATGTCCATGGATGATGTTACCATATTCTCCCTAATACCACCATAATTCTAGAAATTTTTTTCACTTTTGTTCTCCATTTCCGACTTATCGTCCATTTATTATCAGTATTTTGTTGAAACTTTCTTACTTCTAATAACTTCATTTTCTTTACTCCATAACACTCGTAATCACAATCACCTCTATCTATTGTATACTTTTAAAGCAACGTCGCTACTATAGTAACTATTATATGTCCGATTTTTTTTTGTGTCAAGTTGTTAATAATATATTTTCTAATATTTAGAAGTATTTACGGTTATGAAAAAGCGCCAAAATAAAAAAGCACCAATTGACTATCAATCAATAAGTGCTTCAAAATGGCGTGTATTCAACATTTTTCAATCTAGCGGAGAGAGGGGGATTTGAACCCCCGGTTCCTTTAGAGAACGACAGTTTTCGAGACTGCCACCTTAAGCCACTCGGACATCTCTCCAGAATTACCATAACATCTTATATTAGAATCTAAGATTAATCAACACCCACTGTAATGATATAAGGTGTCTCTAGTCTCTTATTGTTCTCTTTAATTACCCTTGCTTCCGGATTAAAGGGCTTGCCTCTGAAGTTCTTGGTAACGATACATTCCCGTCCATCTTCCAATTTTATTGTAAAGCCGATTGGATAAGGTGATACTCTGTCAGCAAAAGCTCTAACCAACTTAGGATCAAAAGCGGTACCCATGCCCTCTATAATCATCTTAAATGCTTGTGCGGGATTAAGGGCATCCCTCTGCCTTCTACGACTGGACAATGCATCAAACACATCTGCTATGGCCACAATTCTACCATAGATACTGATGTCCTCTCCGGCTTTTTTCGTCGGATACCCACCACCATCATAACGTTCATGATGTTGTAAGATAGCCAAATAACTACGCATCGGCAAGTTAAACTCATCCTTAGCAAATCGATACCCTTCCACAGTGTGGGTTTTAATCAATTCGTACTCTTCATCTGTGAGTTTTCCTTTTTTTTCTAGAATCTCTATAGGCATGAACATGTTACCGATATCATGAAAAAATGCACCTATTGCCAGACGGTACATCTCAAGAGATGATAATTCTAGGCATTTCCCAATAATTAGAGAAATGATTGTGACATTCACCGGCTGCTGATAACTATAGTTTTCTATCATCTTAATGTCAAAAACATCATATAAATCAATCTTTTCACTAATAATATCTTCAGTCAGCTTATCAATAGACTCTAAACATGCCTGCATATGTTTATGATAAAGTCCTTTGTTCCTACTCTGTATGGCCAAGTATAACTTCTTAAGATTCTGTGTGGCTTCATTCCTGGTTTTAGAAGTAATGGTGCATTGGATTTCAAGATCTTCCGAATAATCATCCAGTACATAAAGATACGGAATTTCGTATTGAGATAAGTTATCTATATAGCGCTCCGTAATCTCAGTACCTTTTTTTGCTAGTATGGAGCCGTTGATGCTATAGAAATCATCAGCAATCTGCATGCCCGTTTTAAGATCAGAAAATTCTACAAGTCTCATTTTTTTACCTCCACTTAACTACCACAGCTTTATCCAAAATCATTATAGCATTTATAAGATTAAAATCAAATAAATATTGATACTAAAGTCCTGTTTTTAATTGAGTTCATCAACTTTTATATACGAATATCATCCCAAGTATAAAGACTTCTCCATACTTGGGATGATTTTTCATTTCTTCATAATTATGATTATGACTAAAATTCTATTTAAATAATTCCAATAGATTGTATTTACTAAACACAGATACCATAATCAATGACACCATGGCCATGATCTTAATGAGAATATCCAGTGATGGTCCCACCGTATCTTTGAGAGGGTCACCCACTGTATCTCCGATGACGGTTGATGCATGAAGTTCAGATCCCTTGCCCTGCCCTTCAAATTGTCCGGATTCAACCAACTTCTTAGCATTATCCCATGCCCCACCGCTGTTAGCTGAAAACAAAGCAAGCATAATGGCCGACAACAAGGTTCCTATGAGCATGCCACCTACAAATTCCTCACCAAATATGAAACCACTACCAATCGGAACTAGAACGGATATCATGGCCGGTAAGGTCATCTCTTTTAAGGCGCCTGCTGAAGAAATCTCAATACAGCGCTTATAATCCGGCTTCGTCTCACCTGTTAGAATACCCGGCATTTCTCTAAACTGTCTCCTAACTTCTTCCACCATAGCACCTGCTGCTTTAGCTACTGATTCAATAAGTAGCCCAGAGAAATAAAATGGTAATGCAGCACCTACTAAAGCACCTGCTAAAGTTAAGGTATCAATCATATTTATATTAAGCACAAATCCCATGGTATCGCCAATATTGGTCTGGGAATAGAGATAAGATGCCAATAAGGATAAAGCAGCTAGTGATGCAGAACCAATTGCAAAACCTTTGCCAATGGCTGCAGTTGTATTTCCTACTGAATCTAACTTATCCGTAATCTTACGGACCTCAGGGGCCAACTTACTCATTTCACAGATGCCACCGGCATTATCCGCTATAGGACCATAAGTATCCACGGATACGGTTGCTGCCACAAAAGAAAGCATACCGATGGCCGCCATAGCCACCCCATATAGCCCTGCAAAATAATTAGATGCCATCGTAGCAAAGGCTAATACAATAACCGGAAACAAAGTCGACTTCATACCGGAAGCCAAACCTTGAGTGATGGTGAGTGCCGTGCCCTGCATAGACTTCTGGGCAATCGTTAATGTTGGCTTAAAATCATAACTGGTATAATATTCTGCTAAAAAACCAATCAGAATACCACTAACGATTCCAAAAACTGCAGCTACCCAAGGTGAAAGAATACCCACTTTAAAACCAAGGCTGGATACATCCATGCCTTTAAAATATAGATTGGTAAAAATACCTGTAGAAACTACCGTTAGGCCTGCGGATATCCATAAAGCATAATTCAGCTCCTTATGAGGATTATCAGACACTTTTCTAAAAATCAACGATAGGATGCCGATTACACAACTGATGAGCCCTATTGCTGCAAAAAGCAGTGGGTATAACAATAGATTCTCAACCAACTTAAAATCCAATCCACCATTGATGCCGCTGGTTGTATAATACATGTATGAAATAAGGACAATGGCAGAAATCAGAGCACCAACGAAGCTTTCTAATAAGTCAGCGCCCAAACCCGCCACATCGCCTACGTTATCGCCTACATTGTCTGCAATGGTAGCCGGATTTCTAGGATCATCTTCCGGAATGCCTGCTTCCGTTTTACCAACTAAATCCGCACCCATGTCCGCTGCTTTTGTATATATGCCACCCCCAACCCGGTCAAACATGGCGATGATGGAACAACCAAGAGCATAACCTGAAACCGTCATGGTATAGGGGATGAAATGGACACCTATCCAATTTTCTTTGATGATCAGATTAATTTGATCCGTTTGACCCAGTATTTTACCGAATATTATATAAACGAGGCCCAGTCCTAGTAGAGCAAAGCCGCCTACACTTAAACCCATAACCGAACCACCCTGAAAAGCTACCTTAAGTGTTGCTCCAAGACTTTTTGATACTCTTGCCGTATTGGATACACGTACATTAGAAATAGTTGCAATCCTCATGCCAATGAAACCGGCAAGTGCACTCATAGATGCACCCATAAGAAATGTCACACCCACATACCAATCTACAACTACACTTAAGATGATTGCGGCAAGTAAAGCAATTTTTGCGATAATACTATATTCGTGACGAATAAAAGCATCCGCCCCTTCTTGTATGGCTGCCGCTATTTCTTTCATGAGGTCAGTGCCCGGATCTAATCTTTTTACTGCTCTAAAATTGTATGCTGCAACTGCTAGTGCCAAAAATACCGCAAAAAAAACCAACGCAATCATAAACCTTACCTCCGCTTTTGTTTAAGCTCAGTAAACAAGGTCTAATCGCCATTGGCTTTTATTCGTCCGGTCCTGATCAGTCACATGTCTACCCGAGTTTATAGTTGAAATACTGAACCATAACACAAATGCCCATATTTCCCATCCTATAAAAAGTGTACCACACTTGGTTTTCTTTGCAACAGATTTCAGAGCATTCTTGAAACTTCGAACTTACTTACAAAAATTACAGTTTTTTCTGTTCAATTTGCACTATATTGATTAAAGTGTCGAACTATACAGTTGAGCTTTTACATACAATATAGGTATATGAGCAACTTAGTTTTGAGACTTTAATCCTAGGATTCAATGTTGTCCATCTTTGAATCACAGGTGCATCCGGTGGGACTGGTACACCCACTGCCGGTTGTATGGCAAATACCTTTTGCTTCTTTTCTTTTTGAACTAAAATGATCTGCGAGCACCGATAAAACTAAAACAACCGCTAACAGCAAGATAACTTGGAGCATCCAATCACCTCCCATATGATTGCTATTGATATTGATAACTAATATCTTCTTTATTATACCTTATAAAATCCCAACTATCAATGACCGCTCTTGTTATTAAAATCTACACGGAGGCTAACCAAAAATGTTACCCTCTTGTGACGCCTGAATCTTTTGCCGCCTTCATAACGGATTTTGCAACCGCTTCTACCACTCTTGTGTCGAAAGGTGATGGCACAATATAGGCATTGGTTAACTCCGACTCATCAAGTACCTCGGCAATGGCATAGGCTGCTGCCAACTTCATTTCATCGTTGATTTTTTTTGCCCCCGCATCCAAGGCACCTCTAAATATTCCAGGAAAAGCTAAGACATTATTAATCTGATTTGGATAATCACTACGACCGGTTCCAATGATTTTGGCACCGGCTTCAATAGCCAGTTCCGGCATAATCTCGGGTGTGGGATTGGCCATCGCAAAAATAAACGGATTATCATTCATGGACTCAACCATTTCTTTTGTAACAATGCCTGCTGCAGATACACCTACAAAAACATCTGCTTGTTCAAGGGCTAAAGCCAGATTACCTTCTATATCGTCTTTATTTGTAAAGCTCAAGATCTCCTTCTTAACAAAATCAAGATCTGTTCTTTTTGAGCTGATAATACCAATTCGGTCTACACATAATATGTCCGCTACACCATATTGCATAATCATTTTTGCTATAGAGCTACCTGCCGCACCCGCTCCGCTAATAACCACTTTTAATGTTTTAGAATCTCTTTTTGTTAACTTACAAGCATTAATTAAAGCTGCGATGGTGATAATGGCTGTTCCATGTTGATCATCATGAAAAACAGGAATGTCCAGTTCTTCGATTAAGCGTCTTTCAATCTCCACGCACCTTGGTGCAGATATGTCCTCAAGGTTGATGCCGCCTAAACCAGGTGCCAATAATTTACAGGTCTTTATTATTTCTTCAGTATCCTGAGTATCCAGACAAATTGGAAATGCATCCACATCACCAAAATTCTTAAATAAAATTGCTTTACCTTCCATAACCGGTAGCGCTGCTTCAGGTCCAATATTACCAAGACCTAAAACTGCCGATCCGTCTGTTATTACGGCAACAAAATTCCCTTTATTAGTATATCTATAAATAGCCTCCGGATCTTTTTCTATGGCACGACAAGGCTCTGCTACACCGGGTGAATAGGCCATGCTTAGTTCTTCTGATGTGGTAACTTTAACCTTTGATACAACCGCCAGTTTACCCTTGTTTTTTTCATGCATTTCAAGGGATTTTTGATATATGTCCATATTTACCTCCTAAATGACTGATTAAATGGTTTTTTGATTGCTGTATACATTATAATACAGCTGGTTCATCCTTACAATGCTACGTTGTTCTGTCCTGTATAATTCTAGACAGTTTGAGGTATAAATGTTACAATATAAAAGGAACTTTCTAGATTCTATGTATAATAAAGCGACTCCGTCTCAGAATCTAGTGGATTATGATTATAAAGGAGGAAATTATGGGAAAGAAAGCTATTGAGATTACTAATCTTGATGTAGAAAAATTGATTCAAATGTTAAACGAAGCTCTGGCAGAAGAATGGCTGGCTTATTACCAATATTGGATTGGTGCAAGAATGATGGAAGGTCCTATGAGAGGTGAGGTTGAGCCCGAGTTACTTCTACATGCTACAGAAGAACTTGCACATGCAGAACTTCTTGTTAACCGCATCTTACAACTTGGAGGGACACCAATACTTAACCCTATTGATTGGACTTCTTATGCAAAATGTGCTTATGCAGCACCAACAGATCCTTATATAGAAACCATTCTTCAACAAAATCTTGCTGGTGAGCGTTGTGCTATCCAAAGATATGAAGAACTTTGTGATTTTACAAATGGTAAAGACCACTCTACCTATCAAATTGCTGTTTCTATTCTTAATGATGAACTTGAGCACGAGCATGACATTGAAGATTTCTTAATGGATATTGAACGTATGAAAGAAGACATAAGAAAATTCAGAATTTAATCTGAAATTATAAATGAAACTAAAGGGACTGACGCACGAAGTAATTTGTGCCCAGACCCTTTTTTATTACATTTCCACCAAATCTCCTGTGAAGCTTTTTATCTGATCCATCACTTCTTTGCCATAATTGTAACCCATCAAATAGGTTGCTCTAATTTTTTCCCTATCTTTTTCGGCTCTCTCAAGCAAGATTGGTTTAGGCGGACGGATTACCAGTGCTAATCCTTCTTTTTCTAACTTCTCAAGATATTCGGTTGTTTCCTTATAATAAACATGACGCCGTTTCATGGCTTGAACCACTGCCGGATGGGCTCGGTACATCATGTTACCTATTCTTTCATAGCTAAAAGGCTTGCGTTCATACCCTTGGTGCCTGGTCAAGATTACAATCACTTTTTCACAACCATCCGCAAAAGCTTGCCGTACCGGTATTGAATCAGATACACCTCCATCAAGATACTCCACCCCTTTAATACACACTTTTTGAGATAAAAAGGGTAAACTTGATGAAGCTCTAAGAGCCATTAGTAATGCTGAATCATCCATCTCACTTTTGTAAAAATAGTCAGTCAAACCGCTATGACAACTCATCGCACCTATAACCAATTCTTGATCCGATTGATGGAAAGTTTTAAAGTCAAAGGGGTTTAATTCATAAGCCACATCTTTAAATAAAAAATCCATGCCGAAAAGACTGCCTTTTGTAATCATATTCTTCATACTCACATAGCGATGGTCATTTAAATACGTCATCATAATATCATAGTTACGTTTCTTCTGTCTGGATATATAATTGCCGCCGTTTATAGCACCCATAGATACCCCAATTACATACGGCAAACAGATTTCTTCTTCAAGCAAACATTCTAATATACCTTCTGTAAATACACCTCGAAAACCACCGCCTTCAAGGACCAATCCCACTTTTCTCTCCATTTTATACCTCCATCAATATCTATAAGTGTGTCCTGCCAATGCTTTTAAATCCTCTATTTTTGTTATCTCCATAATCTTACCACGCTTATCAATTACACCTTCCAAACACATTTCATTAATGGTCCGGTTCAGATGCCTGTAAGTGGTGCCCAGTTGCTCCGCAATATCTACAAAGCTTGATTTTACGTTAATGTTATTGGTGTCCGACTCTTTATGTGCCAATAAGTAACTGGCTAATTTGTTTTTTAATGGTAATAAAACATTTGAAGTACTCATCTGACTAATTTTATCTAACCGGTTGGCTAATGACATACACAAGAATTTTAAAAACGGTGCATAATCTAAATATGTACTTCTTATATGCGTCATAGGTATTCCAATGCAGATGCACTTATTCAGTGCTTCAACATTCGCTGTATATTCATTCTGCATAAGGGTCTCCAAGTCACCATAAACACTTAGAGGATTCTCTATCCGAAGCAAATATATCTTTCCGTTACCCAAGGTCGTAAATACTTTTGCCTCGCCTTCTACAAGTAGAAACAAATGACTAATTGTATCACCATTTTCACAAATCATTTCACCTTTTGCATATTCAAAAATACGACAATGGTCATACATGTTTTCCTTGAAAATATCCTTCAATCCATAGGCTTTAAAATAAGCATCTAATCTTTGTGTCGAAACTATTTCCTTCAATCTTCCACCACCATGACATATGTCCTATTTTTATTTATTATAACATGCTAAAGTTATAGCGTCAAAACTAAAGTTTCACTAATCTATCTTAAACACATAGATTGCGTTGATGCATTCGCAACTATGTATTCAAGATAGAAGTTCTACTATGTTTTTTGATGCTACAACCCTGCTATGGTATAAGCGTCAAAACTAAGATTCACTAATCCATCTTAAACACATAGATTGCGTTGATGCGTTTACAAAGGAGATTATTATGTACAAATTATTAGCCATGTTCAGCGGCATGACTGTCGCGATCATGATTTTATCCAATGGGTTACTTGTTGAAGGTATTGGAGACACACCGGCCTTACTCTTCATACACATTTCCGGACTTATGGGTGCCCTTTTGCTGTTTTATGCCAATAAAGGTAGCTGGACCACGTTGAAGGGCATTCCATTCTTCTATCTCTTAGGTGGTGTTACCGGTGTTGTTTCTGTTTATTTCACCAACTTAGCTTTTTTATCCATCGGTGCAACTGTCACTTTGATGCTCAGCCTCGTGGGTAGAATTGTCACTTCGACCATTATCGATCATTATGGCTTAATGGGAATGAAAAAATATCCCTTTGTACCTTTGAAGCTTTTAGGGTTAGCTCTGATTAGTATAGGTGCTCTATTTTTAATTATGTTTTAATCGGAGGTGTACTATGATTTTTATTGTTGCGTTACTAACAGGTGTTTCTATTGTCATTGCTATGGTTCAAAATGCTAAATTGGCTGATTATATCGGTATTAAACAATGTACGGTTATGAACTATGTTACCGGCCTTACGACTGTAACCTTTGTTTTTATCATTCTTGGTGAATCATTGGGTTTTGTCTCAAAGTTGTCTACAACCCATGCCCTCGGTTACTTTGGTGGTCTAATGGGTATCATTGTTGTCACCACTTCAACAGTCATCATCCGAAAGCTTTCCATTATTGCTGCCACCATGTTAATGTATGCCGGTCAACTCATGATGGGCGTCCTAATCGACTACCTAAGAGGTATTGATTTGTCCATCGGAAAAATAGTCGGTTGTGTATTGATCATAGCCGGTGTATACTTCAACACCCTAGTAGACCAACGCTTGGCCAAAACTCGTCGTGTTGAAAATACATCTTTACCCATGGACCTATAACCGTATGTAATAAGCATGACTTTATCTTGATGTAAAAAAACCAGCAATGTATGCTGGCTTTTTTTATGCTGTTTTTACCTTTTTTAGATATTCATAAGCCTCATTAATTTCAACAATTCTCTGGTTGGCGTATTGCTTATAGTCTTCAGGCATACCCTCATGAGACATCTTATCCGGATGGTGCTCCTTGGCTAGCTTTCTATATGCTTTTTTAATCTCCATCAAATCAGCTTTTTCAGAAACACCCAGTACTTTACTGTATTTGCTTACCAAATCAATTGAACCTGTACGACTTTGGTTAGCATGACCATTATAACCATAACGCTCATAACTATAGTTTTGTTGTCCGGCACCTTGAGCAAAATATCTTTTGATGCTCATATACTCATATTCTGTTAGGCCAAGTTCTGCTAATATCTTAACCAATAATGCTTCATCTTGGTCAGACATTTGTTGATCATGCATGACGAGAGAGACCAAAAGATAACTAATAGATAGAACCACATCCCGCCGATTATGGTAAGTCCTAATAACCCTTGCAAACTCAACATAAGCTTCGGGATGACTTTTTCCATAATTGAAGGCCTTTTCATAGGCATTGAATTCGGAACCGGCTATTCTAAAGTTCATTGCAATATACTGCCTGATAATTTGGATTTCTTCAGTACTGACGTGGCCATCTGATTTTGCTACGATGGCAGCTAACCCCATAATAGATGCCACAACCGGGTTGAGACCTGCAAAAGCCGGTTCATCTTTTAGATAGCTTCTAAACTTCGGGATTTTTCTAGGTATTAATAAGACTATGAAAATCATCCAGGGAAAGAAAAAAGTTGCAATACCCCAAAGCAAACCATTTCTACCCTTGGCCGTCATTATCATGATGACGATAATCGCCAATATAAGGTTAAAGGTGAGCGTAATTAATGAAAATCCCAAACTCAGGATACCACTTATAATTCCGGCTAATGCTTCAATCATTTTGTTCACTCCAAACTCGTTAATGTCATTATTATAGTATGGTAACACTTTAATTGCCATAAAAATTCTATTAAAATAGACTTAACAAGCTTTTCAATAAAACATGCCTAAGTCGTTGTATCTATTTGTCTCTTTTATCGAATTTTTTTCTTCTGTTTTAATGGCTTTGACTTAGGTTTTTTCTTAACTGAGTAGCCAAAGGTACCAAGCTTTTCTCCAAGACTGTAGTAAACACCATGGGAGTATGCAAATAGCTTTGCCGCGTCCAGATGGAATTTGCCCTGTGCATCCATAAGGTTTTCATCTACATACACACTTATTATTTTTGCTATAAACATATCATGAGAGCCAAGTTCTTTGATTTCAACCACCTCGCAAAGTATATTTACCGGACTTTCTTCAATAAGTGGTGCCATGATTTCCTCAGTATGAACTAAATTCAGTTTCATTTTCTTGATTTTATTTTCATCTTTGCCTGAACGCACACCACAGTAATCCGTAGCTTTAAGTAATGCCTCTGTTGTCAGGTTAACCACGAAAGCCTTATTCCTTTTTATAATCTCATAGGAATGACGCTCCGGTCTTATGGAAATGTAAGTCATTGGCGGGTTGGTACAGATGGTGCCTGTCCATGCTACAGTTATGATATTGTGTTCCCCTTCATCTTTGCCACAACTTACCATAACTGCAGGTAGAGGATATATCATATTCCCCGGTTTCCATTTTATTTTTCCCACAGTGTTTACCTCCTCTTTATATGTTGTCTTGATTCAATCGGACTGTACCCTTCCTACAAAAAACTTCTAATACATGAATATTCCTACCTAGCCACTCATAAAACTTCACTATACAACGAAATAATATAAGTATTCCTAGTTGACATTTGTTATCATTTAGTACATACTGTAAATAACAATTAATCGTGCACGACACACTGTAAACTTAAAACATTAACGAGGTGATATTATGAGTCAAAACGACAACAAGGAATATGGGTCAACGAAAACAGAAGCGTGGGCCGATTCAAAAGAATTCGATCCAGAAACAAATGTTAACAGACCTAGCATTGATGCGGTAGAAGATGCCAAAGAATGGGTAGAGGACAATGAAAAATAATACTTGAAAGCCACTGATTAACAATAAATCAGTGGCTTTTTTTATATATTACACCTATTGTCCAAGCCCCAATATGATTTCAATTGTCTCAAAGTCTTCCTGTTCCATATAGGTGGCGATAATACTCAGAGCATATCCCCTTATAAGGGTCACGTAGTGAACCTGATAAATAACCATATAACCAAGATCAATCGTCGCTTGGCTTCTTGTAAATAGTTTTTCTTGTATATTTACCGTTTCCATTGTTTCTTCAAATACAATGGTCTCTCCAAGATGTTCAATACTGGCACGGGCTTTTTCTAGATATGCCTCATTACTTTCTATATTCTTCATCTCATCTAGACGCTCTGCCGTTATATAGAGATTAGGATTCATAGCAACCACTTTGTCAAAAGGATATTTGAACACCCCTAGTAGATTCAGTATTTCAAGATCTGTCAAATCAAATGTCGTGTCGGATTCAGATGCTATATCTTCTCCTGTTTGCATCAGACGCGTCATCTCTGCTTCAGATAAAATAACCCACGACTCAGGTAACGCCAGTTCTAGGTCGAAAAAATAGTTTTCATATTGGCCTTCTACGATGCCACCTTTCATATAGGCTACTTTTTCTTCATCACTCATAGAATCCATATTATCTTTGTTCTCTGATTGTTTGTTGCCCAGGCCACAACCGGATAGCACAATTATACACATCAGCAGAACCCATAACCGTTGTTTTATCATAAAATCCTTCCTTTATAAAATGACAGAATTTTTGGCTTGTTCCATGGCCTCAATAACACGATCGCACCAAGCATCAAATTCAGGATCTTCTTTTTGCATAGCTTCATTCTCTAAAAAATGATCTATGGTCATTTTGATGCCTTGATCAAATCGTGTAGTGGCTACAAATTCAGGTACCAGACGTTTTAGCTTACTGTTATCAAAGACAACCGTTTGTGACTTGTCGCCTAATAGACTGCCGCCAAAATCGTAATCTGAACATGCGGCCAAAAATTCCGATGCCACATGGATGCCTTTCAACTTTACACCAAGGGCATTTGCTATGGCCTCATAGATCTGATTCCACGTTAGTGACTCATCAGAAGTAATCTGTACCGCTTCTCCTATCGCATGTATATTGCCCATAAGTCCAACAAAGCCCTTTGCAAAATCCGATGTATGGGTCATGGTCCATAAGGCTGTTCCGTCGCCATTAATGATAACCGGTTTACCTTCCAGCATTCTTTTTGCCACTTGCCAGCTGCCTTGATGACCTTTTACACTGATTGGTATCGACCCGGTTCCATACGTGTGACTTGGTCTAACGATGGTAACCGGGAAACCTTCATTTCTATACAGTTCCATTAAATAAGTCTCACAAGCTATTTTGTCTCTGGAATAGGCCCAGTATGGATTAGATAGTGGCGTACCCTCATTCACTCTATAGTCGGATAAAGGTTTTTGATAGACAGATGCAGAACTGATGAATATAAATTGCTTGGTCTTATTCTTAAAAAGTCGATAATCTCTTTCTAAATGTGAAGGCTCAAAAGCAATAAAGTCAGCGACCACATCAAATGACAGATCTTCTATTAAAGAAGATAGCTTCTCTTCATCTTGAATATCACAGGTGATGTAGGTTACGCCTTCATCGCCAAGTGCCTCATTTCGGTTACCTCTATTGACGATATAAAGCTCTGCACCCTTTTTGATTAAGGCCTTTGAAATTGCTAAACTAATCGTACCTGTTCCGCCAATAAACAATACTTTCATAATAATCTCCTATCTTTTCTATGCTTATTTTTTAATAATTAAAGTCGGTCCGTTCTAAACAACTTTTATAACAATTCGTCTTTTTTTAGTTGTTCTATATGATCAATCAAGGTGGTTTCAAGGGAGCGGTAGGACATCTTAAGCTCATTAATACTTCGACTGTTGTCCGCCTTTAGCGTATAACCCACGTTGTTTTTGATATATTGCCTTGAAAGCCCAATCATAGGCGCAATAGCCCAGACAATAGGCTTTGGCACTTTACCTATAGGCAATTTATACTGTTTACCATAATACTGCTTTATAATTTTTACCATCTTTAGAAAACTGCCGTTTTCGTTGGCTATGATATATCTTCCTCTTGCTTCTTCGGTAAAGGTAGCTCTGATATGACCGGTTGCAATATCTCTAATATCTGAGAATACGTACTCAAGATGGGGCACCCCTGTTCTAAATGCACCACTCAGAAGGCGTCTTAGAGTATCAATAGAAGTTGCATCCACCCTTTTTGATAAGGAAGGACCAAAAACGAATCCGGGGTGAATGGTGACCAATTCCCATCTGTCTTGTTGGCCTGCTATTTCCCATGCTTTTTTCTCTGCCATGGTCTTTGAATAACTATAGGGGTTATTTTTTAATGAACTGGTTGTATTCCACATCGATTCATCAAAAGCTTCAATCCCTAAATCCCGCATATCACGATTGTCGCCATAAATGGCTGCCAGACTACTGGTTAATACAACACGCTTGACTGTTTTTGAACGATTGACACCCTCAAGCACATTGATCGTTCCTAGTACAGCCGGTTCAAGCAAATCCTTCCTAGGATCCAGATGGCGATCAACTGAAAAAGGAGAAGCAGTATGTATCACATAATCTGCACCTTCAATAGCTTGATCAAAACTTCCTGCTTTAACTAAGTCTGCCTCATATATTTTAAGTGTGCCCTCGTATTTTTTCTCTAGATTTAAGAGATGCAAGTACTTTTCTTCATCTTTTAACTTTCTTACTGTTGTGCGTACCTCATGCCCTTCTTTGAGCAAATCTCTTACAATCCAAGATGCAATATAGCCGGTACCTCCGGTTACAACTACTTTCTTTTTATCCATATAATCATCCTTTCAAACACGATAATACCTCTAACACTATGATGTCCCATGATGCTTAGATTGTCAAGGTTAAGCTTAGATGCTATAATATTATTACAAGCTTTAACATATGTTATTTACAAATAATGATAATCCCTTTATTAAATAATAGTCGCCTATGAATGGAGGATGATTCCATGTCTCAAGACACTGTCATGGACTTAAGAAAATTTGTCGTTCCAGAAATCATTATAGGTACTGATGCAAGACTTCTTATTCATCGGTATTTGACCCATTTTAACTCAAAAAGACCTATGATTGTCACAGATCGAGGCGTCAAGAATCAACCTTGGTTCTTAGAACTAGAAAGCCTTATACAATCCAACTCTGAGGATATGATTATTTTTGATGATGTAACCCCTAATCCTAGAGATTACGAAGCCATGATGGGTGCTGAAATCTTTCTATCTCATGATTGTGATCTACTCATAGCTATAGGCGGCGGCAGTCCTATTGACTGTGCAAAATGCATCAGCATTGTGTCCACCAACGGCGGCCATATTCTAAACTACGAAGGTGTAGATGAAATCAAGCTTCCTGGACCACCTCTTATCTGTATTCCAAGTACATCGGGAACTTCTGCAGACATCTCACAATTCGCTATCATCCAAGACTCTCAAGAATCCGTTAAAAGAGCTATTATCAGCAAGAAAGTCGTACCTGATCTTGCTCTCATTGATCCTATACCCCTTATGACTATGGACAAATATCTTACTGCATGCACAGGTATGGATGCTCTCACCCATGCTATAGAAGCTTTTGTATCAAATGCTCACTCACCACTTACAGATGTCCATGCACTTGAGGCTATTTCCCTTATCTACAATAACATAAACAAAGCCATGGAGGAAAATAGAACACTCGATACCATGTATCAAATGCTCCTAGGTTCCTTGCAAGCGGGCCTTGCTTTTTCAAATGCCAGTTTAGGCGCAGTTCACGCCATGGCCCATTCTTTAGGCGGTCTTTTGGACCTCCCTCATGGAGAATGTAACAGTATTCTTCTTGAACATGTTATTGCTTTGAATTATGAGACTGAAATTGAACGGTATAAAGCCATAGCAAAACAACTGGATATTCCTATTCAGCACCTGACTGATGATGCTATTCGTAACGAGCTCCTACTTAAGATTCATAATATGCGGGAAAAACTCAACATTCCTTCTTTTTTGCAAGTAGACACTTTAACCTCAGAAATCATAGACCGACTGGTTGTTAACGCTCAAAATGATCCTTGTATGGTTACCAACCCTAGAATCTTATCCACCAAGGAGTTGAAAAACATTTATGAGCAAATCTTACGAGTCTGATAGAAAAAAAAACTTCACCCGTGATGCCATCATTGGTTTAGGCGAAGATTCTTTTAGAAAAAACTATTATCCTGAATTACAAGATCATCTTCTTGAACTTGAAAGAATTAACAGTCGAAATAAAGCTTTGATTACAACGATTCCTGATATTCTTTTGGTATCTGATGTTGAGGGGCATATTTCCCCTTTTAATGCCTCTAGGGTTAAGAACAATGAAATGATTCTTAATATTATGAAAAATCAGAAATTGATTCATAAGCTTAGGGAGATTGTATCTCAAGTGGTTGTTTCTAGATATTTAGTGACTTATGATTTTCAAATGGAAGTTGACACTAAAACATATTACTTTGAAGCGCGTATCCATATATCCGCTTTCGACGAAGTATTGATTATGATTCGAGATATGACCGATCGCATTACCTTAGAAAATCGATTAAGAACCCTTGTGGATAAAGACAATCTTTGCAATGTTTATAATCGAAGGTACTTTGAGTATTATCTAGCTGATTTTAATATGCAAGAAATCATAAGCTTCACCATTATTATCGTAGATATCGATGGTCTTAAACTCATCAACGATACCCTTGGCCATTTATCCGGTGACCGAGTCATTGTTTCTGTTGCTGAACTTATAGAAAGTACTTTTAGCCATTTTGGTATGATTTCTAGAATTGGTGGAGACGAATTCGGTATTGTATTACAAGGCTTCTGTGTTAATGATATCGAAGGCTTTCTGGACTCCCTAAAGGCATTGGTCATAGAACATAACCAACAAACCGAATCCGTAGAGTTATCCTTGTCTTATGGTTATGGTCACCATGAAACCGGTGTTTTAAATGTGGACTGGGTTTTTCAGGAAGCGGATAATAACATGTACCAGAATAAATTGCTTAAAACCTCCAGTACTAAAAATAATCTGGTCAAGACTTTAATGAAAGCCTTAGAAGCAAAAGACTACATAACGGAGGGCCATGCAGATCGTATGGAGATGCTGGCCACTGTTATTGGTCATGAACTTAGGCTTCCTCAGAATATTATAGACCGCATCCAGCTACTGACCAAGTTCCATGATATTGGTAAAGTCGGAATACCGGACAGTATATTAAAAAAAGCCGGAGCTCTTACCCCAGATGAGTGGAAAGTCATGTGCACCCATTGCAGTATCGGAGAACGTATTGCCAATGAATCAACTGAACTAAAAGACATAGCCCATCTTATTCTGAAACATCAAGAACGTTGGGACGGCAAAGGTTATCCTTTAGGACTGGCTGGTGAAGATATCCCTCTTGAATGTCGTATTCTAGCTATTGTTGATACCTTTGATGCCATGACCAATGACCGACCTTATAGAAAAGCCTTGCCCATGCATGTCGCCATAGAAGAAATCTTAAATCATGCAGGAACCCAATTTGATCCTGAAATGGTTAAAGTGTTTCATAAGGTGGTTTTTAAGGTTTATCCTCTGTAATCTTATCATATTAAGATCTTTGTTTAAAAAACTTAAAAAGGCATTTATAGCACAGTCGACTACCTTCGACTTAATGCTATAAATGCCTTTTTTATGGTCTACTTTTGGAATCAAACTTATACCCCACACGTACAACGGTATGTATACCATAAGCTTTATCTTCTAATTTTTTTCTAATTTTCTTAATATGTGTATCCACAACCCTAAAGTCACCAAAGTAATCATATCCCCAAATGGTATCCAGAATCTGTTCTCTAGATAAAACCATGCCATCATTTTCCATCAGATAAACCAAAAGTTCATACTCTTTTGGTGCAAGTTCGATTTCTTTACCACTGATTTTCACAGTATAGGCATCTTTGTTGATCTCAATACCCATCTTTGAGATGATGTGTTTCATACCGCCATGACTTTCATCTAAACGGTTTTGCATCCTTTTAACTCTTGCTAGCAAAACTTGTAGATTAACAGGCTTTGTGACATATTCATCAACACCCAGTTCAAAACCAAGCAATTGATCTGAATCGTCATCTCTCGCTGTCAACATGATAATACCCACATTGGAGCTGGCTCTGATTCTTCGACAAACGGACCAACCGTCCATTTTCGGCATCATAACATCCAGTATCATGATTTCAATATCGTTTTCCTCAAATACCTCTAAAGCTTCCATACCGTCAGCCGCTTCAAAAACTTTATAGCCATCATTTCTAAACGCCTTTGCAATGACTTCGCGTATCACTGTTTCATCATCTACAATCAGTATTCTACCATTCACATCCCCACCCCCAAGTGACTCATGTCTTATAGAATATTATATCGTATTTTTATATATTATACAATAATTTAGTCCAAAGATTGTATTTATTTTAACAGTTTAAGAAAGGCTGTTGGCAGTGGGTAGTTAGGGATTAATTCAGGGTGAATCCAAGCCACTTCCGGATCTTCAATCCTACTTATAAATCTTGCCCTATACCTTACCAAAGTCATATCCCAAATCAAATGTGTAAATACATGTTTTTTTGTTGTTATGACATCTTCTTCTATGACGTGTAGGCCATAGTTATCTTCCAAATAAGCCATCATCTCACTAGAGGGATGATCTTCTCCCACCTCTATAATCGGAAACCCCCAAAGGTTTGCCAATAAGCCTTCAGTACCTCGCTTCTCTAGTAACAACTGATCTTCAAATACGACATACGCAACCATCATTTTTTTTAGCTGTTTTTTTGCTTTTGGGGTTTTTATCGGTAGAATGTTTTGAAGATTTCTCTCTCTTGCACTACAAAAATTATGTATCGGGCATAAATCACATTTGGGATTTCTGGGAACACAAATCAAGGCCCCTAGTTCCATAAGGGCCTGATTATAATTTCTGACATCTTCCGGTAAGTCCGCCGAAACCATCGCTTCAATTGTCTTTTTTGTTCCTGGTTTACCTATATCTTCTTCAACACTATAGAGTCGTGAATAAACCCGCAGTACATTCCCATCTACGGCAGGTACCTTGATATCAAAGGCAATACTTGCTACGGCGCCGGCAGTGTAAGGACCAATACCGGGTAAACCCATTATTTCTTCGTATGTTTTCGGAAAAACTCCACCATAGTTTTGTGTGACGACACGGGCACATAACATCAATCGCTTGGCTCTTGAATAATAACCAAGGCCTTCCCATAATTTGTAGACATCATCTTCAGTTGCCCTGGAAAGACTTAATAAATCCGGGTAGTTCTCAAGAAAACGGGTATAGTATGAGATAACGGTTGCTACTTGGGTTTGCTGACACATAATCTCAGAAAGCCATATTTTATAAGGGTCTCTAGTTAAGCGCCATGGCAACTTCCGGTGATTAAGCTTATACCATTTTAGTAATGATGCCTGTAATGTCTTCATATGTCCGCCTTTTGATGTTGCCTATTTATCAATAAATCTAGCTCTTCTTCATTTCTTTATAGAACCAACGACTTTCTCTATGTGGTAGTGTGGATGAACCGCCTCCACGTTTTGGTACTTCTTCTACAGGTATATCTAATTCTCTGGCAATAATAGCAGCTACTCTTTCACCACAGTAAGCGCCTTGACATAAGCCCATTCCAGCCCTCACTCTTCGCTTCATACTGTCAATCGAATTCACTGGTATTCCACGGTGGATGGCATCCACGATTTCTGCTTCTGTAACATTCTCACACCTGCAGATGATATGTTTTTTAGGATCTTCTGCTTCTGTAGAACCATCAAAGTCTTCAGTTTTATGAATAAGCGTTGGTTGTCTATTAGGATTAAAACTAGGGTTGGGCTTCAATGTATGTCCCATGGATTTTATAAGTTCAATAACTTCAAGGCCGATTGCCGGTGATGAGGTTAAGCCTGGCGACTCGATACCTGCAACGTTGATAAAATTCTTAACTTCGCTTTCTTCAATAATAAAATCATGTCGATCACACGTCGCTCTAATACCCGAAAAAGATGTAAGGGTCTTTTTAAGGTCAAAGTCAGCTACACTTTTTCTTGCCTGTTCAACGATATAAGATAATGCTTCAAGGGTTGTGCCCACATCTGAGGCTTCATTCACTTCTTGAGCGTTTGGCCCAAGCATAAGATTTCCATGATATGTCCTTGTTACCAATATGCCTTTACCTGCTTTCGTTGGACATTGAAACAATACTGTATTGGCCAAATAGCCTTGATTTTTATTCAATAATATATATTCACCACGTCTTGGAATAATCTTAAAATTATCCGCACCAACAAACCCGGCAACCATATTACTGTATGCACCTGCCGCGTTTATGACCACCTTAGCTTCGTATATTGCGTCTAGAGTCGTGACTTTGAAAGTTTCACCTTTTTCAATGCTAACCACTTCTGCCTCCAGCTTAATTTCCACACCATTTGCCACGGCATTTTCAGCTAGTGCTATGGTCAATTCAAAAGGTGAAGTAATTCCTGAGGATGGACAATAAAGTGCCCCTTTCACTTCCGGGTTCACATGTGGTTCCATTTTCATGACCTGATCGTGATCCAGTATAACCAAATCATTTATACCATTCGTGATACCTCGTTCTAACAGTTCATTAAGGGTCTCGAATTCTTCTTCTTCAAAGGCCATGACCAAACTACCACACATTTCCAGACCAAAATGGAGCTCGGACTCCAATTGTTCAAACATGCGATTGCCTTTTCGACACATTTTTGCTTTTAGTGTTCCGGGTTTGTCATCAAAACCACCATGGACAATGCCGCTGTTTGCTTTTGAAGCACCACAAGAGACATCATTTTCTTTCTCAAGAAGCAACACTTTAACGTCATACCTGGAAAGTTCTCTTGCGATGGTTGAACCGATGACACCGGCTCCTATAATTATATAATCATACATAATACTACCTCCTTGTATAATGAACATATAGTAAAATTCAATGCTCATTTGTTTTATTTTTACTATAATGAACTTAGGCGCTGTGGC
>PGZV01000001.1 GCA_002841495.1 Firmicutes bacterium HGW-Firmicutes-2 | reverse complement strand
CTTTTAACTGCGAACCCTTTTCATTTAATCATATCATATGATTTCCTATTATGGAAGTCAGGTTTCTATGTAAGTATGGTTAAAGCGTCAAAACTATATAGTTGAACTTTTATATACCATATATAGTTACGAATGTATCAACGTAATCTATACATGGTATATAAAATTATTGAAACTTAGTTTTGACCCTTTCACCAAGTATAGTATTTAGTGTTTTTATGATTATTTAAAATATTTTTTTATAACTTCTGCTACGCCGTTTTCTTCATTTGTTAATGTCACCACATCTGCAATTGCTTTAATCTGATCTATGGCGTTGCCCATAGCAACACCAAGTCCTGCATATTCAATCATATGCAAATCATTGCCCGAATCGCCGACACAAACAATTTCTTCCCTATTTATGCCATATACCTGGGCAACTTTTTGAACACCAACGGCTTTGTTACAACTTTTATGCAAGATTTCTAAAGTGAATGGCATAGGCTGAACGATGGTGTAATTCTCCAAGATATGTTTGGGGAATCGCCAAGTTTCCATAAGAATCTCAGGATTATACACTGTTTTTTCACGCATCTCTACAGAATCAAGTTGTATAGTCGGAAAGTATCGAATCATGTCATCTTTCATAACCGGTCCCTCATTAATAAGACTAACCTTAAAAACTTCAATCGCTTTATCCATTTCGTGGAAGTTCATTACTTTCAGCTCTATGTCATTGGCAATCGCATCATAGTGGCTATATAAATTATCTTGATGAACAAGGATATTTTCCTTAGTATAGGCACTCATATCAAGATCAAAGGTCTCACACAAATCAAGTAAGGCTAAAAGGTCTTCATGTTCTATGGGTACTTCATGAAGGATGTTATCGGTCTTATTCTCAACGGTTAAGGATCCGCTACATGTGATGGAATAAAAACCTTCTAGGTTCGTACCTAGTAATTTAAGATACCTAGACATACCCTGATAAGCTCTTCCCGAAGCCAGTACAACTTTGATACCACGATCTACAATTTCTTTTATTGCTTCAATATTCTCTTTGGAGATCTCTTGCCTTTCATTAAGCAACGTACCATCCATATCCAGTACAAGCATTTTGTACATGATTCTCACAACCTTTCCTTTTTTAACCCTCTAACCATAATATGATTATAATGGTAAATACTTAATTTTACTAGAATTATAAACGTAAAAAGGACAGCAATCCGAGCGCTGTCCCTTTTGGGAGAAGGTATTTATATTATTTCTTATGGGGTGTAGTAAAACTATATATAAATGTATGGCGGGGGTTTTACAAGAATTATTATAGCATCTGACAAAGATTAAGTCTGCCCAAAGAAAAAAAAGTTTTTTTGAATTAATTGTAAATTATGACCATGACCTCATGTATATTTAAAAAAAGTTTTGAAAATATATATGTATAATGTATACAAAATAATCATCTTTTTGACATGGTTACAGTTTGTTCATATTTCACCATTCCAAAACAAGTTTAGCACTGCATACAGATCTTCTTTTCTGACAACTGTCTTATAATGAGACCATTCAAGTGGAAATAATGCCTTATATTGATGACTGGCAAAACGTTCATCCAATAAAACCACCACACCCTTGTCGTGAACCGTCCTTATAACCCTGCCGGCTGCCTGAAGCACCTTATTCATTCCGGGATAAACATATGCATAATCAAAGCCTTTTTGACCAAAGTGTGCTTTAATCAAATCATTCTCATAACAAATCATAGGCAAACCCACACCCACAATCAAAACTCCAATCAGTCGATTCCCTACCAAATCAATACCTTCTGAAAACATACCACCTAAAATAGAAAAGGCTATTAATGAACGTTCCCTAGGTTCTTCAAAAGATTGAATAAACGCTTCTTTTTCCGCTTCAGTTAGACCTCTTTCTTGATAAAGTAAGTCAAACTCTTCTTCTACCTTCATAGAAAAAACCAACTCATTTAACACATCTTCCATATACTTGTAGGATGGAAAAAAAACCAAATAGTTCCCTTTTTTCTCTCTGGCAATGGTCATAATATGTTCCCCAATTGGTCCGATGGAGCTTTTTCGGTTCTGATATTTGGTCGAAATAGAGCGGTCAATTACCAGACCCAGTTTTTCACTCTCAAAAGGTGATGAAAGCATCATACCGTAATTTTCTTTGTTTCCACCTAACAAATCCATATAATAGGACATCGGCAACAGGGTTGCAGAAAAGAAAATAACGCCTTTCATATCATTGGTTGCTAACCTTATGTTGTCGCTTGGATCCAAGCAGTACATGTGTATTCTAAGATTATTGCCTTTCTTCTCATAACTGGTCATATACTTCTCACTGTACAATTCTGTTTTCTTAATATAGTCATAGGCTGTAAAGAAAAAGTCCAAAAGCATATCCATATGTTGCCAGTTCTGATGTTCTTTAAAGATTTTCTCCGTTCTATAGATGATAGCTCTAAGATCATCCTCAATATCAAAAGGCATGTCTTTTGTCTCAAACCTTAAATGCTCATAATCTTCGCAAGCTTTTCTGTAATGTAACATCTTCTGGTTTAATAACGTCATGTATTTATAAAGTCTGGCGTCCAGATCTTTAACTTTACGTCGCAATTCTAGAATCTGATCTTTTTCTAAAACAGCAGAGTACATCGATCTGCCTCGGTCCACAAGGTTATGGGCTTCGTCAATCAATAAGGTGTAATCACCTGAACCTTCCACAAAAAATCTTTGGAGCTTGGCACTTGGGTCAAAGACATAATTATAATCACAAACAATCACTTCACAAAATAGTGCCAGATCCAAGGATAGTTCATAGGGGCAAACCTGATGAAGTCTGGCAAAGCTTTCTATTACCTCACGTGTATAACAATCCGTAGCTTCAAAAATCGCCTCAATCGCCATATTCACCCGGTCATAATGACCTAAGGCATAAGGACAATCTTCTTTGTTACACTTAGTCACCTCATTCAGACATATTTTCTCTTTTGCTGTTATTGTAACCCTTTTTAATACCATACCGTGATCTTCTAATAGATTCAAAGTTTGATTGGCCACTTCTTTGCCAATGGTTTTTGCCGTTAGATAGAATATCTTTTTAGTTTTCTTCTCGCCTAGAGCTTT
This sequence comes from Firmicutes bacterium HGW-Firmicutes-2, assembly GCA_002841495.1. Lineage (GTDB taxonomy): Bacteria > Bacillota > Clostridia > Lachnospirales > Vallitaleaceae > Petrocella. Next base: position 252,414 of record PGZV01000001.1, on the reverse strand, counting down.
AATGGCAGGAAATAAAGTCGCTATGGTCTTCCCAATCCCAGTTGGTGCTCTTGCAAAAAGTTTCTGATCTTCTACGATGGTCTTATAGACGCCATGCATCAGCTGCTTTTGACCTTTTCGATAGGACGCAAAAGGATAGGTCAATACGCCTATACTTTCTAAACATCTTTCTTTAAATCTCTCTAAGCTAAGTGCCCATTTGGCATAACGGCTCAGAATATCATAATAAAAGTCTTCAAGATCTTCTATCGTCTCATAGGAGGTGAAATGTTGTACATTATAGTCTTCCAATTCTATATAGGTCAGTCTACACGTAACACCCATGAGATGATTTTGAAGGGCGTAGATGTAACCGTACATTTTGACTTGCGCCCAGTGCATGGTATTATTGCCTTTGATTAAATGAATGGGCATGCCTGTGGATTTGATTTCGTCTATAACGACCATTCCATCCTTTTCAAAAAGACCATCCATACGACCTGTGATGGTGAAATCGATTTGATCTACCTGACATATGTGAACCAACTTAACTTCAACTTGATAATCATCTTTTTGAGCCTTCTGGAACTTTTGGTGGGCTCTAGTGCCATCTACCGCTCTGGTGCTTGAGAGCGCAACAGACTCAATACTGCCGCCTCTTAAGATATAATCTATTATATTTCTTACTGAAACCTGTATATGATACCGGGACATATATTTCACCAACAATCATTTGTTTTTATATTGATTTTATTTTCAAGTATTTTAGTTAAACTTTTAATACTTGTTATTCATTCTAATTTAATCATTATACCAAATATATGTTCCCCTGAAAAGCATTTGTGGCAATCAAGCGAGTTCTCTCCTGATTGCCACATGCATTCTTAAGATTCTATTGTTTAGTTATTACTTGCAATGAGATTCTTGTACCAATAATAGGATTCCTTAGGTGTCCGCTTACCGGTTTCAAAATCAACATGAACAAGACCAAATCTCTCCTTATAGCCTTCTGCCCATTCAAAATTATCCATTAAGGACCACTGGAAATAGCCACGAATGTCAATACCTTCTTGATACGATTTGTCCAGTTGGCGCAAATACCGATCTAAGAAGTCAATCCTACCTTCGTCATGCACCTTACCGTCTAGGGATACCCAATCTTTATTGGATAATCCATTCTCTGTAATATAGATTGGTGTCCGGTAACGCTCATACATAAACTTCGTACCCCAATACATAATGCCTTCTGCTACTAGCCAGTTAAGAGCTGTAAAAGGTTGTCCCGGCTTCTGCTTACTGATTTTCACATAAGGTCCGTCCGCTTCTATAACTGGACCCTGATATAAATTAAGGCCCATGAAATCCACCTTTTGTGAAATAAGCTTAAGATCTTCTCTAAGTTGATTTTCTTCCGGTAAATACGCGCTGTACATATCAGTTACCCAGTTGGGATATTTTCCAAGCATAATCGGATCATACCAATAATCATTGTCAAAAGTAAAATCATAATTTTCTTTATATTCTGTTTTTTCATATCGATTAAACATAAAATCTCTTGCCGCATCTACATCCGCTTGTTCTAATGTTTTCGGAACAACTGCATTTGCTACAAAAGCAAACCCAACAGAGGCCTCCGGTAGTGCGTCTTTTATGACCTTAAGAGATTTACCATGGGCTAGTAAAGTGTTGTGTGTCATACGTATAATGTCAAAGGCACTGTAGTGATGTCCCGGTGCATGTACACCTGAGAAATAACCAAGCCCGATAAAGCATTGTGGTTCGTTAAGGGTCATCCAATGTTTGACCCTGTCACCTAAACAATCCACCATAACTTTCGTATACTCAGCAAACCAATCTGAGGAAGCATCGTTTAGCCATTGACCTTTTTTATATAGTTCATAAGGATAGTCCCAATGAAATAAGGTAACATAGGGTTCAATGCCTGCTTCAAGTAATGCATCTACAAAACGGCTGTAATAATCAAGACCTTTTGCACTGACTTCTCCGATACCATTTGGTAAAACCCTTGGCCATGAAATAGAGAATCGATAGGCTTTTACACCCAGCTCTTTCAGTAATAACACATCTTCTTCCAACTTGTTGTATGAATCACAAGCCACATCACCATGGTCCATGTTATAGACTTTACCTTCAACTTTGGTAAACATATCCCATACTGAAAGACCTTTACCGTCATCGTAAGCGCCGCCCTCTATTTGATAGGATGCCGTTGCTGCACCCCACATAAATGATTGATTAAACATAATGTCCTCCTATAGCCGTTCAAAAATGTGGTTAAAGGGTCATAACTAAGTTTCACTCAATTCACATATATTGTATGTGAAAGTTCAACTCTATAGTATTGACGCCATAACCAAATGTTAGCATCATTTGGCAATTTATGCCTTCTTGATATAGTATCTTACTTACGCCATTTTAAACCTTTACTCCTTAACGCCACCAAGAGCCACCCCTGCAATAATGTATCTTGAGAATATAAGATATACAATGAGCAGTGGTAAAATGGTCATAGCAATCCCTAGATAAATGCCACCGAACTCGGTCCTATAAATATCCGCCTTAAGTAACTGTACCAACATGGGCAATGTGTATTTTTTCTCATCCGAAATCAACATTAAGGGCATAAGGAAATTATTCCAAGAACCGACAAAGGCGAAAATACCCATTGTTGCCAGTGCCGGCTTCATCACCGGCAATGCTATCGTATGAAAAATGTGAATCTCTTTTGCACCATCAATTCTTGCTGCACTTACCAAATCTTTTGGAAAGGATGAGAGCAAGTATTGTCGAATGAAAAAGACCGTAGCCGGTGTAGCTATCGCTGGGAAAATTAAGGGTATATAACTATCTGTTAAGTTCATGTTCAACATCATACGATAAAAACCGATCATGCTGATTTGAGCCGGTATCATTAAAATAAAAGCAATGAGCGCAAATATATATTTTTTTGCTTTGAAATCATATATAACAAGGCCATAGGCTGTTAAAGCACTAAAATATAAAGCCATAAAAGTGGCACTTGCAGATATGGTAAAACTGTTTAAAAAACCACGCCATATATCAAAGCCTCTGTTGGTTAAAACTCTATAGTTATATTCTAAGAATCCACTTGGGATAAGAGAAAAACCTTGCTGTATCTGATCCGTTGATCGGGTTGCATTCACAATAAGAATCCAAAAAGGCATGATGCTAAGTATCATGAGTATAAAGCATATGATATAAACCCAAGACACTTTTAGCCAATAAAATCTTCCTAATCTATGCTCTTTCATTTTGGTGTACCTGCCTTTCTAAGTCTACCGGTAAAAGGCTTTTTGATACTTTCATCGCCACCCATGACTCTGAAAATAATCATACTTACTATCACAATCATTACCAGCAAAGTTATGGAAGCGGTCGCTGCAACATAGTAGTTTCTACTACCACTAAAGGCCTGTCTATAGATAAACATGGTGACCGTTTCAATAGAATAATCCGGGTTACCTCTTAATGTTAACAGGAAGGGAATATCAAACATTTGCATCCCACCGATAAAAGAGGTTACCAATACATATAATGTAATCGGTTTTATGAGCGGCAAAGTTATGCCAAAAAACATCTGGCTACTTGTGGCACCATCTACCATGGCGGCTTCGTAGAGAGAAGGGTTAATACCTAAAATGCCTGCCATAAGAATGATAAAGGTATTGCCATACCACATCCAAAACTGAATAAAGGCTACGATAGATCTTGTTGCGCCTGAGCTTCTAAAGAACTCAAAAGGTTCCTGTAAAACACCAAATTGAATCAGCAATTGGTTAATTGGACCCATCGGGTAGCTAAAAAGTGTGCTAAAAAGTATGGATACAGAAGCCGCCGTAATAATATTTGGCATATAAAACAGTACTTTAAAAAGTCCGGCACCCTTTAACTTCATACGTGCATCAGAAAACCACTTCGCCAATAATAAAGCCAAACCAATTTGTGGTATAAAGTTCATGGTCCATATAATCCATGTATTTCTCAGTGCTTTTAAGAACAATTCATTTTCAAGCAATGCAAAGTAATTCTTTAATCCCACATAATTCATCTGGGTTTCCCATCCTGCCAGATCAGAAAAACTCAACTGAAAGGTGTAAAAAATCGGGTACAGTTGGAAGACCAGAAAGGCAATAATGAATGGTGCAACAAAGAAATAACCGTACTTATCATAATTAACCAATTGGTGCTTCGTATTCTTTGCCATTATAATCTCCTATCTTAATTTTAAGCTCTTTTTATAAGCAATCGATTAAACTTTGTCTCTGTTTATAAATTCAATTTTCTTATATCATAGGGTTAATAGTAAAGGGATGAAAGACAAGCCTTCACCCCTGTAATTCTAGTATTCTAAGCTGGGGAATTGGTTTTTGACCGATGATATAAAATCATCCATTGCAGCATCACGTTCTTTTTCACCTTTGGAATAGGCTGTCAACTGCTCCGTAAACAAGTCTTGAATGTCTTTATCGGAACCGGTTAAAATAGATGCATCTACCTTTGTTGCCATGTCTGCAAAGGCAGCATAATGGTTTTGACCCTTCAAGAAAGGTTCTGTAAAGCCATCTTTAATTTCATTCACAACCGCTTCATTGGATAGAACGTCGCCTGTTTCCTCTGCCCATGTCTTTAGGAAAGATTCATCTAGTGTTAAGTACTTGATTAAGTCAGCTGCTGCTGCCTCCATCTGTGATCCTTCACGCATAGCGAGCCATGTGCCACCCCAGAAATATGAGGAAGGTCCTTGAATCATACCCCAGTCACCTGAAGTGGATACGCCTGTATCTGCATTTTCAGCACTTGTTTTTAATACATAGTGAAGACCCCATGTTGGTAAGAAATAACCAAAAACATCATTGCCTGAAATACTTGCAAACCATTGTTCTGTCCATTGTTCAGACTGGTTCGTTAATTTATTAGATTCTAATTTTCTACCCATTTCCATAAGTTCCGTAATCTTAGGATCAACGACCATCTTATTATCTACAACCCATCCATCTTGTCTGGCTGCATAGAAAACTTGTACAAGATCTCCTAGAGAACTGATCATTTTTACTTTTCCGTCTGATTTCTCACTAATGGTCATAGCTGTATCATAGAACTTATCAAAATCGCTCATAAGCGCTTGTACTTCTTCTGGTTCTTCTGTTCCTAGATATTCCAAAGCCAAACTTCTTCGATAGAAGAATGCACCTGGAGTGGCTTGCCAGCTAGAACCTTTAAGAACGCCATTGGTATCTGTTGCTACATCCAGTACATAAGGAAGTGTATCAATATTATCTCGATCAAATCCTATAGATGCAAGATCTGCTGTGAAAGGTGAATCTACATATTTTTTAACATACCCTGCTTCTAGTGCGAATACATCCGGAGCACTTTTTCCTGATGCCAAAACCGGATCCAGCTTGTTTTGGTATTGATCGTTAGGGACGACAACGACTTCAACCTTATACGGTAAGTCTGGGTTATCTTTTAAATAATGGTTTTCAATCATACCTTTAAGTTCATCGGTGAAAGTCCATACAACCAAAGTATCACCTTTGTTATCAGTTGCAACGCCAACTTCTTTTTCTTGATTTGATGCTTCACTATTGTCCTGCTTCGCCCCACCACAAGCCGTTACAGAAAGTATTAATGTAAATGTTAGTAATAAACCAATCCACTTTTTCATTTTTTTCTCCTTTTCACATTCATATAAGTTTCACTTGCTTACAGGATGCACCTTCTAACAATGTTACGCCCACACTAATGTCTACTTTCGTTCGATTCTTGGTTTCAATGATTTCTGTCAAGCGCTTAGCGGCTAGTTCACCAATCATCCTCGTATCTTGTACAATCGTCGTTAAATGGGGTGTAATCATTTGTCCAAGTTCAAGACCGTCAAATCCAACAACCGATATATCCTCCGGTACTCTTAGACCTAGCTCTTGAATCACCTTGATACCTAAAACAGCTGCATAATCATCCGAGAAAATAATGGCAGTGGGTCGTTTGTCTCTTGCCAAGACCAATCGTGTCTTATCGGCAATATTCTGACGATCATAATACTTACTTTCCACTAAATGTTCTTCCGTTATTATGCAATTGTTGGCTTTCATAGTGTCTTCAAAGCCGCGAATTCGTTCACCGGTGACATAATTGCGTTGTCCGTGAATATAAACAATATCTCGATGGTTTAAATCAATAAGGTGCTGAGTCAGCAGTTTTAAGCCTTCATAATTTTCAGAAAAAATAGAACTCACTGTATCGTTATCAAAATCAATGACCACAACGGGTATCTTACTATGAATCAATTCAAGTGCATTTTGATCATGATAATCATAGTTAGCAATAATAACACCATCGCAGCGGCGTCGCCTTACATGTTGAAGGAAAGACACCTTATTCTCACCTATTTTTTGGGATACAAAGGTTAAATCATAACCTCGTTCTTCAGTATATTTCTTAAAGCTCTCAAGAATCTGTGAAAAGAAGTAGTGGGTAAAACCATTACGAATCTCACTCTCCGTTTCAAATAGAACACCAATATTCCAGGTTTTATTTTTTGTAAGTGCCTGTGCCTGTGAATTTGGTGAATACCCCATGCTTTCTGCCATATCCAATATCCTTTTCCGCGTCATGGCATTGACATCCGGATAATTATTAAGAGCTTTTGATACTGTTGCACTTGAGCAACCGACATTTTTTGCTATATCATAAATGGTAATCATATATGACCATCCTCTCCGAAACCGATTTCGATTCATTCTAAAAAAAATTATACCTAACTTTATCCGTATGTGCAAGTCCTTTTAGAATTCCTTTCGAAACCGCTTTCGGTGTTTCGTAAAAAAATATCGCCATTCAAGTGTCTTTTCTGCTAAAAAGAAGTTACCGAAACCGCTTTCGATATTAGTTTACCACCTCCACGATACATTTGTCAACCCCATTGTTCAGAACAAAGCGACAAAGTCGCGTTTTGCTTGCAAATTGTTCCGGCAGGAAAGTTCCTTGACGTTTTCTGCCGCGCTTCAAGGCTGAAAACTAAATATGACTTACCTAGAGAATATAAAATACATATTTTTAAAATTCTCTGAAATTCATCTTTCATCTCACCGCATAACAAAGCAGTAAGTATTCAACTCCCAGTCATTCCTTACGAACAATCAGGTGAAAAAACACTTACTGCTATAACAGCTTTTTGATTTATTAATAATTATCCTCGAACTAAAAGCAGCATGGATGCTAACCGTCGACTTTTGGTGTATGGATGCACCAATCGGAAGCCGTAGTCATTAACACTGTGGAAGGGTCTTCATGGGACAACAAATATAACTTACACATCTTTGCCCTACCAGTACCGACCATGAAGTTCCTGGAGCAGTGTGTGTGACTAGGCTCATAAGAAAGTAACCTCACGCATCATGTCAGTCTTCAAGACATGATGCTAATAATGAAAACTTTCTTATAAAATTTGCAAGTCTGCATGGATGCAGACCGCCGACTTTTGGTGCAGGACGCACCAACTGGAGGCCGTAGTCATATACACTGCGGAAGGGTTTTCATGGGACCCCTAGATAATATATAACAAACTCACTCACTACTTCAAAATCTCATCCACCATACCCATGACAGCCGTCTCAAGATTCATCGCCAAAGCATCCGCCTCAGCTTGGGTATTCCCTTTAACACCAAAGTAAAACTTCACCTTTGGCTCCGTACCGGAAGGTCTAACACAGAACCATGACCCATCTTCCAAGTCATAATACAACACATTCGAAGACGGCAAACCTGTAGACGTAACTTCATGCGTCGTTAGATCCTTAATCGTATCTTGATCGTAATCCCTAGCACTCACCACTTTAACACCGCCCAAAACCTTAGGTGGGTTCTCTCGTAATGAAGTAAGGATATGTTGAATCTTTTCTATACCTTCAATACCCTTCAAAGTAATCGCTTGAAGCGTCTCTTTATAATAACCGTACTTCTCATATAAATCTATAAGCGCTTCATATAATGTCTTACCTTTTGATTTGTAATAGGCTGCAGCTTCCGCCACACACATGACCGCAACAATAGCATCTTTGTCTCTTGAATGGGTGCCTACAAGACATCCGTAGCTCTCTTCAAAACCAAATTGAAAATCATAACTACCATCGGCTTCAAATTCCTTAATCTTCTCACCGATATATTTAAAACCGGTTAAAGTCTCAAACAACGTTACCCCATAATCTTCTGCAACAGCTCTCGCCATATAGGTAGAAACTATGGTCCCAACAACAGCACTGTTCTCAGGTAAGATTCTTAATTCTGCTTTACGACTTAAGATATAAGACATTAGAATCATGCCGATATTATTACCATTAAGTGCCTTAAAATCACCCTCTTTTGTTCTTGCAAAAACGCCTAGACGATCGGCATCAGGATCTGTAGCCATAACCACATCTGCGCTGTTTTCTCTTGCAAGCTTTAGGGCTAACTCAAAAGCCTTTGGATCTTCAGGATTGGGATAATCTACCGTTGGAAAACTACCGTCCGGCTCTTCTTGTTCCTTAACAATGAGTACATTTTCAAATCCGATTTCTTTCAAAATACGCCTAACAGGAATATTACCGGATCCATGAAGTGGTGTGTACACCACTGTAAAATCATTGGCCTCCTCTTTTATAACTTCAGGATCGATGATTAATTTTTTCAAGGTTTCAATGTATCTATCATCTAGGGCTTTATCGATTATTTCATATAAACCTTTTGCCATCGCCATATCTTTGTCCATGATTTTTACGGATTCATAGCCTTCAACCAAATTCACTTGTTCAATAATTTCTCCATCAATAGGCTCAGCTACCTGTGCACCGTCTGACCAATACACTTTGTAGCCGTTATACTCCGGAGGATTATGACTGGCTGTAACTACAATTCCCGCTGTGCAACCCAGCTCTCTAACCGCGTAGGACAAATATGCAACCGGTCTAAGAGACTCAAAAACATACCCTTTAATACCATTTGCTGCTAGTACCAATGCTGCTTCATCTGCAAACTCCGGTGACATACGTCTTGAGTCATAGGCAATGGCAACACTGTTTTCTTGATTGGGCTTCTTAAGGTTAATGTAATTGGCTAATCCTTGAGTGGCTTTTCTTACAGTATAAATGTTCATACGGTTGGTCCCGGCGCCTAAAACACCTCTTAAACCTCCGGTACCAAACTCCAGTTCTCTATAAAAGCGATCTTGTATCTCCTTCTCGTCACCTTGTATTTGCCTGAGTTCTTCCTTAGTTACCTCATCAAAATTATCGTTATTAAGCCATGATTCATATAAATCCATGTACGTCATATTACGCCCTCCTTTTTTAGAATCTCATTTATGTATCTGTATCTTATTCTTAAGGAACTTTTCTTGGGTTAGTCTACCCAAAATAGCTCTTATTCGTTACCTGGCGTACTGGGTTCTAAAGGTACCAATTCCGGTAATACAAGGTTCTTATCTTTACCGTCATCCTCCCAAGAAAATGAGAAGCTTGCTGTGACATAACCTGTTCTTCGTAAGGTTATGGTATGATTTCCCGGGGTATAAGGTGTTGAAGTTGGAATAACACCTATAAAAGCGGCATCCAAATAGGCTTCAGCACCAGCCGGTTCTTGTATGAAAAGAAAGCTCGCTTTTCTCTCAAGATCAATTCTGAATCTTAAATAAGCCTGGTTAAGAATTAAATTCCCTTCCCAAGTCTCAAAATTCTCTTTCTCAGCTCGAATTCTATAATTACCAAAACTAAGCATACTGGGCTCATTAGACTGTAAGAGTACATCATCAATATAGATTTTCACATTTTCTTGTGATAGTACAAACTCGACAGTACCAACCTTCGGCTGTGCTGTACTCAAATCAAGTGTTATATTCTGACCTTCCTCCACCATGACTTGGCTAACATAAGGTGACATGTTGTCCTTTGACACAACTACATCATAGACACCGGCACTAATTGGCATAGTCATTTCTGCTTCAACCAACTTACTTATTTTTTTCCCCACCTCAATCTGACCGCCAATAAAACTTTCATGGTTGATCAAAGTTATCGTACCATGGCCATTAATAACAATAATGCTCCATACTTGATTTTTATATCCTTTTACAATTGCCTCATCTGCCGGACTAAGATCGGTAATTGCAAAAGGAGAACCATCTTTAAAGGTAACCAGTTCTTCTGTATAAGTGTATACCTCGTTACCAATCCTAATGGTACGATTCTCTTGATCCACCACCATATTGCTGACATCTCGCCTCTGCCATGTGACCGCGGTAATTCTCACATTTTCCGGCTTTAGTGTTTTTATATCATACTTGGTCTCAATCATATCACCAACGTTAATCTGGCTTAGTGCGATATCCGTACCATACTCATTTTTTATATCAATAGAGCTGTCCATTACTAATGTAATCGTCTTCAATGCTTCGATATCATAAACCATAAGCTTACCGGTATTTGTATCCACATATTTAACCACCGCCATAGCTCTTTCATATTCACCACTAGATGCCATTTCTTCAATATCTGTAGGTGTTTCAACTTCGCTCGGTTTATCATTTTTTTTATCTTTCCCACCTAATATTAGCGCTAGAACCGTTACACCAACGATTAATATAACAACAGCAACAATACCAATCACCGTCATTCTTGATACAATATCCACATTTTTCTTCTTCTCAGTCGTTCTTTTTCGTTCAGTCATCTGTCACCTCATATTATTCACCTTATAAAACAGGTCATTGTTTAGTCCAAACCCAACAGCAATTCTCCGGCTTTTTCATAGTCTTTGTTCAACTTTTCCGTCATGAACAACTGGGGTTTATGTCTTATATTATAATAAGTATTCTTTTCTTTTGCAAGTCTTACCAAATCCTCCGGAATCGCTCGAATCGCTTCTAGATAATATGTCCCCTGTTGGACATCACCATGCATGATAGACGCTTCGCCTGCTCTTAGCAGCGTGCTGCTATAATCCTCATGCCTACGAATATTCAAAGGATTCATGGTCACCAATGTCTTGGCATGTTCAACTGCTAATGGATAATTACCTTGATCCAAAGCAACATCTCTTAGAATCAAATGACCTTCAATTATATAGGGGTTACGCTTTACCAAATCTTGGGATAGTGTAACCTGTGGTTCTTGATGATCCACAGTACCCAAGTATTTCCTTGCCGCTTCTGTATGGCCTTGATAAAGACTTAATGTTTTTTCATAATCGCCCATGTAGTGGCTGGCTTCAACAACTAAAAAATATAAGCTTGGTAAAAGTAACACCACCAGAATATAATAACCATATTCTTTTTTTATAATGGATTCTTTTCTTACTGCCTCTTCCTTACTTATTGAAAAAATCAATATCAATAGCCAAATATAGGGGAATTGAAGGGTGATATCCGAAAGGCTATGTAGCAACAAAACCATAACCACCAACTTGTTCATACCGTCGTATTTCTTAATAAAAATCAAATAGATCATAAAAGCCGTTAATGCCACACCGCCTAATAGACCAATATCTAAAAACGCCTGTAATATACTACTGTGAACGTATCTAACATGATACATGGAACCGGTTTGATAGGCACGTTGCGCATAATAGTAACCGAAGGTTCCGTACCCAAATGGCCGATCCCAAATCATGGTCCAAGCATCTTCATAATATAATAACCTAGTTTGCCACTCGCTGACTTTTGGCGTCATTTGTGTAAGCCTATTAAAAACATTCTCCAAATTCGTTAAGTTAATAAGCACTTTGCTGATGACAATAGAAAATCCTAATCCCATCCAAAAAGTAGGGTTCAATTTTTTCTTAATCATTAGATAGACCATGACGAGACATCCAATTAAGATGACACTTCGACTCATGGTCAACAACAATGTTGTTCCTAAGATACTAAAACCTATGACTTTCTGCCATGGCTTCATATCGAGTGTCAGATATACCAGTATGGCCGCTAACACAACAATGGCCCAAGTGTTGGCATACTGAATCGGACCGGCCATTCTTTGGTTAATGATATAAGAAAGTTGATGCCCTCCTAAGCCCAAATAACTCATGATGCCGATTATACCGCCTGATATAACACTCAACACAAAAACCCATTTAAAGTTATGCATAAAAACGTCATCATATACTTGATAGATGACCACATAAGCCATTATAAGTAGTAGCCCTAAAAATATGCCATAGATTTGCATCCCTTTTTCCAAAGCAATAAAAAAAGTCAAAACCTGCAAAGCTAAAAAAAATAATAAGAACTTACTTGTAACATCCCTTGGTAATGTAATGCTGCCTCTATGATACAGGCATGCAAACAATAAAATAGTCATAACCACATTGGCCAACATAAGGGTGTGATTAAAATACAGACCTTGCATAAATAAGAAAACCGTCATCCATACTAAAATGGTTATTGAATAAACTTTCATAGGTTAACCCTTATGTATTAAAATCTCTGCTTTTTCAAGCAGCAGCTTTTTTTTATTCAACTCCGGTTCTTCGATAACCAGCTCTAATAATGCTTTTAAGAGTATACCGATTCTCTCACCTTTTTCAACACCTAGGTCCATCAGGTCTTTACCACGGATATTTAGATCTTGTATGGTCAAACAGTGCTTACTTGCCATAAGGGCCTCAAAATACTGCTTCTTAACTTCTAAATCATCAAGCCTCTCCTGAAGCTTGCTAGGTGCTTGAGCCCTAACATCTGCTTCTTGAACGGCCATATAATCTATAAACATATCCACACCCATATGGGCGACTGCTTTTCTAAGAGATTTTGCATTCGGTTCAAAACGATAGTCGTGATAGGCAATAAGTTTGAGGATATGGTTTTTTGTTTTATTATCAAATTTGAGACGGCTGAGTATGGTTTTTGATAACTCAACACTGATTTTTGAGTGGCCATAAAAATGGTCAACACCTTCATCGTCTGTTGTTTTTGAATAGCCTTTTCCAATATCATGTAAAAATATGGCCCATCTTAAGGCTTCCGTTCTTTTCACTTCTTTGAGTGCCCTATAAGTATGTTCGTCCACTTCATAAATATGGTAAGGGTGATTTTGACTGAGATTTACACATGACATAAATTCAGGTATGACATAGGGCATTAAACCATAATGAACCAGCTTTGATATATAGTCCGGATTTTTGGAGCATAGAATCTGAGTCAGCTCCATCTTAATTCTTTCAGCACTTATTTTTTCAATAAGCTTAGAGAGTAATGTAATGGCTCTGCCTGTTTCTGATTCGATTTCAAATCCGAATCGAGCTGCAAAGCGAATGGCTCTAAGCATCCTAAGTGCATCTTCATGAAAACGTTCATCCGGGTCGCCAACACATCTAATAATACCTCGTTTTAGATCTTCTTCGCCGCCAAACAGATCAATAAAACCTGATTCTTCGTTATAGGCCATTGCATTAATTGTAAAATCCCGTCGTTTAAGATCTTCTTTTAGGCACTTTGTAAACGCAACCGCTTTGGGCCGTCTATGATTTTCGTATTTACCATCTACACGGTAGGTCGTGATTTCATAACCAATTTTGTTTTTTAAGATGGTAACCGTACCATGTTCTAGACCGGTATCCACAGTTCTTGAAAACAAAGCCTTTACTTGACTTGGTTCAGCAGACGTGGTCAAATCCCAATCTTTAGGAACTTTTCCAAGCATTAAGTCTCTGACACATCCACCAACAATAAAAGCTTCATGTCCATGATGATGCAATTTTTTTAATATATAATGAACATCTTTTGGTAATTCTCTTTTAATCATATAACACCTTTTCTATTGGATCCTAATGGCTTCTTTTTGTACCCCTTTTACTTCAAGCTTTTTTAATGTGTCGTCAATGCTTATGGGTACATAGGATTTTAGAAGCTTCATTTTTCCACTGAAAGTATAGTCTTTACAACTTGAAGGTATAAGCAGACTGTCCCCTTTTTTAACTTCTAAAGATTCATGATTGCCCTCTAATTGACCGGAACCCTCAAGTACCATATAGATTTCATATCCATTTTCATTCAATTGCTGATGTGAACCGTCCATTTCTATGGTCTCTAAGGCAAAATATTGGTTCAGGATATAATAAGTATGTTTGGCGTTTTCTCTAACGACAACTGAGCCTTGAATCGGTAAGGTTGAATAGGTATCTAGAAAATCGATGGTCTCTATGGATTTGTCTACATGAAGATCTCTGCTTTGACCGTCAAGGCCAACTCTATTCCAATCATAGACTCTATAGGTGGTGTCGGAGTTTTGCTGTACTTCAGCAAGCAAGATGCCTTTTCCTATGGCATGGATCAAGCCTGCCGGTATGTTAAAGACATCACCGGGCTTAACTTCTACATCATTGAGAACTTGTTCCAATTGGTTGGCCTTTAGAGCGGTCATAAACGCCTCTTGAGTTGTTCCTTCTTTCAGACCAATAATCAGCCTGGCACCTTCTTCTGCTTCCATAATAACCCAAGCTTCTGATTTTCCAAGTTCTCCGTTTTCTATAATATTGGCATAGGCATCATCCGGATGTACCTGAACGGACAAATCTTCTTTTGCATCAATTATTTTTACCAGTAATGGAAATTTATTTCCTTTATCATAACCTTCACCCAATATTTGAGGACCATGGGTTTGCAATAGTTCGCATAATGTACGGCCTTTAAATGGTCCTACTGCAATAACAGAAGCACCATGTTCATGACAAGCAACTTCCCAGCTTTCCCCTGTATACTTAAATGGGGTTTTTTTACCATAAAGATTTTTCAGTTTTTCTCCGCCCCAGACCCGTTCTTTTAGGTCTGGCTCCAATAATAATGGTCCCATAGTGCCTCCTTAAGCGTTCAACATAACTTTTTCATTATTGAAAGATCTTGTAATCATAAGAATCAAAATCCCTGTAATGACAATGGATACAATAGTGGATAGCAAGAATGCATCCATGCCCAGTTGGAACATAAATAATTGTTTAATCGCCAGTACGTTGCCGAGTATCGGAATGGCAAATTGAATCAAAGCAGGTTCACCTGTGGTAAACATGGTTGAAAAAGATGCAAACATAACAATCATGTAAATAGGCGACACATAGGTGCCTGCCTCTTTAATAGACTTTGCTCTAACGGAAGTAATACATATAAGACCTACATACATGCCTACCAATACCAACATAATAATTAATAACTGTACATACTGAAAAACCGTAAAGGACAATGATGTAATAGAAATATCTCTGCCGCCAGATAACATGCCACCTACGTTTGGCAAGGAAGCCATGATGGCAATAAATGAACACGCAGCGCTCACAAAGGCAACGATGGCCAGTCCAATTAATTTACCCATGGCGATGGTTTCTCTATTGACAGGCGTCATGAGTAAGGTTGCCATGGTTCCTCTTTCTTTTTCTCCTGCTATGGTATCTAATCCGATACCCATAGCACCAGCAAATAAAAGTATCGCAATCAACATCGGCAATATCAAAGAAAGGCCAATACCCATGGCTTTGGACTCATCCATGACTTCACTTTCATCATTGGTCACATCCACCATAAAAGCTTTGGCATAATTCTCATGTCCAAATCTTTCTCCTAACATGGCAAGTTCATAACCCTCAAGGAGTTGCATGACAAACTTGTTCCTTGCCGGATAGGAATAATCCTCGGATGGGTTGTAATAGGTTTTTATTTCAGGTACTTGTTCCAAAGTTTGATACTCTAATATTTTTTGGTCAAAGCCTTCTTCAAACATAACCACAAGATCTACGTTACCGTCTTTGACGCCTATAAGATCGGCTTCAAAATCTGCTTGATCAAAAGTCATCATCATTCCAAGGTCGTCTTTATGATTTTCATAATAATCTAAAAAGGATGTCGGTGCTTTATAAACATGCACAATAGATTGATGCTGGTCTCTGTCTTCAAACATCTCTCCCATCATCGTTCCCATTAAGGAATATAAGATGTAAATGCCCACTGCCGGTAAGATAAAGGCAGAAAAAACCAATCTTCGGTCTGAAAAGACCCGTTTCAATTCTTTTTTTACAATAACCCAAAGCATTACAACACCTCCTTAACATTGTCTTTGTATAAGGCGAAAAATGCGTCCTCAAGGTTGGTGGTACCCGTCATTGTTGTTATGGAAGGAATATCCCCATCAGCTACTTTTTTCCCATTAATGATGACCGCCACGCGATCACACAGTTTTTCTGCAACTGTCATGATATGCGTAGATATAATAACCAGTTTGCCTTTATCTTTTAGCCCTTGAAGATATTCGGTAACAGCCTTAGCCGTTATAATATCCAGACCATTGGTCGGCTCGTCAAAAATGACCACCTCCGGATCATGTACCAGACTAACGGCAATCGCTAATTTCTGTGTCATACCTGTGGACAATTCTCCAATTTTTTTATTTCTAAATTCGGTTATACCGAAGTATTCAAATAATTCATTTGTCCTAGTTTTGATGGTTTCAAGATCAAGTCCATGAAGTTGTCCAAAAAATTTCATAGTATAATCCGGTGTAAAATGGGTTTCCATCTTAAGTTCATTGGTTAAAAAACCAATACTGCTGCGAACCGCTTTAGCATCCTTCACCACATCATAGCCTTCAACACTAATTTCTCCCATTGTCGGCTTTAACAGCGTTGCAATGGTTCTTAAAGTCGTGGTCTTTCCAGCACCATTTGGCCCTAATAACCCGAATATTTCACCTTTATTTGCTATAAATGAAATGTTGTCCACAGCAATTTTTTTATGATCATTAACTTTTTGTTCTTTCATTTGCTTCTTCGTCAAACGATACACTTTTGTAAAATTAGTGACTTTTATCATAATATTCCTTTCCACTATGCATTAAAAAACTGTCCATACTAGGGTTAAAGGGTCAAAACTAAGCTTTGACACCTTAAACACTACTCATTCTTAACTTGTACTATGGCTTCAATCTCAATATTTGCATCTTTGGGCAGCCTTGCGACCTCAACACAACTTCTTGATGGATAAGGCGCTTCAAAAAAGGTCTCATAAACCTGATTCATGGCTACAAAGTCATTCATATCCTTCAAGAACACCATAACTTTGATGACATCTTTCATACCGGAACCGGCCGCTTCAACAATCGCCTTTACATTTGATAACGATGCTATTGTCTGTTCCTCTATGGTCGTCGGCATCATCCCTGTTTTGATATCTATAGGTAGCTGTCCGGATGTAAACAGAAGATCATTTACAACAATTCCTTGAGAATAAGGTCCTATAGCCGCTGGTGCTTGATCCGTCGTAATATTTCTTTTCATTATAACCACTCCTTCAATTTTTGTTTTGTTTTGTTTTATTATACAAGAACAAAGCGACTTTGTCGCGGTTTGCTTGCAAATTGTTCGCGGCAGGAAAGTTCCTTGACGTATTCAGCTATGTTTCAAAGCTGAATGCTTTAATTAGGCTTTACTAGAGCAACAAGAAGAATGACTTCGTCACGTTATATACTATTTAGATTCCATTACAAAGAAGTCAGTCTTCTTTGCGCATGTGCAAAGCACGCGCTTAATTAAATATTTGAATTGTATTAGGAAGGTATAATTTCCTAATACAGTTCAAAGCGACTTTGTCGCGTTTTGCGCAACAAAAAAAGAAGCTTTTGGGGAAAGCTTCTTTCTTTTTAATATTATATGAGGGGAGTTTTATGAAATGAACTAACTGCTATCAATGCTATGAACTGATTATAAAACAAAGTTATGGCTTTAAAGTGACCAAGTTGTAAAATAATTATGAACATTGCATTTCATTGTTGTAATATACGAAATTATGGTTAAAGGGTCAAAACTAAGTTTCACTAAATTCACATGCAATATATAGATTATGTTGATACATTCATAACTATATACTGTATGCGAAAGTTCAACTATATAGTTTTTACACCTTAACCAAATTATTAAGCTTTTGAATGAGATATTGATTTTTCATGCATGATGATTATATTTTGCAAATCTAACTGATCTTTATATAGCCCATACTCTCAACAAATCTTTCAAATGCCCCAAGACCCTCTATTGTTTGCTTAAAGACACCGGAACAATCCAGTACCTCTGCAAATCTTTGACCTACGGCATGCTTTAAAACTTCTTTTGCTGTTGTTTCACTGCAGGTTAAGCCAACATCTAACACAATAGTTTCAAACCAGGCAAAATGATGAGGTAGCTTCTCTCTCACTAAATCCATAGAATGTTTCCCCATTAATACTTCACTCAAAAAGGTTAAATCCAGCTCCAGTCTAGCTGGTAAGACCGCCAGCCCCATAACCTCAATGAGACCTATGTTTTCTTTCTTTATATGATGTAGGTGCTCATGTGGATGAAAAATTCCCTCCGGATGCTTTTCATCCTTTCGATTGTTTCTAAGAGCTAAGTCCATCTCATACCAACCTTGATCATTCATTCTGGCAATGGGTGTTACCGTATTATGGGGCACAGAACCTTCACTCGTATCCGAATATGCAAGAATGCCTTCATTGAAGTCACTATATCCTTGCCAATACTTAAATATATCAAATGCCTGTTGAACCAAAGTCGACTTATCATTTGAAGATAGGCGAACTACGGACAGTGGCCAAGCCAATATCTCCAAACGTATATCTGGTACATCTAAGTTCTTATAAGTTCTTAAAACTTTGGCATCCACCATGGAAAAACGATGCCTACCACCTTGAAAATGATCATGACTTAGGATGGATCCGCCTACAATGGGTAGGTCTGCATTGGATCCGATAAAATAATGGGGCATACACTCGATAAAATCTGCAAGGCGTTTGAAGGTTTCAAACGTGATTTTCATGGGTTCATGGGTTTCTTTGAAAATGATGGCGTGTTCATTATAATAAACATAAGGTGAGTATTGCAGATACCAGGATTCATCATTAAGCGTAAGGGGCAACACACGGTGGTTACTTCTTGCCGGATGGTTTAGATTGCCTTCATAACCTACATTTTCCAAACACAAAAAACACTTGGGATAATTGGATTGTGGCTGATGCTTTGCCTTTTCAATATCCTTTGGGTCTTTTTCCGGCTTTGATAAATTAATCGTGATTTCCATGTTGCCATACTGGGTCTCGGTCTGCCAGTATCTATTTAAGGCGATTCGGTCTGTTCGGATATAATTGGACATCTGACTCAGGTGGTAATAATAGTCCGTAGCCGCCTTAATCCCTTTTTCCTCTTTAACCATAGTATACAACCGGTTTAATTCAGATTGTCTCGGCATGAGAGTTGCCATCAACTTTGCATCAAGAATCTCACGCTCCACAAGGCTTTCTTCAATAATACCCAATAAGACCGCCTCATTTAAAATGCCTTCTAGAATTCTCGTCGGCGTCTGATCTTCTATAATTACGGCCTTGCCGGTGTACGGTTCACTCACTTTTAATAATGCCATAAGCTGATTGCGCACGAGAGGTACATCCAAAGCTTCAATCAACTTATGATGTAAACCAAATAATATAAGTTCCTCAATGTATTTCTTAATCATCTCCATATATGCTCCTTCACTCTAATATCTTATTCTTCTATATAACCTTTAGGGTGAGCTTGATGCCAAGTCCATGCTGTTCTTATAATGTCATCTATGGTATCGAATTTAGGCTTCCAACCCAGTTCTTTTATAGCTGCTTCTGCTGATGCAATCAACGTTGCAGGATCGCCTTCTCTTCTACTTGTTACAGCTGCAGGAATGGGGTGTCCTGTCACCGCTCTCGATATACGGATGATTTCCATAACAGAAAAACCTTGACCGTTTCCAAGGTTATAGATTCTACTGTCGCCACCTTTTTGAAGTCTTCTAAGTGCCAAAACATGAGCATCGGACAAATCCGTAACATGGATATAATCTCTGACGCATGTCCCGTCTTTTGTGGCATAATCATCCCCAAAGACCATAATCTCCTCTCGTTGTCCATTGGCAACCTGAAGTACTAGAGGTATTAAGTGGCTTTCAGGTGTATGATCTTCTCCAATAAGCCCACTTTCATGAGCTCCTGCAGCGTTAAAATAACGAAGGGCTGTATACCGAATGCCATGAGCTTCTCCTACCCACTTTAGCATCTTTTCTACCACCAACTTGGATTCACCATATGGATTGGTCGGCAATGTCCGATCTTCTTCTTTAATTGGAATCTCTTTGGGTTCTCCGTAGGTAGCCGCAGTGGATGAAAAGACAATATAAGGCACTTTAAACTCAACCATTTTTTTTAATAAACATAAGGTCCCATATACATTATTTTCATAGTATTTTAAGGGTTGCGTCACACTTTCACCCACCAAAGAATAAGCCGCAAAATCAATGACAGCATCAATATTTTCATTAGAAAAGACACGGTCTAAATCCCCTTCATTCCTAAGGTCGCCCTCATAAAAAGCTACGTTTTCAGGTACTGCTTTGCGATGCCCAGTAATTAAATTATCAAAAACAACCACCGCTTCTCCTTCTGCAACAAGAGCCGCTACTGTATGAGATCCTATATACCCTGCACCACCACAAACTAAAATTGCCATATGATCCTCCTTTAAATCCTACTTGCACCTTGACCGACACCAGCCACATAAAATGCCGGCGTTAGTCCTGTTAACGTCTCGTAATGCTTACCCACTTCTTTTATAAAAATATCGACCGCTTCTTCCTTGACCAGACTCACTGTACATCCGCCAAAACCAGCCCCTGTCATCCTTGAACCTATCGTACCTTCAATTTTCCGTGCTTCATTTACCATCGTATCAAGGGCATCCCCAGTTACTTCATATAGATCTCTTAAAGAGTCATGAGACGCATTCATCAGATTCCCAAAACAAAATAAGTCATCCTTCTCAAGGGCTTCTTTTGCTTCTAATGTTCTAAGGTTTTCATATACGGCATGTTCGGCTCTTTTTCTAATCACTTGATCTTCGATTAAATGTTTGTTTTTCTCAAAACTCTCGCCATCCAAATCACATAAGTACTGTATTTCCAGAACTTTGTTCAATTCAGCAACTGCCTTATCGCACTCACGACGGCGTTCATTGTATTTTGAGTCAGCCAAACCCCTTCGCATATTGGTATTGCTGATGATTATTTTTACGCCTTCTAACTTAAGGGGAACATACTCATACTTGAGTGTGTTACAATCCAGTAAGATAGCATGGTCCGCCTTACCCATACCTACGGCAAATTGATCCATAATGCCACAATTGACACCTACAAAAGCATTTTCAGCTTTTTGACTCATCTTAACCAAATCCACTCTGTCCAGATTGCACTCAAATAAGTCATTAATCATGACCGCCGTCAAGACTTCAAGAGAAGCTGATGAGGATAAACCTGAACCATTAGGTATATTACCATAATACAGTACTTCAAACCCACTAAGCGAAATGCCAAGGTCTAAAAATGTTTTTATGACCCCTTTAGGATAGTTGGTCCAATCATCTTCTTCATTATATACGATGTGATTCAAATCTACTGTCACCCTAGTATCAAAGTTCAAAGTGGCAAAGCTTACCTGATGGTCATTCCTTACTCGAACCGCCGCATATGTGCCAAAATCCAGTGCACAGGGGAAGACATAACCGCCATTGTAGTCGATATGTTCTCCAATCAAGTTCACACGCCCGGGTGCAAAATAGTGTCGTATCTCCCCACCTTCACCATAGATGGATTCAAAAGATGCTTGCATAGATGTTTTCAGTGTACTATTTGTTGTAGTATTCATAGCTGGTTATCTCCTTCTTATACCATAATGCTTTTATTATAATTCTCTTTATTATCATCTTTTGCTAAGACTCTCTAATCATTAGTTTTGTTTCCAAGTACGTTTTTTGGTTTTCTATGTCTTTGGTGGTCATCATTTTGTATATGCGGTTGCCTGCTAGTTGACCTAGTTTCATCATCTGCTGATCTACTGTAGATAGCTTAGGTTCGGTAATCATCGATATGATGGTATTATCAAACCCTATGATACGCATATCTTTTGGGATGATGTATCCTTCTGATTTGGCACCACTTAAGGCGCCAACTGCCATCCAGTCATTACATGCCAATAAGGCATCGGGCTTTTCGCCGGACCTAATATAACCTGCTACAGCGTCTTTAGCCTGTTCCACGGTTTTGATATCGTTACCATCTTTTATTCTAAGGATGCGACTTTCCATACTATGGGCTTTCATAAATTCCAAATAGACTTCTTCTTTAATATCATACGAATGACTTTTCTTACCTCGCAAAAAAACAATCCGCTTGCATCCTTCTGATATCAAGTATTTTAAAGCCATACGGGTGCCACCTTCTCCGTCATTAAGAACATAATTACACCCAATACCTTGAGCATAGCCGTTCACCAACAATAAAGGTACGCGCTTGGCAAGTTCTTCAAAATACCCTGATACCACATTTTCTTTCCTTGGGTCAAGTACAACCATGCCATCCACGCGACGATCCACCAAACTATGAATCATCTCCACCTCATTGGTTGCTTCACCTTCTGTATGACATAGAAAGGTTGTGTAACCTTTTTCTTTTAAGACACTATCTACACCTTTTATGACTTCAGAAAAGAAAAGGTTTTCTATTGATGGTGTTAAAATGCCCACTGTTTTTGTTGAATTTTGAATCAGACTGCGGGCCAATAAATTAGGTTTAAACTTAAGCCTATCCACGGCTTCTTCAACTCTTTTTCGAGTTGACGCCTTGACCGGATAGTTATTATTGATCACTCTTGAGACTGTCGTAATGGAAACACCTGCAGCGCTTGCAACATCTTGTATGGTCGTTCTTTTCATATTTATGTCTCCTTTATAGAAAAGGTTTTCTATATTAATTATACCATCTACATTTTTGTTGTCAATATGGAATATATTTTTAACACTTTAACCATCTATTGACTTTCGAGTCTATTATATTCATAATGAATAGAGATTATTGTCTTTGGAGGTTCTGATGAAAAAAATTATACTTACAGGCGGAGGCACTGCCGGTCATGTCATGCCTCATTTGGCTTTATTACCTTATCTTAGGGGAAAAAACTACCACATAGATTACATAGGATCTAAGAATGGCATAGAAAAAAAGCTCATAGAAAAAGAAGGGTTGCCTTACTATGGCATCGCTTCAGGAAAACTCAGACGCTATATCGATTTTAAGAATTTCACGGATCTTTTCAAAATATTTTTCGGAACCATTGAGTCTATCTTTCTCATGCACAAATTAAAACCGAACCTGGTATTTTCCAAAGGTGGCTTCGTCACTGTACCGGTCGTAATAGCAGCGTGGCTGACCAAGGTTCCGGTCGTTATACATGAATCGGATATGACACCAGGCCTAGCTAATAAAATTGCTTCTAGGTTTGCCGTAAAAATCTGTACCACATTTGAAAGTACTTTAGCTCATATTCCGGCTTCAAAAGGTGTCCACACCGGTGCACCTATAAGGGGCGAACTTCTTCTTGGTGAAGGCCATAAAGGCCATGTCTATACAAGGCTTGATTATAATAAAGCCATATTAATGGTAACCGGTGGCAGTCTCGGCGCACATAGTATTAATGATTGTCTTAGAAATAGTCTCATAGAATTGACAAAAACCTTTCATGTGGTCCATCTCTGTGGAAAAGGCAATATCGATCATAGTTATGACTACCTTGAAGGTTACAGACAATATGAGTTCGTAGGCAAACATATGGCTGATCTGTATGCTATGGCTGATGTGGTCGTAAGTCGGGCCGGTTCTAATACCATCACTGAACTTGTGGCCCTCAAAAAGCCCCATCTATTAATTCCTTTACCTGCGACCCAAAGCAGAGGTGATCAGCTTCTTAATGCTGATGCCTTTGAAGCTTTCGGCTACAGTATGGTCTTACAACAAGAACACCTAACACCTGAAACCCTAATGAAATCCGTGCTCTATCTACATCAACATCCCCAGATTTATTCAGAAAAAATGGCTGAGTATGCTTTTGCAGACGGTACCAAACATATTCTATACACCCTTGAAGGTTTATTACCTCAAGAATAAATTTAGGACGCTTTAATAAAATAAAATTTTAAACAAAACAATAAAAAGTACCGGATGCCTATGAGATTTCATGAGCATCCGGTACCTTTCTATGGGTTTCGCCTGATTAAATTCTTAGATTTCTTTAGATATTTCTGATACCAGTTCCAGCATCTGATCATCTGAAAACGCTTTAGTTTTCCATTTGAAATTCATCCCATCCTCTTCAAATCTAGGAATCAAATGAAGATGAAAATGCATGACTGTTTGTCCGGCAGCTACCCCATTGTTTTGAAGAATGTTTAATCCATCGCACTTCAGTACTTTTTTTAATGCTTTTGCAATGACCGTTGCTAAAGCAAACATCTTACCGGCCGTCTCACCATCCAAATCGTAGATATTCTCAATATGCTCTTTAGGTAGAATTAATGTATGGCCTTTACCCGATGGAAATTTATCCAATATGACCCGAAACTCACTGCTTTCAAATATGGTTGCAGAATCCAAATCCCCTGATGCAATACTACAAAATAAACACTTACTCATTTTATGCTCCTTTCGTTATACCTTCTCTTTTAAACGACCTTTTAGAATCTAGAACGCAAATAGCAGATCCAGTTTATACAATAAGGTAAAATTGCCTTTGGCTTTTATCTCACCTGTCATAAAAGCTCTTTGCACCGTCAATCTACCTTCTGTTATTTTTTTCATAATATCATGGTTGCAGTTCATGACCACATCAGCATCTTGATCTGTACCGAATTTTG
Source organism: Firmicutes bacterium HGW-Firmicutes-2 (assembly GCA_002841495.1). Classification (GTDB taxonomy): domain Bacteria; phylum Bacillota; class Clostridia; order Lachnospirales; family Vallitaleaceae; genus Petrocella. The sequence goes on along the minus strand of PGZV01000001.1, from coordinate 227,622 downwards.
ACTTCAGCTTCGCACTTTTGAAATCGAGAATAAAGCTTTCATTTTTCTTATCCTCAATAACCCAGCTGATGATACAATCCGGAAAAGTCTTATCCGGTTTAAATTTATACTCAAAAAGCTCCGGATAGGTTTTTTGTACCAATCCACCTTTGTTTGAGAGACGTTCTTTGAACAAACTTGCAATATCTTCAATGTCTTTTTGTTGCTTTTCAATAAATTCATCATAATTAGATATTTGTGATTTCGTACCTGAACCGCCTTCAAAAGCACGCTCCCAACCTGGGCTTATCTCTTCTGATTCATTTTCCTGTTGACCTTCATCACTTGGCACATACAACTTCATCATCACTTTATTATCTCGAATACTGGTTGGTAGAATATTCCTTTGTTGATTTAATACACGGTAATAATCTTCTGCTTTTTTATCAATGGCATTTAACAGAATTTTATCTGTCTCAAGATCTGCAGAATTCTCAATACTCGCACATAGGGTTGTGCCTTCAACGCCACCTAGTATGTCCCATGATTTTAATAAATGGCTTAAGGCATCTCTTTCATAAGCTTGTTTGCTAATAACAATGCCAAACAGATAGACACTTTCAAAACAAGGGAATTGGCCACTTTCGTAACACCGATCCAAAAAGTTTTGCATAAGACCGCCAATGCCGTACCAAGTTACAGTCGTTGCAAGTATAACACCTTCTGATTCACTAAGGGCTTCAAAAAAATCATCCATATTATAATCGCCTTGATACAAATCTAATCTTTTTACACTGACATTCAACTCGCTTAGAACGCTGCTGACTCTCTCGGCAGCAACTAAGGTTGGGTCATTTGCCAGATTATTGCCACCATAAATAAGTATGACCTTTCTTTTACCTGAAACTCTTGGTTTTCTTTGTTTCAGTACAATCTTTTTCTTTACCTGTGGTTTTTCCGCTTCTTTCATTGATGGCACATTAGTTTTCTTAGGCTTTTCTACTTCTATAGGATGATCGACTTCAACATCCGATTTGAAATCACTTAAGACTTTTAGAAGTTCTTCTGACTGAGTTGCACCAACAAAGGATGTTTCACTAGGGTGTGGAAGCACTATCTGATCGTATGGCTTGTCATGAATGTAGATGGTCGTCTTCATTCCAACGTCTTCGCTTTTAACCGCTTCAAGGTTATGCATCACTTTATGACTTGTTGGTCCAAGAGGAATAATAAGCATAGGCTTAACCAATTCAATCTCTCTATGTAAAAAAGGTAAAAACATCATAATCTCATTATCTTCTAGGTTCCTAGATAAAATGCGACCGGTTTTGGCATTAATCTTATAAGGTCGGTACTTAACAGCATACGTTAGATATACATCTTCTCTTTTCATATCTAATCGCTCTAAAAAAGCATCAAAAACAACCCCACCACCACCTTCAAAGAAATTGCCTGAAGCCTCTTCTTTGGCGGATGGACAAGGTGCTATAAACATGATCTTGCTGTTTACATTACCATATCCCGGAACTAAACTATGAATGTCTTTGGTTTTTTCAGTTATATGGGCTGAGCACTCTCGCATCAGCTCTTTAATTGCCATCTGCTTCATGTCGTTCTCCTCATAATACATCCGTCTTTTGTGCCGGTTTCAACAGTTTATGGGTCAGCATGATTCCACCGGCAAAACCACCTATATGAGCTAATGTATCTACATTAGGGGTTAGAACTGAGAAAATGATACCAATACCAAACATAACCCATAGAATATAGCTTGAAACCCCATCGATCGGTTTCTTAATCTTATTGGTCACCACCAACAAGCTACCTATAAGTCCATAAACAGCACCACTTGCACCCGCTGCAACCGGATACATACCGGTTATATATGCCCCTCCAAGGCTCATCAATGAACCTAATAATCCGGAACCCAGATATACCACCATATACTGCCATATTTTTAGATAGCGTTCAAGACGGTAGCCAAATATGTACAAACTGAACATATTATGGAACAAATGCACGGCACCTATATGCAAGAACATGGCCGTTACCAGGCGGTAATACTCACCTTCTATTACAACCAATGGAAAGCTCATCGCTCCGGACCCAATCAAGGTCTCAATATCTAGGGAGCTTCCTTTAATTTCCATACTAACCCAAATAGCGATATTGATAGACATCAACACCCATGTAATCCAAATGGGTGCTTTCCTTGGCTTAAGTTTATAATAGGTTGTTTCTTCATTATTGAGTATCTTTTTAATTTCTTTATCGATGTTCAGTATGTTTTTTAATTGGCGCTTAGGAATCTGCAGTTTTCGTGTATTTTCATTAATGAACCAAACCACATCAATAAATCTTTCACTAAGATCCGGTACAAAATTAAAAGCGTCATATAGCACTTGTGTCTCTTTTGCTATTATCAGGTTCAGCAAGATGACTTTATCTGCTTCTGTTTTACTAAATTGTTGCATGGTTAATTGTTTATACTCCAGATACCGTTCCGGATCAAGAGCAAATTCCGGTCCGAGCTCTATCACATTAATAAGATAAAGATTGCTCTTATCATAGATACCGTACATGGCCACGTTCTCAATATCTGTTGGAATCTTTTGATATTGTCTGTTCTTGAAATAGTCATTGATCTGATTGTACAGTCTTTTTTCCATAATCTTTCACCTCTTTTGGTCCTCAATATCTTAATCAATCATAAGGTATTAAAAGACCTATACTCATATTAAATGATATTAGGCCAAAGGGCAAGAATAAAGATAAGACTTTATAGAGAAAAGAATCTAAATAAGGATTAATTAAAGCTTGTCATTTTAAGTAATATACTTGTTTCGTTATCATCGTCGTTGATGTAACACACAGCTTTTCCTTGCCTTACTGCTCAATCATCCTTCCATTTTACATCCATGTAAAAATGAAGGACGTTCTACATCCATGTAGAACTGTGATTGATCAGTGTTTTTTCTTTCCTCATTCGGTTTCGCAAATGCATAATTTCAATAAACTTAAATCCGTATCCCATATGCCTTAAAGCAACCAATAATACCACTACATCAACACCGACCATGAAGTTCCTGGAATCAGTGTGTATGAAGTAGGCTCATAAGAAGGAACCTCATGCATCATGTTAGTCTTCAAGACATGATGCTAATAATGAAAACTTTCTTATGAAATTTGCAAGACAGCAGGAGCTGTCTGCCGACTTTTGGTGCAGAACGCACCGACTGGAGGCCGTAGTCATACATACTGTGGAAGGGTTTTCATGGGACCTAATTATTTTAAATAATGACATGGCCAAAAACCTTCACTTGCTGCTGCCTCTTTGGATGCAAAAACCTGAATCAAATTGTCCGTTTGTTCATGGGTACACCTATGGTCACAGTAATAGAAGGAACCGTCTGCCATATCCTCATAGCCATTAACAGGCTGTATTTTCAAAACATTATTTTGATGAAAAGAAAAAAAATCTAAGAAAGCGCCATAGCCAAGAGGTGCGCCTTGAATGCATACCATAAGACCGATATCATCTAAGGTGCGACTCCAGGGGTCGTTATCTGCTACGGGTACTATAAATTCGTACAATACACCTTGTTGATTCGCCCATTGATTATGGCTAATAACGGCATCTCTCAGACCTGCTTCAACAGAAGTGATTATAGTTCTTTTTCTAATTTGTTCAAAGTTCGATTCATTCATACCTGAAGGTTTATGAGCAATGGATGCAAAGTTTCCTTTTTCCACTTCCCAAGACCTCATGTCCACAACCTCAACAAAATCATCTAAAGTCATTTTCATGGCAAACTCAGTATCCTCATAGATATAAGGCTTTTTTTCACTTAGTACCGGCCTATAGCTCACTAAACCCGTATGATCTGCAACTTGTTTCGTACCATAAAGATAGTAACCGTCATAGCCAATAATCACAATTGCCACTATATATTGATTGAATTGATGCTTTGCCGCATCACCAAAAGCTTTAAAACCATAGTGATAGGTTTTTAGAAAAGCTTCAATGACTTCCTCCGTCTCAATACCGATGCGCTTTCCACGGTCTTCATCAAAGCTCCTTTTTGAATAGGTTTTGAGGGCATAGGTGCCATCTTCTATAGCACTGCTTATGACGCGCTCATATTGATTTTTTAAACGTTCTCTTTGAACTAAACGATGGGTATTGAAATTATGTATCATATAAAAAGGTAGAGTAATAATAATAAATAGTATGGCGTACTTAATAAGATTCATGTCTTACCATCCCACCACCTCTCACAATAAGGGAAGGATACCGAGGGTCCATTCCATACAGTATCTGTCGTACAATCTGGCTTTTTGTTGGCGTAATGTTATGAACACTCACAAAGAACATATCCCCTTGGTTCATCGGGTAGAATCCATCGGTGCTTAATATAGCCTCGATATCATCTTTATAGAATCCCTCATAACTAATATGATAATCCTCCATGAATAAACCATCATTATTATAAATAGGTACATATACCTTTTCATAATGCTCAATACTTATACTATAGCCGTTACCTGTCTGATCCAGAGTCTTCAAAAATGCTTGATAAGCCGAAGCATCAAGGCCTCCTATATCTCTTGCACTATCGGTCATTTGATTGAGTTGTGTTGAGACAACACTGTAGCTAATATTATCTTGACGCTCATATAAATTCATAATCGGTACAACAAACATTAGAATGACCGACAAAAATATACCCAGTATTTTCCATAAGACTTGCTCCATCCTTTGCCTCCACTAGTAACTTGTATACGCAATGCTAACAATCTTCCCTTGATGATCGACTATTATTTCCGGTGTATATGTATAAGATCCAAGATTATCCATTGCTACTCTAAGACTTTGTATGCCAGCATAATCTGTCACTATAGGAAATAGAGTGCCGTCTATAACAATATCCAGTGCCCCACTGTTGTCGATCAAATAAGTCTCTTCACCCATCTTTTGATTTTTACCCTTATTGTCCAAATCTGTAAGCATGAAAAATAAAGTACCCCTTGACACTTCCACACTCATAGTCTCAACTGTGCTTTTTACCATTTGCCGATTAAACTGTAAGTGGTCATCGGCCACTTTCATATAATTGGTTGTTTTTCCATCTATTCTAAAAAACACACTTAGTGCTAAGATGAAAATCATAAAGCCAAATCCCAGTTCTAGAACTCGATCTAAATTATCATTCATTGTTATTGCTGTTCAAATCGTATTGCCCTTACGATTCCATTAACATCCGTCACCACAGTGGCATAAAATTCCCCATAAGGGTTAATGTAAACTGTAGCATTGTTTTTGTCCTGAACGGACTTTAGCATATTGTTGGTTGTACTTTCAGCAATCGGCGACAATGTGCCTGCATCTGCTGATCCGGTCGACAGATAATAAGTAGATGAACCACCTTTTACAACAATCACCTGCATTTCGTCCGGTGTTGCCTTATAGCTTTTTATCGCATTAATGACTTGCGTGCCACTCACATACTGATTGTCGTACACACCATATGCTGCATTTGCCAATTGTTGTGCCTGTTTGTCCAGATTCGTCATACTTTCATCCGTCATTTTTGATGCTTTTCCATAGGCCGACATACCTATCGCCACTACAGCAACAAAAAGTAGTATGCTGACACCAATCCATAAAGCTTTTTGAATATTTCCATCCATTCCATACACCCCCATATTTGATTGTTTATAATGTTTTATGCTTTTATAGCTGCATCATTCGGTTCAGGTATGATTCCATATCTGCCATACTGCTTACAATCATTGGATAAATCATATACAATAATATAAATCCATATACCGGCACAAAACCTATAATCTTTCCCAAGTTCACTTTCTTTTCTACAATTTGCTCATTGATTGTTTTTCTCTCTTCAAGATAATGGCTTTTCTCTGATTCAAGTTCATCGAAGGCTTGTTTGATGGTAATATCCTGTGCAGCTAGTATAAGGCTGTCAATCAACCGTATAAACCTCGAGTCATCAGAAACGTCTCTAAGTGTTTTTAAGGAAGCAACCATGCCTGAAGAACTGTTGTTGATGCAGTCTTGAATCGGCGCTTTAAAAGTATAGGCATATAAAGCCATCCACTCAAGGACATCCATGAGAGATAAACGTTCATGATTCATCAACATCAACAATATGGTACTAAAACCCATAACCTCATCTTCTACATCAAACCTAAGAATTCTTCTTTGAAAAATCAACATAATCTCCGGAATGTTATACGCCAAAACACCTACAATAAGAACCAAAAGTACCTCCCACCATTTTATGTACTGATCCATAAAAACCATCTGCTTTTTCATAAGCCGCCTTGCCATGATCTCACTTTCCGTAACAGGTATGCCGTTTTCCTCCAACAAACGTGTCACATCCCCTATCTCCATATTTCGGTTCAGCTTCTGTAAGTAACTTCGATCTTTATTTGTTATGGCTTCTGCTTCCATAAGCGCCGCCTCTGATAGTTGACCACCTAAAAAGTAATCCGGTATGGTCGGTGCTGTCAAGATCATTTTTTTTGTGTTCATTTGCAATGCAACAATGACCATCAAAGTCACCATACACCCTATAAAAAAATACAGACATTTCCTAGTGATAAAGGATTCCACATCTAAATGACTGGCTCCGTTTTTTAGTTTTAGCTTTAGTCTATAGTAACGTCCTTTGTGATTTGAAGGCTTCACAAAATCAACCAACCGGTAAAGTCCTTTTTCATAAAGTATTTTTTCTACTACCTTCTTTTTATTAACCACCGTTTTCTGATCATCAAACTGCTGAACTTTCCTAAGCAGAAAATAGGCAAGTAGTACCATCATGATGATGATCACTTCCAGCAAAAAACCGGCTCTACTATCATAAAAAACTTTCATAGGCATAAAATACCCACTGGCCCAACGCTTTACCGGGTTGATAAAGAAAAGCGGTAAGAATACAATGATGTTCAGGCTTTTTAAAGCGTAGTTCAACTTTTCTCTTTTGCTTAGTTCAATCCTGATTTCACCTGTCAAATCACCTATATTTTTCAAGAAAACACTATGTCCGTCAACTTTTGTATCCCCGTATTCCATAGTAATAAAAGCCAGACCTAGGAACATTTTTAAGAATTTATTAGGTGCTGTTTCATTGTAAGCCAAAATTTCTTTTTCAACATCCTTTGCCCTTAGGACATCATAAATCCTTTCTCCTTGAATACATATTTCATAATAATCCTCGCCTAATTCTTGACAAGCATCATAGACGGCTTCATCAATCATATGAGTTTCATAATACTTGTGCCTAACCATGTCATTAAATTTGAGTTGTTGATACAGCAATCGATTCTTTAGGCGCTCGACCAAGAAGTCAATCACAGTCTCCGATAAAAGCCATATAACCAACAAGAATAGCAGAAGCAGTATAGGCTGTCTTGTAATCATAATCATGCCTGCCATCAAAAAAACCATGAGGACCAGTATGACCAATCATTTCGATTCTTAAGCGAATATTTGCTATTTTGTGTTTTGTAGGAGAAAACCCTGAAAAGAATTTATACAACGACAAATAATAACCATTGACCTGCTCTTGATTTTGCTTCACCTTCAAATGTTGTTGTCTTTTTTTTGACTGCTTATCCATGGCATAGGCTATAAATATCAACCCAAAGGCCATTACCATAAGTAGTAGACCTATAACCATCCATAAATCATAATCCATTATCCACAACCCCAGTTCTCATTTTGAAATAGTACAAAGCCTTGATAATCTGTTTTGGACATGCTTTTTTCCATCTGACTGATGGTGTCCTTACTTATTCTATGCGCCGTTTTGTAACGCCTCCCATCAAATACAACAACATCTCTACTTTCATATTTTTTCCGATCCGTCATACGGGTGAAGTACTCGGTCATGGTGTCCATAAAAGCCTTTTGCTGATCTTCTTGATTCGACGTTTCCCTATAATCTCTCTTGTATGGTGCTTCAAGCTCAGAAGCTACGATTTCTGTTATTCGGGAAATATATCTTTTACCGTCTCCATCCCGTTCCATATGGATATCAAAATCCAATACACTCACCACCTGTTGTTCTGCTATCTTCTCGTCCCTGAAAATCTCACATTTAAGAAGAGAATTCCTAAGAGACAAAACCAAATCCTTAACGGTTTTGGCATGGTGGGTAAAAAGCGTGAACAAAGATGCCACTTGAGCCATTTGTAGCATCCAAACAGCAACCTCATCTGTTGCAATCTCACCTAAAATACTAACGGACCCATCAGTTTTTTTCTGGACATCCATACCTGACTGCCCTGTTATGGTAGGTGTTTCTTTGAATGTTAAGATGTTTCGCATTGGATAAACTTTTCTAAGATGCAATTCAAAAGCCATTTCTTGAACACGTAGTGTTAATGTTCCATAAATAGCTTCAACCATTGCCATCAATAACGTTGTCTTGCCTGACCCTTGAGAGCCGGTTATGGATATTATTCTTGCACCCTTAATCAGATATCGAATGGTTTCTATTGGTAGACTAGCATTTTCATCTGAAATCAATTCCTCCAATGTTACATTGGCAATGTGGAATTTTCTGACAAAAAATGCCCACGATTCCGAGAAACCCGGTCTGACAACAACAACTCTTGAACCGTCCTTCATTTCATTCACTTTAAAGCCTGTACTTTCCGAAAGTTGTCCGGCTTTGTTATAGCGATATATATTCTGACAGATCCGTCGCAATTCCTTTTCTGAACCAAATGAAAGAAAATCCAAATGAATGGACTTACCTTTATAAAATATCCAAATGCTATCATAATGATTCGGTATCTGGATGATTTGACTCAAATAATCTTCCATCACTTTATCTGTAGCCTTTTCTACCACACCCGAAACACCACCTGATACGCCGTCAATCGCCATATCCCTTATTTCATCTACCACACCAAATCCTTTGTAAATCTGATAAACTCTCTGTGTAATAACCTTCAACTTATCTTCATAACTCAATTGTGTTAGGCTTGTACTAAAGATTGCTTCAATCTCCTGAGACGTTATGATATAAGAAGGGGTTTTTCCGTTTTCAATGATATGCTTTAGATCATCTAAGTTGTGTTCCTGAATCATTTGGCTAAGGGCCAATGAACCATAACTTTTTTTATACTGATAAAGCAAGATCTCAAATTTATCTTGTATACTTAGAAAATTAGGTTGTCCAAAGTGCATGATTTTATCCACATTTTTTTCTGTTATATAGTTTTTCTTTAACAAATCGCAGATGAAGTCTTTCACATATTCTTTATCTAGGACTGACCCATAGGTACAATTTTTCAGTGCTTTTTTCAACTCACTTCTTTTATTAAGCCGCCTTTTAAACTCATCTTCGGATAGACCCATTTCATACAAGTTGGTTCTTGTTATATCATTAATAGCATCTTTGACAAAATCCACAATGGCCTCAAATTGAAATCTTTCATTGTTGTTTAGTAGCTTCTGCTCTAAATAATGGGTTGAATCCCCTTTTCTAAAATACATCATTAATATAAAGACAAATACTAAAAGCACCACCAGTATCATTATAAAATTAAGCATAATCGATACTAGCCTCCTGTTTGGTCTTTTCTAACTGTTTCATCATGCGTTCACAATTTCTTTCTAGATGTTCCAAAAATTTTCTGTGCTTATTTTTCGAATTGGTGGTCAAATGGCGCATCATGAAATCAAGTACGCGACTATTATTGCAGGCATCCATAAAACCTATATCGTAGGGTATGCACATTATGTTGTTCATACCATATGTTTTAGCCAGATTTTTAAGTGTATACCGACTATCTTTATTGTACATACCGATGTTGTATAAAACCGTCTTCTCATTTAGCATTGAAGCATAAGTCGGACTACTAAAATATGCATCCAATAAGGCTTTATTCTGATTCAGACATACCACAACCAAATCAGATTGCTTGATAATTTTTCGTGTTAATTTCTGGTGGGTACCACTTGGTACATCAATCATCGTTAGATCATAATCACTACTAGCTACCGTAAAAATCTGATTTAGTAGTGTCAGTGTTTCTTGAGTATCCATTGGCTTGGGTGTTTTGGTTCCTTGAAGCAAATCCAATCGTCTATTTGCCAAAAGAGATATGGTATAATCGCAGATCATACCTGAAGAAAGTCTTCCATTTTTTGCCAGTCTTTTCAAGGCATCCAAACCATTATCACTAAAGTCTAAAAGATCTTCATGATGATGTACTTTTTCTTTCATAAAACAGCTTTCCAATGTACTACGCTCAAAATGACTATGTGCTAGAAGAATTTTGAAGTTATACATAAGGGCTGACATGCTTGCCATAGCAACAGCAGCACTTGTTGTCCCAGTTTGACCATGATTGGGTGACCAAAACGCTATTTGCATTTTATTTACTCCTTTTCGCCTTTTTTTGCCACCTTTTTATGGCTTTGTCTTTATCGCCCGTACTATGTTGCAACATTTTGTAAATAAGTTTCCGGTAATCTCGGGACATATGCCGCATACCTATGGACTGATCATAATCATTTTCCATCTCCATTATTAAATCCCATTCATTAATAGGTCGTTCAAGCACTTTGGTTTTTTGGGGATCAATCTTTAATCGATTGCTCAAATATTTTCCATTTATTTTACTGTCTTCAAAAATATTATGATAAATAACACAATCATTTTCCAATAGGCCTTTGTTAAAAATGGGCTCGTTGTCGGACACCTCCGATTGCTTAGGTCCGGTTATGAAAAATAAGCAATCATAACTTTCTCTATCAAATTCCTGATGATTCACAATGAGATAATCCGCTTCAATTGTATCCGGTATATGGCTCACAATTCTAAAGGTCTCATTGTATTCATAATCCTCTAACCCACCCATGATGCTTTGTTGCCTTGTAACCAGCACAACTTTATGTTCCATGGATAGGACCTTGCCTAAATAAAGCCCCAAATAGTCCTTTTCTTTTGTATTTATACCGATTAAACCTATACGTATCATATCCATACCTAAAATCCAGACAATGTTGCGTCTTCTTCCTTTTCGTTATTATGTTCCGTGTTCTTAGGTTCAGTGTTCTTGAACTCATTGCTCGTTGTGGTGGTAGTTGTTTCAGGTAAGGGATTATGATCTGTACTTTGGATATCTTCCAAAATCGTATCCACCGGTGTCGAAGGATTCATCGTCATGGTCGGTATAGCCATGTTTGTCTCAAAAAAACGAACGCCTGCTTCATCTAATAAAGATAACAATGATGCATCCAGCACCCGTCGTCTACTTAAAACCTGTTCAGCATTGGGTACCTCAAATACATTCGGATTCTCCATATAAAGAGCTAAAACACTTTGATTTACAGGATAATTAACAACGGATGATGCCTGTTGGTCTGGGTTGATATATTTGACCAAGTACACCTTGGTACCTTCTGTCAAGTACGTATCTACCATTGCACTGGACATCCTAAGAACCTCTTCTTCTTCAAGAGCCAAATCCAACAAACCTACATGAACCTGATCTCTGGAACGCTCAAAGGATTGTATCGATTTCTTCGCTAAAACGATGTAATCCTGACCTGTTGGAAAAGCAATTCTGACATCCACCACATCTGTCTCCTTTAGCAAATAAGGTATTTCAATAAACCCAAACTCATAGATTCTAAGATTCTTATCAACCAAGGCGTCCTCCATAAACATAGGCTGCGTTAACGGTAGATTTTCATCCACATCCATCAGAAGTTTCTTACCAACCACCAAAGTTACTTCAGTATAACCGGATAAGATTGGTTTTTCTGCCCCCAATAGTGATACCGCTACATCCTCCTGTTTCAGGACACTTCCTTTTTTTAGTGGCTTAGATGCTACAACAATTGGATAGGTGAACACTTCTTGTTTTTCTTGTTTAATTGTGGTGGTTAGAAAATCAGAAAGTTTTTCTCTAAATGTTAAGGACAATATCAAAGTCACCAGAAGACACAAGACCACTCCTAAAAATCCTGCCATTAATAAATTCTTTGTACGTTGTCGAATGATTGACATATCATACCTCCGATCCTATGATTTTTTTCATGTATTCTTGTGCTTCTTTTGTCCTTATAAATGGATCAACACAATAAGGTACTCTATGGAAAGCCATCTCCATTTTTCTCCCTAACGCCTTCATTTCATCCTTCTTTCCGTCTGGAAAAAGCCATTTACATCTTTGAGTCATGAGCATAGAATATCTTTGCCTAAAATCTTCCACTTCATGTATCTTCCAGTCACTAACATGCCCTATAACCAAAGGTATGTCCGCACGCTTATGCTCTTCTGCATGATTTTTTATACCATCGCCTATGTCAAGAACGATGTAATGATAGTCTCCCTGATACAAATCCATAAGTTTTTCTTTCGATGTTGCTTTATAATATGTCACACCTTTAATATTAAAAGTTTCTGTGGACGTGACATCATGATGCAAGCCTTCATATGCTTTTTCAATTCTCCCAAAATGACCCGTACTATTTAGTTCCACTAAAGCAACCTTCCTTCTTTGTTTGGCCAGATAGTAAGCGATCATAATGCAAAAATGTGTGACGCCAACACCTTTAGCTGCTCCCGTCACTGCAATCACATTGCTCTTTGATTTTTGAGTTTTTAAGTGTTTGAATTTTTGATCTAATATGGTTTTTAACATCCTCCAGCTTACTCCTTTTTAATCCTATGGATTTTGTATTATTCACTTCAAAAATACCATCTAATAACTTTTTAGTGGTTTCCGTCACCTGATATGGACTGGGATTATAAGGTATCTGATGACACTTAAAGTTCGTCATACTTTTTTTTATTTCTACAAAAGCTACATCATCCATAAAATTAAACATATAATGATACTTCTTATTCGGACTACCAAAATAGTATTCTTCAAAATGATCTATTTCCCAATCCTTACCACCACACAACATAAGAACCTGGTGACTTTTCTGATAACTGCCTTTTTGTACTAAGTCATCATACCCACCACCATCTACTATAATCACATCATAATTAGCGGTCATGCTTTTATCATATGACATATGATTTTGATAACTATAAAAATGAATCTCATTAAAAATAAAGTAGAATTTTTCTTCTATGATGGTTTTGTACATGTTATAAATTTTTATAAAATCATGATGCGGTTGCCACTCTATCAAAGCAACTTTTTGCCCTTGCTCCTTGAAATAATGAGCAAGCATGATGGCCACATGTGTTGTACCCAATGACCTGCTTATACCTGTAACCGTAATGACTTTACGACCTTTTTCAAGAAAGACTTCATAGTCTTTATTGTCATGACCTTGAATACTCAGAGACTTAATAGCATCTCGTAAGGCGACAATACTCTGATACCTTTTAGCCTGTACGGTCTCCACACATTTCATAATGATTTGTTCTAAACCCGAACTAATAAAAGGATGTTCTTCTCGTAAAGGTTGTAAACGGTATGGAGGTGTACTTAGATTCTTACCTGTTAGTAAATAATACATGCTTACGCCCAGTGCAAAAATATCCGTACGTACATCCGCCTTAGAAAATCCAAATTGCTCAGGGGCAGCATACCCTCTTGTTCCAAACTGAGTCGTATCCTGAGTTGTATCATGGCTGTATTTTTTGGCTATACCAAAATCAATCAACTTAATATGTCCATTTTGCATTCGGATGACATTACTTGGTTTTAAATCTCTATAAATAATAGGCCGATCTTGGAAGGTATGTAAGTAATTCAGTACATCACAAAGCTGTAGCATAATATCGATAATCTCATGTTCTGTTAGTTTGTTCTTAAACTTCTCAAGCACGTTACCTTCAACATATTCCTCAATAAGATAGATGCGATCTTCATCCTCTTCAATATCCATAATGATTGGAATGGACGGGTGTCGCAATTCAATCAAAATATTTTTTTCTGCCAGTAAATCTACGTCACCATCTTTTTTCTTAATGGCTTTAATGGCGACCAAACTCCCAATCTTATTATTCTGTGCCAGATATACGATACTGGTCCCGCCAATGCCAAGAGGCCTGATAATCTTATAGCGTTCAAAGAGAACAACACCCGCCAATAATGTATCTTCCAAGTCATCCACTCCCTATCCCCATTCTTTAAGGCACAATACTCTTATATATTATGGTTAAGGTATCAAAACTATATAGTTGAACTTTCACCTACCATGGTGGGTGAATTTAGTGAAACTTGGTTTTGACCCTCTACCATATTATAGGGAGACCCTCTATAAAATGCAAGAAGTTTTTTGATAATTTACGTATATTGAATAAATTATTTCATATTTTAAACATTTATGTTTATATAACACAAAAAAAGAAACAATTCCATATTATAGGAATCATTTCCATTTATAACAAGACTTACCAAAAAAAGCCGTACTCATACAGACTGTGGAAGGGTTTTCATGGGACCTTCCTTTATTACCGCTACACCAACATCGACCATGAAGTTCCTAGAACTGGCTGTGTGAGTTAAGCAAGACAGCCGGAAGCTGTCCGCCGACTTTTGGTGCAGGACGCACCAACCGGAGGCCGTACTCATACAGACTGTGGAAGGGTTTTCATGGGACCAAGAAAAGAAGCTTAACTTCGCTATGAGCTCTGCTCATATTTCTGAACGGTTCGACAGGAAAGATTTCCTTGATAGTTAATGTAACACTTCAATGCATTAACATAGCATAGACTTTCCTAAAGAATAAAAAAAAAGCCTCTAAGCATTTTATCCACTTAGAGACCTTCATAATCTATTTATACAAAAAGCTTCGAAACAGACTCATTGTGATGAATCCTTGAAATCGCATCTGCCAATATATCTGCCACTGACAATTGCTTAATCTTATCCGTATTTTTACCATCCGGTAAAGCAATCGTATCCAGAACAACCAGTTCTTTAATCGCTGACTTTGTAATTCTCTCGATCGCAGGACCGGATAAAACAGGGTGTGTACAACAAGCGTAGATCTCCGTTGCACCTTGATCATAAAGGGCATTGGCAGCATTACAAATCGTACCGGCTGTATCGATCATATCATCTACCAAGATCACCTTTTTACCTTTAACATCACCAATGATGTGCATAACTTCACTCACATTGTCTTCAGGTCTACGTTTATCAATAATGGCAATCGGTACATCTAGGGCCTCTGCAAAACTTCTAGAACGTTTAACCGAACCAATATCCGGTGAACAAATAACTAAATCTTCTTTGTTATCTTGAAACTTATCTCTGTAATACTTAATTAATAGAGGATTGCCAAGCATATGGTCCACAGGAATGGTAAAAAAACCTTGTATCTGTGCACAATGAAGGTCCATCGTTAACATACGATCACAACCGGCAATCTGGAGCATGTCCGCCACTAAACGTGCTGTAATCGGATCTCTGGCCCTAGCCTTACGGTCTTGTCTTGCATAACCGTAATATGGCATAACTGCTGTGATACGTCCGGCTGAGGCTCTTCTTAAAGCATCAATCATAATAAGTGTTTCCATTAAAGTGTCATTAACAGGGAATGATGTGGGTTGAATAATAAAACAATCAACACCTCTTACCATTTCTCCGATTTTTACATACGATTCACCATCACTAAACTTGCCAACCTCTGCAATGGATAATTCTGTTCCTAATGATTTAGCTATGTTGATTGCCAGTTCTTGGTTTGCGCCTCCTGAAAAAACTTTAATGCCATCATTGTTTCTGATTACACTGGTCATTCATCTTCCTCCTAGGTTCATGCATTCACGTTATCTGTTTCTCTTAGCCCAATCCTCAATATTTGTTTGCCTTGTTCTTGCTATACCTAGTGCGGATTCCGGTACATCGTTTGTTATTGTCGATCCAGCAGCTGTGTAAGCCCTGTGATGTACAGTGACAGGAGAGACAAGGTTCGTATTACAACCTATGAAAGCTTCGTCTTCAATTGTCGTTCTATATTTTTTCTGTCCATCGTAGTTCACCACTACGGTCCCACATCCAAAATTAACGTTTTTTCCAACATCCGCATCTCCGATATACGTAAGATGGGATACCTTCGTACCGTCACCAATGGTTGCATTTTTGATTTCTACAAAATCACCAATTTTTATATTTTGACCTATATTTGAATTTGGACGTATGTAAGCATACGGTCCAACAGTGGTATCATGACTAATTTTACTTTCTAGAGCCGTAGATTGCTCAATATAAACTCGGTCTCCGATTTCACAGTCCACTATTTTAGTGTTAGGTCCTATTATACACCCTTTACCGATTTTTGTATGACCTTCTATAAAAGTATTGGGATAGATTTCCGTATCTGCACCAATAATGGCATCTTTACTAATGTAGCATTGATCAGGATTTATCATACCAACACCCTCAAGCATGAAGCCCTCATTGATGCGTCTTTGCATAATCAAACCTGCTTCTGCTAATTGAACTTTTGTATTGATTCCTAGAATCTCGTCGCTTTCTTCGGTAACCAACACTTCCACTTTGCCACCCATTTCCATAATAATCTTCATAGCGTCAGGAAGATAGTATTCACCTTGAGCATTGTCATTGGTTAGCTTACCTAAAACATTTTTTAGCGCCTTGGAATCAAAGCAATACATGCCTGAATTGATTTCACAAACCATTTTTTCCTGCTCTGTTGCATCTTTATGTTCCACGCTCTTAAGAAATAATCCATTATGGTCTCTTAAAATTCGACCGTAACCCGTAGGGTTCTCTACTATTGTAGACAATACGACAACGTCACTTAATGTCGATTCACAATGCTGAATCATCGCTTTCAATGTATCACTTGTAATTAAAGGTGTATCACCAAACAAAACCAAAGTCTTTCCCTCAGCGTCCAAAAAATCCTCTGCCATCATAACCGCATGACCGGTTCCAAGTAGTTCCGTTTGCTTAGCATAAACCACTTCATGAGAAATAGCTGCCTCTACAACATCGCTTTGATGTCCTACTACCACACAGATTTCTTCTATTCCTGCTTCTTTAGCAGATTCTATGACATAATCCACTAATGTTTTTTTTAGAATTTCATGAATGACTTTTGGTTTATTGGATTTCATTCTGGTTCCGCCACCGGCAGCCAAAATAATGGCCTTGATTTTTGACAATGAAGACACCTCTTTCAATTTAACATAAAATTAATACTGTCCGTGGTACATTTTACACTAGAAACTATATATGTTCAAGGAATAACTCAATAAAAAAGCACTTCTAGATAGAAGTGCCAAAAATTAATCCATTTCAGCCATTTCTTCGTATACTTCGCCTTCATCCAATGAAATGGTTTCGTATTTTTCAAGTATTGACTTTTGAATTCTATCCCGAGTGATGGAGTTAATGGGATGTGCAATATCTCTAAACTCTCCATCCAAAGCTTTCCTACTAGGCATTGCTATGAATAGACCTTTTTCTCCTTCGATTACTTTGATATCATGTACAACAAATTCATTATCAAAGGTAACCGAAACCACTGCTTTCATTTTTCCCTCTTTGGTAATTTTTCTTACTCTTACATCTGTAATCTCCATATGTACCCCTTTCCATAAGTAGCTCTGTCTATAAGTAACTAAACTGTCAACTCAGCTCCTAACACTAATATCATACATATATCTCTCTCGTCCTTTTATTACAGGAAAATATTAGTATTATGGGCCATTACTCTGTAAAATCATCTCTACAATTATTATAGTATATTATCAATAGGATGACAACTCTTTTTCTTTGTGCTTTTAGAGCCATATTCCTTGAAAACCCTTGATTTTACGCGTTTTTACTATTATGGTATGGTTAAGAGTGGATTTTAACTGTAAGAATCTTCCTTGGTTTTTACAATAATAATTTTGCCATCTTCTCCTTTTACCACAGTACCTTCACTCAGGTTACAATGGCTGTCAACAATGGCGTTTTCGATATGACAATTATCACCGATATAGGTTTCATTTAGGACAATGGCATTCTTCACCACTGTGTTTCTACCAACAAACACATTTCTAAAAAGGAGGGCATCTTCAACACAACCGTTAATGATACTACCACTTGAACATAAGCTATTGGAAACTTTAGACCCATAATTGAACTTTACCGGCGGTTCATCTTCCACTTTTGACATAATATTGGGTACTTTTCTAAAAAAATCATCTCGAATGGTCTTGTCTAGAAAATCCATATTGGTTTCAAAATAAGATTCCACACTTGCAATGCTTCTCCAATAGCCTTCATGGATGTATGCATAGATCTTTTTTTGTTTTCTGTAGCGTACGATAACGTCACTTACAAAATC
This sequence comes from Firmicutes bacterium HGW-Firmicutes-2, assembly GCA_002841495.1. Classification (GTDB taxonomy): domain Bacteria; phylum Bacillota; class Clostridia; order Lachnospirales; family Vallitaleaceae; genus Petrocella. Next base: position 209,321 of record PGZV01000001.1, on the reverse strand, counting down.
ATGACGTTCTTCTTTAGCACAACTTTCAATGAGTTCGATCAGTAGCCTGCGACGTATAATATACATACCTGTCGAAACAATGTTTCCCTCCGGCTCTATCGGTTTTTCTTCAAACTCAATAATTCGATTATCCGAATCCACTGTCGCAATTCCAAACCGATTTAATTCACGTCTGTTTTTTTCATCATAACAAATCATCGTAATATCGGCTCTTTTTTCTATATGATATTGTAGGACTTTACTATAGTCCACTTTCGCAATACCATCACCCTGAGCGATGATGGCATAGGGCTCATGGCTGTTTTTAAGATAGCTTAAGTTTTGATAAATAGCATCGGCTGTACCTCGATACCAGAGGCTATTCTCATTGGTCATATAAGGTGTAAAAACATATAAACCACCATGCTTCCGACCAAAATCCCACCATTTTGAAGAGCTAAGATGCTCAATGAGGGATCTTGAATTATACTGAGTTACGACAGCAACTTTATTAACGCCGGAGTTGGTCATATTACTTAATGCAAAATCTATCGAAAGATAGCTTCCAGCAATGGGCATTGCTGCTAAAGCCCTATTTGTTGATAAATCTTTCAATCTTTCATTTTTGCCGCCTGCTAATATAATACCTAATGCTCTCAATCTGCACCCTCCTCTGAGATTAGATTTTTCCCACTGGCCAATTTGTTGTCTACAAAAGAAGCATGGGTTACAGGACCATCTATGGCACAATTTTTACCTATCTCAATATTAGGCGGTATGATTGTTTTTTCGCCAATTACAGATATGCCTGAGTAATAGATATGAGGTTGCTCTTCATTTATAACATCCTCACCGACACCGATTTTAGTTTGTGCACCAATAAGTGCTTCTTCAGCAATAATGCTTTTAAATACCTGAACGCCTTCTCCTACCACCGCGTTGTTCATAATGATTGAGTCTCGAATGACCGCATCTTTCTCTATAATGACATTGGATCCGATGACAGAATTATAAACATGGCCGTGAATCTCAGCGCCTTCACCTAAAATACACATTTCAACACTGGCCCCACTAGCAATGAACTGTGGTGGCTGAATGGCATTCTTGGTATAGATTTTCCAATAAGATTCATAAAGATTGAACTCAGGCACCAAATCTATAAGTTGCATATTGGCTTCCCAGTATGCTTCTAGTGTACCCACATCTTTCCAAAATCCATCAAACTCATAGGCATAAAGGTTATAGTTCTTATTGAGCATATAAGGCAATATATGCTTTCCAAAGTCACTGTCCTCATGAATCTCTTCAGATAGAATAAGGGCTTGCCTGAAAGCCTTCCACTCAAATATATAGATACCCATAGAAGCCAGATCACTGGTTGGATTCTGGGGCTTTTCTTCAAAATCAATGATTTTGCCATCTTCTTCAGTTTTCATCAAACCAAATCGATGGGCTTCTTCCATTGGCACTTTGTAGACTGCAATGGTAACATCTGCTTTTTTCTTCTTATGATAGTTTAGCATCATTTCATAATCCATTTTATAAATATGATCTCCAGAAAGAATCAGTACATATTCCGGATTATAATAATCAATATATGGGATATTCTGATAAACTGCATTGGCCGTACCGGTATACCAAGCATTATTATCCTTGCTTACATAGGGCGGTAATATGGTGACACCACCAAAATTCTTATCTAGATCCCAAGGTATCCCAATACCAATATGCTGATTGAGCAACAAAGGTTGATATTGTGTCAATACGCCAACCGTATCAATCCCTGAATTAATACAGTTGCTTAATGTGAAATCAATAATTCTATATTTGCCACCAAAGGATACTGCCGGCTTAGCAACATGGGATGTTAATATGCCTAAACGACTACCTTGACCGCCGGCTAATAACATTGCAACAATTTCTTTTTTCCTCATAAATATGCCTCCCTTCTTATGGCTCTATGATATCACATTTATTACACTTTTGGTTCTAATTTCACAGACAATTAATCATAAAATCGGTTAACTTGCCGTTTATTTTTTATACACGGCCATTCATTTATCGGAAACAAAATGCTCCACCTCATTTTTACAGCTTATCACCAAGCTGTATGTCTAAAGGGGAGCATTTTCGTGGGCAAAATCCATATATTTTTACTTAGATGGTGTCATATGAATGATTTTATTTTTTTCATCAATACCCTTAAAGTCAATTAAAGAATAATAGGACTGAACGAGCTTCTCTTCTGATGTAATGGTGGACATCATAACCGCTACACCAACCACCTTAGCTTCAAACTCCTTCATAAAGTCTACAACGCCTTTTGCCGTGCCGCCTGCTTTCATAAAGTCATCGACAAATAAAACATTGGCGCCTCTCCTAATGGATTTGATGGGCATGGACATGGTTTTAATATTTTGTTTAGAACCGGTTACATAATTCATTTGTAAGGTGGTGCCTTCTGTTAATCTTGCTGACTTTCTAATGACGACAATTGGTTTATTTAAAATTCTAGCCACAGCCAAAGCCAAAGGAATACCCTTTGTTTCAATGGTCACAATATAGTCGATTAAAGTACCTTCATAATGAGAAACAATACATAAAGCTATTTTTTCAAGCCATGACGGATTGTATAGAATGTCGTTCATATACAAATAGCCACCTGGGATGATTCTACTGGTTTCTGATAGTTTATTGCACAGATCCGTTTGAACTTTTTTAACAAATTCTTTTTGGACAAGCGGCAGATAGTAAACCCCTCCGGCTGCTCCTGATATGGAATAGATCTTACCTAGATTGTACTTCTCAAAAGACGCTTCAATACTCTTTATATCTTCACTCAATGTTGATTTTGCATGATCTAACATCTCTGAAAAATAGTTCAGCGTAAATATCTGTGATGGGTTCTCTATTAACGTTTTTGTAATTAAAGCAATACGCTCTGTCTTACTGATTTTCTTATTCATTATTTTTCCTCAAGTTCTATCCTCACTAAGGAGATTCTTTTAATCCATATTATAACTTATAACTCCGAATATTATAAGTCTTTTTCACTAAAATATTCGGCTCTTTCATATTTTTAAAAAAGAATGTATAATATAGAAGAATCTAATCAAGGTTAAAGTGTCAAAACTACATAGTTGAACTTTTTCATACAATATATAGTTATGAGTGTATCAACGTAATCTATATATTTTATGTAATTAGAGAAACTTAGTTATGACACTTTAATCAAGGTTAAAGTGTCATAACTATATAGTTGAACTTTTTCATATAATATATAGTTAAGAATGTATCAACGTAATCTATATATTTTATGTAATTTAGAGGAGAAAAAATGTATAAAGTCAACCTGGAGTCACCCATACATGTTCATTTCATCGGTATTGGCGGCATAAGTATGAGCGCATTGGCTCAGTTATTACTTGACCGTAACTTTAGAGTAACCGGTTCAGATATCGGCAACAACAGTTCTATTAACAAATTAGCATCCATGGGTGCGCATATTTACAAAGGCCACCACCAAGACCATATAACCTCTGATATTGATTTGGTCGTCTACACGGTAGCTGTCAAGCTGGATAATCCCGAAATGGAAAAAGCAAAAAAAATGGATATACCCATTATAGATCGTGGTACATTACTTGGACAGGTAATGGACGGTTACGAAAATAGCGTTGCCGTATCCGGTACCCATGGTAAAACAACAACAACCTCCATGATTGCCCATATTCTAACTTCAGCAAAAACCGAACCAACAGTTATGGTTGGTGGCATACTACCATTAATAGGTGGTAATGTGGCCGTCGGTAAATCCCCGTATTTTGTAACAGAAGCTTGTGAATATTTTGATAGCTTTCATCATTTTTTCCCGAAGATAGCCGTCATTCTGAATGTGGAAGAAGATCATATGGATTATTTTAGAGATCTTCATCATATCCATAATTCTTTTCATACCTTTTTGGAAAATACAAAAGCAGATGGTACGATTATTATCAATGCTGATATCAAGAATTCCGAACAAATTTTAAGGCAAACAAATAGAAAGATTCTGAATTATAGCTTAGTCCATAGAGATTGTGATTTCTATGGCACCAATATTGTTTATAACGCACTTGGGCACGGCGCTTTTGATGTCATCTATAAAGAACATTCGATTGGTCGGTTCCAACTCTCCGTACCTGGTGATCATAATATCAGTAATGCACTTGCCGCCATCGCAACCGCTATAGAACTAGGCATTGACCTTGCATCTATAACCTTAGGTCTTCTTGCTTTTACCGGGACACATCGCCGTTTCCAATATAAAGGCTCTCTTGGTGGTGTTCATATTGTAGATGATTACGCACACCATCCCACCGAAATAGAAGCCACAATTCGATCAACCGCTAATATGAAATTTAACAAACTATGGATTGTATTTCAACCTCATACCTATACCAGAACCAAGGCTTTTTTAGATGATTTTGCAAAGGCTTTAAGTTTGGCTGACCATGTTATCCTTATGGATATCTATTCGGCCGGTCGAGAAACAGATATTGGTGATATTCATGCACGAGATATTCAATCTAGAATTTTGACCTATGGTACACCTTGTGAATATTTTTCTTCTTTCGACGAAATCAGCTATCATATTTTGACCCATTGTATCCCAAATGACCTGTTGATAACCATGGGCGCCGGAGACGTCTATTTACTAGGAGAATCTCTCTTAGATTCATAGTTCTCCACATTGTCCACAGAGTTGTTCACATATCGTACAAAAACAAACTTGTATAACTGGTTTACATAATGTATAAATTTGATATATCTGAACACCTCTATTTTACTGGGTTTAGCCACCATTTGTAGTCATATTACCCAAGCAAATAATGTTATGCACCATCTTATCCACACTTTGCACATTTGTTATACCTTATGAACAACTTCTTAGGAAAGCCTTTATTTATAAGGCTTTTTAATTTTTTTTTCCTATTTTCTCTTGACTTATTGTTCATAGTTCTATATCATTATACTCCCCATAGTATAATACATGCTATGATGGTATAATACTAATAAAGTTATACACATAAATGGTAGCAGTTTACATAATGTGAGAAAGGGTTCCTATGAGTCAAATTAATTTGTTATCTCAAAACATTCATCAACACACCCTCATAAATAACCTCTTCATTGATCATTATATGCCAAAATCCAATGGTGATTATGTAAAAGTCTATTTGTATTTACTTAGGCTGATTTGTAGTAATCAATGTGCTTTTACAACCAAACAAATAGCAAAGCAATTGCATCTGATAGAATCCGATGTCATACGAGCTATAAGTTACTGGGACGAGCTTAAAGTTATTGAAGTTCAGTATGAAGATGATCAGATTACCTCTATCGGATTATTAAGCCTTGAAAAAACGGAAGAGACTGTTATTGCTTCTGATCAACCAACAAAAAATAAAGCCAAAGCCTCAAAGCCTAAGCTCTACGAGAGACCTGAATATACCATGGAAGAGATTGCTGCTATTGCAAGTCAAATCGAATTCCAACAGCTTATATATATCACAGAAAAATACCTAGGTAAGCAATTAACTCAGGTAGATGTCAATATTTTAGTCGGTTTTATGGATTGGTTAGGTTTAAACATAGAAGTTGTAGAATATTTAATTGAATATTGTGCATCCAACGATCATCGCCATATGAACTATATTGAGAAAGTGGCTATGGATTGGTCCGATAAGGGCATACGCACCGTTTCTCAGGCAAAAGATTTAACGGAGAACTTTAATAAAAACTATTATAAGATTTTTAAAGCTTTAGGCTTATCCAGTCGGAACCCTACACCGGCTCAGTCAAAGATGATGGAAAAATGGTTGGTTGAATATAATTTTGCAATTGAAGTCATTGAAATAGCCTGTGAAAAGACTATTGAGGCCATCAACAAACCTGAACTTAAATATGTGGATACGATTTTGACCAATTGGCAAAACAAAGGGGCAAAATCCATTAACGCTGTAAAAGAATTAGATGTACAGTTCAAATCCGGCCAAGCCGACAAACAAGCTACCAAAAAAGAGATAGCACCAAAAGCCAGCAACCGTTTTCATAATCATAACCAACGTCAATATGACCACGATCTAATTGAGAAGCGCATGCGACAGTTGATCGAAGTCGAAACCGTGGAAAAGAGGACTTAATATGGGTCTTACAAGGTCACAGTTTAAACACATCCTAAATATTATCGACCAACGTCGTTTAAAAAATCAGCAGATACATTATGCCCGAAAAGATAAGGTCTATAAAGCTTACCCTATACTTCAGACCATAGATGAGCAAATCTCTTCCTTATCTGCCTCCTTAACACGGCAGATTGTGGAAAACCCAAGTCAGCGACAGGCACTCCTGACAGATCTACAAGAAAAAATTAGTCGTCTATCTTTACAGAAAAAAGAAACCCTGGTAGATGCTGGTTATCCAAGTGATTACCTGGCACCAGTCTATGATTGCGAAGATTGTAAGGATTCCGGCTATATCGATCATGCCAAATGTCATTGCCTCAACCAAGAAATCATTAACTTTTCTTATGAGCAAAGTCATTTAAATGCTATTTTACAAAAAGAAAACTTTGACAATTTCTCTCTTGACCATTATAGTAGTGAAGTAGATAAAAATATTGGTAAATCACCAAGAGAGATTGCAGCCTTCAATTATAAACTCTGTTATAACTTTGCTGAACATTTTGACACAAAATACAACAATCTCATACTCTACGGTCAAGCCGGTCTAGGTAAGACTTATTTATGTAACTGTATTGCAAAATCACTCCTTGATACAGGGCATACGGTTATCTATCTGACGGCTTTTGGTTTGTTTAAGCTTCTTGAAACTTACCGCTTCCATAACGAGGAAGGCCATGTAACATTAGATGAGATTCAGAACCTCTATGAATGTGATCTACTTATCATTGATGACCTTGGTACTGAGATTAACAATGCTTTTACTACGTCTGAGCTGTTTAACATCATCAACACACGCATGCTGGACAAAAAGCCTGTTGTCATCTCTACCAACTTACCACCAAGCGCATGGAGCAACCAGTATACCGATCGTATCGTTTCACGAATTTATGGTAATTACTTATCTGTAGGCTTTATCGGTTCTGATATACGCTTACAAAAGTTTTTATAAATTTTGTATATGCACGCATAGTTCAATTGGATAGAGCGTCTGACTTCGGATCAGAATGTTGTGGGTTCAAGTCCTACTGTGTGCGTCCCCTCAAAAACCGCCTTAAGCCCATATATATCAAGGGTTTGGCGGTTTTTATTTTACCACTTTGTTTGTCTTAGTTTATTAAAATATAGCTTAGTTTAACAGGTCAAAAGAAGGTCAATTTATAAAAAACAGGTCAAAAAGAAGGTCAATTTTAAGCAATAAAATAAGGCCTTCGGGATTAACCAAGGACCTTATCTGCAGAATACTATAATCTGTATATGCTATTACTATTGGAAAATATTACAACAATTTCTTTTATACTGCTGGTTGATATTCACCTATTCTATTTTCATAGAATTCTAATACGTTATCAATATTTTCAAGCTCAGCAATTTTAGAATCTTCGATTTCAATATGTACTACATTCATTAACTTAGAAACAAAAATCACATTACAGATTTTTTCTAATTCAATTAGGTCATTCGTGTCCCTGACGTTTAATATCAATAGATTCATTTGATATCACCTCCACTATTCTTTTTACATCAATCAAACCTTTACCTTGTTCATGACTCGGTAATTTTAAATCAGTAGCAGTTTTGTATATAACTTCAAGTGCTTCTTGCGAAGTACTGAATTTACTTGTTATAGCTGCCAATATTCCAGAAACAATAGGTGCAGCAAAAGATGTACCACATTTTCTGATTCCATCTATTGATACATCTCCTGGAGCAAGAAGATTTGGTTTATTACCACCAATTAATCCTTTACTTGAATACTCAGCTAATCTACTACTGTCTTCGCTTATTGCTGCCACAGTAACTGCTTCTCTTGCTGTAGCCGGACAATAAATACTATTTTCAACTTGGTTTTGATTTCCCGCCGCTACAACGACTGTCATACCATCACCACTCACAAAATCTATTAATTTACATAAATTACAAGATCCATCACAATTAATAAAATTCCCATATTTATCTTCTTTTGCAAACATAGAGGAAATATTAATAACATCTGCACCACTAGAATGTGCCCATTCAATAGCTTGCAGAAGTGCTGATTCGCTTGGATCTACTTCACCGATTTTCCCTATGTAAATATTGGCGCCTCGAGCAAAATGCTTGATTATTTTTGTGACAAATGTTCCATGATTCTTTCTATCCAATATTCCTGTTCCAACAAAATCTTTCACATCAGTAACATGAACCTTATTTTTATCAACACCCGAATCTAAAACAAAAATCTTAGTACCACCCCAACCTATTAAACTAGAATCGATTAGAGCGCTTTTTGATATTCTAGGATTGATAATAAAAGTCTCAGTAAATTCAGAATTCTGATAGGAACCAATACGTTCTTTATCCACACTATTAATGTAATCCTTATTACAGAATCGACTACTACTATCTGCAATGCAAATAATATATGGTAGTACATTCGATACAAATTCAATTTCTATATTAGAATTAACCAAATCATCTTCTATGGCCTTGTTGAAGGGTTGATTTAGATTTACTATATATTTCATATTATAACCTCTTGCCCTCACGACATTTTTGTCTGTATTTGGTAATTTTATCACTTTTTGCCTATAATGACAAGGAGATTGCTGTAAAACTTAAGAAAATTTAACAAATATTAAGTTCCATACTATATGTTGTATATATTTCAACTTATTTTACTATATATAGCTTTACAATTCTTAAGGCCCCTAGGATTTTGTCCTAAGGGCTTTTTTGGAGAGTCACTAATCGGTGATTATATGACTGATTATATTATAATGTTTTATTAAGTTTTTTGCAATATTATTAATTAGATATGAGGGGATAGCTAAAGGTCTACCCCCTCACACTGTATGGTCCATTTCTCGTCTATTACCATACTAGACTATAAGAACAGTGGACGCAAATCATAGCCATAGGGTTGGCAAAACACTGTTTCTTTTGATTAGGCTTTTTAGTTATTCAACTTCCGGCAATCCTGCTATGCTTGTTAATAGTGATAGCACACCTGCTACTGATGCTACTGACAATACATACATCCAATCCACTTCATTTACCGCCATTCCAACTGCAAGCATACCTGATGCAGTTTGACCTACTGTTTTTAATGCTCTGATTAATGCTGCTTTAAACCATTTAATAGTTAATGTTTTCATTTTTATTCCTCCTATAATCTTCCTATTTTTTCCATGACCTGTTTCATGTATCCGTTACCACCCATTGATTCGTAGGATTTGTAAAGATCATTGGCAACATCTTTTTCATGTTCTCCTACATGACCTTTTTCAATCGACCTGTTGTATATATCTAGTATCTGACTTTTTAATAATTGGGTCATACCTATCTTAAGCATTTCGTGATCCTGTTGATGCCTTATTCTGTCGTTTCTTATCATTCTTGCTAATAGTCCTATACTTGATGTTATTACAAATCCTATTATCCCTATTAATAATTCATTCATTGCTCATCTCCTTTTAAGTCAGCCTGTTGATTTTATTTACAAATAAAGGCAGCCGGTATGCTTCGGCCTGTGTTTTTGGTTACAAATTTACCATTTATCATCATGGCGCTTGATCCACCACCGTCAAAATTGACTACATCGGTTAACTTAAGGTCGTTACATAAATTAACTTGGTCAATCGCTCTAAGTCCTTTTGAGTTACTGTTGCACTCTGCTATAATCATATGCCAGTTACCATCAGCGTCTACACCAACCATGGTGCGGTCTGTATAGGAGTTTGCGTGTGTTACTTTATCCCAGTAGAGCTTTGAGTCTTTACCGTCAATCTTTAGGGCATAGCAGCCACTTGCACCAAAAAAGGCGTTGCCCTGGATGCCTGCAAGCCTCTTATTGTCCACTGCATGAGATTGTACTGTCTCGATTGTTACACTTCCGTTTTTCCAGGGGATTAGATCTACAAAGTTTGGTGATGAGTTCTGGTAGTAGTCCGCTATCTTTTTACCTTGTCCGTTGTCCGTTATGATCAAACCATACCCTAAGGGTGATTTAGCTTGTTCAGTAGCCGAAAAAGGAAATAGATTGGCGTTTACAATCGCTTTAACGCCTTTATACTTAGAAGCTATACTTTGTATAGGCTCATACTTTCTTGGCGTCCCCAGGACGAACTCAGGTGGTTTATTTGATTTGTAAATATGAACATCAGTCAGATAATTGTTATGTAAATGTCTAAGTTTTGAGTAACCCAATTCTTTACTTGGTGTTAGAACCGGCAAAGGCTTTGGTGTTGCATCTGTGATGTTAAAGTACTTCTTAACGCCTTCGCATATCTCACTTGCACACTCGTATTGAAAGTCTTGGTCAAGCATCAAGGATGCCTCTCTAAGATTGCTCATAAAGCCAAGTTCCACTAAAATTGCTGGCATACTCGTGTATTTGATTACATAATAACCAGCCTCTTTAACTCCTCTGTTGCTTTGTACCGTGCCTTTTAATATCTCACTATGTACATCACCAGCAAGTCTTTTGCCCTCTACTGATCCATAGCAATGATAAGTCTCAACGCCGCTTGGTGCTGACCATTTATCACTCATGGCATTATAATGTACGCTTATAAATATTACTTTGCCATTAGGATATTTTCTCAAGTGAATGGCTGCAAGAGCGTTGGCTATTTTAACCCTTGTTGGTAGTGTCACATCTGCGGTGCCTTGGGTTATGTTGTGGGCCGAGAATCCGCTATGCTTTAAAAGTGCCACTAGTTTTGTCGCTACCGGTTGATTAAATTGATGTTCTCTTACTACTGATCCGTCTGTAAAAGCTGGCGTTCTTTTGCCTGGCGTCATCTCACCATGGCCATCGTCGACAAGTACTAAAATTTCTTCATTCATTTTTACACCTCTATTCTGCTAAATGTCCCATATCCAGTTCAACTAATACATCCCGAACTCTACCTTGCAATGTCATAGGTACTTGTGCAAAGGTCCTGAATCCTCTGATAATTAAAGTTGCATAAATTACGTCCATATCGTCGCCTCCATTCCATTTAAACTCAGTTAGTAGTTGCCAATGCAATTTCAACTTTTTCACGAATCGTTGCCGGAACTTCTTCAATAGTTTTCAACCCCATTCTAATCAATTTTACGTATATCTCTACCATTTAGACACCTCCTAACATCAGTTCATATACTTCTGCAACAGCAAGCATTAGGTTGATATTATCTTCTTCAAGTCCACCTATTCTATCGATAACCACTTTACTGGGCATAATGCTTTCATCAACAGATATTCCAGTATCAAGCGAAGTTTTATTAATGGAAAACCTTACTAAGGCATCTATCAATTCAATAGGTTTTTGATCATCACCTTCTGGTAAAAACTCTTCTAATGAGCCCGTCTTAAAATCAAATGTATGTCTTATTTCTGATGACCCATCAGTTTCAAATAAGACCTCTACTGTTGGGTTACTTTCTATGTTTTGAATGCCTATAAATTTAATCTTTGTTATCATATTTATTTCTCCTTATACTTTCATGATATACGCTAAGGCATAGTATGGAGGTCTATTCTCGTGAGATGCTCCAGAACCTTCATTATTTATAGTTACTGTGTGAGAATGGTCTCCATCAGTTGAAGTGCGCATATTAGCATTGATTGAATTATATGCAACTAAATCGCTTCTACCAGCAATTGTACCTGCCGACCCTGAATTAGCTAATTTGTGATAATGGCTTCCTGTTGTGTTTGTACTTGCTACGTGATTATGAGATGCTAATTCAGCAACTGTTAAGGAAACAGAATCTAAACCACCAGTTGCATTTACCACATAACTAGAACCAGCGCCAACTATAAATCTATTTCTTAAATTTGGAGTTCCATTTGTCCCGTCACATAGTGCCCAACCATCAGGTATGCTAGCAATAGAACCTGACCACATGGTTATTACACCTACAGGAACGAGAGTTGCAAACATGTTTTCTAACACTTGTAAATAAGCCTTATTAATTGGGGTCCCTTCTTCTGTAATTGTGCCTGGTACTGGAACTAAATCAAACACGTCCGTCTGACCAGCAACCTCATTCAATTGATACCTTCTTGGATACTGTACTATTCTGTCTTTTACGTCTCTAGGTTCGTATGCCATTATAGATTTACCTCCTGTCCTGCACTAAACGTGCCTGAATATCTGTAAAGCTGTTCCATCAAATCAATAAGTTCGTATATTTCCTGTTGTGGAAGCTCTAACTCATTAGCTTTCTCACAATCAAAGACCTGTACTTGGTCTGAACTTATGATGATGGGTAGTGCTGTCTTTGTTGTGTAGATATTTATCAGTGCGTTGATGTTGGATCTTAGATCATTGATTGTTTCAACATAAGGAAAGTCAGACCTTAATAGATTCCTTACAGGCTTAGTAAAATTTGTTACATAGCCTTTATCAATAAGCTTTAGCCTTAGATATTCAGCATTTATGTTTTCCCTATTGAAGTCAATTACATTATAATAATCTGTTGATTGAAATACTTTCGTTCCTAACCATGTGTCTGGTTCTGGTGGAATAGGGTCAGTAAAAGGTATGTCAGTTGAGAATGTTACACCACCATTTAGTGTACCATCTATACCGTTTTGGGATGAGTCAAACACTGTTGTTCCAGAACCTTCGTTGAAAGCCCAATACGCTATAAGAGTTGGGTCTAACAATTCTGAATCTAATAAAGACCTATTGCCTGTTTCTAGGAACTGGGCTTCACTCCTAGCAACATTCCAAAATATAACCTCATCTATATTACCATTGAATCTTCTCTCCACACTAAATGGTACTCTTGCACCTATTATAAGGTCATTAACATTTGATATACTAAATAGTGCAACACCAGTGAATGTGCTTGTGTTTACACCGTCTATAAAGAACTTTACTGTTGAACCAGACCTAGTAACAGCGACACGTTTCCACACATCACCATTAAGCTTTGCACCACCTGCATTTGCTGTTAAACCAGTACTATCAAAATGGAATGTTAGTCTGTGGTCATCATAATAGGCATTTAGGTTAAAACCCCAATCACCTGTTGCAAACGTTGATTTAGTAACTATTGGCTGATGATAACTAGATGATACAACTTCGTTTTTACATCTTATACGAGCCTCTATTGTAAAATCACCAGTACCAATATCATTTATTGCTTGAGGGTTGCCTAGGTTGACATAGCCATCTATTCCATTAAGTAATATTGAATGTGTGTTCATTATAGGCATTATCCAACCACCTCCATCTTAGCTTGTAAATTAGGTGCAAAGGTTATCTCTTGTACTTCGATAACGCCCTCATAACTATCACCGAACATAGTCTGAACCCCAACCTTATCACCTGCTTCAAGACTTGGATCACTCCAATAATCAAACCTCTGTAGAATGCGTTTTTGGTAATAAGCAAGAAGATAGCCGGCTAACTTACTCGCTCCTTTTGCCAACATCGCATTCTTAGCCACCTCCGCTGTTTGGTGGTTTTGCCCTGCTAATAAGCCAAGCCTTGAAGTAAATACCGTTATTGATTCATCATAAACTTGTCCGGACACAGCTATCTCAAATTCACCTGTAGCATTAACCACGAGGTCCATACAAGAAGCCGATACTACTGGTGTTCCTACTATGGTACCTAAACCTGTTATATTTACACTCGAGACCGAATGGACCGCCTTTGGAAAATCAAGAACTATAGATTGCTCTCCTATGAAAGCCATCTTATATTTGCTTATGTCCTGAACAGCTGACAAGATGTAACTAATCTGTGGGACATTAACGGCTGTTATTAATTGTTTCTGCTCTATTTGTGGAAAATTGATTATTACATCATTTGCTATATCCTTTTCCTTGATATCGTCTACTTTGAAGAAATACAAACCACCATTCCTTTTAGCTTTAAGAGAACCGCCTACAGCCATGATCACTTTATGCAGCGCTTCTCTATGTGACATCCTAGGTAGATAACCGGTAAGCGTTGCAGCTGTTAACTCACTTGAAATCTCTACTTCTATTGTCATATCTGGGAATGCATCTTGTACTATGAAATTAACTATATCTACAAAAAGTGCATCGCTCCAAAATGGTGAGTTTATGAACTCTGTCCTGTCCAACAAGCTTATGATATCTCCACCTTTTAATGTGGCTGTTATACCGGTAGAGTTGGACCAATCGGATAAATAATACACACCTAAAGGTACATACTCATAAGTTCCATTAGCAAGTTTTAACCCTGTTTCTACTGATATAGGTTGTCTACTCTGTAGATATGCGTAGATCCCTTCTGGATTTAACATATTAAACTTTTGGTTCTCATTGTATACCGTAATATTCATATTGTTGTAGCTTAAGGTATTGCTCGATGGATCCACTTCTTCAACGATGTCACCTGAGATAATATCTCCTGAGTTAAATACTTCCTCAAGACCAAAAACCATTTCTGTCATCTTCACATACCTATATGGCTGCAGTGTCTTGTAAAATAGTATGTCTATTCTCCCGTAATTCTCAACGCTCTCAGGCACATTTACTTCATAATCTTCATTGCTTTCTACAAGCACTCTTGCCAGCTCTACATCCAATAGATCGTACCAAACGACTTCAAACTCACTGCATATAGTTCCGTTCATTTCATCAAAGACGATCTTCACACCAACACTGCTATGATTTTCTTCAAATTGATAAATAAGATGAGGTGGGGTATCAAATACCCCAAGCTCATTAGATAGGTATCCACTCCACCACCCTAGATTAATGTTGTCAGGAACATCTGGCATAAGGTTAAAGCTACCATCCAACCTAAAGAAATCATCTTCAAAAGTACCTGTACTGATGTCGGCAGCTATATTCTCATCTAATGTGTCTTGAATGTCTGTAAACGGTTGTGATGTGCTTGCTGATGGTATCGCTTGTATTCTAGCTGTTACATCTACAACGCTAAATCTTACCCTACTCTTGGTTGCCCTGGTACTTTGCCCAACTGCCACCTTGAAAGCTTCAGATGTATTAATCATGATTACACCTCCACGAAAGTACATTTAAGGTTCTTATAATAACCTAGAGTAATCATCTTGGCAGTTATCGGTGATATGTAAAATGTTGAGGTAACATCAGCACCTGTAGGGGCACTAAACGTCATGCTGAAATCTATCCTAGTCAAGCTTTTCAAATGATTGAACCAGTCTTTCGATGCTGTTTCATCTGGGAATTCCCACTCACAATTTAAAGTCCATTTGTCAGGTAAGGTTTCTCTTAGCACTCTACCATCAGAATTTCTTTCAGCTGACTTAACTTGAGTATTGAGTGTTGGTTCAAAAACTGTTGTTGTCCCTTCTGGAACAGAAACACCTGCTACTATTAACATTTTACACACCTCCTATCGTGACTAAATTTCTACCTACTCGACCGCTTTCTTTCTTGTTGTATGATGCAAGCCTTCGATTAAGCTTTTCACCGTCTAATTCTACTGAGAAATCCTTGTTTTCGAGGACATCTATTAGCATCATAATTGCTTCTACTACTTTTTGTTGTCCACCACTACCCATAATAGATTCTAACTTAGATAAAGGCGCAATTACCTCAGGATCAATTCTTGCATTCTTATTGTCACCAACCATAGCTAAGGTAGGTGCTGAAGCTAATCCACCTTTTGCAAGAGCTGGAATATATGACATACTAGGCATTTGCGGAACTCTAAAGTCGAACCCTTTTATTACCTTGTCACCTATTTTTACATCTGGAATACTAAAGCCTATTGAATTGTAATCTCTTATAAAACCATTTAAAGACACTATTATCTTATTTACTTGTCGTATGATAGCATTCCCTACTTCTTTTAAGCCACGCTCTGAATCTATACCTAAAGTTTTCCATATCTCATTAAAACCTGTGACTAATCCCCTAAGACCTTCCACAGCTCCTTCACTAAGTAGGGTAGTATTTCCTTTAAGTGTTGGCACACCATCAAGCACCGTCTTCCCTAGAGTAGCTAACATAGATACCATACTTTTTTCTGCTTCTTCTTTTCCAGCATCTATGATTCCACCAAAGTAAGGTACAAACGGTCCAAAGCTTTTTCCAAACTCTGTCATAATATCCTTACCAAGATTAAAAAATCTAACTGGTAAAAGGTTCTTTACATATGTGTCAAAGTCTATTTTTAATTGTTCAAGAAACTCAGTAAAGGTTGAAGCTGCAGGGCCATAACCTTCTTTAAACTTTTGCTTAATGTCCCATCCAATTCTCCAGAACTTAGCCGGTAATATCTTCGCAAGTTGTCGTTCAAATTCATCCTTGAAAAATTCCAAGAAATCGGTAAATTCTAACTTTGTGGGGTCACCATACTTTATGATTTGACCTCTGAGTGTTTTCCACATTCCTTCAAAGTTTAAAACCACTTTCTCAATATTGGCATACATTTCAGGTGGCAAGAATGATTCAAAGAAAGCAAGCATTAAGTCTGTGGCACTACCTATTAACTTCTCAAAGCCCTGTGCATTATTCCAATCACCTGCAAGTATATTATGCAGTATTTCAAGATTTGCAGACGTTATGCCTATCATAGAGGACATGGTATTTATTTGGCCTGATATATTAGAGGCTAACCATTTAGTAAACCAATTGCTTCCACCGGCATTACCAAATAAGAGATCCTTTAACTTGCCAATATTTTCTATGTAGCCACCTAGAGTATCTTTAAAATTAACAAGAGAACCGCTTATGGTACCCAGTTCGAATTTGTACTCTTTTGCAAAGTCTTTTATTGCTTCTTTATATTTATCAAGATCAGGTAAGGCAAGATCACCGGTAACTAATTCACCAAAATCAACACCACCTACGTCACCAATACCTGAAGATATACCACCAAGACTATCAGCTGCATTCTGGCCAATGAGATTTAACTGGTCAAAGGATGCTAAAGAACCCTTAATTGCTTTACCTGCTTCTTTAACTGCACTTCCTACGCCTTCCGTACCATCTGCCATACCACCTAACGATTCATTGGCCTTAGCAGCAGCACTTGCAATATCCTCTTGCGATTCATCTCCACCAAATAAAAGTGAAGTAAAAGCTTTAAAGTATTGAGCTGCTATTGTAAGTTTACCTATTATTAGATTTAATCCTGTAAGTATCGGTTTAAAAAGAGAGATAAAGCCTTGTCCTAATGTTGCTTTAAGAGATTCGAATTGAAGGCTTAGAACCCTCGTCTGATTGGCCCAACTGTCACTTGTCTTTGCAAAGTCACCTTGGGCATGCGACAATCTCGACATTACATATTGATACCTTAGCAATAATTTTTCCTGTTGAGTCATAGCTCTTGTATTCTTACCAAAGCCATTGGCCATAGCGTACTGATCAAGAGACGCCTGATCCATCATTACACCTAAATCCTTTAATGATTCCGTCTCACCAGTCCATATTGATTTAAGCTTAGTGTACGCTTCATCACTTGACATATCATAAAAGGATGATACATCCCCTGCAAGTCCTGCTACTGCTGATGCCATATCGTAAGATGCTTTTTCCGTCATTCCCATAGAGCTTGACATAGCTCCCATTTGTCCCATGTATCTCTTAGCTGCTAATTCTGACAATCCAAACTGGGCAATGGCGTTTTGAGCAAAACTATCAACCTGTGAACCCATTCTAGGGAATACAGTGTCTGTAACGTTCTGAACTTCACCTAATGCACTTCCAAGGCCTATGGATGACTTTACAAATCCGATAACAGCAGCTGCACCAAGTGTAAGACCAATAGTCCTACCAAGACCAGCAAAGACTGTTTTAGTCTTAGCTGAAGCATCTCTTGATATGCCTTGCAGCTGACTATTAAACATCTGCTTATTAATATCTAATCCAAGATCTATTCTTCCAACTTCTGTACTCATATGTATTTACCTCCTTCCCTTATTTATATTTTTATTTATCTACACTGAATGCAGACTTGAAAGCCTCTTGCATTTTCTCCCAATATTGATTGTATGCAACAGGGTCTTCCATAAGCTTTGCATTCCTTTTAAGTATCCATTCACTTCGTATTCTCTTTTGGTCCTTGGAAAAGTTCTTGATGACCTTTGAATCACTTTCGGCTCTAATAGCTACAACAGAGCCAAGAGGTGTATCGTGCATTAGTCCTGATAACAAGGATGAGAACTCAGGCCACGTTAGATCATCATCTGACCTTAGCCTTATACCATATTGCTTCCAAAAGCTTGACTCTATCAAATCCCAATCATCGAATAGATCATAATAGCTTTCGTTATTGTTGAAATCGTTGGTCTTTTTCAACCTCTTCTAATGATTGCCCTGTAGCAGAAGCCATAATGGCACTGTAAATGATCTTATACTCCGGAAGAGGTAAGTCCATTTCATTTATGCTATCTAGTGATTTTTGGCCAATCAACATCGATAAAACTTTGTCCATGAATGCCAATTCATCGTATTCATCTCCTGCTTTTTTAGCTTTCTTTTCAGCTTCTTTTATCATCAATTGCATATTCAAAATGGTGCTTTTTCGGTTATTAACTGTTACTACTAAGTCATCAGTAACGCGAATCATGGGTTGTTGATTAGTAATTCTGCTAGAGATATCTATAATATTTGACATAGGTCACATTCCCTTCGATTTTAGGTAAAATTAAAAGGGGCACTAAGGCCCCTTAAGTTGACTGTTACGCTAATGGTGTGTAAGTTGGAGCACCATCACTGAGTGCTTCCCACTCCATCGCATCAATAGCCGTGGACTCTCCGCCGAGCGAAGACACATTGATGATACAATCAAACATGAGAGTATCACCGTTGGGGAAAGTAATTTGCATTTGACTATTACAATCCTGTCCGTTTTTAAGAGCAACACCTGCAACATAATCATTACCAGGGTCTCCGTAATTTCTTTTACCACCCATGGATACAGACAAGGACTTCGCGGTCATGAGCTTACGACCCCATCCTGCTTGATCCATTGGATTCCATTCTTCAATTTGTCCATTAATTGCGATAGACAAGGATACTGCATCTTTTACAACCGTGAAAGTACTCCCTGTTCTACCGGCCATGTTGACGCCAAAAGTGATTGCATTAACAGGGTTAACACCACTTCTGATTGTTGCTGATGTAACCTCTTGTACCAGGTAAACCTGACCATCTGTTAAACCAGTAATACTTGTTCCAACTAATGCGTCTAAGTCTGCATAAGCAACACTTGAACCAGCTACACCTAACGTGCCTCCCGATAATACTGGGAACACAAAACCGCTGCTTGTGACTTTATATTTCTTACCACTTGTTAGTCCGGTGACACTAGTCGTACCGGCCGTACCAAGGGAACCTAATGCTAATAATATTGCCATTATTTATCATCCTTCCTTAATTGTCATTTCTAAGTTAATGACGAACTCGTAGATGTCGTGATCATTTGCACCGACTCCAACTGGTTCATCTGTTTTCATTTTAAAAAAAACATCTTTCCCATCTATCGTGGCGCTTTGGCCATTAAAGATATCGTAGATGTTTTGTGCTACTTGCTCTGATGTATCACAGTTTTTAGACCACCCTATCAAAATCCGGATACCCTTCGTTCTGTAGGACTTGTTATCATTCCCACCAATAGCCGGCAAATCTGTGCTAGTCGATAGAGGGTAGATGCAGATCACCTTCTCTTTCGTTGGGTCAGTACGACCGATAAAAGCCGTGTTTAAACCTGCAATTTGGGGTTTAAGCCAATCTCTAATAACTTTTAATGTCATTTCACACCCCCGTTAATCGTTTGTAATTTTCCCTGAATGCTTTCATGGCAAGATTTTTATGTTCACCACTGATCCAAGGCTCAAACCATAGCCCTTGTGCATTTGGGTTTTCTTCAGTGCTAAAGTTGTATTCAGGATGAAAGTACAAGCGTCTTGCATATGGCGTATCGACACTTAACAATACAATGCCTGTGTTCGCCTTTGAATCGTCAATGAATACACTCTCATTCTGCATGGTACCATCATCAAAAGGCATGATGTTTTTAGATATCACATCTGTTTTAATGGCCTCTGCGGTTTGAGTTAGAGCTGTGCTTGTAGCCTTGGTCAGCATGGCCATTACATTCTTATTCATCTTAACTCTGACTTGCATTACATCAACTCCATTATCGTGGCGTAAACACTGCCATCAGGATTCCGTGGACGCTTGCAACGATATACTTTATAGCTCTTATCGCCTCTTATAGCGGTTCCTGTCGTCAATTGGGCAAAGGCAGGGAATAAGTCACCTGGTATTGTCAATGTACCCTCAAGACGAATAAGGCGCTTCTCTGCGTCCATCACCTGATGTGGTTTATCCGAAAACCAAAACTTAGATGTAACAGTTACCGCTGACAGTGGCTCACCATCTTCACTTAATCCGTCTTGGTCCATGTTGACTTCCCATTCTTGATTAAACAAATAAGGTGGAAGCTTTGGAAGTTTCATTAAAACCACCCCCGGTACATTAGACCTGATTGAGTTAGGTGACTATAAGCTACAGGACTAACGCCTGTTGGTACCGGTCCGTTGTCTTTAAAAGACATGCTTAGACCAGACACATTGAATCCAGACAAGCTGGCCACATCTGTTCCATAGTCCTCGTAGTGCTGAGCTTGGGCTAACGTGGCCTTAATGACCTTGTCTTTCTGAAAATCTGACAGGTTATCAAAGCCTATTTCCACTATCCGGTTAAAGGTGAGTTCATCCACTTTGCTACTAGCTAACTCTAGCAGCTCTTCGCTCAATTCTTGACTAGTAGCATAGATCATGAGTTATTCCCCCTTCTTTGCTGCTTTGCTTTTGACTTCCTTCTTGATTTCAGGCTGTTCAGTTTCAACTTCATAGCCCTTAGACTTAAACCAATCTAAAAGGACAGGGTTATCACTCTCCCCTGTCCCATTAGCAAAGGCTACACCGGCTGAAACACCGTTATATTGTTTATTTGGTGCTATAATTTTAGCCATTTTCTTTACCTCCTTACTCTGCAATAATCACTTCTACAGTTACAGTGAATGCTCCTGTATTAGCATATGGAACGGGTAGCGTACCTATTGTTGCCGTAAAAGTGTAGGAACCTGCAGTCTCAATGTCATAAGTATCTGTATCAACCCAAGTCGTTACAGGAACTAACACTGTGCCTGCGTCACATTCTACTAAAACAGGTAATGCAGCAATAACAGCAGCCGCATCTGCATAAGTAGGAACAGCAACGGTACCACCATCTACATTATCGATTGCAGTAAATTCAGTTATTTCAATTTTCATCAGTTCCAACTGTGATTCAATTTGTGTCACTAACTCAAGTTTTGTTAATCCAGTTGGGTTTATGCCGGCATAAGCTGAGAACATTGCTAATTCCTCTGCTTTGAGGTAGTCCCAAGGTGACAAGACGTCTTTGCCCGTAACAACGGTGTATCCCTTTGAAGTAAACCAAGCTAATACATCAGTATCTGCATCGGGTACAACTGCAACGCCATTAATAAAGTCAACCCCATAATCACAACTATGGGATTGACTGGGTGAATATATTCTAGCCATATTCTTTTCCCCCTCTTATTGAACTTTGATTTTCCTCATAACACCAGCTGCTTTAGATGCTTTAAGAGCGATAGCTGCAACCATCTCAACTTCACCTTTTTTAACTGCACCAGCAGTTGAGAAATCAGGCAACCAAATGTTTACAGGTGATTGACCAGCCATTGAAATACCGTGAAGACCATCCATACCTAATCGGCCAGCATAAAGAGAAGTCACGCCAGTAGAGCCATCAGTACTAATTACATTGTCGTTAGTGCCTGCTTTTGTACCCATATCAACCAAAGTAATGCCATCATAAGCACCTACGTTTACACCCCACTCATTGCTGGTTGTTGAGTAAGTACCCACACGTCTTGCACAAGCTCTTAATTTAGCTAACAACTTGCTATTGACCGCCAAGAAGTCTGGCTTACCATCAAGTCCAAGAAGGAACTCATCAAGTGCATCAATGAAGTACTTGTAGTTGGTGTCAATGTTTGCAGATGTAGATAGATCAATTGCAGTGCCTGGGTCAAACTCAGTACTGGATCCTGTTAATGCTTTTTCAAGTCCGTCAAATGCTTTCGCATTAACAGCAGCATCGCCATTGATGAAAGTGTCATTAAATAAAGCTCTAGCAGCCTTTACTTTTTGCTCGATGTTGAGTTGAACTTCACCAACAATACCACCCATATTAGCGATGATACGATCAATCTCGAACGATCCACCAAACACTTTAAGGTCAGCAGTGTAGCGTAGCTTAGCCACGTTGCTAGGTGTGTATTCTTCGTTGACATCTCTAAATGCAGCAGTTGGTTGAGTGGTAAGTCTTGTATAACCATAAGTCAATGTAGCACCGCCACCTGTTGGGGATACTGCATCATCAAAAGTCATTGCATCCAAAATGAAACTAGATTTTCTAAATTCATCGATAACACCCATTGTTAAGGCGTCTTGTACGTTTTTCTTTGCTTCTAGTAAAGTAATTGCCATAGTTTAATCCTCCTATTTCGATTGTTGGAAATGAGCAGACAAGGCGCTTTTAAGCCCTCCTTCTTGCCCTTCCGAATTGTTTTGGTTTTGGTTGTTATTGGCGCCAACTCTAAAGCCAGCTCCTTGGTTCTGATTTTGGTTCTGGTTATTTTCCGTCTTAAAAAGAAAAGCTTTTGATTCTTTGATAGAGCTTAACTGTTCATCTAAGCCTGTCACCTTACCGTCATCGCCAAGAATAAGCTTGGTCTTGTCAAACAGTCCAGCCACTAGATCATCATCATGAACCTTGCCAGTTAGAGCTAATTTAATAGCACTAGAAAGTCGCGTTTCTTTTAGATCTGCCTGGTACTTCTCATCAGCTTCTTTGTTGGCTTTTTGAAGCTCTTCGATTTGAGCCTTTAAGGTTTCGCTATCACCAGATGTCTTCTTCAACGTTTCAATCTGAGTATCTCTCTCCTTGAGACCGTCCTCTGCTTTCTTTTTAGCATCATTCACCTCATCAAACCTAACCTTTGGTATAAAACCTTTTAGCTCTGTTTGAGATGCTTCAGCCGCCTTAGTTGCCATATCCTCTGTTAAACCTATTGCTACAAATTCTTCTTTTGTCATTTTTATTTCTCCCTTCGAATTCATTTGTTGTCCCGGTTAAGTCCGGTATTATCCGTCCCGTTCTTTTGCGTCTTCAGTACCGAAAAGACGGTATTAAAAAAGCACCCCTAAGGATGCATCTTTACATAGAAATACCACCTCATCATTTTACTGATCGGTGGTATTAGTTAATACTTTTTTCTTTTTTAAATGCCTGTCTTGCTTCTTTTAGGCTGATTTCATTTGGTCCTCTTAGGTCTGATTCGCTTTCACCTGAACCACTATTTTGCCAACCACAATTATCGCAAATGTCATACTTGTCAACGCTTTCACTACATACTGGACAGTTAATTTTTTGGCTCATGTTTTATCCGTTCCCCCTTCCAATATTCCAATTTATCAATTGGTTTATACAATGTTGATATTTTACCATCCGGTCTACCTATAGCAAAATCATTTGTTTTATTGTTGTACTTAAAAACGAAGCCGTCTTTATCAACAAAACCCTCAATGCTTTCAGATATATCAGCAGCCAATAATTCCTTTGCTTTAATAATATATTCCTTTTCTGATATTCCTTCAAATTCCTTCAAGTGCTTATCGATATGATTTTTTAGTTTTTTATTAGAAGAAAACTCTGCTTCCAGCCACTTCTTATTATTAATTATACCATCTGGGACTGCTTTTGCAATAGGTTTAACGTTCTGATTGTTTAAGAATTTCGAACGCATTTTCCACTCTTTCATCTTAGCATCATACTTCTTGATATTACTAGGGTCTAAGCTGCCTTCTTTCAACCTCTTGTACTTTTGCACGTTACGATTAATCTCGTTCTCTCGTTGAGCCTTTTCGTAACGATCACCCAGCTCATCTTCCTGAATAATTTCAGGTTCTTCATTGATGCCTGGAAAGAACGTGCTTGATGTGTGCTTACAGTTAGGATGAAACAGACCTTCGTTGATGGCTTCACTGAGAAGCGGATAATCGCCATCTTCTGCTTTACCGCCACTATATACATCGTCTATGTAAACTCTGCCTTGCCATGGTGAGCAGATGTCTGAACATCCTAGATACTGGGATATCAATACAGTGCTTATGCCCCATTCTTTCCGTCGTTCTCCTTCACCGGTTAGATAGGCTCTTCTGTTAGCCGTTCTAATTGACATCCTAGAGTAAGAGGCAACGTTGACACTTGAACCATTTGAGTAGCTGATGGCTGTAATGCCTTTTCTTAAAAAGTCCTTGGTGGCCATGTCTACTGCTTGATCAAGTGTTCCAGCACCTGATCCAAAGAATACTTCGGATTTATACAATGTCTGTCTGTAAACATCATCCATCATTCTTAATGTAGCCGTTTGAGCTCTTTTCATATCTGCTGATACTGCCTTGACCAAAGTGTCTAGCTTACGGTTGCTAGCCTTAAAGAAGGCATCATTAGGCGCTTGTTTTGCAAGCCTAAAACCTTTTTTTATAGCTCTTTGAACTTCCTTGTCAACCTTTGAACCAGCTTCAAGATATTGCTTAATCAGGTGGTCCTTGGTTGCTTTATCTATCCGGAGTTTATAGCTTGACATGATAGCCATATTCCTTCGTCTATAGCTTCTTAGTTCTCTAAGCTTAAGCACTTGCCACTGTGGCCAATCAAAGCCTTCTGTAAGCTCCCAGTCCTTATGTGGCTTTAAAGTTCGTTTCATGGACCGTATTAGTCTAAGCTCAATCTCTTGGAAAATCTTACCCATGTCATAATCATTTATAACGATCACCTCTTATCCATATTTTGAATAAGCGTCCTAACGTCTTTGATATTTCAAACAATTGCCTAGATATCTTCATCACTTTCACCACCTTCATCAGCTTCCATGTTTTGAAGTGTCGGATCATAAGAAGTGAAGGAGTTCTCTGCTTTGATTAACTCTACTTCTGCTGCCTTTTCTTTGTCCGTCATGGTATCACCATAGAGCTCATCTACCGCTTTCTCTGTACTCATGACACCATAAGACTTAGCTTTCCCAACAACTTCTACAACATTGTCAAAGCCTGGTGAAGCGTATTCACCAAATTTTACAGTCGCAACGTAATCTGCAGGTGTTTTAGTTTCGATGAGGTCCTGTACTTTAAGCAACACGTCAACTATCTTAGGGATAATTACGTTGAGTACGTTGATGATCTGGCCTCTTGTGTAAAGTGTGACCTTCTCTTTTTCCCTTTGAGAATCGGCATTATCCGTCTTCTTAAGGTCTATTCCCAGTGTAGCCGGTGAGATGATGCCTTGAAGGGTTAAGTCTAAGCAAGTAGCGTATGAAGCTTGATAGGACTCGTAAGCAACGCTAGGCTGTGATACTTCGACCTTATTCTTTTCACCTTCTGTCATGGATGAGCCTATCTTAACAAATTGATTGTCAAAAGGATTAGGCTCAAGTAAGGCTCCTGTCTCTAAGTTCCTTGGTATCAAGTCATCTGGTATATA
The DNA here is from genome assembly GCA_002841495.1 of Firmicutes bacterium HGW-Firmicutes-2. Taxonomy (GTDB): domain Bacteria; phylum Bacillota; class Clostridia; order Lachnospirales; family Vallitaleaceae; genus Petrocella. The sequence continues at coordinate 183,587 of PGZV01000001.1, read as the reverse complement.
CCGGATTGCTCTTGAGAGTCTTATAGCGTCCATCCATTGGCTAATTGTTTCATCCAGTGCATCGATATTGTCTGACTTGGAATCAAAGAGTGCCTTACCTCGGTTCTTCCATTTTGTCGATGAAAAGAACTTAACGGGTACAGCCATGATAAACTCACCAGCAAAAGTAACGTCTTCAAGGTCCTTAGTGTCTTCCAGTGTATTTAAAGGCATCTCATTACCTTTGTCATTGAAAAGCTTGTATTTGACATAGCCCTTACCGTAGATCTCTTGAAGTCTGAACTCCTTTTCATCTTTCGTGTAAACAGTCCAGAAGATGACTTCTTGTATTCGACCTCTCTTGATCGTGTAGTCAACGACATCAGCTTCGTAAAATTCTAAAATGGGATTCTTAGACACATCAGGGTCAATGACAACCTTAAGGGCACCATCACCAGTTGCAAGTGCCCCTTGAACAGCTTGACCGATAATATCTTCAAATGTATTCTCTTCGGCCAGCTCTTCCCATCTCTTGTTTAATTCTTCCGTGGCAAGCTCAATACTGTCTAGATCAGCGATGACTAAGTCTTTTAATCTATCAACAACGACCTGAACAATACCGGAATGCAGTTTACGTACTTTTCCGTGCGGAGAAGCTGCCCAAAATCTAGCCTTGCTGACATCATCGAAAGCGGTCTGCTTAAAGAACTGCTCTATCTCAGACGGATCAGCACGATATAGGATTTGATTTTTAAGAACGTTGGCTCTGAAGCTTAACGGCTCTTTAATATTTATTTGTCTTTCAAGCGCTGGTGTTATCTTTAATAGTTTTAGAAATAACTTTTGAATCCAGTTCATCTAATCACCTCATCCATTATAATTACATTTCCCATCTTTCCAAACTGCACATTCCGACTCCTTGCACTCTGCCTGTTGCTTTTTTTCTGCAAATACCCATGATGTAAGTAATCCGTTTTCATCGTAAATATTTTTCATCTTTTGAATAATTGGAGAACAAATATATGGACATATCATTATTGGCCTCCTGTTCCGATTTTGTTCTTATAAGGTATCCAACCATATTGACTTGCATTAATAGTGTGATCATTGGTATCTTCTGGCTCGTATTTAGTTTCTTTCCAACTGTAAACTTCCATTTCCCTGATGTGCTCAACACAGTGGCTTAAAACGTAGTAAAAAACAATATTATTACAGTTAATCCAACCCAACATCAAATTGATACGATCTATTATCAGCATCTTCTTGTGAGCGTTTATAAAGTTATATAGACAAGGATTGTTGCGCTTATACTTTCTGCACTCTGTTATTGTTGCCTGGTCAGCCGAATCAATAAACACGTCCCTAGCAAAGCCCCACTTCTTACGGTTCTTTTCAAGAAACTTAACAAGACGTATGGCCGTGTCACTGGGAGCAATCGGTATTTCTAAGTCTGCATTGTTGTAGACCTCTTCATCCAAGATCACTAACTTCCCGCACATCGTAATGCCTTGAAAAATAAATGATATCGTGTCCGGGCTTTGTTGACTGTATGCCGTGTCCACACCACAGCTAAAGTAAATAAACTGCCATCGGTCTACCTGTGCTCTTAAATGGCTTTCTAGCTGCTTAAGGGTAATGACATTATGTTTATGTGTGAAGTTACTGAAAATAATGCCTGTTACTCGTCCTCTCAGACCTTGTATCTTATTCTTGTAAAGCTTGGTACCTTTGGGTGCTGATATTTTCTTTTTCTCTATATCTTCAGGTGTCAAACTTAAATTATCTACGAACGTAAAAAACCAGTACCTCCATTTAGGTACTGATTCTTCTTTTAACTCTTTCATGATTTCCCTCGGAACTTCATGCTCATACTTTTTGTAAGGCCTTGAACGATTAATGAACTCTTTATATACCGGCAAGCTAGGATCATCCGGATTAAGTGTTGCCATCAAGTAATCATTCCTTGTCGATACCTCACGGATGAAGTCAATATCTGCTGTATTAATCTCGTCAATGTAAACACATCCAAACTGAGCTCCAAGTACAAACTCCCATTTGTCACGGTTATCATATCCAAGTACAAATATGATTTTATCCTCAAACTTGATATGCGGTATCTTATATTCTTTATCTCCATTTCCGTAATATCTAACTCTCGGTTTATGGAGGTCAACGATTCCATTGTCTTGTTGTATTAAGTTCTTCTCAGCATTACCAATCGTCTTAGAGGCAATGATATGCTGTTTCTTGCTGCTAAGGCTAACCATGCGCATGAACTTAACGCCAGCTCCTACAGTTGTCTTTCCAGATGCTGTAGTACCTTCAAGGAAGTCAGCATCCACATTGTCTATCGTGTTGATAAAGTCTATATACTTCTGTGAAAGAGGGAATGATCTACTCTTCAAGACCCTCACCACCTACTTGTTCAAGTATGTCAGCAAACTTCTGAGAAGACTCAAGCATCACGTTATTATCAGACCTAGTAGTATAACCATATTTTGACATCCAAAGTCCTGCAAGCTGTGTAGGTATCATACCAAGCTCAAACTTTTCTCTGTTATCAACTTCGCATTCCTCACGCATGCGCGTGACGATGTCAAGGAACTTCTCATGTCCAGCGTAATCTGCGTAAAAAGCTTGCCTTGATAGGTTTACATAATTACAGAAACCTTCTATCGTATAAGTCACACTTCGCTTAAGTACGGCACTTACAAATTCACTATTTTTTGAACTAAACTCATGGGCAAGCACTTGCCTATTATTGCAATAGTCTTTGTACTCATCCCAAAGCTCTTTCATTTTTTTAACCGATGTAATTTTCCTTTGACTCACAATGCTCACCTACCTTTCTTTGGGCATACAAAAAGGACCGCCAACTTGTGACGATCCTTTTATCAAACTTTCCACTCTCTTATTATACACCAAAAAAAGGGACATTTAGTGCTACGTTTACAATAATTCAATTATTTCTCTGTCTAGCCGTTTACAATGCCTCTCGTCATAATTCATAAGCTTTGCTATTTGCCAAAAATGATAACCTTTAAAATATCTAAGCTCAATCAATTTCTTGTGCTTTACGCTAAGCTTGTCCATGATCTTCTCGACTGCATTCTTGTCATCATACAAAGCCTTTAGCCTTTGTTCAGCATACTTTATCTGTTCCTCATACCTGTCAATGATTTTAATTATCGCCTGAGCGGTTGGATCAGATATGTTGTTAGATCGCTGAGACTCAGAACCGGAAGAACATATTGCCTTGGAAGTATCTCTTTCAGCTTTAACTAGGTCCCCTAAAAGCTTAATATCTTTTTGCAAAGTGATTATGGACTGGCAAGTGTAGGGATAGTTACTTAGCTTGCTTCTCATTCTCTTGTGTCTGTATTTCTCCTCACGACTGATATGGATAATCGCATTACCTGCCGTTGGGTCCTTGCAGCCACTACCATTGTACATTGGGTCATTACTCATCCTTAACCTCCTCATGCCAACAGGCTCTACATATTTCAAATGCTTCATCTGGGTGAGCTCCAAGTTCCTGCAACTTACAATCATTCCCTAATCTAGCACTTGGTAATGATTCATCATAGAACCCTGGACACCCGTCTACTAATTCAGCTTCTTTTACTGGTCTTTCTGTTTCGATCATGCTTATTATCAAGTCAATTCTTCTCAACGTTATCTCCTCTCAATCTGTGACTATTTTTTAATAGCAGTCAAAACACAAATCTTTTCTACTATCGCTTTTATGTTCGAATACACTATTTTTGTCTACTAATTTTCCACACCCCATACATTTTATTTTTTCGTCTTTACTTAATTCCATTTTTGTTAGGTTAATTTTTTCATTCAACTTTTTTTTCATATCTTTAACACACTCTTTGCATACATCACCTTTAGTGTAAAAGATTTCTCCACATTCATCGCACACATTCATTTTATACCTCTCAATCTATTTCACTTAATCTGTGACTATTGTTAATCGCTACTTATTTTATCTCTAAGTCTTTTGGCTGGTTCACAATCGCTATCATTAATAGCTGATTCATACATAAATGCATCCCAATATTCTCCACTTTCAGCACATTGCCTACAACCACTACAATAGTTTCCTAAATCGTTATAACATTCTGTGTGTAAATATTCTGTAAAAACGCTACCTCCATCAACACTTGTCCATGTATTAGCTTCTGAACCTTTTTCTATCATGTCCCCACAAGCAAAGCATCGTTTATCTTTACGCGTTTTCTTAACGTGCCCATATCTTAAAAATTCTGCCATTATCGCACCTCAATCTCTTTCAATCGTTGTCTGTTGCTATCGTTCGCTAGTTTCAAAAACCCTATTTTCTAACATTATCAATTTATCTTTTAGCATTTTTGAATCTTTTGTTTCACCATTACTTAGTTCCATAGTGTATGCAACATCTAATATATTCTGTTTAACATCTTCCCACTCTATAACTTTCATTTAATCACCTAATCTCTTTCAATCGTTGTCTGTGACTGTTGTTAATAATCTTTCTTTTTCAATCTTAATCGTGCATGTTGCCTATTACTTCAATCGTGTAATCTTCCGCCATAATAAAAGATAAATTGTTGCACTCACTAAAAAATGTGTCTTTAAGTTCAAATGCTGGGTAATCTTCACCCCAAATTATTTCTGTTATAACTTCTATTTCGTTTTCATATGTATTAAATACTTCCACTATATCACCCTCAAATATCAACCTGCCATTCTTATCTTTTAATCCTGTGCATTGACATAATGTTTTTGGGTCTATTTCGAAGTAGTAATATGTGTTGTTTATGGCTTGTATTCTTAAAGTATGCAATCCACCTTGTGTATAACCAACGACAAGACCTTCAACCCATTCTCCATTTTTCGTTTTTGCTTTGCTTAAAAATCTTTCGTTCATCTTTTACCTCTCAATCTCTTTCTTTAATTGGTTATCTGTGACTATTGTTGTTCAATACTCTCTTTTCTTTCGAGCATCTTCATGCGTTTTAATGTAGTTTGATAACCAATAATCTGTTTATCATATTCTTCATTTTTATTGATTTTGTTCAAATAATTTATACCTTCATTCAAAAAATCTTTTAATTCTTCCCATTTATCCATATTTATCTACCTCTCAATCTCTTTCTATTGTTGTTTTATGCCGTCATCTCTTGATTACACAATTCAGGTAAATTTGATTCAACAAGCGCTTTAGCAAACGGTGGTGGTACTGCATTCCCACATCGCGCTACCTGTTCTTTTTTGCTATATTTGTTGCCGTCAGCGTCATGATCTATGATATAGTCATCATCAAATCCTTGAGCTTTAAAAAGCTCTCTTGGCGTCAGCATTCTTAGCCCAATGTCCATAATCATATAGTCCTTTTTCATTACCTTCACTATTCCAAACCTGTCTTTTGTTGTAATCGTCCTTAGTGGTTCATCTATTTTTTGCCCTAAGTCTTTTTCACTTCCGTAGTATGACATTAAAAACGTCCTTACTTCTGCAAAATGATTGGCACCAGCTGTTACGGCATTCAAAGGTTTATCAACTTTTTGACCAATACTGTTTTTATTCATCTGCATGATATTACTCATGACTACACAATATCTTGGATTTGTATCAACTGTATTAAGTGGCTTATTAATTGCCTGTCCTCTATGTTCTCCTTCTCTTGTTTGAGCATGATAACTGGCAATATATGGTACTGCCAAACCATAGCCATGTGTAGCAGTAATTGTATTAAGTGGCTTATCAACTTCTTTGCAGTAATGATGAGATGATCCACTGTGATTTACCTGTACAATAAATGGATTTGGATTTTCAATTACAAATTTTTGTATACCGGCTGCTAATCTTTTTAAAGTATTCTCTGCCAAAGGTCTTACAGCCCTGAGTCCATACTTTTCAAATATCTCTTCTTTGCTTTCAAATATGCTAGGACATGGCAATGACCAATCAATAATATCTGCAGCAGTTCTCCACGGCTTTAGCATTCCGTATCTTGCTTCTATCATTTCAGGATCACCATGAGTCTCTACTGGCCATACAATCTTTTCACCATCACATCTGGCTACCATGAAGAATCGTTTTCTAATTGTTGGAGCGCCATAATCACAAGCCCTCAATTCTCTAAAGTCAACCTCATAGCCTAATTTTTCAAGTTGTTTAACAAAGTGGTGAAATGTCTTCCCTTTTTTCTTTGGATCCGGATACAATTTCCCATCAACTTCAACCAAAGGACCCCATGTTTTAAACTCTTCAACGTTCTCTAGTATTATTACCCTTGGCCTTACTTTCTTTGCCCATCTTACAGCCACCCAAGCAAGCCCACGAATTTGATTTGATACCGGCGTCCCACCTTTTGCTTTTGAAAAGTGTTTGCAGTCAGGACTAAACCAGGCTAAGCCGACCGGTCTTCCGTTGCAAGCTTCAACAGGATCTATATCCCAAACATTCTCACAATAATGTTTTGAAGCTGGATGATTAACGGTATGCATTCTTATAGCTTCAGGATCATGGTTGATGGCAATGTCTACACTTCTACCGGTTGCCATTTCAATACCTGATGAGGCACCTCCACCACCTGCAAAGTTGTCAATTATTAATTCAGTCATCCCATTCCCCCATCCTTATCAAATATTTCTTTTCAACCCGGTGCATGGTCCATCCTTTTTCTTTTAGCCAAGGTGTCAGATGTCTTAAAAATGCTAGCATATCCATATGATTTTCTTTGCAAAATATGTGCATAGAGAACTCGGCGTTGATTGGTAACAACTTGCAGGCATTGGCAAATCGTTGTTCGTACTTAGCGGTCCTTGCCTCATCTTTTACCTTTAGTGTTTCTATTTTTCTAAGTTTCATTTTCCCAAAATAAGTATCTTCGTAGTCCTTGTCATAATGATCAAATAATTGTTCTACTGACATTTCCATACTCTCTATCCTTCCTTATCTGAATAAATGTTTTCTAAGAGTCCTACGTGATGCACCAGTATTTGAGTGCAGAGGTCAAAGGGATATTGGTTAGATAGCAGTGTTACTTCATCAGCTAATTCATCCCAGTTAATCTCAACATCTTTGTACTTGTCGAAAAAAATATAAGTTGCTTTATAAATCTCTTTCACTTGCTCTACGGTTGGCCATACTTTCATGCTATCACTCCAACCTTTCAAGACTAATAAATATGCCAGGTACATCACTCCAAAACTTTTCGGTAATTTCACTGGCCACTAATGCGTCATCTTTCCAGTAGCCCAAATCAGTCATAACATCTTTAAGAAGCTTTTGAAGATTGTCAGTGTCAGGCTTAGTAGTTTTATACTCACCATTTGTATGCTTACCAGTAATCGGAAAGCACCACTTTGTAATTAATCTAATTGGACCAGTGAATGGCTCACTAGGTGAATGCTTACTTAAATGTGCTTTAAGTTTTGTACGAGCTGCTTTAAGTTCTTCTGGCTCATAGAAAAATGGTTTACCTTTAACAACATGAACTTGTTTTTCTTGATGTGTTACTGTCGGAGGAATCATGTGAAGAAAAAAACTAATCATTGAATCAACACCTTTACATTTCAATATTTGAATTTACTGATTTACTTTTTATTTTTAAAAACCTTTTGTCATTGAAGGGGGAGGAGTGTTGTGTGTGCAGCGCTTAAGCACACACTACTCACCCCCATGACCATGCGAGGGAAACGAGGGAAATTACCTATACGTAGTATAGGGTTTTCCCTTTCCCTGTAATTCTCGAGAATCCTCGAGAATTTCCCTCTAACGGAAACAGGGAAAATGACTCGAGAATTTCCCTTCCCTCGGAAACCGTTTCCTTCGAGAATTTCCCTCAGAGAAGAGGGAAAGGAAACCGTTTCCCTCGAGTTTTTCCCTCTGACGGAAAGGGAAATTGTGTCGAGTTTTTCCCTTTCCCTTATGATATAGTGATGTCAATTTCGGCTTACAATTATGTTAATAACGTTCCTTAGCTGCTTTAAATCATCTCTAAATATGTCTACTGTCCTGACAATGTAGTCATGATATTCGGTATTTTCAGATTCAATTAGCTGATTAGTTATAAAATTATAAGTCCTTTGTTCACCCATTATATAAACTTGAATCGATTGACTAGGATAAAAACACTTCAATAATTCAATTAACTTCATATATTCACACTCCTTATCTATTTTTTCTTACCAACTTTGCCATCATCTACCCAGTAACCACCATGTTCTTTCAGCCTGTTCCTGACTGTCTTATCCGTTACACCCATGTACTCACTTAGCCCTTCAATAGTGACTTGACCATTGATACCACAAGCTTCTATAGCTAAATCAACAGATACTTTACGTTCTTGCTTTGCTTCATCAGGAGTCTTTTTCTTTGATAGATTCTTCTTCCACGGAGCCCTTTCAGTATCTAGTTTTATGCCCTCTAATATTTCAGACTTGTCAACCTTATGTACGGGATATTCAAACCATAGATTGACTGGCTTAAATTTTGGAAACTCACGCAACGTACCTTCAATTCTCCACGCTGATATGCTTTTGACAGCATCCCTTGCAGCATATAAGTCTTTCTGCATTGCTTTGTCTTGTTCGATGCTTAAAGCTTTTTTACAATGATCTAGCATAGCGTTCTGACTACACATATCATCTTGTGACACCCGTTCATCCATATAAGCTTCAGCATATTTATTGAGCCAATTAATGCAGACATTACATAGAGCTTTATTTATTTCGTTGTTAAGAACATCATCACTTAATTCTAATTCTATAAGGTCAAGTAGTGCATCAGGGTCTCTGGCAAATACACCTGAGCCAGAAGCTCTGTCCATACTTTTTTTGTTGCCTTGTCCACCTTTTGAGTGGTGATGACAATATATGACAGCACTACCAAGTTCTGTGCAAATTTTATCAAACTGATTAACAAAGTGAGCCATCTGATCTGCGCTATTTTCATCACCTGTAATAACTTTGTAAATTGGGTCTATAACTATGGCTATGTAATTCTTCTTTTGTGCCCTTCTAATAAGCTTAGGAGCTAATTTATCCATTGGTACCGACTTACCTCTAAGATTCCAAATATCGATGTTAGATAAGTTATTTGGTGCCCATCCAAGAGCAGTATATACATCTTTAAAACGATGTAGGCAACTGGCACGATCAAGCTCAAGATTAACGTACATTATCTTGCCTTGTGCGCAATCCCAATTAAGCCATCTCTTACCCTCGGCAATAGAAATACACATTTCAATCAGAGAGTATGACTTGCCAGCCTTAGAAGGTCCAGCAAGTAGAAGTTTGTGTCCTTGTCTAAGCATGCCATGAATAAGAGGTGGCGATAACTCAGGAAGGTTGTCCCATAAATCTCCGATATTTTCGGGTTCCGGTAAATCATCATTAATACCTTCAATCCATTCCTTCCACTCATTCCATGACTCTTTACCAATGTTCGTATCAATAAGAAATTGCTTTTGACCATTCCGCATAATGCCTGGCATTCGTGATAATCTAGATGGATTCTTATTTTGAGTATCTACCTTAAGACCATTCTTCTTACAAACCTCATATAGATAATCAACACGTTTTCTGTACTCATCATAGTTAGCTGCATCGATTTTAACGATAGCATGGATGCTCTTACCACCTGAATGGACCAAGCAAGCAACCGGTAATTCTAGTTCCCTGATAATTGCATTTTGCTTATCAAGCTCCATATCATCTGACTCAACAAGCGCATATCTAAACTCAGTCACGTTATCGTTTTTAACGCCTTTACCATCGAGAGGATTAAACCTAATCCATGCACCAACTTCTGGCTTGTAATCACCAAGCACCGAACCAATGTCACCTTTACAATTGTTAAGCTGCTGAATCAGTTCGCCGGCTGTACGATCACTTGCGCCCTTGGTTGGCATATGCCTACCGTCTTTTTCCCAACTAGAGGTCACGTAGCCGACATTTTCAGTAGATTGAAACAAAGTCTCAAGGTACTTAACCAACTGTTCAACGGGATTCCATTTATTAGGTTCTAAAACTTCTCTACCTTCCAACCAGTTCTTGTCAATAACCACCAAATTATCTCTTGAACCAATGATGTCATCCCAACCAAGTTCTCTGTTCTCATGATGAGGTGGTACCCAACCGCCATCTTTTGCCATTTGCACCACAGTACCGGCAGTAACAGGAGTGGCAGACCCTTTGAAGGTGTCCCATTTCTTGAAACACTCTCCGGGATGATAACGTCCGATGTCTCTTCTGCTCCAAGCATCAAAATCAGCTGCAGTGTGTCCTTCATCCTTAAGAGCCATGCCCACTGACACCCACTCGGTATAATCAAGCATAGAAGGATCTATATATTCTAGTAGCTCTATAATGTTATATTGCTGTCTGTCCAATCTGCCACCTCATTCTTTGGTTTATAAGTATGTGGATCAATGTCTCTTGGTATCTTCCAACCATTCCCAGCAATTCTGTCAATCAAACCTTTGGCAGAATCAAAATTCCAAGTCCCAACATGATTAAAACCTTTGTTTTCTAGGAATCTGATTTGCTTAGGTGTTGTAAGACCTTCTGTCCTACGCTTATCAAGTCTGTCAAGTAACTTAGCTGCTTTACCTGCACACTCGACATGATCTGGAAGAATACCTAACTTTTCGAGTACTTGTAACTGCTTTTCGGAAGCCGGACCCATCTCCCAACCAAACGAAGGTGTATAGTCTACTAAATCCTCGGCTTGAATACTCATCTCAAACTGCAACGGATCAACAAGCTTTTGCTTTCTTCGCTTCATCTCAGCAAGTTGCTTCGCAAGAGCTTCTTCACGTTGGGCCACAACATCCTCACTAGCCTTTGATTCAGCTTCTTCAATATCAACTGCACATCCTGCTTCTTCAATGTTCTCAGTCATCTTCTTGGCCACTTCTTCATTCTCACAAATAAGGTGAGCCGGATGACAAAGTTCATGACGTTCTGTATGCCATAAGAAATCTAGTAAAAGTAAGTGGTCCTTATCTTTGAAAAGCCTGGTACCACGTCCCACCATCTGTGAATATAAACTTCTAATCTTAGTTGGTCTAAGTACGACGATACAGTCAACAGATGGACAATCCCACCCTTCTGTTAGTAGCATCGAGTTACAAAGAACGTTGTATTTGTCATTTACAAAATCAGAAAGAATCTCAACTCTATCTTTTGAGTCACCATTAACCTCTGCTGCCCTGAAACCCTTATCATTAAGAATATTAGTAAACTTTTGACTTGTTTTGATAAGCGGTAAAAATACGACTGTCTTTCTATTGGAGCAATACTTAATCATTTCTTCTGCTATCTGATATAGATAAGGGTCAAGTGCGGTACCGAGATCGCTTGATTTAAAATCTCCTGCCTGTTGGCTTACGCCGCTTAAATCTATTTTTAGTGGGATAGTTTGAGCTTTAATAGGTACAAGATAACCCTCTTTGATAGCCTTTGGTAATGTGTATTCATATGCTAATGATTCAAAATACTGGCCAAGGTTCTTCATATCTCCTCTATCAGGTGTTGCAGTAACGCCTAACACTTTAGCCTGGTTAAAATAACTAAGAACCTTTTGATAGCTATCTGATATGCAGTGATGAGCCTCATCAATTATAATCGTGTCAAAGTGATCTGGGTCAAACTGGTCTAATCGCTTTTGACGCATTAAGGATTGTACGGAGCCAACAACGATCCGAAACCAACTTCCAAGGCTTGTGTCCTCAGCTTTTTCAACCGCGCACCCAAGACCAGTTGACTGCATAATCTTATCAGCAGCTTGGTCAAGTAACTCACCACGATGAGCCATAATCAAAACACGATCACCAAGCTTTACACATTCAGCAGCAAGCTTGGCAAAAACAATAGTCTTACCGGTACCAGTCGGGAGTACCAGCAAGGTACGCTGGTTCCCGTTCTTCCATTCTGTTAATATTGAATCCTTTGCTTCTTCTTGATATTTTCGGAGTTGCAATGCAATCACTCCCCTCTAGAATTGCCCCGGTACGATGCTCTTAGTTTGAGCGCCATCAGCTGGCTCATAAAACTTTTTAATCTCGTTGAAGGTAAGTTCTTCACCCTTTTCATTTTTCCATTTCTTGATGCCTACCTTGCAACGACCAATTGAGCCGGTAACTGCATTCCAATTCATAGTGACCTTCTCACCTTTTTTTCTTTGGCCAATACCTGTGAAGAATGCACATAACATACCTTCTGTCTTAGTGTGTAAGAAAAGATTATGCTTAATAGTTGTAGACTCACCTGTTGTTGCTGTTACTTTAATGAACACAACTGCTTTGTTACATGGTGGAAGCTTCTCACTACCATCGTGTCTAGCTCTTTCAAAACTAGTAACCTCGAAATCATAATCACCTTCAGGTAAAATTATAAAATCTTGCCCATCATTTTCGATTTGATCATCCCAGCTTAATTCTTTTTCTAAATTGTTATCCATAATTTCATTTCTCCTTAGTTGTCAGCATTAATTAAGTAGTGTCTATTTGTTAGTTGTCCCATGGCATCTTTTCATCACCAACTGGTACAAACTTACCGTTTCTTTGTTGTATGACCTTAATCAGCTCATACACTTTATCCCATGCTCCAATTAGTACCCCACTGATAAACTGCGGATCATAATTAGCAATCGGTGTTTCTTTTGGATAGTAACCTCTACTTGCCACTGCCTCCTGTATCTCGCTTTCTTCAACATTGTGGGCAGTCATCATATCCCATAGAGGTTTTGGAACACCTTCAGGCGCATCAGTGTTACTTTGAGGTATTACCTCGATACCTTGTGGACTGTCAGCGACCTTAACTTCTTGAACAACGTTTGAAGGTGTTGCTACTGGTTCTACCTGTTTAACCGGCTCATTTGATTTAATAGTTGAACAAGATGGGATGTGATCACTAATAGACTCAAACTCAAAAGGAAGTTCTTCTTGAAGTCCCCAACGGTTTTTAGCATCCCAAGAAACATGGTGAGTGGAATACATAACACGCTTACCACCTTGCGCCTTATTCTTGCCTTTTTGAACGCCTTGACCATCAACATTAACCACATAGGTCTTATAATTGACAAATAGTACTGCATCGGCCCATTCCTTTAATAATGGAGCGGTTTTCTTTTGAAGTTTTAATTCCCATCTGTCATATGATCCTAACTCATCTGGTTGTTCAAATTTCCTCATTTGAGCATGAGCCGTAACAACAACATTAATTCCTACATCTATCACTTCTTCAAGAAGGTTCAAAAGCTTACCGAATGCCTCTTCTAAATAAACAAATCCGTTTCCATATCCAAAATCAGCAATACTTTTCTTCTGTGCACTTGAGCATACATATTCCGAACAAAGCTTCTCTGCCCAATCTGCTGTATCAATGACAAGTGTTTTACAAATAGTAGGATTGTTCTTAACATACTTGGCTTGTTCAAATAACATAGTCCAACTACTTGGCTTATGCTTATCCGTCCTTCTTACATCCATATGCTTTGTACTTCCCTCGGTATCAATAAACAAAGGATCTGGAAACTTAGAAGCAAATGTTGATTTACCAATGCCCTCTGGACCGTATACGACAACTTTTTGAGCTGATTCAATCTTTCCTGTTGAAATATTCATTAGAATTGTCCCTCTTTCCATTGATTTGTATTAATAGTAGCCACTTCTTCTTTTATACTGCTGACTTCATCACCAAGGACATATCCATCATCAATGATAATGCTGCACTCACCACCAGTGCTTACCCTGGTAGCTATAGCCTGCAAATCTTCTTGTTCAAGCCAAGAACCAAACTCTGTAAGCGTCTGTAAATCCATCTGTTCAAGCTTGTCAAGGAGTACAAAACCACACTTAGGATTAAGCTTACGAACGATGGCGGTTGCTACTTTCAACTGATCTGCACTGCTCATACCATCCCATTTACTACCGTTGTAAAGTAGATCACCATCGTCAACCGTTAAGCCAGGTAAAGGTAGTTCAGCGTTATTAAGTAAATCAGCCTTGGCCTTCCTAACTTCATCGATTTCAGCAGATAGCTTGCTATATTGTTGCTTATATTGGAGTGCATCATCCTCAGCTTTTTCCTTGTCAAGGTTCGAACGAATCTTCTGGTTAATGGCATCAATGTTATTGATGTTGTTCTCAAGTTCCTCAGTGCTTTCATCTTGAAGGTCAATCAGTGACTTCTTAGCAGTGGCTAGATCATCATTAAGTAAAGCAAGTTCAGCGTTCTCCTTCTCAAGCTTCTCTTGAATCGCCTTAAGCGTCTCTTGAGTCTGCATGATCTGTCTGTTCATGAGGTATATGTTCTCTTGAATCTTCTCAGCCTTGTCACGCTTCCTGTTGTTCTCACCGTTCTTAGCCAAGATTTCCTGTTGCTGCTTAATCAAGTCTGATGCAGAAATCAAATCCTTAGGAACATCCGGATAGTAAACTTGTTCCTTAGCGTACTTTTCCTTTTGATCCATGACTTGACCCATGGCATGGCGCTTGTTGTATAACTCAGTCTCTTTCTGCTCAAGCACTTTAAGTTGTGGACCAACACCAATAATCTGTAGTAATGTATTAGCCTTTTCCTTTGAAGTGGAATTCATGAACTTTGGCAAATCAATGGCCAATTGCTCTACAAACTCATCTAATAACTGTTGTCCACCCTTACCACCATTAGGGTCTGTAACCTTAAGGCTGCTGTTCTTGCCTTTTCTCTCAACAACAAGTCCATTGCTCATAATAATCTGTAGATTAGGTGGAATAACTGACCCTTCTCTTTGAGGGTTAGATGGTCGATATTTCTCTCCACCAAGCACCCAAGCAATTGAATCAAGTATTGAGGTTTTACCTTGCCTATTGTTCCCACCTATTACCGTTAACCCGTTCTTTGTCGGCTCTAACTTAACGGCTTTGATACGCTTCACATTTTCGATTTCAAGTCTATTAATCTTTAAACTCATATAAACCTCCTAGATTTCTTCTCCTAAGAACTCGATTGTATTTCCAGTTACGTCTATTGCAATAATCTTCTTGGGTTGATACAATACGTCGTACAAGGCAATAGGTACCTTTCTTTAAAACTAAGTCAATTGCCATATTAAATTCCAAATCTGTGTCAACCGTTATGTACTCGTGATTATTTGTTTGTATAAATAAAGTCGTGCTTATCATTAGCGCTTTCCCCTCTCTACTAATTCTACGTCTTTAATCACAAAAGCAAGTCCAATTCCTTGAGATACAAAGAAATGGTTCATTTCAATTAGCTTCTCTGGCTCTTTGATAGCATTTTTCAGCAATGCAAGAGTTGGATCAATTACCTGTCCTTCTTGCATCATAAATTCTTCAGCTACAACTACTTCTTCAACCGTCTTAGTCTCAACTTCCGCTTTAACCACTTCAACACTTTCAACACGCTCCTTCTTATCCTTGTCTATGAATTCAAGGACTTCCTTTGTTTCTTCATTTATCTTGATTTCGTAGTAACCAGTACCAATTTTAATAAGATCGTAACCTTCATCATTGATGGCTTTTTCAATTTTTAAGATATAAAAATTAGTCATTGATTTTAGGTCTAACATCTTTTTAACTAGATTATTATCAAATCTGGGAAACTTATGTATTAACTCTCTAGCAATAGCAACATAATCATATTTCATTCTTCGTTCCTCTCTTTCATCTAACATGTAGCCAATGGATTTAACTTTTTCATCTTGCCTACTATCGATTTCACGGAATAACGCATCCGGATCTAGTTCCCTACTCATAAGGTTCTCCTTTTCTTGATTTCATAAAGAAGAAATGGTACAATCAACTTGTCTAGGGTCTGCCATTTCTTCTTGGTGGACTTTTTTTAATGCCTCCAGCTCCACACTTCGCATCCAAACAACAATAGGACCAGTGCGAATAATGTAAGGCCAAAGTACTCGAGTACTGTTTGTCTCATGACTTTAATGGCTTCAATTGGAACTACCATTACAAGTGCCATGATTATGATGATCGTGACGGTCCATGCTGCCATTACTAGTTTATGATTCATCTTTCACCTCTTTCTTATTAATCCAAGATATCAAGCCTAATTGATAGTTCTCCCGAAAACAGTTGTGCATTGCCTCGTTGGATAACCAACATATCGTGAGGGCAACACTCCTCATTCATAAAGTCCTGTATCGGTTTCATTATTTTCTGTAGCTTTTTGCTTCTTATTCTGTTTAACTCTTTAGATATGCTTACATCCTTATGTTCATATTCATCGCTTATCAGCTCTTCAATGGTAACTGAAAAAGCTTTTGCGATTTTTTCAAGTATACGAAAGTCAATTCTTGTGCTATTTCTAGACATTATGGTATAAAGCGTGTTTTTTGGGATGCCGATAAGATCAGCAAGTTGTGAAACGTTTAAATTATTTTCATCAAGTAGTTTTTGAAGATTCTCTTTAAATCCCATTTTCTTTTCTTCATTCATCTCATCCCAGTTATCATCTAAAACTTCATGCAATGTTACGTTTAAGGCCGAGCAGAGTTTTTTCAATGTATCGAGTTTTGGATTAGCTCTTCCAAGCTCATATTGTCTTATTTGAACTTCATTTATTCCGGACAATTCACCCAATTTTTTTTGTGTAAGTCCGCGTTCTTTTCGAAGCCTTTTTATATTTTCACCTGTAGTCAAAGAGCTCACCTCTTTCTTGTTGCACAAGTTGGACAGACATATTTCTTAAGATGCTTAGCTTTCTTGTGAACACTTATATTCCATACATGAAGGCATTTGGTGCATTTAGCTGTCATGATCTATCCCTACTTTCTTTCATCTTTATCTGAAGATCTCTCAGGTCTTGTTCTTCATCTTTTATTATTCTGTTGCACCAAGTAATTCTATTCTTGTCTCCTGCTGCTTTAGCCATTGATAGTAGTTCTTTAGTAGCTTTGATACCAGAAATCAATGCTTCTTCTAGAATTTTATCTGTTGTCATGTCCTATCCTTTCATCAGCTTATTCTCCTTATAAAATCATCCAGTTTACTTGTGTCAATTAAATACTTGCCGTTTGCGGTTTGGCTTGTCCTAACCACTGGTGCATCCTTTACGTGACACAAGCGATTAAGCATTTTTCTTGGTAAGCCAGTCTTGCACAATTCCGTTATGCTCATGAACCGCTTTTCGTACATTCTTACACGTCCTTTCCTTGCTTTTCTTGCATGTCATGCAAGCGTGTCGGTAAAAAAATATCAATTCTCTCTCTTTCGGTTAACTCTAAATAATCAGAGAGATCATTGGCTTCCGAAATATCGAGTATTGATTTGTCATTCAACTTATTACTAATAGTTGTAACGCTTATCCCTAAGTGTGCAGCACAATCAGCATATGTCTTACCACGCTCAAGAAGTTTTCCTTTTAATTTTTGAATATCCATAGTTCACCTCTTTTCATTTCATGCACGCTGTGCAAGTTATGTTTGAATGTTAGCATACCTCTGTGCAAGTTGTCAATACTCGTATGCAAGTTTTTTTACTTATTATTACATATTTCTTGCACGCCAGTAATTTTAGTAGTACAATATTATTAAGTATTATATAGGAGGTATCTTATGAGTCAGGAATATAACATAGAAGTAGGCAAAAGGCTTTTTAAAGAAAGAACATCTAAAGGATTGACTAGAGCAGAGATAGGACTCTTAGTATCTCTTCATGAAAGTACCGTAAAAAGATATGAAGATGGAGATATAAAGTCATTAAGTATTGAAAAAATAGAACACTTTGCAAAAGCTTTAAACACAAGTGCCGCATACCTAATGGGGTGGGAAGATAAACAAGACGATATCCAAACTATAGCAGCACATCATGATGGGGATGAATGGACAGATGAGGAACTGGATGAGATAGAGGCGTTCAAACAATTTGTTAGAAGCAAAAGGAAACAATAAACTTTACATAATTATCAAGGGGAGGTATTAAATATGTCAGGAGTAATAGGTGGTTCATTATTTTTTATTTTTGGGTTTCTTAGTATTATAATGTTTATTCTTTTTGTTATTGGGATGATAAGTCCAAAGGTGTTTGTTCCACAGCCACCATATAGTCGAAGTAAAATCATTAAGTTTGAAGTCATGTCAGTAGCATTTTTTATACTGGCTTTTGTGGCATTGTATTCTGCAGGAAGTAGTACGACGGATAACGACTTAGCTAGTAAAGATGCAGAATCAACGTCTCTAAAAGTAACTAATACAAATGATAATACTGCTACCGAATCAACACAAAGCGATGCTTTAATTGAAGAAGAAGTTGCTGATCCACCTAAAGAGAGTAGTACAAATGAAGTTAAACGAGTTGAAGATACAGAAAAAGTTGTTTTTGAATTAGGTGAAACCGCAAACTTTAGAGATGTTTTAGTTACTTATAATTCTGCAGTAGAAAGTGAAGGTACTCAATATAATAAACCTGCTGACGGATATGTCTTCATTATTTGCGATTTCACCATTGAAAACAATAGTACAACTGACATAACTGTCAGTTCAATGCTTAGTTTTGAAGCATATTGCGATGATTATAGTATCAACCAAACCTTTCCAGGAACTCTTTTAGATGATGCAAATAAGACTTTGGATGGTAGTGTTGCTGAAGGTAAGAAAATGAACGGCGCTATAGCTTATGAAGTCCCAGTTGACTGGAAAAAGCTGGAGATAATTTATAGTCCAAATTTTTGGTCTTCTAAAAGTATAACTTTTGTAGCATATAAGTAGATTTAAGGGGTGAATAAATGACGTTTGAGGAACTGATCATTGACAGTGGACTTGATGATATTTATGAAATCGACATGAAAGTTAAGGGGCTTTATGCAGATGGAATAATAGGAATCAGCAAGTACATCAGCAGCACAGAAAAGGTATGCGTCTTAGCTGAAGAATTAGGCCATTACTACACATCGAGTGGAGATATCCTGAACCAAAAGGATTTATCCAATCGGAAACAGGAACATAGAGCCAGAGCATGGGGATACGAAAAGGTTGCATCTTTAAATAGGATTGTAGAAGCTTATAAAGCTAGATGTTCTACAAAAGAAGATCTACTGGAATACCTGGGCATCACGGAAGAATTTCTGACGGAATCAATTAATTATTACAAGCGTAGGTATGGTTTATTTTATCGCATAGATGATAAGTATGTTGTGAATTTTGAACCATTTGGAGTATTAGAGCACTTTTAAGGAGCTGAGAGTATGGCAAGGTACAAGAAAAGAGCTGACGGACGATATAAGGCCGACATCAGAATAGGCTACCATGAAGATGGCAGACCAAAGACAAAATCAATATATGCTCATACTATAAGAGAACTTGACGAAAAGAAAGCAGAGATGAAAAGCCTGTTGGCAAAAGGTATAGTCCTTGATAATCAAGGGTATACGGTAGGAACATGGTCCGATCAGTGGCTAAAGGATTACAAGACCAATAAGAGCTATAACACATGGCGTATGTATGACATTATAATTAGATGCCATATCAAAGATCATGAAAGTATCCCTATAATGGAGCTCAAAACACACCATATACAATCTCTAATTAATGACAGACACAATAAGGGTATGACTAGGACAGTTGAACAGATCGGCATGACTTATAATGCAATATTAAAAAAGGCCATCCAACTAAAGATAATATATCAGAATCCGATGGATGCCGTTGAAATGCCTGAGAAGGTCAAGAGTAAGAAAGGAATGCTAACTGATTCGGAAAGAAAAGCGCTAGATCGTTCTGACTTACCACCCAAACACCTTGCTTTTGTTACTATTGCAAGGTACTGCGGATTAAGGCGTGGTGAATTATTGGCACTAAATAGGCGTGATGTAGATCTCGAAAAGAGAGAAATAGATATTAATAAGGCCATATACTTCAAAGAGCGGAAGCCATTCTTTAAGGACCCCAAGGCGGTAGGTTTTAGACGTGTGCATATACCTGATATTGCGATAGATATAATATCGAATTATATTGATACAGTTGAATTTAACTTATTTACAAACTCAAAAGGTGAGTTGATGACTCAAGATTCTTATAGAGCCTTTTGGGAAAGTATAAAAAGAAAGGTCAATGCTGCAGCTGGTGGTACACCTAATCTTCAAGTCATTAATATAACAGCGCATCAATTAAGGCATGAATATGCAACTATGCTGTATTATGCGGAAGTTGATATTAAGAAGGCTCAATATCTCTTGGGCCATTCGGACATCAACACAACATTGAGTATTTACACTCATTTAGACGAATCAAACACAACGGATAAATCTAAAATTGATGCTTTTTTAAGTAAAGTAAATCAAAGTTCAACAGGTCAAAACAAGGTCAAAGAACAAAACGAAATCCATCAAGCTACTTGATAACAACGGATTCAGCCATTTCAACACTCTGACTTCGGATCAGAATGTTGTGGGTTCAAGTCCTACTGCGTGCGTTAAAGAAAAAAGCTGTAAAACCTTGATTCTATAAGGGTTTACAGCTTTTTTTCTTTGACTGTTATTATACAGACTGTGGAAGGGTTTTCATGGGCTCTTACTCCTCACCACATGATAGTGAAACAACGCCACTTAGACCGCTTAGTTCAACAATTAATTTATCAATAAAATGATCTAAAATCATGGCATGGATTACAATATTAATGTCTTCATTGTCCTCTTCCAAAAAACTGGTTTGACCATAGACAATGTTGATATCTCTAACAACAATCTCATACTTATCCATAATTTTGTGAATGGCTTTTATTTGCCCATTCTCTTCTTTTAATCGAATAAGGATCTCATAGTTCATTTTTTCAGCTTTGATGTCTTCCATACATCTTAAATTATGTAGAATATAATAGACGACAATGCTAATAATCATGCTGGTTAAGTACATACCGGATCCAATAGCCAATCCAATACAAGCCACAACCCAAAGTGAAGCAGCTGTTGTTAGTCCCTTAACTGAAAACTTGTCCCTGATGATGGTACCGGCACCTAGAAAACCAATACCACTTATAACTTGGGCACCGAGTCTAGCAGGGTCAGAATTCACCACTGTATGGTATTCTTCGAAAATACTAAATGACGTAATCATAACAAGTGCCGATCCCATACATACCAGAGCGTAGGTTCTAAGACCTGCCGGTCTATTACGACTTTCCCGCTCCCATCCAATAGTTGATCCAATGACACAAGCCAAAAATATGGTAAACATACTTTTAATCAATGCATTCAAGTCTACAACATAGTCCAACAATTGAAGCCTTGGTAAATCCATCAGAAGCAAAACCCCTGTAATCACCGTTAATAAGCTAATGACCAGAAAGGCCGGAATATTCCATATGTGACTTTTATTACTTCCATTTATTATCGTACTTTGTTGACTTTTATTAATCATACTTAACACCCCTACTTTTCTAACTGTATCCAAATGAACGCAAAATAAAAGAAAAGATTCTTTCTCCATCTACAAAAGTCTACTGATCTTCAGTTTTCTATCCAACTACCTGAATCATGACGGTTATCGTTGCTGTATCGTTACTGTTATTGTAACTATATCTCTTTTGCACAAAAACGACAATCGACTATTCTGTTTTTTTATCTAATAATAAGAACTTACTTTTTTGCTTAACCAATCTACGTTTTTGTGCTACCCCTTCTTCTCTTAATGACTTCACTAAAGCCACAATAGAAAGCAGCATGATGATTGCAAAGGGAAATGCCGCTACAATATTGGCTGTTTGTAGAACCTCTAAGCCACCTGCAAGAAGTAGTGCCAAAGCTAACACAGATTGGGTAATACCCCAAGCCACCTTCTTTTTTGCTGTGGGATTCGGATTCCCCCCCGATGTATAAATGCCAAGAACAAAGGTGGATGAGTCTGCAGAAGTTACAAAGAAAATAAATAATAATAACACCGTGACAAAAGAAATTAGGCCACTTAAAGGGTACTTAGACATTATGGTAAAGTAAGCTGTCGGAATCGATGATAAGGCCATTTTGGCAACTTCCAAGCCTTGATGGGTGCCAAGCACGCCAAAGACACAGAACCAGACCATAGATCCTAAAGTAGGTACAAACAAAACACCAATGATGAATTCCTTTATGGTTCTTCCCCATGAAATGCGCGCTATGAAAGTACCTACAAAAGGTGTCCAAGCAATCCACCATGCCCAATAGAAAATGGTCCAATTACCCAACCAATCACTATGGTGCTTCAATGCAAACCATGGTAAACCGTCACCGATAAAATTCAAACCATAATCTTGGATCCCTTTGACTAGACCTTTCGCCATTTCTAACTGAGGCCCTATTACAACTGCTAGAACAATCAAAAATATGGACAATACCAGATTAAGAACTGACAATTTCTTTATACCTTTATCTAGCCCTTTTACCGCTGAAGCGATAAAACAAACTGTCGCTACGAGTATGATGATCACCTGAACGGTTCGTGTTTCAGGTACATTATAGAGCATATTTAAGCCACTGTTGATCTGAAGCGTTCCCAATCCTAAATCTGTAGCAATACCTGTTACGGTAGCAAAAATGGCTAATAAATCTATTAGCATGCCGATAACGCCTTTAGCATGCCGCTCTCCAATGATTGGTATAAAAATACTACTGACAAGACCCGGATATCCTTTTCTAAGTTGAAAGTAAGCAATAGCAAGACCAAACAATGCATAATTGGCCCAAGCATGTAAACCCCAATGAAAAAATGAGAATCGAAGTGATAATTCTGCAGCCTTTTGACTACCAGGTTCAGCTAATCCATATGGTGGATTGGCAAAATGACTGAGTGGTTCTGCCACACCCCAAAATATAAGACCAATGGCCATGCCTGCACTAAAGAGCATAGCAAACCATGAGAAATTGGAGAATTGAGGTTTTGAGTCATCTTTTCCAAGCTTCAGATTGCGATATGGGCTGAATATCAAATATATACAGAAAAATAGAAAAACAGATACCGACAGCAAATAAAACCAACCAAATCTTGTTACTAAAAATTCAAATGCAGAGGAAGCCTTTTCTCCCAAAGAATTTGGAGCGCATATACCCCACAAGGATATAACCGTAATAATTAAAATAGATAAGACGAAAACAATTTTATTTCTTGTTTTTTCCTCAATGAATTTAAACATTGCACACCCCGATCAATAATGAAAGCCATGGAGTCATCCATGGCTTTCTCCAAACTGTGGAAATACTACTCGCTACTTCCTTCCCTTTTTTCAACCACCTTATCTTTCTCAATCATTTTAAAGAATGAGACCGCTACAATGATCAATACGAACATTAAGGGGAAAGCGGCCACGATTGAGGTGGTCTGCAATGGCTTTAATGCATTGAATAGTAGGAGGGAGATAGATATAGAGCCTAATATCAATGCCCATAAGAAGGAATTCCATCTGGCAGGTTCATCTTCTTCTTTGAGTTCTTTCGTCGTAACAGATGCCAAAGTAAATGCAATGGTCGTCTGTCCTGTTACCATAGAAATAAAGGCCAATAGTATAAAAGCAAACAGAAGTATGTTTCCAAGTGGCGCTGCTGCTATGGTTTCTACAACTGCCCATGCCGGACCTAGATTTTCAAATATAGATATGACATCTAAGCCTCTGCCTGGAAATAACTCCGGGTTATTAAAACTTAATTGAAGACCCATGGAATAGTTTCCTAGGATTGAGAAGAATACCCAGCAGCCTAGAGATCCCCAAAAAACAGAACCTAAAACAACTTGCTTAATACTTCTACCTTTTGATATTTTAGCAATATACAGACCCATAGCCGGTGCGTAAACTACCCACCAAGCCCAGTAGAAAATCGTCCACCATTGTGGATGTTTGGATTGACCTACGGCATCTGTCCAAAAACTCATATTAATCAGTTCTGAGAACATCAGTCCCATTGCTGTCGTTGATTGATTAAGAATAAATACAGTATGTCCGCCAAGTACGAGTAAAAATGTCAACACTCCAAAAGCCAAGTAAATATTAAGGTCTGATAATCTTCTAATCCCCTTTTCAAGACCAAGGAATACTGTAACACCAATGGATAATGTCCATATGGTAATAACGATGATCTCTAGTTCTTGGGTGTGTGCAATACCTGTTAGTTTACTAATGCCTGCTGTAAGCATAGGTGTCCCAAGTCCCATGGAAGTTGTAACACCACCTATAAGACCAAATACAAAGAATATATCAATAAGTTTACCCATCCAACCATCTACTCTGTCACCCATTAAACCTCTACAAGCTTCTGATAATCTTAGTATCGGTTTTTTTCTTACATGATACACATAAGCGATGGCAACGGATACAACCGCATACATAGCCCAAGCTGTTGCTCCCCAGTGGAATAGACCATAAGTGGATGCCCATTCAGCTGCCTGCCATGATCCTACTTCCGCACCAAAAGGTGGTGACTGCCAGTAATAAATCCATTCAATGGTTCCCCAATAAAGCAGTGAGGATCCTGTGGATGCGGTAAAAATCATACCGATCCAAGAGAAGGTTGAAAAATCGGGTTTCTCCCCAGGTGCCCCCAATATAACCTTCCCATACTTACCAAATATCAAATAAATCGCACTGGCAAAAGCCGCTAAGGTGAACCAAATGTACGTCCATCCCAGCTCATTTGTCATATAGTTGAATACGGCATTCAGTTTGACCAAACTGCTCTCAGGATTCAATACAAAATAGACTGCAAGTGCAATGGTGATGATTACTGAAGGCCAATAAATTGCTTTATCAATCTTCGGTCCTTCTTTGAATTTCTTAATTATGTTCATTTCACTTCCTCCTTATATTTGCAATTTCATTAAATGAATTTTGCATTCTAGCCTTTTACTGATTTCTTTCAGCCAAATCCGGATAATCACTAAAAACCCCATCTACGCCTAGTTGCATAGCATAATGGTATTCATCTATTGAATTGACCGTATATGGAAACACTTTATAACCCCTTTTCTTACCTTCAACTACAAAAGCTTCATCTAAATATTCTATAGCCGGATGAATGCTGTAGGGTTTGATACCGGATAACTCAATCATTTCCCATGGGTTTATCCAATATGCATAGATTAGAAGACCAATTTTTATATCTTGATCCAGCGTTCTGAATTTAAGCAGACTTACATGATCAAAAGAAGATATGATGACCCTATCTAAGATGTCATGAGCTTTCACTATAGCCAGTATACGCGCCTCAATATCCCCACGCTCTCTGGCAATGCTTTTGATTTCGATATTCAACCATACATCCTTTGGTAAAATCTTCACCACTTCCGCAAGCGTCGGCACCTTTTCATCCTCAAATGTCTTACCAAACCAACTACCTGCATCATAAACTTTGATCTCTTTTAGGGTTTTTTCTTTGATCCAGCCTTTTCCATTGGTTGTGCGATTAAGGGTGTAATCGTGAATGACAACGATTTCCTTATCCTTCGTCAGCTGCACATCGATTTCTATGCATTTTACACCCATCTCGACAGCTTTTCTTATAGATGCCAGCGTATTTTCTGGTGCATATGCAGAGGTTCCTTTGTGTCCGATAATCATAGTTATCTCCTTTCACCAAGCTCTATTTCTTTGAATTTCTATGAGTATATGATTTTTTGCACCAAAAAAAAAGAGTCCGAATTAACCTTTTGTACGTTAATTTAACTCTAATTTTGGTTAAAGGGTCAAAACTAAGTTTCACTTAGTTCACATGCCATATATAGATTACGTTGATACATTCGTAACTATATATGGTATGAGAAAGTTCAACTATATAGTTTTGACGCCTTAACCAATTTTCCAAACATTAATTTTTTGTAGGCTTTTGGAGTCATACCGGTTTCTTTTTTAAATACGGATGAGAGTTGCTGTGGACTTGAATAATTTAATGTCTCAGCTATTTCCTGGATAGATTGATTGGCACCTGTTAGCATTTTTTTTACATCATTGATTTTTAATTCCTGTATGTACTGTGTTACATTTTTCCCTGTCTCTTCTTTGAAAATTCTTGATAAATATACTTTATGTATGCCTAACCTTTGAGATAAATCCGTAAGTTGTATCCCTTCTGTATAGTGTTTATTAATTAATTGAATGGTTTGCAGCACTCTTAAGCTATAATCTTGTTCTTCTTCTGACGGATTCTGCTCCATGATTCTCTTGATGATTGTGGAAAACCAAGCAATGATTTCCTCTATGGTGTTGTGATCATCTAATTCATTTAACGGAATAAAATCCTTACCAAATACCCACCCATAGGACAAATCATTTCTCCTGATATAATCAACCAACAAAGAAATAATACGCGCATTTACATACCGAATATAGTTGTACTGCATGAATCCCTTTATATCTTCTAAATAGATACTTTCGACTGTATCCAGCATCGCCTTCAGATTGCCTGCTTCCATGTATTTATGTGCCTTATCTATCATTTCATCCAGACGATTAGGATTAAAGTTGGTCATTTGTGTGAACACTGTATTATAAAATATATTTTTGTTCTCACCTAAAAAAACTCTGTATTTACAGGCATCACTTGCCTCTTCATATCTGTGTATTATATCCGATATACCCTTAAAACCTCGACTGATACCAATGGTAAAATCACAAAACATCATTTCAGATATAATTTTTCGGACCCTTGTTGCCATGCTCTGACTGTCATAAATATACTTGAGCTGGCTGCTCACTTGATTCATCTCTGTCAAAAGTACCCATTGACGATTTCCTTTTTGCGCCAACCGCTCTCTCGTAATACCCAGATTCACTTCAAGAGCGTTTCTAACTTTTTCTATGCTTTCAAAATCCATGTCACAGTTCATGGCATCCTGGGTAACCATAGGCACATCAAAGGCTATTACAAAAAGAACATAATAACCCGCCTCAACCTCTGGTGGACAATCAAAAGTATCCTTCTCATCCAGTAGCTTCTCAATCGATAGGTTAAGGGAAGTATTCGGCGTTTTTTCCACTACCAAATCTTCTTGCTGTCTGTTGCTTTTGTTGAGCGCTTCAAGGAGATCTTCCTCGGTAAGCATATCCTTAATTAAATAGTCATTAACACCATAGCGCATGGCCTCTCTAGCATAAGAGAATTTTTCATGACAACTTAACACGATGATATCTTGTTGCTTATTGATGCTCTTAACTATTTTGATCAATGTCAAGCCATCCATCGTCGGCATCTGAATGTCCGTAATGATGATATCTACTTTGTTATGATTATAAAACTCTATGGCCTCTGGTCCATTATCAAATTCTCTCAAGATATAATAGTCTGTATTTTCCCATGCCAAAAATGTTTTTAACGATTCCCTTGATGGCATTTCATCATCAATGATTATAATGGATTTCTTCATGTTCACATCCTCCATAGGTATTACTACTGTTCGCTTTCAAGCTGATCCAACGGTATGTTAAAACTTACCACGGTTCCTTCGCCTACAGCACTCATGATTCTAAGACCGGCTTCTTCACCATAAATAAGGCGCAACCTTTTATCAATATTATGAATACCGATTTGATTAAAAGAACCGCTGTTTCCCTTTTCTTTGTTTAAAAGTATATCTTTAATCCTATTGGTTTCAATGCCGACACCATTGTCTTCTACTTTGATTTTCAAAAAAGATCCATCAAGTCGCATGGAGATAATAACTTTTCCTTCAGACTTCTTTGGTATGATACCGTGATAGATGGCATTTTCAACTAGAGGCTGTAAGATCAGTTTCGGAATCATAAAATGATGGCAGGCTTCGTCCAATTCATAGACAACACAAAATTCCTGGTTATATCGGTATTCTAAGATCTTAATATAACTATCGATACACAGTTTTTCTTCCTTTAGAGTAATAAATGTCTTGTCAATAGACATATTAAATCTCAATAAACGGTTAAAGGATGTCAATATCTCTAATAGCCCTTCTGTTTTATTGATTTTCAAAAGGTATTGCATGGTATGTAAGGTATTATGGATAAAATGAGGGTTGATTTGCGAATGCAACAAATCTAATTTTAGCTCTACAGTTTCCAATTCTTTTTTCTTTTTATCTTCTTGCTCTAAATAGATTTGTTCAATGAGCTTTTGTTGTTCAGCCAACATGTTGTTATAGCCTTCAATCAGTGATCTTATTTCATCATGGGTTGTCGGAACCAGAGGTTGTGGCCATTCTCCTGTAGCCAATATATCCATAGATGCCTTTAGTGATAAAATCGGTTTTGTTATTCTCTTTGCAAATATAAATGATGCAATAATAATGACAATGACACTCAACAAACCGATGACATAATAGTATTTTAATATAGCATTCGTACCTGTTTTTAAATGATTATATTCCATAATGCCGATGATTTGCCAATCTGAGTAACTATCCAAGCCTTTTTTTATATAATAAAAATCCTTGTCGTTAACATTAAGGATACCACTTTGATTGTCTAATTTATTGATACTATTTATGGATATGACTTCTTTACTGGTATGATCTTCTACTCTGTAGATGACATTCCCCGCAGAGTCAACTACATAAGCTGAATGAAATTCTGTTTTACAGGCGTTTCTAAACGTCATAAATAAATAATCTATTTTTACATTGGTTAAAATCGTACCCATCTCTTGGTAATCATTCTTTGATAAATACATTTCAAAAAAAGTTATGGTAGATTTATTCCCCGGTTCCGTATCAAATTTACTTGGAAAGTTAGTAGGTAATGAAAACGCTGAATAGGCCCCTGAGGTCTTGAAATCTCTATAGGCTTCATATTGATCAATTATTTCTTTGTAAGGTGATATCATATAAAATGGGTCGTATATTTGATGGGCTTTATCCATAAAAAATATAGAATTAATACCTACATCTGCATAAGCATAGGCTCTTGTTATTTCAGAAATGGCACGCATTTTCTCATACATGCTTTCATAATTTTTTTCCTCAAGCAACAACCTTCTTTCCAACTCTTGATTGTTAAGAACCCTTTCACTCATACTAAACACATTCTTTAACTCATCTTCCAAATCACTACTAATGATTTGAATTTTCTGATCTGCAATTGTTTTTACTTCTTTTAGCATAGCGTTTGAAAATATAGTAATCGAAATGGCACCAAGTATGACAATGATACCAATTGTTAACACTGTTATGAACAAAAAATACTTATTTCTTAGATGTTTAATTCTCATTGGGCACCTCTAATAAGATACTCATCTAAAGCCTGTTGGGCAACATCCTGAGCTTCATCAAGGGCTATTTGGGTCGGTATATTTAGAATTTCTACCTTCTCAGCTGCAATTCTTAAGGCTTCATATATTGAACCGCCTGTAGGGTCGTATGTTATACTGGTGGTTTTTTTCATTTGATCCATGGCTACTTTAAGATGCTCATTTTTCTCCATATAACTTCTAAAATCACTATTTTCAATGACTGACATACGAATGGGCAAATACCCTGTTTCCATAGACCATTTTCCGGTCATTTCTTTACTGGTAAAATACTCAATCCACTCAAATGCCGCCATAGCGATCTCATCCTTGGTAAATGTAGGTATACAAATCGTATGTGCATTATGGACACCAACCGGTTGACTCTCGAAGCCTTCCCAATAAGGTTGCATTTGCGCGCCAATAATATTAAAATCCAATTCTCTAGCATCACCTGCCGAACCTGTATAGCCTGCCGCCCTACCTTGTAACACATCATCAATTGTGGCATACCAATACTGCCAACCTTCACCGCCATAATGTACTTTCATGATTTGCTCATCATGTATCCATTTTCGAAACTGCTCCCATGTATAAATCCAGGGCTCTTCATTAATCAACACTTTCGTACCATCTTCACTTAATATCCGACCACCTCGATTGATGGTGGCATCAATCAAGTTTTCTCTTCCCTGCATGGGTTCCCAACCATATACCAAGATCTCATCTTGCCCGGTAACCGTCAATCTCTTAGCGGCATCTGCAAGACTTTCCCAAGTCATAAGATCCGCCTCACTAAGACCCGCTTGCTTAAACAAATCTTTTCTGTAATAGAGGATCTGCGTTGTCCCATATATGGGCAACCCAAATATTTTATCATCAATCGTAACTTGCGCTAAAAACTTAGGATAAATATCTTTCAAATCAAAGTTTGGTCTTTGATCAATAAAGCTATCTAAAGATCTTAACCCCCCTTTTTTTGCAAAACTATACATTTGATAATCTTCAAGGAGAACGACTCCTGGACCTTTGCCTCTAGCAAGTGCTGCTTCTAGGGCTTTTGCAGTAACATCATAACTATCAAAAGACACACCTTTAATTATGTGTGTCTTTTGCGTAGTATTATATTCAGCAATAAATGCTTCCATTGCCTCTCCTTGTACGCCTGTTAAGCCATACCAAAATTCTATTTCAAGTTGTTCCGGATTTATGACATCAACATTTAGATCTGGTCTTTTACAGCCTGTACTTAATAAGATTCCAAAACAAATAACAAGCCCAATTATGAAATATTTCATTTGAACCTCGCTCATTTCTTCTATCCTTCTTACTTAACAATTGTAAATAGAAGATCTTTCTATGTTTTTTGTTTATTAAGTATATATCAGACGGAAACCGTTGTCAATTTTTAGTCATTTTATGTAATCTTAATACCGTCATGAAAGCTTGTTGTCGTTGAAAACCACCTTTGGGATCAAATCGATTCTCACCAACGCCACCCATGATCTTGGTGTCAAACATATATCCGATATAGGGTTTTGCCCATTCTGATATATGCGATGCATCTTCAAAAACCGGCAGTGTCGCTTCTGTCTCCATATTCAGTGCAGCTGCAGTCGCCGTAAGCATTTTTGCAGCCTGTTCTCTGGTAATGCTCATCGGATTAAAAGTTGTTTCTGAAGTGCCTTCTACTATGCCTAGGGCATATGCTGCCAAAATATCTCTTCTAGATGTCTCCGTCAAGACTGATACATCTGCAAAAGGTGATGTGGGCGGCATTTCCAAGACCATCGTTACCTCAATACTTTCAATGGCCAGTGTGCAAAACTCACTTCTGTTTATGGTTTTGCATAGTCGCTTTGAAGTACTAATGGAATCAAAGATATGCCTTCTGCTTCTCTAACTTCCGCCACCGCCCATGATGCAGGAATATCTACAAGACCAAAGTGCGTTAACCATCAATCCCCGTAAGTCAATCCAACCGCTTCACCAGTTTTGACCAAGTCATCATCCCGTGTGACCAACTTAAGCTTTGCAGCCATTTCTTCAAGTGGTGTTGCTCTAAGTTTATTATTTACTATGGAAACCGTATTACCATAGTTTTCTGCTGCAATCAGTCTTGCTGCATAGGCACCTAGTTTGGTGGCTAATACCCTATCATAAGCAGATGGAGATCCGCCCCTTTGCTGATGTCCGGGAATCGTTACCCTTGTTTCAAAGCCTAAATTGGTACTGATTTGGCTGGCTAGACGATAAGAAACTGTTTGAAAAGGCATTTCTTCTCTATAACGCTTGAAGTCTTTTTTATTCATAGCAGCTTCTTCTTTATTAATAGCACCTTCAGCTACTGCTATGATTGAAAAGTTTTTCCCATTCTTTCGCCTTTCTTCAAGTGCCTCATATACTTTTTCTTCACTATAAGGTATCTCCGGAATCAAAACCACATCTGCTCCGCCGGCAATACCGGAAAATAAAGTCAGCCATCCTGCTTTATGACCCATAAGTTCTATTAACATTACCCGATCATGGGAGTCCGCTGTTGTATGGATTCGGTCTATCACTTCCGTTGCTATATCGACTGCACTATGAAACCCAAACGTCATTTCCGTACCATAGATATCATTGTCGATGGTCTTTGGTAAACCGATAATATTCAAGCCTTCTTCTCTTAATAGATTGGCATTTTTGTGGGTGCCGTTACCACCGATGGTCACCAAACAATCCAACTTCAATTGGTTATAATACTTTACCATGTTGGCCACCTTATCAATACCGTCTTCTTCTATTTTTCTCATTTGTTTAAAAGGTGTTCGATGTGTCCCAAGAATCGTACCACCTCGTGTCAGTATACCTGAAAAGTCATGAGAATCCATAACTTTATAATCGCCATCAATTAGACCTTTGTATCCGCCTTTAATTCCAATAATCTCACAATCAAGCAAATCATAAGAGGCTCTTGCAACGCCTCTTATAGCTGCATTGAGACCCGGACAATCTCCACCACTCGTTAAAATACCTATTCTTTTTTTCAATTTTACCACTCCTAATCCTTTATAAGCTTGATGAGTTAGACAAACATTCTATTATCATGATACCATATCACCATTCGTGACAAAAGCTTTTATTATTCCCTCAACTTTTCCTTCTAAAGATTTATTCGTGCTGGTGGTGCTACTATATCCTAAGATCTTAGATGTTCTCAGGAAAAATAAATATTGGACCTACTTACTTTATAGAATAACTGGATTCAAGCTTACTATGTCGTTACATAAATACTTATTCATCATTTTTATCTAAAAAATGCTCAAACTTCATTCATATAAATCTTGATAACCTTATTTTTCCCCAAAAGGTCTTGATTTTTTCTAAGATTCCTGTAAAATGAGATATGTAGCATAACCATAACATATAACAACTATATTATGATGACAAGGTGACAAAAATGACAAAAATCGATTTATTTAAGCAGTATGTTGTTGATAAAACAACACCTATTCCCCTCTATTTCCAATTCAAGAATATATTACTGAATATGATGAAAAATGGTGAGCTACAAGCTGGTGATATGATCCCAACAGAATTTGAGTTGTGTGATATATTCGGAATTAGTCGTACCACCATAAGACAAGCTTTAACTGAATTGGTGAATGAAAATAAATTCCACCGTGTTAAAGGTCGTGGCACTTTTGTAGCCCAAAATAAAATCAACCAAGACTTTATTCGCAAGATAGAAAGTTATAATGCAGAAATGACACGTAAGGGCTATACACCCACATCCGAGGTCATCGACTTAAAAGTTATACCCGCTAACACAGAGGTTTCCGGAGCACTTCGAATCACTGCCAATACAGATGTTATCAGTTTAAAAAGACTACGTTATGCTGACAATCAGCCTATTGTTATTACCCAGACTTATATGCCTTATTCTTTTTGTAAGCATATCTTAGATCATGATATGGGTCATGAGTCTCTTTACAAAATACTGGCACAAAACGTCAATACAAAGATTTATAGAGTTGTGAGAAATATTGAAGCTGTCATTCCGACCAAAGAAGATTGTGACCTACTTGACATTACCAAAACCACAGCCATTCAACTTTTCCACTATACTGGTTATAATAAATTTGATACACCTGTAGAGTACACCATATCCCGTTATCGTGGAGATAAGAATGTCTTTACGATAGAACAGTTTCATGAGTAAGATGGTAAGCTGTGTTAAAATGGGTCCCATGAAAACTTTTTGAAATTACGCATTTGCGAAACCGAATGAGGAAAGAAAAAGCACTGATCAATCACAGTTCTACATGAATGTAGAACGTCCTTCATTTTTACATGGATGTAAAAAAGGAAGGATGATTGATTAGTGCTTTTTATTAACGAAATGACAACGAATAACCGAGTAGATCTGATTCACAGCTTTTTCCGCTGACCGTACGAAGTGTAAGGCAAGGAAAAGCTATGTGTTAGATCTACGACTATAGCATAAAATTACAGTCAATTTACTTTATATTTTTCCAAAAATCCCAATAACAACAACAAAGTCTGTTCCAAAGCTTTTTCATGGGTGCGTTCCATGCCATGGGATGCATGAATGCCCGGACCTATCAAAGCTGCTCTGATATTAGCACCACTTTTGAGAGCAGCACTGGCATCTGAGCCATAGTGAGGATAGACATCCAAAGCGTAATTTAGATTCTTGCTCTTAGCAATCTCAAGAAGCTCTGATACAAGTTTATAATCATAAGGGCCGGAAGAGTCCTTTACACATATAGAAACATCTTGCTCTTTGCAACTTAGATCTTCACCTATGGCGCCCATATCTACAGCAATCAGTGTTTTAATATTTTCCGGAATATAGGAAGCACCATGCCCCACTTCTTCGTAAGTTGTAAATATGACCTGTAGGGTGTTGGTAAGTACCAATCCCTTTCTCTTGATGGCCTCGAGTAAACCTAGTAGTATGGCTGCACCTGCTTTATTATCTAGGTGTCTGGAATTAATAAATCCAGATTCCGTTTCTCGGTACATAGAGTCAATTCCAATAAAATTCCCGACTTCTATGCCAAGCTTCAAGATATCCTCTTTACTACTTGCCTCCTCATCCACACGGATTAACATGTTTTCTTCTATAAGCTTATAATCATGTATGTCTTCATAAACATGAACCGAAGCTTTCTTAGATAACATGGTCCCTTTATAAGACTTGTCTTCTCTTGTATATAAGGTACAATAAGCACCGTTTATCGTTGACATCATGTAACCACCAATGCTGGTAAACCGAATCGTACCGTCTTCATTAATGGACCTAACCATAGCACCAAGGGTGTCCAAATGAGAAGCCATCCCGATTGCTTCACTATCATTGATGCCTTTTATGGTTACATAGATGCCGCCTTTTTGAGTATAATGAACTTCATAGCCAAGACGATTGGCTTCTTTTTTTACATAATCGGTTACAGCATCACAAAAACCACTAGGACTGTGAATACCGACTAAAGTGCGTAATTGATATTTTATATAGTGTATATCCATCCTACTCGTATCCTTCTCAAGGTTTGTCTTGTAATAAAATAATCTTCGGTAAATCCAACCAATTTCTAACGGCTTTTTCTTTATCATAAACCGTTGCCAAATACGTGCCAAAGGATGTATCCTCAACCCTATAGACGTATTCTTCCCCATTTGATACCAAAAATGATATATACTTGCCATCGAAGGAGCTATATTCGATTGTATAATTACTAGGGTGGTTAAGCCTTCCCTGTTGATACATATCTTCAAGTATATAGGATTGTATTTCATCAGACAATTTCTTAAGCTGCACAGACTCGATTTCTCGCGTTGCTGTCTCAATATTGAAGTCAGGATGAGCCTCTAATAATGCTTCAATGGATTGAACATTGTCATCTAATATTTGAATGGTTTCATCCTTCATCATGGCAAAGCTTAAGTAGATTTGTGGATTATTTACAGGGGAGGCGATGGTAAAAATTGACCTTCCATCTGTTTTCATATAACGAACAAAAACGCGGTCCACTTCAAATTTTTCCATAAGAATGGTCTCTACTTCTTGCCACAACTCTACATCAGTCACTAATCTGGGTTCGATATAGGGTCCTGAACCCGGCAACAAGTCATAGTCTTCCTTTGAAAGAACCTCAAAACCATCTAATGACTTAATGTAATACGTCGATGGGTCTACTTCATAAGCGATACTAAAACCATCTACCAATACAAAATTCATTCGATCTAATATGCTATCTTCCATTATAATGCTATAATTTTTGACGATATCCTGAACCGTAACTGTTTTCATATTAACCAAGTCAAAGGGGCGTCCGTTGTTATAGGCCACAATCTTATCTGCAAAATATGCCTCTAAACCTTCAAAAATCTTAACCGCATATTCGTCAATAATTTGTCCTTCAAGTGCTTTACGATCCAGAGCAATCTGTTCTCGGTCAAGGTCAAAACCTTGTTTCTGAAGCTCTAAAACTATCTGATTGGTCATGGTTTCATTGGTTAATACCAGTAGATGCCTAACCAGTTCTCGCCCTCCAGTCACATCCTTAATCATGCGCTTCATTTGATCTGCTGATAAGGGATAAATCTGTTCCAATAGATCCACAGCTTCAGCCGCTAATGGGGATGAACTGGCTCTATAAATAGGTAGCAGTTCTTTGTTAATGGCACCTCTCATCTGCTCAATGATAGCCTGTATCTCGTTTTCATTTACAATCAGATTAAGTTTTAAATCTTGATTTACGGGCGTGGCACTAACAAAATTAAGGCCTGTTGCCATACCATACTGGGTCAAGTCTATACTCAAGGTATGTAACAGCTGACTTACCCTACCTCTGTTAATCAGAAATTTTAACGGACCAATGACTTTCAACTCATGTCTTCCGATACCAACCTTATCATAAGTAAGTCTGAGTTTGCCTTCATCTTCAAAATATTGCATATAATAGACAATGGGTAGATAAAACCCAGAATAAGTCAAATTCAACTTCAAAGCTTGATTCTGGCCGTCATAATACAGGTTTTCCAAACGGTAGGCTGTTTCTTCCACATCCTTATTGATTAAGATGGCTATTTCATGGGCAATAACATTCTCAGGAATGAGAATATCCAGGCCATAATCTTCATATACCCAATTTTCTTTGTCTTTTTCCAAAAAGTCCTGAGCTGACTCGCCCTTTTGAAACTGCTCAAATGGGGCAAACTGCATATATGTCAGTAGGGCACATCCAAGCACGAAAAGAACAAATAGGCCAATGGCAAAGGCTTTTACTGTGCTCATTGACTTAATGCCCTTTTCCAATTTCACTGTTAAGTTATCCAATAAATCATCTTTTTTTTCTTCTGTCATAACTTAACCCCTCCAATAATTGTTTAAGACGTTAAAACTATATAGTTGAACTTTTACATACAATATATATTTACAAATGTATCAATATAATCTATATATTGTATGTAAATTTAGTGAAACTTAGTTTTAACACTTAATTATAATTTAGATCTCCAGATTATGAACTGTTCTGGGGAACGACACAACATCACGAATATTGCTCATACCGGTGATATACATAATCATACGTTCAAAGCCAAGACCAAAGCCGGCATGACGTGTGCCACCGTATTTTCTGATGTCCAAATACCACCAATAATCTTCTTCATTAAGACCCATTGCTTCCATTCTGCCTAGTAACTTATCCAAATCATCTTCTCTTTGGCTACCGCCAATAATTTCTCCAACGCCTGGTACCAATAGGTCCATGGCAGCAACGGTTTTACCGTCTTCATTCATCTTCATGTAAAATGCTTTAATGTCCTTAGGGTAGTCCGTAACAAACACCGGCTTATTAAAAACTTCTTCAGTCAAATAGCGCTCATGTTCCGTCTGTAAATCCGCACCCCAACTTACCGAGTATTCAAATTCTTTACCACTCTTTTGGAGCAACTCTATCGCTTCAGTATAGGTCACTCTCTCAAAATCACTGTTGGCAACCTTATCTAAACGTTCAAACAAGGACTTGTCCACAAATTGATTAAAGAACGCCATTTCTTCCGGTGCCTTTTCCCTCACATAACGAATGATATATTTAATCATCTCTTCTGCTAGGTTCATATCATCCTTAAGATCTGCAAAAGCCATTTCCGGTTCAATCATCCAAAATTCCGCCGCATGTCTTGGCGTATTAGAATTCTCTGCTCTAAAAGTGGGTCCAAAGGTATAGACATTTCTAAATGCCATGGCATACGTTTCTACATTCAGCTGGCCACTGACTGTCAGGTTGGCTTCTTTACCAAAAAAATCTTCTTTATAATCAACAGCGCCTTCTTCATTTCTTGGAACATCAAGAGGTGGTAATGTGGAGACTCTAAACATCTCGCCGGCACCCTCACAATCACTTCCTGTGATAATTGGAGTATGTACATAGACAAATCCTTTTTCATTAAAGAACTGATGAATGGCAAATGCTGTAAGAGAACGTACCCTAAATACAGCTGAAAAAGTATTGGTTCTAGGTCTTAAATGTGCGATGGTTCTTAGATACTCAAAGCCGTGTCGTTTTTTCTGTAGGGGATAATCGCTAGCAGATTCACCCTCGACTGTAATTTTATTAGCTTTAATCTCAAATGCCTGCTTTGCCTCAGGTGTCTCTACCACTACGCCTGTGACAACAACAGCCGCTCCAACGTTTTGCTTAGAAAGCTCCTTATAGTTTTCAAGATCACTGTCCATAACCACTTGAATTGTATTAAAACATGTTCCGTCATTGAGCACCATAAAACCGAAAGCATTTGACGCCCTCACGCTTCGAATCCAGCCCGAAATCTGAATTGTTTCCCCGTAGTAGGCTTTTGGGTTGCTATAAATTGCTTTTACTTCTGTATTATTCATCACAAATCTCCTCAAAATGATTTTTTCCCAAACGGGCTTATATCTATCTTTTATTCTATAACTATTATAACATATACTCTTTTTTATAGGTTATAATTTGGATAAGGCTTCAAAACTATATTTTAAATATGGATATTATATCACATAATCCTTTACTTCATATATGACAATTTCTTTAAATAATGAAGTCTTTTGAAGAATTATATGCGTTGATGCCCTAGACGTAAAAAATATTTTAACGACCTTTTCTTTCTTAATATTATTTGTTATAATAGAATGCGAACATATCGGAATAGAGGAACAGATAGACTGTTCTCATAATAGAAAGGAACATAATATGGATGCTAGAATTATAACTTTGGCCAAAAACTTGGTCAATTACGCATGTAAAGTACAACCGAAAGAAAAAGTCCTTATTGAGTACATCGGTTCAGAAACGGATGATCTGGCAAGACAAGTGGTTAAGGAAGTACTGGCCGTCGGTGGTTATCCTTTTCTCCAGGCCACGGATAATCGTGTTGTAAGAGAACAACTCCTTGGGGCAACTCAAGAATTTTTCGAGATTACTTGTAAATGGGAATCACTTCGTATGCAGGAAATGGACTGTTATATCGGAATTCGGGGATCTGAGAATGCTTCAGAGTGGAGTGATGTGCCTGCTGAAAAACTGGCACTATACCAAAAATATTGGTTCAATCCCATACACAGTGACATAAGGGTTAACACAACCAAATGGGTGGTACTTAGATACCCTAACCCATCTATGGCACAACTGGCCAATCAAAGCACTTCCGGTTTTGAAGATTTTTATTACAACGTTTGCAACCTTGACTATGGAAAAATGTCGATTGCTATGGATGCACTTGTAGAATTGATGGAGAAAACCGATCAAGTACATATCCTTGGACCCGGAACAGACTTAAGATTCTCAATCAAGGGTCTACCTGCCATTAAGTGCGACGGTCAGGTCAATATCCCTGATGGGGAAGTATACAGTGCGCCTGTACGGGATTCAGTTAATGGTACCATTCGATACAATGCACCGGCTGTTTATCAAGGCTTTACCTATGAAAATATTGAATTGACTTTTAAAGATGGCAAAATTATCCATGCAAAAGCCAATAATTCTAAGAGAATTAATGAAGTCTTTGATACGGATGAGAACGCAAGGTATGTTGGCGAGTTTGCCATCGGCGTCAACCCATACATCCTAGATCCTATGAAAGATACCCTCTTTGATGAAAAAATCATGGGTAGTTTCCACTTTACGCCTGGCAGTGCTTATGATGAGTGTAACAACGGAAACAAATCCGCTATTCACTGGGATCTTGTATGTATCCAAACCCCTGAATATGGTGGTGGTGAGATTTATTTTGATGGCGTATTAATCCGTAAAGACGGACAATTTGTTCATGAGGCTCTCTTGCAGTTGAACCCTGAAAATCTCAAATAAGTAGCAAATAAAAAAACGGCTAAGCCGTTTTTTATTTGCTTTTTTCTATTAAAAAATCTTATCTTTGATTGGTAACAAAGCATGAAGCAGTACCATACCGATAATCCCTACAACAATAAATTGTCCCAAGAAAATGGTTCCCATCATAAAAGGAATGCCATCCGGTACACCATAGCCATATTTTAATACAAAAGGTATGATTGCTGCATTCAGAAGAATAGGTGGCACTGTGACCATCCACTTGTTTTTCCGAAGTCTGTAAGAGAGGTAAGCCGCTAGAAGCGTTGTCAAAGAGCCAAATACAACGTCAAGCAAAACACCTCCATAAAGAATGTTGGCAAGCAAACATCCAATAAATACACCTGGTATCGCTGCCGGTGTGAAAAAAGGGAGAATTGTCAAAGCTTCTGCAATCCTAAACTGAATCGGTCCAAATCCCATAAAGCCAAAGACTTGAGCCAGCACCACATAGATGGCCGCAATCACACCGGATTGGACCAGATACTTCGTTTTCTTATTCATTTTAAAGCCTCCTAGTTTTGTTTATAGTCAGGATGGTTACGAACTGACTGTTGACTATAATAGCACAAAATAAGGCATAATAAAAGCTTAATATACTTTTATCATGCCATATTTAAACTAATTACTCAGCAGGTACCACGATGAGATTGAAACTAATGTATTCATCATCTCCACTATCGTCTGTTACTTGCACATTATAATTCATCCCTTCAAGCACACCCATACTCATATACATACCATCGAAATTCTGCACCAAGGTCGATTCTGCACCCACTAACGCATCTTCATAATACTTCACCACAGTAGCCATATCATCCTTGGTTTGTCCTACTATTGTGAACCCGTTTTCACCATAGTCCGCTGCCATTACAATTTTGTCTTTTGAATAAATTGGAATTATATCTTCCGGGTAACCTTTTGGTACGGCCACACTACCACCTGAATCGCTTGCTACTTCAATCTTGCCTTCATCTGTTGTAATCACTGTAGATCCATCCCCTGAACTTGAATCGATTTCCACTTTAACATCCTCTGAACTTAACATACTACCTACGGCTTTATCTGCCAACTTTTCTACCGCCTTACCGCACCCTGCAAGTAATACTATCAACACCAACAATAACAATAAAAATCTTTTCATAACTAACCTCCTCACATAATTTGTCTTTACAGTCTTATGCTATCATATCATTATAATCATAACAATAAAGAATAGGACTCATAACAAGAAGTGTAGAGAAGATCTGTCTTCTACATATAGAACACACGAAATTAAATGTTTCTTGTTTGATAGGACCATACAATGCTACAATGAGAAGAAAACAATATTAAAACAGTAGGAGCGTGATTGAATGGCTTTAGTATTTTTATCCGCCTTAGTCATCGCCTTTTCAGGTGCTATGATGCCAGGTCCTTTGCTCACTTATACCATTAAGCAATCCTTGCATACCGGTATTTTTGCCGGTTTTATTGTTATTGTCGGTCATGCAGTTCTTGAGATTATGTTGATTGTCTTAATATTCTTGGGATTTGATACCATATTGCAATCTAACATGGCACAAGTTGGTATTGGTCTGATTGGTGGTATCTTATTAATCTATATGGGCTTTGACATGATTATTGGTTCTGCTAAAAACAAAATCAATATTCAACTGGATGAAAATAAAAGCAACACCGGTAATATCCTTGTTTCAGGATTCTTACTTAGTGCTGCTAACCCATACTTTATACTTTGGTGGGCCATCATCGGCCTTGGCTTTTTATTACAAGCTTACAAATCATTTGGCATCACAGGTGTCCTGCTTTTTTACAGCGGTCATGTTCTTGCCGATTTTATATGGTATGGATTCATCTCCATAGCCGTTGGTACCACGAGGAAATTTATGCCTCTTGGCCTATATCGAACGATTATTGCTAGTCTTGGTATTATGCTCATCTATTTTGGCTGCAATTTTGTTTACGGCTCTATTTTCTAACTCAATTTTTAGGCACTCATTGCCGATGTTTTTTTAATACCTATTTTTGTTATCGTTTTAGACTGTACACCTGTTTGTTTATCTTTTTCCTCCACGATAATTAATTTATCGATTTTATCATATATGGTCTTGATTACAAAGTTGTCATCTTCCGTTATAACAATTTTTTTGAAATCATTATTTTCTAATACTCTATTCATCAACATATTTTCGCTTTTATACATACATGTTCCCTCTTACTTTCTAAACAGGGTTAAGGTGTCAAATTAATTGACTGTAAAGACAAAATCATATATCAATCAATAGCATGATCAATATATGATTCCTTCTATCCTTAGGTGGATTGCCTAATTTGGATGACATCTGATATATTTAAAACTACTTCCCCTCAGAATGTAATTTTAAAGATCATTAATTCATTGTGTGAATCAATAATGTTTTGTAACTAAATGATACCATAATCTAGGACTTATACAACCCGTCATAGGTAAACGGTATGCATAGACAAACAAACAGCAACTTTATCAGAAAGAAGCTGTTTGTTTGTCTATGCATACCGTTTGTTTCTAATGGCTTTTTTTTTAATTTATATATGCTAAACTGAAAATTGTAAACCAATATCTCTTGGGGGCAATGCATATGCATACACTTATTATTGATTTTATATATGGGAAGATCTCATCTCAGGAAGACTTAGGTACAGATGAGCAGGCTATGATTCGCTATTCATTAGAAGTAGTGGTCAACACTTTCATAAAGCTACTCATGGTTTACATTGCCTTCTTACTGATAGGTAAATCTATGGAATTCCTGTATATTTTGGTTTGTGTCGTCGGGCTACGCAGTTTCAGTGGTGGTCTTCACTTTGAATCCTTTTCAGGTTGTGTCGGTTTCACCCTTCTCTATTTTCTAGGTACTCTGACTTTAAGCAATCTACTACCTACCACCGATTGGCTCATATATATAACGTGTCTAATCGCTTTTACTATCACTTTACTATTTGCACCTGTCATCTCACCCAAACGACCTAAGTACCCAATTAAAAAAATCAGACGCTTTAAAATAGTCAGCCTGATTTTTATCATCA
The DNA here is from genome assembly GCA_002841495.1 of Firmicutes bacterium HGW-Firmicutes-2. Taxonomy (GTDB): domain Bacteria; phylum Bacillota; class Clostridia; order Lachnospirales; family Vallitaleaceae; genus Petrocella. The sequence continues at coordinate 140,992 of PGZV01000001.1, read as the reverse complement.
TCTATCTTGGTGCTTATATGGTTATCGGCAAACACGCCTTTTTTGAGGTAACCGTTTGGGGTTTGATTATACACATTATTCAACTATTTATTGGAAAGGGGGTCAATTACCATGTCGAAAAAAAGACAATTCACAACCTTCAGTAGTCTTTTATGTTCACTTCTGATTGCCATTGCACCGCTTATCGTTACTACGACAGCATGCATCTTGGTATGGGGAGAGCCTGAATGTCCAGACGTTCTTAAAGTATCATAGAATATGTACCCGTATACAAACATGATTGACTTGATTGATGTTAATGTTTTCAACGGAATAATGACCACCATATTTTTTAACGATTCTTGCCAAGTTATACAGTCCATAACCTCGGTGTTGACGTTCATCTGATTTTGTGGAAAATCCTTTGTCAAACATTTTGTTAATCCGATCACTTTTTAGGTATGGATGCTCATTGATCACCTCAATGACGTTCATGCCCTCTTCTTTGTATAGGCCTAGTTTAATTCTACCACCTGATGCTGTGGCTTCCATAGCGTTGTCCAATAACGTCCCGATGATCTCAATAACCATAAAAGGCTTCAGGTTAGTTTTCATCAGATAATTATGAATATCTATATCTATTTGAAGGTCATGACTCTCTATGACTTTTTTCTTACTATAAATAAAGCCGGCTAAAAGCTTATTGTCTAGTTTCGCCAAGTTACCCAAATCTTTTCCCATATCCACATCCTCAACATATGCGGACATTTCTTCGATTTTCTTTTGGGTGTTTTCTTCTGAATTCAACATCATCTGTATGCACTGTATATGGTTGTCATATTCATGCTGTCTGGCTCTAATCTCGCCCATAAGCTCTTCTATAACCAACATATATTTTTCATAGGTTTCCAGTTCTTTTTGTTCATTATAGCTTTTCATACTTCGGGTAAATAATAATAGATTGACCACCATAATCAAAAGGAATATCGCTGCAAAACTAATGGCATTGATTAAAAAAACATCGCTGTTGGTATACCAAAAAATCAGAGAGCCAACACTGAGCATGAAAATATTGATGGCAATCATACTAAATGTTCTATTCTTAATCAGTCGTTCGTTCATCAAAACATGAATCGGTATGAATTTGTAAACCGGTATCAGAAGTAGAACCGTTAAAGTATGTCCCACTAAACCGGACTTGAAAGAATAGGCCATGTCCATAATAAACAGTTGGCCGATAACAAGAGATGTTAATTGAATCAATAATAATAGGATCGTGGCTATAACATAGACATAGACACTTAGTAGCGGTTTAACTTCAAAAAGGATATTGATAAACAAGATGACCATAATGACATTAATGACAAAGGCCCGTTCATTGCCAATATAATGAGAAAATAAGCCTGATGTGATGCCTGCTGCTAAAATCGTGCTTATCTTAAAATAAATCGGCTTTGCTTTGCTGGTCTTAAGAAGCGCCAGCACGACAATATAATATTCGATCAAGTCAAAAACTGAAAATAAAATACTCTGAGTAATTGTCATATGGTTTCTCCAATGAGTTCTTTATAGTAGACCCTTCCAATAGGAATGACTGTGCTTGTGTGATGTAATTCAATGTATTTTTCAGCTTTATGAATAGCTTTAATTGCCTCTTTATTCACAATAAAAGCCTTATGAACCTGAATGAAGGCTTCATTTAAAGATGATTTCATTTTTTTTAAGGGTTCATTTGGTACTGTAATCGTGTCGAGTATGGTGTGGACATAGAGCTTTTGATTACTGGCCTCAATATATAAGATCTCCGCCATATCAATTTTGAAAATACAGTTCTTAAGATGTAGCTCTAATTTATCCTCTTTATGATCACCCACCTTATAACCATAATATATAAGTGTGTATAGGGCTTCTTTGAGTTGTTCTTTGTCAAAAGGCTTAACAATATACGAATAGCAATGGGTCTCACTATATGCCATAATGGCATGGGTGGGTACCGCTGTAATAAATACAATGTGGGTCAATTTGTACCGATCTATTTTACGTACCTCTTTGGCAAAATCCAGACCATTCCCATCTTCCAGCTGGATATCCAAAAGCAAGATATCCATATCTACCTCATTTAGGAGGTCAAGGCCTTTAACCACAGATCCCGACTCATATACTTTTGCTTCCGGATCCAGCTCCATAATAATGGCTTTTAGATTTTTTCTAAGGACAGCTTCATCCTCTAATATCAGAATGTTACCCATATTGACAACCTCAACTTTATGAAAATCTATATTGAATTTTCCTTGTTTTTTTCCTTTATTTTATAATAACAATTTTTCACTATATTGCCTATAGGATTTAGGTGTGAAATTATTTGGTTGAGCTTTTTTTTGAAATATATAGGTCTTATTTCCTATGATTCTATCACATATTATTAGAAATGGCACTACTTATCCCCTATTTCTCCCAATTTTGTAGGAATTTACAAAAGCAAAGGGACTTCATATTAATAGGAAGCCCCTTTGCTCTGGAATAAAAAAAGTGAAACTTAAATAAGGAGAAGCAATCTCATAAACCGGTATAACCGATTCTTATGGTATTTAAGGAGGTGTCATTGAATAAGACAGCTTATTATAGAGGCTGCCATCCACCTCCCCCTTTAGAATATCATCGTCTTTATCTAGAATATTATTAAGAAGTACCTGCGTCTCAAATACTTGATCTTGACTTTGGAGCTTAATTTCCAATATGTAGCGCTTATTCTCTTCATGTATGGCAAACTGCACGCTATTAATGCCATCACCAGACAGATACTTAGTTGTTGAACCTTCCTTTATAACAAGGGTATTACCTTCCAGTGATATGGATTTGTGACCCGCTTCAACCCCGTCAGCATGATTTAATAACTCAACCTTAAATACATTCCTAATCTCTTCCGTAACCTTAAGAGCCGTCAATCTAAGATTAGAACTTTGGGCAACCTGATCAGAACCATAGCTGAGCGTTCCCAGATTAAATTCCAGAAAGCTGAAAATCATGGTGATGACAATACTCATAATTCCAATGGTAACTATAATCTCTGTCAACGTAAAACCGTCTTGTTTTTTTATCATGCTATCACCTTCTTCGCATCATGGCTATGAGTGGCATCAATACTATGGCTCCGTTTTAACAGGGATAAACATATACATGGTCGCATCTAGGTAATCACCACCGGTGGTATGCTTATCGATGCGAATCCCACGTGCATCAAAATCCTCTAATGGGTCAACCCCGAATCTGAAGCCGACACTATCCCACTCAAACTCAATGATCTCATCTACAATATTTCCGCCTGCTATAGTAGAAGAATAGTTATGTTCATCTGTATTACTCAGTAAGGTTCTAACTTTGGTCAACTCTTTCTCATAATCTTTTTGTATCTCATAAGCATTCTCTGAAAATGCTTTGGAAGATGCCATAGTGTGAAAAGCAAATTGAAGACCAGTAAAGGTGGCTAGAATTATGACGAAAAGCAACGTAATGGCTAGAATAAGTTCAAATAAAGTAAAACCCTGATTCTTCATAAGTTTCTTTTTCCAAAAATGATTCTGTATGATCTCTTGCATTACATCACTCCCAATAGTCAATGGACATTTGTTTATACAATGTATAGGTTTCTGTTGATGGGTTAGGTTGTGTATAGCTGATTGAGGCATCTAGATCCACTTCTTTAGCATAAATACCGCCATAAATATCTGTATTACCGTTTTTTATTTTCACATAAGCTTCAGGTCCAATGACATAGCCACAGAATTTTGCATTGGTATCCATCAACACATTGTTAGAGAAAGTATCTGAACCATGAATATAAAAATTCAGCAAGTTGGGCTTTTTATTTACACCTTCATCCCCAATAATATTGCTGCCGGCAATAACTAGGTCGTAATACTTTCCTTCATCTCTAAAGATGTTATTGCCGGATGCAGAAGAATTACTCTCATCCATGATGTAGAACTCAACTCGGTTACCATTAACCATTCTTAATTCACCTCCAAGATAGAAAGCATCTTCAACAATGATCATCAGATTATGGTCACCTGTCACCTCAATGTCTCCGTTCATTATCGCTTCTCCTTGGACCAATAATACCATCCATCTATCACTAGAGCTTCCCGCACTAAGGAGTCTAAAAGTATCCTCATAATCCTCGACGGAGCCTTTTCGGTAGTCTGCCAGAGTGGTGTCAATGGTCAACGTCTTATTGTTCTTCATATCCCACTGGGTGATGGTTGCCGACTCTGTAATCATAAAATCGCCATTAACATCTAAATCAATCTCATTGATGATGGAGAACCCATTAAGCCTTGGTACTGTTATGGATACATTGTTGGTTGTATAAGGCATGGTATTGGCTTCACCGACTTCATTTTTATCCGACTGTGTTTTAAAGTCTATGCTCCCTCCTGAAGCCAGTTGCCCGGTAAAATCTTTGACTTGTACATCACTCATAGCGTCTTTGGCATATACACCAAATTCCATTTCTGTCCTATCCCTATAAGACATCATGATGTTAACGCTGGCTTGGGTGTTTTTGTAAGTTCCAAGTGAAGATACTCTATATTGGTCCCCATCCTTTTGTACACGTACTTCCAGATCCCCTTCGCCACTTAAAACATCGGTAGCCTCTGCTACTTGTTCATCTAAAAACTGTTCATAGACTTTATTGTCCATACGTTCCATCTCCATGGCCATGGATTCTGCACCGGCTCTGGCGATGTAATAGGCTTTCATATAGTCCGTCTGATACATAGCTTGATCGTTTTCTCCCATGCTAATTGAAATCATCGCACCCATCAAAAGGAAAACAACAGTCATCACCACAACCACATAAGCCAAGGCGGCACCTTGTTCGTTTTTAATGTTTTTAATGTTTTTCATATTTTTTATAGTCTTAATCTTCATACCATCACCTGCTTCCACAACATCCATTAGGTGGCAAAATTCATTTTATCAAGCAAGCCTCTGTTACCTGTTCCTGTTATCTGTTATCTGAAATAATACAGCAAGTAAACCGCTTCTGCTTTGGTGAGTATTCCAAAAGGATCTGACCAATCCTTGGCCGGTACAGACTTATTAGCTTCTAGTGATTGTCCAATAGTTGTCCACATAAAGTTGCTCTCCGGCTTGATCTTATTCATAACAAACTCAACTTCACCATAGGTCATAGGGTCTTTGGGTCTTAAAGTATTGTCTTCATACCCTACGATAAAGCCGCTTAGATAACCACGATGAATAGCCTTAGCAAAAGCATTTTCCAGACTTCCCAGCTCTTCATAGTCATCAAAAGTGGTTAAGTCCAAGCCACTGTCTACAACCGGCCAATCGTAGACCTTATCCATTAACACGATAAATTCACCTCTGGTCATAGGCTGGTCCGGTTCAAAGGTCAGATATGGGTTTAGGTACAAATGACCGGCTTCTAAAAAAGCTTTGATTTCTGCTTCCATATAATGACCGGTAATGTCAGTAAAATCAAAATAACGGCTAAAGTTGAATATATCACTGCTTTCGTCCATATACAGGTAACGAACAATACCCTCGCTTTCTACAGAAGGTGAAAAAGGATTCTCCTTATAGAATAAATCGTCCACATACCACTTATAGAGATCATCCTGAATCTCTAGGTCTGTCGCAAAGGTATAGAATTCCAGTTGAATATCACCTTCGATTTCTTCAACTTCATCAATAACTTCGTTTTCTTCAACTTCCACTTTGATTATACTGGCTGTGGTCATGTTAATATGTTTTGGAAAAGACCACATACTCTTTAGCATATTCAGTAGAGACGCATATTGTCCCGTATAGCTGATGTTCACCACATCTTTCTTAAAGGCAATGCCATCTATTTCTTCCCATACAGGTAGCTCAAATTCTATAACTTGCTCTGTTATGTAGGGCATAAGTAGAAAATCACTTAGCAATAAAACAATCTCTTCTTGAGGTGTGGTATTAAAATAAGTATCGGCTCTGTTTTTCATCTGTAAATACGCTTCTTCAATAGCTGTATCCACTTTCTCTTCATCTTGAACCAATTTCTCTAAACCATCCAATTCTTGCTGGCCAATACGCAGTTCCTGCTTCAGTTCTCTAAGACTGGATATCTGTGGTTCTAAAATATAGTCAAATACCATCCAAGCTGTTATAAAGGTCAACACCAATGTAAGCAAGATTTTTTCACGATTAGATATTCTCATGAAGACCACCCCCTACTTGAACCTGAATGGTGAATCCGTAGTTACTCTCATTATTTACAATACCTGATAAAAAAAGATCCGACACAGATGTCATTTGGCGTAAATTATGCTCAAACTCGGCAATAGCCGGTTTATTCAAAGCATAACCTTCCATAGTAATAACACCATCTGCCATCTCGATGCTCACCAATTCCACATCCATGGGTAACGTATCGCTAATCATGGCGAAGATGTTCTCCTGGACTAAGTGACGGTTATGGATGGTTGAATTGGCCACTTCAATATTTCTAAGAATGGTCTCCAAATTGTCCAAGATATCTTTTTTATGGAGAATACGGCCCAGATCTTCACTGGTTTTAATCTCAGCAATGGCGGTATTGGTTTTTGCCAAGTCCACCTCTAGGTAGGTTCGGATGTAATAGTTGTAGCCATATAATCCGGCCATACCCGTTAGTAAGAGGATACAAAATAAGAGTGTGACCACAACACCGGCACTTTTTTTCTCTTTCTTCAAAGATAGATCATTAAAAAAATTATAGTCTGACATCGTCCCACCTACCTTCTATACATAACGCCAAGAGCGTTTAGAATCTCTGTTAAGTCCAATTGTACTTGTTGATCTAAGGTCACTGAACTGACTTTCTTAATACGTTCCGTAGGCAAGTTAAAAACACTCTGAATATAATCTTCAAAGCCGTTAATCTTAGATAGGCCACCATAGATATAGATGTATTCAATCTGTCCTGCAATGGCATTTCTGGAACTATAGTAGCGAAATACTTTGGTAATCTCCTCAAACCAATGGTCTAGAGTGGATTTGATGATGTTGACCACCTTACCCTCATCGGTCAGTTCATTCACTGGGTAATTCAGGTTGTGAATACCCATTTTACTTCTTTGGGCTTCATCTAGAGGCATGGATGCGAACTTGCTGATGTTCTGGTCGATGTCTTTACCACCAAAATCCAGAAGACGTTGAAAGCGCATTTTCCCCTTTTGAAAAATACTGATACGCACCTTTTCATAACCTAGATCTATAAAAGCCACCGTGTTTTCTCGGTGGTAATCGTTACCGTTAAGTCGCCTTTGGTTCTCAATGAGTTTGGCGAAGGTATTGGCCTGGGTATCTAGGACAATCGGTTCCAACCCGGCTTTATGAATCAAAGTATGGACTTGCTCAATCAAGCGCTTAGGTACCGCCGTCACCAACATCTCAGCAAAAGGCTTATCTTCAATCTCCATTTCTTTCATCACCACAGACTGGACACTATAGTTCTCCATATCAATGGGTAGAAACTGTTCCACTTCATATTTGGCCATATCTTGTAAAGTATCCTTATTGCTGCTGGGCACGGACACATCTCTGGTAATGATCTGTCCACTCTCGATACAGCAAAAACACTTTTTCTCATGAATCTTATTGTTTTTGATCAGATGTTTCAGATTAGCGCTTAAGCCTTCCATATCTATAATCTCGCCATTGGCATAGAGAGAACCGGGCATGGGACTTTGAATCGCTTTACGAATGATAAGCTCATCCTTCCTCACGTCCCCGATGACCAACTTCATCGTGTTGGTACCAAGTTCTAGGGCGATTATATTCTTATTGATTTTCTTTAGATTGTTACCCATCCCGTACACCTCCAAGTATGCAATGGGTTGCATGGCAACCCATTGCTAAAACAAATGCTTAATAAATTGTTTTTAATTATTTCTATTTGTACCCTACTTTACTATCATATGTTACCGCAACATCAGAACCTTCAAGTAGTGATGCCGTTGCCAAACCATCAGCATCAACAGTTACAGTTGCATCATCATAATATTGTAATGCATCCCCAGGTGCATCTATCATGCCAGCATCTTCTATATCATCGATAGAAACATCAGTAGGTTTATCATTCGCTGCCCAATACAATTCTGCTGCTCTTGCCACCACCGCCGCATATTCCTTATCACTGGCAATCTCAGCTTGTGACGTAAAACCAATCAATCTCGGGATGGCGATCATCGCTAGTATCCCCAATATTACAATAACGATAATGATCTCCATAAGTGTGAATCCTTTTTGATTTTTCCATAATTTTTTCATCATAATTTTCTCCTCCTAATGGTTTATGGTCTTAATTTACGATATGGTTTTAAACATATCAAACATGGGTAGTGCCATTGCAATGACGATGAAGCCGACGATGAAGGCCAACACTAGGATCATCATGGGTTCAAACATGGCCACCATCCGTTGAAGTGCGTTCTCTACTTCGTCATCATAGTAATCCGCTGTCTTATCTAAGATATCGTCGAGCGTACCAGACTCCTTTCCAATCTCAATCATGCCGTCCACCATAGGTGGGAACAGGTGGCTTTCTCGGACCACAAGATGAAGCTCATTGCCTTTTTGAACTTCATCTCGAAAGCCTAGAATGGCTTCTGAGACTATTTTGTTGCTGATGATGTCAGACAGGTTTTTTAGTGCCGTCAGCATAGGAACACCACTGGCCAACATGGTGGATAGGTTTCTGGTGAACCTTGCTGTTAAGATCTTGGTGTTCAGATCCTTAAGAACGGGAAGTCTCAGCTTAAGCAAGTCAAGATTCCTTCGCCCTTTCTCAGAATTCATATATTGATAGCCGATGAGTAGTAGGGCCACCGTCACAAGGAATAAGGCGATACCATTGTGTCTGGCAAATTCACTTAAGCCTAGTAAGGCCTTCGTTAGTCCCGGCAATTCAACCGTTGATCGTTCGAACATCTTAACGAAAGTTGGGAGTATAAATGTAACCAAAAACGCTACGACCAGTAGCGACATAATCAATAAAATAATGGGATAAACCATGGCCGATCGGATCTTGCTTTTCAACTTCCCTTCCTTCTCAAAGTAGACGGAAAGCCTAAGAAAGATAATCTCCAAAGTACCGGACAGTTCACCGGATTCCACCATATACACCATAAGCTCCGGGAAAATCCTAGGGTATTTCTTCATACTTAGGGATAACACCGTACCTTTTTGAACATCGTTGTACATCTCCATCAGTGCCATTTTGAGGCGTTTGTTCTTGACTTGCCGCTTCATAATGTCTAAGGTCTTAGTGATGGTACTACCCGCCTTTAGCATGGCATGAAGTTGTCTGCAAAAGAAAGATAGGTCTCTGGCACTGACACTTCTTGTGAAGTTAATTTCCTGAGTTCCAATCTTGACTTTCTCTTCAATGAGAACCGGATAACTGTTGTTGCTCTTTAGCATCTCTATGACCCCATGTCTGGAATCTGCCATAAAGACACCTTCTGTCATCTCGCCACTGGCTTTCATGGCTTTATATCGATATTCCATAACTTACCTCCCCTCAAACTAGTGCACTAATGTTTTAATCAGTTCTTCTTTGTCAAAGGCGTATTCTATGGCGACGTCTCTAGTGATCAACCCTTGTCTAAACAGATCCATTAAAGAATGGTCCATGGTCATCATGCCAAGATGACGTCCGGTTTGGATGGCATTGATAATCTGGTGGTTCTTTTTCTCACGTATTAGGTTTCTGATGGCCATGGTGGGAATAAGAATCTCACAGGCAGGGACTCGACCCATACCCGACTTAATGGGTAATAACTGTTGAGATACCACCCCTTGTAGGACAGAGGCTACTTGAACACGAATCTGATCTTTACTGTTTTGCGGAAAGACATCGATGATACGGTCGATGGTTTTTGGGGCCCCTACGGTATGTAAGGTGCTAAGAACCAGATGACCGGTTTCTGCTGCAGTAAGAGCAATCTCAATGGTTTCTAAATCACGCATCTCGCCAACTAAGATAATATCCGGATCCTGACGTAATGTGGCCCTTAAGGCATCCTTGAAACTATGGGAGTCGGAACCGATTTCTCTCTGACCGATGATGCTTTTCTTATTATGAAACAAATACTCGATAGGATCTTCTAAGGTGAGTATATGGGTTCTTCTGGTCTGGTTGATTCTCTCAATCATGGCTGCTAAAGTCGTAGACTTGCCACTGCCTGTTGGTCCTGTTATAAGGACCAGTCCGTTTTTCAGTTCCGTTAGAGCTTCTACACTACTGGGAATGCCTAGAGATGCCAGCGTGGGAATCTCAAAGTTAACCATACGCATGGCCAAACAATAACTGTCTCTTTGGCGATAGCCATTGACCCTATATCTGCCGATGCCTTGTACGGAATAAGAAAAGTCAAATTCGCCACGACTTTCCAATGTCTCAAGCTGACTAATTGAGAGCATGGATTTTAGAAGTTGATAGGTAATCTCTCCTGTTAGAACTTCTTCACCGATGGGCAACAACTCCCCATTAACCCTAAGTATGGGTGGTGAACCTACTTTCAAATGTACATCTGAGGCCTTTCTAAGTAGGCCTTCTTCTAATATGGCTTGCATATCCATTTCTATACCCCCTAATCCACACCACTGGTCAGCTTTAGTAGCTCGTCTATGGTTGTTGTTCCGTTTAATACAAGATCTAAGCAACTCTGGTACAAGGTTGTTAGACCTTCTTTTATAGCCTGGTCCTTAATCATATCGATGCTGGTGTTGCTATCAATCATGGCGCGAATCGTACTGGTTATGGGCATCACCTCATAAATAGCTGTTCTACCTCTATAACCGGAATGGTTACACAAATTACAACCTTCACCTTTGTGAAGCTTCATCCACCCCACACCAATAAGCTTGGCTTCATGCTCCGTAATTTCATAATCTACTTTACAGTTGGCGCAGATTTTCTTGACCAACCGCTGAGCTACAAGACCTTTAACAGAACTGGCTATCAAATAGGGTTCAATGCCCATATTAATAAGCCTTGCAATGGAGGATGCTGTATCGTTGGTATGAAGAGTGGATAAGACCAGGTGACCGGTAATGGCCGCTCTTACGGCTATCTGTGCGGTTTCTTTATCTCGTATCTCACCAATCATAATTGTGTCCGGGTCTTGTCTTAATATGGCTCTTAAGCTATTGGCAAAGGTGAGGCCGGCTTTGTTATTGACCTGAGTCTGATTGATACCTCTTATACGATATTCTACCGGGTCTTCAACGGTAATGATGTTCTTTTTGGGATCATTAATTTCCATTAAAGTGGCATATAAGGTTGTGGATTTCCCGCTTCCGGTTGGCCCAGTTACTAACACAATGCCGTTTGGTACTTTGATGATTTTTTCATATCTTTTCAGATTATATTCTGTAATACCAAGTTCCGTCATCGTTAGAAGCTTATTGCTTCGGTCCAGTAGTCTAATCACCGCTTTTTCACCATAGATTGTGGGCATAACCGATATTCGAAGGTCGATGGCTCTGCCGTCATAATCCATCTCTACCCTGCCGTCTTGGGGTACTCGGTTTTCTCCGATGTCCATAAACCCCATAATCTTGATGCGTGTGATAATGGCAGGTTGGGATTTTTTCTGCAACTGCATATGTTCATAGAGTTCACCGTCGATTCGAAAACGGACTCTTAGGTTATACTCATCCGGCTCAATATGAATATCACTGACTTTGCTGTCGGCTGCTTGAATGATAATGGAGTCAATCAACTTGACAACCGGAGCATTGTTGACTTCGGATATGGCGTCAAAGTCGATATCATGTTCATCTATTAGGCTGTCAAACTTAATGGAGAACTCATTTACCGTATCATCTGCTGATTTTTTCTTATAATATTGCTCAATTGCTATCAGAATCTCTTTTTCAGATGCCAGTAAAGGCTTTACTTGATAGCCCGTTGCAAGCTTAATGTCGTCAAGAGCAAAAAGATTCAATGGGTCTGCCATGGCCACACTCAAAGTATGGTCCTCCAAATGAATGGGTATTAAAACGTAACGTCTCGCCATTTTCGCACTGATTAAATGGGTAACATCCTCGTCAATCTCATAGGTATTCAGTTGTACTCTTGGGATACCATATTGAAACTCCAGCACCTCGACCATCTGTCGCTCTGTAACGATGCCTTCATCGATTAGAATCTTACCAAGCAGTTCTTTTCGTTCTTGTTGAAGCTTAAGGGCTCTAAATAAATCATCTTTACTTATAATACCTGTATCAACAAGAATCTCACCGAGTCTTCTCATTTCTCCTGCCACATCGATCACCCTATCTCCCTGTACCAAAACCGGCAGTCTCTCTTCCGCCACAATTTCCATTTAAAAAGCCGCCATAAACAATATTATGGCAGCTGAATTTCTCATGATATGAGGTTTTACCTCATACTCTAATATAAGATTCTCGCTTTGATCCATGGCCTCACGACCATCTCACCTTTATCATAATCTCAAACAACTTTTAGTTTTTAACCCTAATTGTTCGTTCACACATTTACCACAAAGATTCTTTATATATTCCTAGTCTTTGTCAGAATACTAAATGTGAAACTGGGACTTCATTAATAAATACGATACAATTATAGGTTTTTGGTACTATTTTTAGACCTATTTTTATTTTTTTCCATTTTTGTAAATAGAACAAAGAGGCTATGCCTCGCTTTGCAAGCAAATTGTTCCGGCAGGAAAGACTTCCCTGATAGTTAATGCGACGTTTCAACGCATTAACATAGCATAGTTTTTCCTAGAGAAGAATGAAAAAAAATCCAAAAGAGGGGGTTATGTGAGAGCCTCTTTTGGATGGGAGAAGGGGTTAGCCTTCTTGGTAACATTTAGTTGGTGTTATAAAGATTGTAACTACTTTTTCTTGTTGCCTGTATTGGTATTGGTATTGGTTTTGGCTTCAGACTTACCTGAATGGACCTTCGTTGTGTCCTTTTCCTTTTCCGATTCCGTATCCTTGACTTCCTCTAACTTTGTATTGTCTTGATTGCTGATACCATTATTGGGTTTTTCTTTATCTTTGATGCTTGATGTTTCAGTTTCTTTTACCTTTTCAGTTTCTTTTACCTTTTCCGTTTCCTTATCCATAGGAGTCTTGTCAATTTTTTCTTCAACTACACTATTGTTGCTTGGTGTTGCTTCTTCTAATACAGTTTCAGTTTCTTTTTCTTTTTCTTCTTTTTCTTTTTCTTCTTTTTCTTTTTCCTTTTCTTTATCACTGGAATTGTTTTTATCTTCATCAACTTTGCTGCTACTTGGGCTTTCTTTTTCTATTGCTTTTTCTTGATCTTTGTCATTAGTGTTGATTTTATCTTCGTCATCCTTGTTGTTGGCAGCAGGGTTTACTTTTTCTGCATTCTTATCGTTTGCTTTTTCCTTTTGACTCTGAGACGGATCCTCTAGAGGTGATTGAGGTGTCTGTGCACTTGATCTTCCTTGATCACTTGCATTACTATGTTCAGGTGGACCTTCGGATAAGCCTTTGCTTTTCTTGAGCCCATGGTCATGACTAAAGTTATTCTCAATATCTGTATCTTCAATGAGGTCAAAAATTTCTTCTAAAGACATCTCTTTAATCTCTTCTATGCTAATATCTTCACTTATATAGTTTTGTAATAAATATTTCCCTATGGATAACCCTTGAGATTTGGCTGCTTTCACACTTTCTTCAGTACCTTTTACAAAGAGAAACTTGTAATGGTCTCTTTTTTTCTCCATATAGGCTTCTATACGCTTATAGTTTTCATCTTCATCGGATTTAACTTCTGATAAGTCCTTATTCTCTTGATGAATCATTGTGTAGGTAAGCATAACCACACCATCTTCCTCAAGGAAACCGGCATCTACAGCATTATTCGTTAGGATATCTAGAACATCTTCTAAAACCATCCCACTATATTTTCCTAGTATAATCGATTTTGCATCTTCATTTAAAGATCTTATTCTAAGGACTTTAGCGGTCTCATTAATATGAATCTCAACACTCGGATTAATATCCAAGGTAACAATCCCATAACTTGCAGGTATTTGCTGTCCATGACGCATCACTTGGGTTGCACTAAAGGCTAATATAAGCATAAAACATAAAGATGCAGCATACACCAAAAGATTTTTATAATTTATTCTTTTGAATCTGTAAATGTCTTCTTCGAAGTAATAGATGGTCTGTCCTACCGCCATACCTTCTTTTATCTTCACATGACTAAGTACCATACCATTAGATAGAAGTATGGCATAATCCTTCTTCAATTCTAATATGGTCCCTGTTTTTATGGTTTCAGGTTTTATGTTATCTACTTTTATACTTTCTATATTCATGGTATCACCTTTCGTAACCCAAATAATCTATAACGCATTGGATATTATACTCATATGCCAAAATAATAGCAACAATTGTATGTTTGTGACTTTTAATAAAGCGAACAGATGCACCATAATCCTTGTTAATCTGTGTTATTGGTAGTCTTTTCTTCTCTTTAAGATGCTGTACCATTTGCTTGTTTTTTACAATTATAAGCGCTAATTCTAGAATTATATTCTTTGTATGCTTATGGACTGGTTTATGAGATGCCAATAATTCATAACTGATCCCATATCCTTTTAGTATTTCTTTGTAACGCATAAGTTCTTGTCGTACAATTGCTTCATTATCTGAATCTTCCTTAATGGCATGATACTCCTCAATACTCACAACTGTTACTCTGGCTTGCTTTCTAATATGATCGATCAGTTTGTTTTTGATGACCACTTTTGCATAACTATAAAAATTACCTTTTTCTTCATCATAAGTATCCAAAAGATCATTGAAGGCTTCTAGAGCGATGCCTAATTCCTCACTGTTTTCAACCTCAACATAACGTTTGGTAACCCCAACGATTGTCTTTATAATGAAAGGTATATTGTCTTTTATGAACTTATCCCTGTCGTCGTAGACCATCTCTCCACCGCTTTCAGCTTAAAAGGTATTCTATCTCTAATAGATAAATTATACCATAAATGGAGCCTGCAAAAAACGTTTATGAGATGTTATAAAACAGCTATTCATATAGAATTCGAATACTTCCGAATTTTTTGGTACTCTTTTTTACCAATAGGACAATGTAATGTCTTTTTAATACAAAAACAAGTTTTCTATATTGCAGATGGTGGTTCTACAAGAAAAGAAGCTTCGCTTCGTTATGAGCCCTGCTCATATTTCTGAACGGTTCGACAGGAAAGGTCTTTGAGGTATTCTGCCATGCTTCTAGGCTGAATACTAAAGTATGACTTTCAAGTGGCCAGCTTTGCTGGACACGCTCCTTGAGAATAAAAAAACTTTTCTATATAAATAGTCGATGTAGGCTATTTATATAGAAAAGCTGGTTTTATTTTTGTTCTAAATATTCGACTCTACTTTACTAACATTTTCTATTGGTTAATAGGCGATTTAAAGCCTATGATTGTAGATGCCATTTCTTCCGTTACCTTCACCAATTCTTGGCTTATATTGGCTATAATTTCAATAGATGCGGTTTGCTCTTGAATGGAGGCTGATACTTCTTCTGTACCGGCTGCATTTTCCTCAGATATCGCGGACAAACTATCTATTGTGCCTATAATTTCATTCTTACGGTCCACCATTGCTTGACAAGAAAAAATCATTTCCGAGATGTCGCCCTTCATATTATCTATGGCCATTGAGATGCCTTCGTACACTTGGTTGGTCTGATCAACGGAGGTGTTTTGCAATGCCACGGCTTCCGCTAGAGCTTCAACCGTCTTGACGGCTCCTGAAGTTTTCTCTATTAAGTGGTTGATAATCCTAGCAATATCTTCTGTGAAACCGTCGGATTGTTCTGCAAGTTTTCGGATCTCATCTGCTACAACAGCAAATCCTTTACCGGATTCTCCGGCTCTTGCCGCTTCTATGGCTGCATTTAATGCTAAAAGATTTGTTTGATTGGCAATATTTTTAATCATATCACTGGCATTTGCAATCTCTTGTGCACTGTCATTGGTCTGTATAATTGTTTCACTTATATGTTTGGTGGCTTCAGCACTCATTCTGGTTTTTTCGGTTAAATCCTTTAGGATTATGATGCCGTCATCTTTCAAACTGTTTATTTGATCTGTAGCTTTTTTTAGGTCAATTGTATTTGTTTGCTCTTTCTCAATATTGCGTCCTAGATCTTCAATAACACCTGCGCCCTCTATCGTATCCTTAGCTTGCTCACCGGCACCGATGGCTATTTCACCGATGGTAATGGCTATTTCATCTGCGACTCTTGATGACTTTTGACTGTTATCGGCCAACTCATTGGCTGTTTTTGTCAAGGTTGCCATGATTTCCTCCAGATGATTGGCAATGCCTTGCTTAATGTCCATATTCTTGTGCTCATTATCTAAGAAAATATTGATGTCTCGAACCATCTGATGGTTCACTGTTCCGACCATCGAACCGGCTATGATAAAACCAAGCATAACGATAATCATAACAACCAAACTGGTTGTATTACCATTGTGTAAGTTCAGGTTTACGGCTCGCACCACGAAGAGAATACTTAGAATGGCACTCACTACGGCTAGAAGCGCTATGAGCTTCCGATCAAAAAACATAAAAGCAATAACAAAAATAGGCAATATAAATGTAAAGGTAACCATTGAAGTACTGCTTATAATAGAGATGCCGTAGGGTATTAGAAAACTTACCGCCAACACATACCGAATAAGTACAGATCCTTTGTTTTTTATGTAGATGCCTATGGATGTACCATAAGTCACCAATAACAATGCAAATAGAAAAATGATCATTGTAAGACTTCTGTTTCCTTTAAGATACTCAATGATAAACCCTACCAAGAGTAAGAAGTACAGAGAAAAAGATAAAATAAGTGCATAGAAATTTGCTTTCTTTAGTATAAAGTCCATAATTACCCCCTATTTGATTTTGATTATCCAAGTAAAAGGAACACCCCACTATCCCTAAAAGGTACTCGATAATTACTATTATTATTGTACCATTGTTACCTGTGACTTGTCATTCTGAATTCTACTCAATCGTCCATAATCCATCTGTTTAAGATTATTATATCTATATAAGGCAACTTTTTGCATCCTAAAACGTCAAAAGTATAAGTGAGAACATCAGGTCCCTGACATCATATAACAAATCAGAAAAAGGAGCGTATTCTATGAAAAAATTTATTATAATCATGTCTGTATTTGCAATGGTTTTTCTCTTATACGGATGTAAACCATCAACAGATATCAATGATCCCACCAATCCAGATACAGGAGATGAAGTCGAAAACGGACAAACACCTCCAACCGAGGATCCACTTGAGAAAACTTATGACATCGTAGGCACCATAACTTCTTTGGATGTTACAAATGAACAAATCAGCATCCTCGTCGAAGGTGACCTCACCCCAGATACCAATTATGACAAAGCAAGTATACGCATTGATGATCAAACTAAGGTCTATGCCGATCAACAAGAAGCGATAAAAGAAGACCTCCTTGTTGGCATGACTGTGAAAGTCAAGTTCGAAGGACCTGTTGCAGAATCTTATCCTGTACAGGCTTATGCCAAGACCGTCACCATGGTCCTGTCACCTGGTAAGGCAACCATTGAAGGCGAAAAAATCGAGTTTGAAGTTGTTGCAGAGGAAGAATCTAGTATTGAATTCATTAAATCTCTAAGAGGCTTTGGGCTTATACGCGAAGATGACAATTATAACTATGTTTATATCGGTTCCGGTGAAAAAAACACCGGTGGTTATGATATATTTGTATCGGATATGGTTGAAGCCAATGGCCAGGTATATATCACTGTGAACGAAACGATACCAAGTAAAGATGATATGGTCACACAAGCTTTATCCTATCCTTACCAAATCATACGTTACTCAAAAGACTATGGAAACCAACTGGTGGTTCAAGATTATAACGGTAACTTTTTTGATGACATCAACGATGAAACCACAGAGACTGAATAACCATATCTCCTTGGTATCATATTGATTATAGCTATGTCCAACCTTCTAAGTTGAAAAACTAAAAGGAAGTCAGATTTTACTGACTTCCTTTTAGTTTACCAACTTTATACTTTATAGATCCTAATGCATTACAGTTTTCTATAAATCAGCCTGCATAGCCTTAATAAAGTCAATGTCCTCTGAGGCTTCGACTTCTTTATCCTTTAGATTCATTGGGTCCTTATCAAAGTAATAGACCATCAAGTATTCCTCATCTAATTCCTTAACGATTTCAAAGCTTAGTCTTTCATAAAGCCTTATTGCCGGGTTTTCTTTTTGCACCGACAACGCTACTTTTTCATATCCTTCAGAATCTAATAACTTTAACATCTGCTCCATGAGTGCTTTACCAATGCCCTTTTTTCTAAAAGGCTTATACAATGAGATTGCAAGCTCAGGTGTTTCTTCCATCTTTGCAAACCCTTGATTCTTATCCGGAAATATTCGTGTCCACACCGCACCGACGACCTTGTCATCAACTTCTGCTATAAGACAATGATCATCCTTTCTACCAAAGGCTTCAAAAAATATCTTCAAAGACGGATCAAATATAGCTTTTCTTGGTACAGGGTTCTTTTTGTCTTTTTGAAAAATCGCTTCATATAAGAAATCCTCAAGCAGCCCGGTTTCTTCAGTTCGTATGTTTCTAATCACATATTTCATCTTCTATAACCTCCAGTATACCAACCTAGAGCCTCTCTTTTTTGCCATTTTCATTTATAAACATCACATCTATAACCTTCAACTCTAATGGAGAAATTATACTACCAGTTAGTGCCGGTGTCTACAGTAAACGTTCTGATCCTAACAATCACCTATCTTTTTGCCTGCCGACATTGATTTCTGCCATTTCTCTTGCCAAGATACAACGCTTCATCCGCCTGATTGATACAATGATCTAAGGATAAGCGATCATCACAAACACTGATCCCTATGGTAATGGTTATGCCAACATCAATCGCTTCAAACATTAAGCCGGCAATATGCTCCCTTAGACCATTGGCAAATCTCATGGCCTCTTCTAATTTATCCTCATACATTACCAACAAAAACTCCTCGCCACCCCAACGGCCAATCATACCTTCACTTCCCACATAGGTTTTCATGGCCTCTGACATGGCAATTAATACCCTATCACCAGCCTTATGCCCATAACTATCATTAATAGTTTTAAAGTTGTCCACATCTATGAGACCAATGAAGTACTTTTTCCCCTGTTTGACCACTTCTTCTAAGTCACTTATAATCGAACGTCGATTAGGTAATTTGGTCAAATCATCTGTTCTAGACATAGAGGCCATTTCGTCCAATGCACTCTGTAAATCCTGTGTCCTTTTTTCCACAATACTCTCTAGATTGTTATTGACATGTTTTAACTCTAATAGCATGGACTCTTTTTCAATAGATAAATGCTCTGCTAAAGAAAAAGCTGAGGAAAATTTGGAGGCAATGATATACGCTTGGGTGAAAACAAATACCGTAATCCCTAGCGGAATCATAGAAGGACTGTTTGAAAGTGTCAATTCATAAATGAAATCATTGACAAAAGTAGCCGACAAAATAACAAAGCCAAAAAGCAATCCGGCAGCATACTTATATTGATTTTTTATTCCTATAACAAGCTTAATCATAGAGTATATGAGCATGGTGAAGCCGATTGTAAAATATAGTATCAACAAAACCGATATGCTTTTAGTCTGTAAAAACAAAGTTAAAAAACTGGCGATGCCACCCATGTACCATGCAAGCTTAAGAAACGCCTTGGGAAATAAGCCGTAAACCGTATGGTAAACAAAGCCGCAGAGGGTTGAGAATCCCAAAAATACAGAAATATATGCAACCCTTACATAGATCATAACATCTATATCTAACCTATTTGGTATAAACCGTTCACCGACCAAAAGCATACGCGTCGCAAACAATAAACAAAACAAACCAAAATACAAAGGTGAAGCATCCTTCTTACGCATCCAGTATAAACTCAAGTGATAGATCCCCATAATTAAAAGTATGCCAAATAGAAAGAGATCTCGGGCAAGTCCTATTTCGCCCATATAAGCAATCTGATTAGCTAAACCAAACGTCGGGGCTATGATGGCACAGTCCTCAAAGTGAAAATCTGAAGTGTGGTAGATTATTTCTAAGGTATTATTTTCTACATTAAAAAAACTGTTCATGACTTTATATCTTGGATAACCAGATGCTGGGTCCGAACCTATTTTACCAACCATTCCTTCCATCCGGCCATTCACATAGAGCTCATATGCAGTTAAAACAATCTCACTTCTTAACCCGTAGGTATCATACGTCTTAGGTAAATGGATGACCAATCTTAAAGTGCCATAAAATGTATTCTCTTCAAATGGTTTCTTCTCATTCATGGATTTAATCGTACTGGGTATGCTTATCCTATGTGAATCAACATCTACCCCTTTGGCAAAATCCTCATGGGTTAAGAATGTGTTGAAATAAAAGGTCCATTCTCCACGCAATTCTACAGGACCGTCTTTTAAGAAATCCCATTCACTCAAATCCATTATGCCATTTTCTGCCACTGGAGCATAGGCTAATGATCTATTTACAAGTTTTTGATTCCCAAGAGACAAAGCCATGATGACGATTATCATGCATACAATTGCATATCTCTTTTTCATATAAATTCCTTTTCCTAGTGTGTTTGAGCATTGAAAAACATGTATTCTGCCTATAATTTTACAACATATAGTCTTAATTTACCATTCTTTTGTAGTCCTATATTCTGATAAAAAGCACCACCAAATGTTAGATCTAACATCAGGTGGTGCTTTCTGATTTATTGTATGAATAGGATCTATTATGATTTATTTTTTGTGGTCTATATAGATTGTATCGCTTAAAGTCATAAATGCATCCTCATAGTTAAACATCGTCTCAAAAACTATCTTATAAACACCGTCCGGCACCTTCACACCTTCATCATTTACATAGGTCCAAACCTCATCAAATGTTATAAAGGCACCACTTTTTACGACTTGATCCACTAAAGCCATTGTAAAGAATTTATCTTTTGACCATTGATATATCATCTTTCCATTAGGGTCATAAACCTTATAGTCGTATTTTTGTCCTGAGCTATAAGTCAGTAACACATCTTTATTGGATACATTGGTCAGTCTAAACTGCATACCATAGCCATCATCTCTTGGTATATTTTCAAGGGTAGCTTCAAACTTCAATGTATTTTCAATGCTACGTTCACGGGCATCATTGTAGTCCATAACGTTTTTAACCAACTCCGCTGCTCTAGCTCTGGTAATTAAACGATTGGGATGAATATTTCCTTGTTGATCCAATGTTACAATCCCATAGTACAAGGCTCTTTGTATAGCCCCTGAGTAACTGGGATTGATTGCTTGATTATCGTTTATACTTTGCGGTAGTACCTTAATCATAGGTAAATCATATTGTAGCTCTAGTGTTAGTATCAAGTAATGAATAAATGCCTCTGTGGTCATAGGTTGATTCGGATTTATATTACTAGGAAAGACCGGATTCTTTACCCCAGTAATGATAAACGCATCTTTATACCAGGCACTGTTATTGGCTTTATCAAAATAGTCCGTAGCTAACGGTGCCTTGATAAATCGGACATCGTTTAGATTTAGTTCCATAAAGTTCACCATAAGCTGAACTGCTTGGGCTGTTGTAATGGTTGCATTGGGTGCAAACAATTCATTTCCTACACCATTTACATAACCTTTACTGTGAAGATAAATAATGGCCTCTCTTTCCTTTAGACCCTCAATATCTTTAAAAATAGTTGCACCATGCGTGTCAAAACCAAAAGACCCCATAAGTACCACTACCATAAAAAAAGCTAAAATTCTTGATCTTTTTTTCATGTTATGCCTCCTCTTGTAATTGTTTTTCTATACTATTGGACGAAATTATAAGATTTAAGTTCCTATAAAATCAGCCCACCTATATTCTATTATACATCAATTTATTATACTCATTTCTTTTTTCATAGACGCTTCGTACGATTAGTGATAAAATTAATTTCTAGAAAACCTGAACTCAAAATCAAGCCTAAGTGTAAAAGAGATAAAGGAGATACTATGGTAATTAAGGAAAATGATGCTAAAGTAACGGTTTTAAGCGATCTTGTAACACGTACTTTGATGGTACATAACGATAAAATGATGATGATTCGATTTGATTTCAAAAAAGGTGGTATTGGCGACCCTCACAGCCATGAGATACACGACCAAGTTGGATACATCTTATCCGGTAAATTCGAACTAACATGTGGCGGCGAGACCACTCTTGTTGAAGCCGGTGATTCATATTTGGCAAACCCCGGTGTCGTTCATGGTGTTGTCGCTCTAGAAGACGGCGCTATACTCGATGTATTCACACCCATTCGAGACGAGTTCATCGTATAAGAACCCATATTGGTTCGTAACAGGAAGACTGTTGAGTATAAAAAAAGCACTGACTTATTTGAGGTGACCCCCCCATGATTTAGATTTCTTAGTCTAACTTATGGGGGTCACCTCAAGTCAATGCTTCTTTTTATTGATTATCTTGGGGTTAATCAAATTCAATCTGACCTAATATGGTTTCATAATCTGCTGACAATTCATCAAAGGTTTCTGCCAAATCACCAAATGTAATGGCATAGACCTTCCCTTCCACAAAAAGATAGACAAAAAGAAATTTCATTTCCATTTGACTCATCTCACAGGTAAAAGTAAGCTTTCGAGCCTCTATACCGTCAATGGTAATCGGTTCTACTTCACCTACAAGTTGAAGGTTGTCAAAGGCATTTTTATAAGCTGTTAAAGCTTCTTCAACAACCTCATCCAAAGTTGCACCTCGAAAACCTTCTTCCTTAATCATATAACTTGCCGTGTTCTTTACATACTGAACAGGTATCAAAGAACCTTCTACAGGACTCCATCCCTCCGGTGTTACCGTAATAATCTCAACATTTTGATTCGATACTTCCGCCTCTGTTGCCACATCTATCGGCGCCGAGACTTCCTCAGCTACAGGTGAAGACTCTACTTCTTCAACCGTCTCTTTGGCTCTTGGCTTAGAGCAACCAACAAATGCACTTACCACAATCAAACCCAGCAACACGTACAACCATTTTTTCATACTCTTAATCCTCCTCTTTCCACTAAGATTATTATTGAACCTCTTAATTCAAATAGAAACAAGTCTATCTATCTTCTTGTCACCACTAGGCTCACATACTCATACTAGCATAAGGATTATGGATTGAATACAGTCTTATGGCCTACTTTTTAGTTTAGAAAATCAGTAATATAGGCGGATGCTTCCCGGTCAAGTATGAGGGTCACATCATTATGTAGTAGCAGGATGGATGCCGGCAGATTGGGTGTTACTTCACCAAAGAGCATCTCCTTAATAACCTTACCTTTACTGGCACCACTTGCCAACAAGACAATTTTTTTGGAGTGCATGATGGTCCTAATACCCATACTGATGGCACGCTTGGGTACTTCTTCTATGGTATTAAAGAATCTAGCATTGGCTTCAATGGTCTCTTCATCTAATTCGACCAAGTGGGTTCCTGCTTCAAAGTGTACATCCGGTTCGTTAAACCCAATGTGACCGTTATTACCGATACCCAACACCTGAAGATCAATGCCACCTGCTGAATCGATCATTTTGTCATAATCCTCACAGGACGTTTCAACGTCCCTAGCCGTTCCATTTGGGATATGGACCTGCAAAGGGTTGATATTGATATGATCAAATAGATTTTTTCGCATATAGTAGGCATAACTCTGAGGGTTATGATCCTCAATAGGATAATACTCATCAAGATTGAAGGTCTTTACTTCTGAAAAGTCAATTTCACCCTGCTTGTACATCGCTACCAGCTCTTTATACATACCTTCCGGTGTAGATCCTGTGGCCAGTCCTAGAACACTGCTCGGACGAATGGTTACTTGAGCTGCGACCATAAGTGCGGCTTTTTTACTCATTTCTTCGTAACCTTCGGTTATAAGAATGGACATACCTTTATGTCTATATTTCATAAACTTTTCTTCCTTTCACAAAGGTTGACTGTATAGAGAAATCTCGGTCCATGATGACCAAATCTGCATCTTTGCCTACATCAATGCTGCCCTTACGATCCGATATACCCAGATAGGTGGCTTGATTGAGGGTAACCAAAGGTATCAACTTCTCAAGTTCTTCGTTCACATTCGCATCAAAATTACAAAGGGCTTCATTGAGCTTAAGAACACTCCCTGCCAAAGTACCGTCGCTGAGTGTGCAACTCCCATCCTTAACACTTACCTGTTGACCGCCAAGTTCATAACTGCCTTCCGGCAATCCACCACCACACATACAATCTGTCACCAATAATAGTTTTTCCAAACCTTTGATCTTTGCGATGACTTGAAATAAGCTTGGATGAACATGAATCTCATCAGCTATAAGCTCACAAAAACAATCCGTAGCAAATGCAGCACCTACAACACCCGGTGCTCTATGATGTAAACCTGTCATGGCATTAAATAAATGGGTTACACTCTTTGCACCTGATCGTATGGCTTCAGCCGCCTGTTCATATGTTGCACCTGTATGACCAAGGGATATATTTATGTCTGAACCAAAGGCTTCTATAAATGCTTTTGATCCTTCAAGTTCCGGTGCCATGGTTATGACCTTAATTATATCTTTATATTTTTCTACCAATGCCTGATTCGGTAGGCAGATGGCTTTTTCAGATTGAGCGCCTTTATAAGCCTTACTTATAAAAGGACCTTCCATATGAACACCTAGAATCTGGGCGCCATCATAGGTCTGAACCATCACCTTTTCGACATTTTCTATGGCCTGTATAATATGCTCTGTTTCCATGGTCATCGTTGTAGGCAAAAAGGAGGTCACACCATTTTCTGCTATACCCTTTGCTATGGCTCTTAGACCTGCTTCATCCCCGTCCATAACGTCGTGGCCTTTGTACCCATGAATATGAACATCGATGAGTCCCGGTATGACATAATGACCTGCTGCATCTACCCAATCCACATCTTCTCTATGATTGATTTGATTGCTATGGGCAATCAAGGTAATTTCATCTTCAAATAATACCACATAATCTTCAATAAATTTATCTTGGTGGTATAGAAGTCCACCCTTAATACCTTTCATGTTATACCTTCTTTCTATGTTCCAAATCTTAATCCTCTGTATGTACTATAGAATCTTTCATAAGACCTATATGGCCGAATTTTCACAAATTGCTACTTAATTGTTTTTAACAACCTTCATCATAAGTGCACCTACATTTTTTTCACCTTTTTCGACCTGTACAACATGATAATCGTTGGTAATCACTATTGGGGTCTGTAGACTTTTCCCTTGGTCTTTGATAAAAGCTCTATTGATCTTACTAAGAGGTGTTCCGATTTTGACTTGATCGCCTAATTTCACCTGGTTTTCAAAGCCTTCACCCTTAAGTTCAACAGTGTCGATACCAATGTGAATCAGCAACTCAATACCTTCCTCGCTTTTGATGCCTATGGCATGATTGGTTCTAAAAACAAGGGTTACTTCTCCATTAACAGGCGAACAAATCATGTCCTCATAAGGAAGGATGGCACATCCGTCACCTACCACTTTTTGAGAAAAAACCGCATCCTCCACTTCATGGATCGGTATAACTTGACATTTTGCCGGTGCAAATAGTTCTATTTTCTTCTTCATAAATTGAAACATGCTCGTTCTCCTTTTATTAATATGGCTTGAAGTAGGCTATCCTACTTCAAGCCCATTATTATTGTTCTTTTATTATAACAGTCTTTTCATTTCGTCTGCTATAATTTCTGCTTTGGTTCCTACGACAATTTGTACGTTCTTATTGTTAGGTCGAATAACTCCGGATGCACCAAGTGTTTTAACCATATCTTCAGATACAATGCTACTGTCTTTCAGTGTTAGTCTTAGTCTGGTAATACAAGCATCTACTTCTACCACATTGCCTTTACCACCAATGGCATTAAGATATTCAGCTGCTAATCCGGACAATCCTTTTTCCTCAATGAGTTCAGCAACACCTTCACCGGATTCATCTACACGGCCCGGTGTTGATAGATCGAACTTTTTAATAGCAAAAACAAAGATCAGATAGTAGACCACGCCAAAGCCTAACCCTACAAAGATTAACAATACCGGCTTAGTGGCTAAGTTGAAGTTAATGACATAGTCAAAAAGGCCTGCTGAGAATCCGAATCCGTGTAAAATACCCAACATGTTGGTAATAACCAACGCAACACCTGTGAGCACAGCATGAATAAAATACAAACCAGGTGCCAAAAATAGAAACATAAATTCTATCGGTTCTGTAATCCCTGTTAGAAAAGCTGTTAAAGCCACACTAAAAAGTGCGCCACCAACAGATGTTTTGTACTCTTTTTTAGCTGTTGTGTACATAGCCAGAGCTGCTGCAGGTAAACCAAACATCATAACTGGGAAGAAACCTGTCATAAATACACCCGCTGTTGAGTCTCCTGCTAAGAAACGGAACAAGTCGCCTCGAATGACTTCCCCTGCTGCATTGGTAAACTCGCCATGTGTGAACCAGAAAATTGTATTTAAAACATGGTGCAAACCAGTAGGAATCAATAGTCTATTTAGGAAACCATATAAAAATTGTCCTATAGCACCGGAAGTAACAATTAAGTTACCGAAAGTATCTAAACCGTTTTGTATAAACGGCCATACATAACCAAACACCAAACCTAAAAAGATGGATGCAACAGACGTGATAATAGGGACAAAACGTTTGCCTCCAAAAAATCCTAGAAATTCAGGCAATTGAATGTCATGAAACTTATTATACAACATCCCTGCCATAATACCTACCACAATACCTACAAATACGCCGGCATTAACATCCGGATTAATGACGGTATAAACATTCGTTGTAACATAGTAACCGACAGCACCTGCAAGTGCAGCTGCACCATGATTACCTTTTGCTAAACCAAATGCGATACCAATGGCAAACAAGATTGCCAAGTTATCAAATACACCGGCACCTGCTTTTAGAATAACATCTGCAAACATACCCTCAATACCTGGGACCCCCGCACCAAGTCTAAGCGATATGGCTGCAATCGGTAGAACTGCAATTGGTGTCATTAGCGCCTTCCCTAACTTTTGGAACTTTCCGAAAACATTTGTAAACATAAATCTTCCTCCTTCATAATTTGAAATATGTCTTGGTTAAAGCTTAAATAATTGCTGGGCTTTAACCTGTTTATAAAAAAAAGCATAAACTAACCAATCATAATGATTGAATTAGCTTATGCCTGATTTTCTCAGTAACACGCTATTATATATTTTATATGGTTACAACTCTGCTTTATTACTTATTCTTGCAATATGTATGGCCATGTATCCGACTTCATCATCGGATATCTTAATCGATAGCTCCCTTTCAACGGTTGTTCTAATCTTTGCTGCTATCCCGTAAGAGTTAGCAAATTCAACCTTAATGCTTTCCAGTAAAGGGTTCTTAATCGTTTGTCCTAGTCTAGCCCGTTCAATGCTGCCTTTGATATGACTCACCAGTCGTTGATACGTAAAAGAATCCATGTCCACTTTGTAATCTAGAGCCGCTTCAATATTGTCAATAACGGTCTTAATCAGCCTTGTGTTTTTCATGATTTCTTTGACTTCTTTGTTCTCCCTTGCAGCATTAAGATGGAGGGCTATGAAACCGACTTCATCTTCTGTAATATCAATGCCAATTTTTTTAAGAATCATACTTTGTGCCCTGAGTCCAATCTCAAACTCATCTTGATAAATGCCTTTAATTTCCATTAAAAATGGATTCTGTATCACCATCTGACTTTTTAACCGCTCAATTGCGAAGGCGATGTGGTCTGTCAGTACCGGATAAACACGGTGGCTTAATTTACCCAACTTCTCTTCTGCATAAATAATAATCTCCGTACAGACTTCCATAATATTAGAATCAATGCTTTCAGCTAAGGCAATATAATCCTTCATTGTCTTCTGATCGTAGGTAATAAAGACCTTATCAATGGCATCCTGAGGTATCTCAACTTGCTGCCCCGGCTTAACACCAAAACCAATACCTTTGCCGATTAGTACGGTTTCAGCCTTGTTTTTGGCATCCAGAACCCATATGACATTGTTATTCATAATTTTTAGTATTTCACATTTCATAGTTCACCAACTTAAAAGGCATAAGCCAAAATTACTACTTTTGGTTTATGCCTGATCAAACAGTAACACACCTTATTGCTTTGTATGCATTTATCCTATCACGGTATTATAATATCTGTCAATAGTTTTTACCAAAAAAAGCTTCTAACGGTATATTTACTTGTGCAACATAACGAAGGTTTATACTATCCTTTGAAGTTAGAAGCAAATAATCCCGTAATGCTAGCCATTGCTTCCCCTTCGTCTTCACCATCTGCAACAAAAGTCAGATGTTCGCCTTTTCCGGCACCCACACTCATCAAAGAAAGAATACTTTTAGGTTGAAAGACGTTGGTTTTATCGCTCCCTTTATAGAGCTTAATGTCGCATTTGTATTTCATTGTAGCTTTTGCCAACATACTTGCCGGTCTTGCATGTAAACCTTCTTCTGCTTCTAATATAAATCTTTTTTCAATCATAACTCATTTCTCCTTTTCCTTGGCATCATTTTCCTTAGATTCGAAATTCCCGGTATCAGGTTATTAGGTCCAGATATGATATGAAAGGCATAAGCCTGACAATCCTAAAGATTGGTGGCTCATGCCTGAAGAAATCAGTAACACGCCAAGTGGGTGGTTCAACATATGGTTTTGATGCTTTAGCCCTATCATAAAAGGCATAAACCAAAGTGGATTTGGTTTATGCCTGATTAAACAGTAACACGCCTTCTATGGATTTATCTTAGCATGGCCCTTCTAATATTGTCAACTAAGAAAAATCGATGCTGTAAGAACAATCAAAACTTTTATCCTTACTTAGAGCAACTATACCGGATTTATCTCTAAAATCACCGATAAAATCTTCATAGTCGCAGTGACCAAACCATGGCTCAATACAGACAAAAGGTGCACCGGTTGGCTTTGACCACAGACCTAATAAAGGAAATCCTTTAAAATCCATGGTAATAATATGGTCATTCTTGTTGCTTTTCAGACTGATTTTCCTAGAACTAAGGTCTTTAAAAATAAGGGCATCTCGATGAAAAAGCTTAGGACTTAAAGGTATCTTTTTCTCTGAATTCAAAAAAGGTATTTTATCATGAAGCATGTAACCTTCATCATTAATGGGTAGCACAGGACACGTCTCATCTTGATCAAATTCAAAATAATAGTCTTCCATCACTTCTCCCGGCAATAAGGGACAGTTGAACCCAGGATGAGCGCCAATTGAAAAGTAGACGGTTTGTTCATCCAGATTTTCCACGATATAGCTGATTTTTAGACTTGAGTCCTTTAGTTCATAAATCATCTTCAGATTGAATTTATAAGGGTATATTTCTAAAGATGTTTCATCCCATTTTAAGAACAAGATTACTTTACTATCCCCTTTTTCTAACACCTCAAAAATCCTATCTCTTGCAAATCCATGTTGGCCAAGCTTATAGCTTTTATCACCTATTCTATATTGGTTGTCTTTGACTTTCCCCACAATAGGAAACAAAACAGGCGCATGACGACCCCAATAATCGGAATCCCCAGTCCATATGAATTCCATGTTATCATCACAACTCACAACACTTATAAGCTCCCCACCTTGCTCTGATATTTCTACTCTTAAAGTCTCATTACGAAGTAATATCGCCATCTGACCCTCCTATATTCGATAAACTTTTTATCAAACGATCCATTAAATTATTATAATGATCTAGTCTTTCAATTCTATGTTTTTGCAAAACCAAAATCTCATTATATACTTGAATCAAAGTCTCATAATCCTTATCTTCCCTGGCTTTTCTAATCCTGTTGTCATAAGCGACAATTCTACCTAGATAAGCATCTGAACCCTGTTGATAAGTTCTGATTTCTTCAATGGATTTTTTGATAAGCATCAACTGTTCAGGTGTTAAGTCATCTAGATTAGATTGAAGGCGTTTAAGCTGTTGCTGCACAACGAATGTCTTCTCCCTAGAAACTTTAATACCATCCCTGACCATAATACGACTTCGGCCTACATCTCTTGAGGTCATGACAACCGCTGATCGAATTCGGTTTTCTCTTGGTCTTAGTTGATTTTGTGCAACGATTGTCGTGCTTGAGATTAACATAACCATGATCATCATCATCATCATTTTTCTCATATCAATCGCCTCCTTCATCAAACATATTGTCATTGGATATATCATCATCTTCTACTGCATCCAGTGTTGTTAGAACATCCTCTAGCAATTCATCTAGCTCTTTCAGCATTAATGCCCGTTCATCAATATCTTCCAGATTTTCGGACTTAGCTACAATAACAGTTTCTATTTTTTCATCTATCACTTCTTCAATAGACTCCTCTA
This sequence comes from Firmicutes bacterium HGW-Firmicutes-2, assembly GCA_002841495.1. GTDB lineage: Bacteria > Bacillota > Clostridia > Lachnospirales > Vallitaleaceae > Petrocella. The sequence continues at coordinate 110,393 of PGZV01000001.1, read as the reverse complement.
CCTCCAATACCTTTTCTGACGGTGTTTCTGGCTCTTTACTATTATCTACTGATTCATATTGTGTGATTGCTTCAACTTCTGATGTTGACGTTACTTCTTTCGGCTCTATTGTTTCTGATTCCTTCTGGTCTTTTCCTGTGACCTCTTCACCAGTCAAACCATTTGTTGTTACATCTATGACTTTTGTAACTTGTCGTTCCCTGCATCCAACCACAAGAAGCATGGTGATCACAAGTCCCACCAACAGACATACTATGCTTTTTTTCATCCTTTGACCTCCTGCCTTAAGGGTGGCAACTTCACAGTTACTGTTGTGCCTTTTTTATAGGTACTTGTAATATCAATGGTGCCATGATGTAACGCAACGAGTTTCTTGACAATACTAAGACCTAGACCACTACCTTCTTGCCTAGTAGCGGTATTTTTTATTCTATAATATTTTTGAAAAACTTTGTCCAATTCATCTTTTTTGATACCTAAACCATCGTCCTCAACACATATGCAAAGTTGTTCATTTTCTACATAGCCCCTTATATTGATATGCACCAAGTCGTTTGAGTATTTAATGGCATTACTAATTAAGTTGGAGAGTATTTGTTGTACCTTTTCTTGATCTGCATAGAGGGTTATATGATCCTCACAACTCAATATAAACTGTATGTTCTTTTTAGTGTTCACTTTTGCAAGTTGAATGATTTCTTCCAATATTGGTTTAAGCTTAAAAAATGAAGGGTTCAAATAAAACTCCATATCCTTATTTTTGGTTTTGGTCACAATATCTTTGGTTAGAACCGTAAGGCGTTTGGATTCTTTATAAATAATTTCTAAAGATTCATTCAGCTCATCCTTATCCAACAATCCGTCATGAATGGCTTCTAGATAACCTGTGATGACGGTTAACGGCGTTTTTATTTCATGAGATATGGTACCTATAAATGTTTTTTTATCCTCATCTATCCGATTAAGTTCTGATTTCATATAATTAAAAGAATCAATTAATGCATTCAGCTCTTGATAATCCGTTTTATTTAGATCTTCAAGAATATCTCCATTGGCAATCGCCAGTGCACTGTTACTGATATCTTCGATAGGCTTCGTCATTTTTTTTGCACTGATATACAATACCCCACTAACTATAGCTATGAAGAATACGGATACTGAGCCAATGACTAAGAGCATGACTCGGATATTTTTCACAACAGTGCTGATGGGTGTGAATATAACAATCACACCTTCAATATGACCATCTTTATGAATCGGACGTCCATAGAAGATCATCTGGGTATCAAAAGTCGCCGTATAGGTACTTTTTCTAAAAACCTCATTGCCTTCTAGAATAATGTTTAGATCTTCATATAGATAGTTGTCCAGATCACTGTTGGCAAAATCCAAATCTCTAAGGTCTTGTATATTATTTTCGTTTATGTTTAGAATATAAAGCTTTGATTTGGACACATAAGCCATGGCATCCATATAGTCTTGAAGCTTCAATGCTTCAATTTTACCTTTTGTGCTATCTAAATAAAGGCTTTCCGTTTTTTGAGTAATTTCCCTAAGACGTTGCTCTTCCTGTTGATAGACTTGGTTTGAATACAACAGAGTAAGGGTGCCGGTCAAAATGAGAATCAGGCCAATGAATATGATCAAATTCGTAGTCAGAAGTCTGGAAAAAATACTCTTATTCAACGTTAGCCTCCTAGTAGGGTTATATATGTTTAAGGTCTGCTATTCTTATCATTGAATTTATTATAGCATCTGTGAACAGTTTTTGCTTCACAGATGCTAATTATTTTTAGAATATATCGTTTAAGGTGTCTAGTTTGAATTGATCAAATTCAATGTGTGCCAATAAATAATCATAGAGTTGTGTAAGCAAAGTGTTACATAGGTCGGCATCTTCTGCTTCTATAGCAGCTCTAAGCTCAGTTTTAAGAACATCCGCTTCAGCTTTTAATATTTCGTAAGCTGCTTTTTCATCGGCTATGGCTTCTTGGAATTGATCAAATAAAGCTTTAAATCCTTCTTTTCTTTCAAGCATATAGGTTCTAATCATTTCTCTGGCTTCTTTGATGGTGATTTCTTCCGCTTCTAGCTTTTCTTCAATCTCAGCCTTAAGTGCTTCAAGACCTGCGTTAGTTTCATCCATATAGTCTTTTGCAATAGCGGTTCTAGCCTCCATCAATTCGGTATGAACACCTTCATGCTCTTCGAAAGCTACTTCATAATCTGCCAGTAACTCAGGTGCATATAACTGTATGACTTCAAGATGTTTGGTGATGACAGCTTCACGCTTTTCCAAACGAGCTTCCCATCTGGTTGCCGCTTGATCTAATCTTCTGACTTGATTTTCTTCGCGTTTCTCAAAGAAATTGTCGTGCCGAGCGGTGGCATTTTCTTTGCTTTTTACGGTTTCTCCCATGAAAGCATTCGTACTTCTGTTTTGACCCTGGTTCATGTTTGGATTACCACCTCTTTGACCACTTGCATTGACCACGAGGCTTGAATTTACCATGAGTAAGATGGTTAATAGTACCACTAATTTTTTCATTTGTATCACTCCTTGTCTTTATTGATGTATTCAGTTTACACTTATAAGTAGGTAAAACAGATGTATAAATGTATGAAATGTGTATGATTTGTTGTGACTGAATGTAAAAAGGGTTATTATAGTTAGTAGTGAAACATTACCAATAATACACGGTGCTAATGAGTATTCTGATATAATATACGCTACAGGGAGGTTCGATTATGAAACATATATTTACCGTTGATGACGACAAAGAAATTCGTCTTCTCATAAAAAAATATCTTGAAAAAGAGGACTATAAGGTGACGGATTTTTCTGATCCTACTCATGTTCTATCAGAAATAAACCGACTGTCTCCTGACTTAATTATCTTAGATATTATGATGCCCGGCATTGATGGTATCGAACTGTGTAAAAAAATCCGTAAGTCCTATGATATTCCGATTATCTTCATATCGGCAAGAGGTGAAGAAATGGATCGCATCATCGGACTCGAGGTTGGCGCTGATGATTATTTACCTAAGCCCTTTAGCCCAAGAGAATTATTAGCCAGAATCAAAAATATTTTCAGAAGGCTGGATAATAATCCTACTAATGGGCATCACAGTAGAGAGCTTATGGTCATAAAAAACATCACCTTATCTGTACTTAACCGTTATGTCAAAGTCAATGATACAGATCTTAACTTAACCGTTAAAGAGTTTGATATCCTGTGTCTCTTCATGGAAAACCCGCTTATGGCTTTTAGCCGAAATCACATTCTGGAAAAAGTCTGGGGATATGAATATGATGGTGAGGGTCGTTTAGTGGATGATGTCATCAAGCGTTTACGAAAAAAACTGGCTGCAGCTTCCAGTGAAATGGATATTATTACGGTATGGGGCTATGGTTATAAAATAGAGTAATTACGTCAATCCATTTCCACTTGGTCAAATATTGCCATTTTACCTGAATTTCTACCACCACCCATACTTCCTAGATCTTCCAAAGATAAAGTATCTGCCTGTATCAATTTCTCTTTTGCAGTTTCCTGAGTTTCATTGGTTGATGGAATCGTGCCTTCAAGCTGTCCAAGGATACTTTCACTTCGAAGCGTCCCTAGAGTCGTTAGTGTATCTATTGCCTTTTTATATGCCTCATAGGTACAAAAAGCAGTCGGGTCCTTTTCTACATAAGCGCCAATTAGCTGATCAAGTGTTTCAATCTTCTTTGCCCATTGATCTTCTTGAAAGTAATCTGAAACAATCGCATTTAAGTATTCATGATAGGTTGCTTTATAAGCTTCTTGGCTTAATAAGATATTAAAGAGAGGACGTTCTTCCATGGTTACGCCACTAACCGGTGTGTCTATTGGGAAATTAACAACCTCTGTCATACTGTTGGATGAAAACCCGCCAAAAGCTAAATTATAGTCCCAAGGTAAAATAGTTAGCACCCCGTCTTTTTCGTATAGATAGAAGTTTTGTGCCATATTAGAACTATAACTATCCAGATTCACCACCACTGTATGAGCAGCCATATATCTTAAGATGGCATCTACGTCCCAATATGCTTCTAGTACCTCGCCTTCATTCAGATGCTTCAATGCTTCTATGACCTTTTTCTGATCGCTTTCTCCAATTTTTCCAACACCATTTTCAAATATTGCAGCATAGCTGGTAATCAAATCATCTGAATATTGAAGATCACCACCGGTGTTCCCCCGATTACCCATACCCATGCCTCCTCTTCCTACTATGCCTTCTCTTCCTTCAACTGCTTCACCTCTTTCCGGTTTAAAGCCATCTAAAGCTACCCCCTCTCTAGTTCGTGCATTCAGCATATCCGGATTCATAAAGGCAGCAGGATCACTCGAAAATACATCACCTTGAGGCCTTTGGGCTTGATTGGCATCCATCTGATTACCACCTATGTCCATGGATTTAACATTATATAGATTGCCACTTGTATTTCCATATACTCGGCTTTGATAGCTATCATCGTATAATTCTATTGCCAGGTAAAAACCCCATGCCTCACCATTGACAAAAACATCTGTGAAGCCGTACAAAGGCGTCTCCACTTCCATATACGCCATGATGTCATAAGACAAGTATTCTTTCATATAGCTGTTATCACCAATCATGTTATTGATGACCATAGCATCTAGGCCCATAAACGTTTGACCTTTAATATACTGATCAAACTTTATCCTAAAACTAAATCTATCTGTGGTATCATCCCTAGCCACTTGTGATAGACTTGAATTGCCTTTTGGGCGTATCCCTACATTTTTTATTTCTTTTCCGTTAATCACCACATCGACCATGATATAAGTTTCTGCCGTCGCATTTTCAAGCATTGTTGACCATGCTATTGGGTCGGCAATGATATTTAGACTAATGACGTCACCGTTAAAAATAAAATTGGAATAACCCATGGTCATACCTTCGGTAACTGTAGTATCAGAAGCATAACCGATCAATAATGTACTTATGCCAAGGACCACTACAGTGGCCATCATGACAACCCAGTGTATGTATTTACTTTTGATCACAAAATTGCCTCCCTTCTATAAATATTCACCGTTGTAACTCACCAATATAGCGTTTTCTACGTTGTTAATTAACAACAGTTCATTGACCAGACTGGCGTTCATATCTAGTAACCGTACTTCTACAGTTAACTCAATACCATTTCTGGATACCGTTTTTGCTTTCATCAAATGCTTCTTAGTTTTAGATTTAATAAGAGATAAGACTTCTGTTTCTGCCATGTCTTCCAAACAATTGACAACGATTAAATAAGGTGCGTCCGCGCCTTTCCGATTTACAAAGATCAACAGTACAATACCGATGAATATGGAACCAATGATGCCAAGTGGAATAAGACCGGCACCTGTAACAATACCAACTGAAATAGACCAGAATAAAAAAGCAATATCCAGTGATTCCTTGACGGCCGTTCTGAATCGTACAATAGATAAGGCGCCTACCATACCAAGGGATAAAATAATATTTGATGTAACAGCTAGAATGATAAGAGTAGTAATTAAGGTCATGGCTATAAGGGATACCCCAAAAGAGGCTGAGTACATAACACCTGTAAACGTCATCTTATACACATAAAAAATAATGAGGCCTAAGCATAGAGATACCACCATAGCAAGCGCTACATCCATAAGTGAAAACGTTGCTGCCTTTTCTAAAAAACTACTTTTAAAAACATCTTGAAATGTCATATATATTCTCCTTTAGTTCTGCACGTGGCGTATTTTGAAAAAGCCACTGCTTGTCTGTTGGGCATCTGTGTTGCTGATGCCATAATATGTGGTAAAAAATGATCATACTTGACCTCTAGAATGATGTCATGAATGATGGCTTTTCCGTTAAACGTCGGATCTAAAAATTTCTGTACCTGATCGCTGCCTCTAATATTACGGTCTATGGTAATACGAACATTCCCTGCCGAATATGTGAAAGCCCTTCTGGTGTAATCCACAATGCTTTTAGGGGTTAGTTGCTGACTACGCATCTTTGCATATAGCTCTCTATGTAAATCCATAGAACTTTCCATTAAAAAATCCAGGTTCCCTTTAAGTAGGTTCTGACACTGATCCTGGGTTAAGGGTGCTGATGTTTTGTGACAAAGACCCCTATACTTACTCTTTTTTTCTAGTTTTATGAGGGACAAATCCTCACCATAGTATCTTATTCTGAATTTTTCCCTTGAAGGGACGCCATTGACCTTTTCCATCAAAGCCTTATCATAGAGATTATCAAAGTAAAGGGTCCTGACTTGGTAGGTGCCTTCTGAGTCGCCATGACTATCCGGCTTTGCTACATGGCTTAGTCTTGTTATCAACCCTATGACATCAAATTCATTAATAGGATGTTTTAACTCATGACGGTATTTTCGATTATGCATTTCATCTCTCCTTTCATGTTATGAACCCATTCTAAAACAAAAACCTTAACCTAACCTTAACCTACTTTCTATAGATTTTAAGGTTGATTCAAGGTTTGTATTCTAAAATATGATATACTAAGTGAAAGTTAAGCGCTTATATTTCATATGAAAGAAGAGGAAAACCATCATGCGCATTCTGATTATTGAGGATGAAGTATCTCTTGCTGAGGCACTCCTTCATATTCTTAAGAAAAACAATTATTCCGTTGACATGGTCCATGATGGAGAAGCCGGTCTAGACTATTGTTTAAGTCAAATATACGATGTCATCTTACTGGATATCATGTTGCCTAAAATGGATGGATTGACCGTTCTTAAACATCTAAGAAAAGAAGGTATGCATACACCTGTACTCCTTCTTACAGCTCGTGGTGAGGTTTCTCAGCGTGTTGAAGGTCTCGATAGCGGTGCCGATGATTATCTTATCAAACCTTTTGCCTCTGAAGAGCTTCTCGCCAGAATACGTGTCTTATCTCGGAGAAAAGGTGAGATTCCTATGGATCATGGTCTGACATATGGTGATCTCAAGTTGGATCCAAACACCCTTAAACTCACCAAAGACCAGAGTGAAGTCAAAATGACCTTAAGGGAATATCAGCTTCTCGAATTCCTAATTCTTAGGAAAGGCATGGTGACTTCTAAGGAAAGCATTTTGGAAAAACTTTGGGGGTTTGATACGGATGCTGAGCACAACCATGTTGAGGTCTACATCTCTTTTTTAAGAAAAAAACTGATTTTTGTTGGTTCAACTGTATCTATTCATACTTTGCGGGGTGTCGGTTATACTTTGGAGGTGCATTAAATGTTTGAAAAACTAAGAAGTAGACTCATCTTAATGAACCTTCTCATCATTACCATTTTGATGGTCAGTGGCTTTTTTGCTATTTTCATCTTCACTTATAATGATGTTAGGAACCGTATTGATATGGAGCTCCATCGAGTTGCTGATTTTCAAGAATTTGGCAATAATCGTCCTTCTTCCGAATCTACTCGGCCCGGACCCTCTAACTTAGAGCAGCATCGCTCCCTGTCCTTTGTTCTTTTTGTTAACGATCAATGGCAATTACTTCGTACCATCAGTTTTTTTGAGGCTGAAAATACTTTTTATGATACAGCTATAAAGGCGTTATTAAAAGAACATCCCTCAAAAGTCATAGAATTTGATGGTAGTAAATGGGCTTATTTGGTGATGCCCAACAATGTCGGTTACAAATTGGTTTTTTTAGATGTCACCAGTCAATATGCAGTACTTACTAGATTAATCTACACTTTTTTGGTTGCGGCATTCATTATGCTATTTTTCATCTTCCTCATCAGTCGCTTTCTAACGGACCGCTCCATACTTCCTGTAAAAGAGGCCTATGAAAAACAAAAGCAGTTCGTTGGTGATGCGTCTCACGAACTGAAAACCCCACTCGCAATTATCAACACAAATGTTGATGTACTCATTGACAACCAAGCATCAACCATAGTTGATGAAATGAAATGGCTTAAACATATACAATCCGAGACCCAAAGAATGGATCTTCTAATTCATGACTTACTGTTTCTAACTCAAATGGACCAGTCTAATCCAAAACAGATTTTCGACGTTTTTGACCTAAGTAAAATGATTGAAAGTACACTTTTATCTATGGAAGCCATTCTCTATGAAAAAGGACTCAAGCTGAAACATCAGCTTGAGTCCTCTATAAAAATCTATGGTAATCACCAACAAATCGTTCAAGTCATCATGATACTACTGGATAATGCTATTAAATATACTTCTGAAAAAGGCACCATTCAGCTTAACTTAGAACGACACAATCAACATGCTGTCTTCACTGTCACCAATACCGGCGAAGGTATACCCAAAGAACATATGGATAGGATTTTCGATCGTTTTTACCGTGTAGATTCATCAAGGACAAGGTCCAGTGGCGGATATGGCCTTGGTCTAGCAATAGCAAAGTCCATCATCGACCAACATAATGGTAAGATTTCCGTTTCTTCCATAGAAGGTGTATCTACAACTTTCAAAGTGAAACTCAGTACAATCTAATATCTATCTAAAAATCTTAAAAGCATCTAGAGTACCTTTATCTCACATCTATTTTTTCCGCTTACTTTTGCTGTGTACATAGCCTGGTCTGCAGCTATAACCAGATCTTCAAGGGTCAGATCCTGATGCTCTGCTACATAGGCAATACCAACACTCACGGTGATAAACCCTGTTTCGGTGTTTATATTTTTTATCTTTAAGTCTTCTATCGCTTTCCTTATGTGCTCTGCCCTTTCTACGGCTTGTTCCTTCGTCAGATGTGTAATTGCTACAACAAACTCTTCACCACCATAACGGGCCAATAGGTCTGTTTTTCTATTAAGACTGTCATGCATAGATGCAGCAATTGTAATCAGGCAGTTGTCACCTTCTACATGTCCATAAGTATCATTGAAAACCTTAAAGTCATCAATATCAAGCATCATGATGGTAAATGATAAGGCACTACGATTGGCCAGCTCTAACATAAAGCTGCCACTCTCATCAAATCGCCTACGATTACCAATATGAAGGAGTTGATCCGTATAGGATAGGTCCTTTAGTTTTTGATTCTTCTCCTCAAGTTCTTTTGTACGCGCAGCTACTTCTTCTTCAAGGATTTCCAGATGATGTATGATTTGTTGTCCCATACTATTAAAGCTATTATTTAATTCATAGATCTCATTTTTATGATGATCCATATCCAATTCGACATAAATGCCTTGCTCTAGTTTTTTAGTTGCATCATTAAGCTTGATAATCGGGTCAACAATACGTTTGACGATGACGACTGTGCCTGCTATAAACAATGCCGTAATGAAGGCTACCAGTACAAGGGTCCATGCTAATGTGATTTTTAAGTCTTCAAGAAAATCATCTTTCATGAGTGCGATATAAATATCCCAATCCAGGTTTTCATATATATAATTCATTTTGGCTACCATATAGGGTTTGTTGTTAATGATTAAATCTCCATTATATGGTTGATTTGCTGATAAGATCGAGTTAATCACGGAATTGTCAACATCATGAATAGATACATTTACTGATTTGTCATCTACTAATCTAAAGATCTCATCTTCTGTTGTAGTTGCTACAAGTTGTTCATTCTTATCAACTATAAAAACCAGGCCATTGTTTCCAATAGGGAGCTCTCTAAGAGATTCACCTAACCATGTTAATAATAAATCAACACCAAAAACACCCACCAGTTCTTCCGCTTCAAAATAGGAAAGACTTGCGGTAATCGTCGGCTCCTTAAATAAAAAATGGCTGTATATCGAGCTAAATACCAGACTTTCAGAAGCCTCTGCACTTGTATACCATGGTCTTATCCTAGGATCAAAATTCTCAAATACTTGAGTTAAGCTATCTGCACTTCCATATTCATCAATACGATAATATTCTGAATGCCCCGAAGTGGAGGCATTGTTACGACCGATATCGATACTACCGTCACTATTACGTCTGGCACCGTAAAATTCACCATTTGGCAATCCAACAAAGGACATTGTAACATTCGGATAATTCTGAACCATCATGGCAAAAAAACGTTCTCTGTTTTGCTGATCTTGGATATTAAGTATATTGTTTTTCATAGCATCATGAGATATACGACTTAACCGCATGGCTTCGCCTAAGCGTGTGTCGAGTTCTCTATCTAACATGGTCAACATTTCACCTTGAAGTTCATTCAAAACTTGGTCCACCATTTTTTGACTTTGTATGATCAACATACCCGCCATCAAGACCATGGTGCATAAAAAACTTATTATAAAAGGTCGGAGTAAATCCCCTCTTATAGATTGCTTCCTATTTGAAAATGGTAATTTCATGAGTCGTCTCCCTCTTTACGTCAAATGTTAGTACCTTATTGATGTAGTTTTTAATATTATACCATTTTTTTTGTTGATTTATATAAAAATATGCTTATGTACTAAACTTATCTACTAAACCATCTTCTCCAAGTGTTTTGCTAATTCGGATGTGAACAAGTGTACCTTGACCCATGTCTGATGTTATGGTTAAACCGTAATCCTTACCATAATAGAGCTTAATCCTCTGATCCACATTTTGAATACCTACGCCACCCAACTTGACTTCTTGCGGTTTCATAGATTTTTGGGGATTACTTGTATCAAAACCACACCCATTATCTTGGACTTCTAGTATAATGTCTTCTCCTTCTCTAAAAACACGTATGTCAATATGGCCGGAGGTGTCTTGTTTTCTTATACCGTGATAGATAGCATTTTCAACAATGGGCTGCAGAATAATCTTGGGTATGACAATATCTGAAAGCCCTTCTTCCTCGTATATTGTATAACTTAGCTGGTTGCCGTAGCGTTCCTTCTGAATAAAGAGGTATTGTCGTACATGATCAACCTCGCCTGATATGGTCGTTGTTTCACTTCCACCACTTAACGATAATCTAAAAAACCTTGCCAAGGCCTTCGTAATCTCCACCACTTTATCCCCATCCCCAAACTCACCCATCCAAACAATGGTATCTAAGGTATTATATAGGAAATGTGGGTTAATTTGACTATGAAGGACATTCAGTTCATAGGATCTTATAGATTTTTCTTGTTGAGCGATGTCGGTCATTAAAGCTTTGATTTTTACAATCATATCATTATAATGTTTTGCTAAGCTTTGGGCTTCATAACAACCATGTTCGTCTATGACAATCGCTTTTAATCCTTCCTCAATATCACTCATGGCCCCTTCAAGTTTTTTAATAGGGTTGGTAATCCGACCGGCGATAAATGTGGCACTAATAACCAATATGCCAAGACCTACTAAGCCCACCAGAAAAATGGTTTCAATTAACTGCTGCCTTATCGCTGATAGACCATCTAGAGATGCTAATCCCACAAGGGTCCAGTCTGAGTTTTTTAAGTTATATTGATAAATGAGTCGATTCATCTCTTGATCATAGCCTTGCGTCATAGCGCTTATCTCAACTAAATCTTTTTTTCTGTTTTCATCTTCAAAAAAAGTCGTATCTTCATGATAGACCACTTCGTGCTGGCTATTTAAAATAAAGGCATAACCTTCCACACCTAGATTAATGTCTTTTAAATAGTCCTCGATAACACTATACTTAAAATCAATAACTAAAACGCCTAAATTCTCTCCATTACGATCTTTTATTTCCCTACTTAATGAAATTACCCAGTTCATCTTATCCATGTCAAATCCTTGCATCCTAGCAGATGTAAGGGTTGGCATGGTCCCTGAATCAATAGCAGATAGATACCAAAGTTCTTTCATCATATCATCTGACATACTCATATCTAGGCTAGATTCGTTAGAAATCAGCTGACCTTCTTTACCTACAACAATAATGGATTGAATGGATAAATCACCTTCTCTAACTGTATCTATCAGACGGTTAATATCCTGCGCCTCATGAGGTAAAGAGTTTTGAACAGAAAGATACCTTATGGTTGAAGGGTTCTCTGCAATAATCTTAGTCAAATCTTTCATTTTGTCAATATAGGCTTCTATAGCACTTCCGCTCTTATCTACAGCCATCCTTGTACTTTTTAACGTCTCATTCAGTACAATACCGGATATGCTGTAATACAAAATAAAGCCAATCAGAACAACCGTTACCAGACTGGCTATAAAATAAAAAAATGCAATTTGTACTTGAAGTCTTTTAAAAAAATGATGCTTCAACATACTAATCCCTTACTTTCTCTCTATACTGATTAGGACTATAACCAAATCTCTTTTTAAAAGCCGCACTAAAATAATTAGGATCAGTCATACCTACAGCTTCACTGATTTCATAGTTTTTCATCTGGCTACTCAGTAATAAAAGCTTGGCTTGGTCCAATCTTTTGGTTAAAACATACTCTTTAAACGTTATTCCAAATATCTTCCTAAAAAGCCCACTCAGATACCCCATACTAAGGCCTAACTCATCTGCGAGGAACCTTAAAGAGAAGTCTGCTTTGTTCATATGCCGTTCCATTAATACCATAATCTGTTCTCTATAGCCTGTCTCATCATTAATCTCATTGTCTTTTTCTAGCCGCAAAACAAGACCTATGACAGCTTTATTCTTCTGACTGCTCTTGACCCGTTCAACCAGCTTTTCAAGGAGCTGCTCTATATCTTTTTTGGACACAGGTTTTAGGATATAATCATCAACACCCACTTTAATCCCTTGTCTTGCATATTCAAAATAATCATAGCCGGTAATGATGGCAATCTTGACCGTTGGACTCATAAGTTTAATACGTTCTGCAAACTCAAGACCATTCATTCTAGGCATATTGATGTCTGCAAGAACAATATCCGGTAATTCATTAATAAAGATCTCAAGACCGGTTTCACCATTGGTAGCCTCTAGCACTTCTGTGATGCCCATGGCCTTAAGATCTACTAATTTTTTTATTCCCATTCGAATAATCGGTTCATCATCCACAATCAATAACTTCATACCCTCACCCTATCTGCTTTTATATATATGCTTTTGTATATTAAGCTTTTATATTATGGTTTTATTTTACCATATTCATATAGTCAGCGTAACCTTCTTCTTCCATTTTCTCATAGGGCACAAAACGTAGCGCTGCACTGTTTAAGCAATATCTCAAGCCGCCTTTATCTGCCGGACCATCCGGAAATACATGTCCAAGGTGACTATCACCAATGGTACTTCTCACATCCACCCTTTTGGTGAATAGGGTATTGTCTTCTTTAAACGTAACAGCCTCCCCTGATATAGGTACAAAAAAGCTTGGCCAACCGGTACCGGATTCGTATTTTGCTGCTGATGAAAATAGAGGCTCACCAGTGACGATATCTACATAAATACCGGCATCATGGTTATCCCAGTATATATTGTCATATGCAGGCTCGGTTCCGTTTTCTTGTGTTACTTTGTATTGTAAAGGTGTAAGCATGGCTTTAATCTCCTCTTCTGTCGGTTTTTCATAATTCATAGTATTCGTCTCCAATTCATCAAAATCAATGTGACAATAACCGTCAGGATTCTTTTCCAAATAATCCTGATGATATGTCTCTGCTAGATAGTAGCCATTAAGTGGCAATACTTCTGTTACGATGGGTTCTGTATAACGTCCCTGTTCTCTCTCGATTACGGTCGTTATAACACCAAGGTCTTCTTCTTTGGTATAATAAACACCACTTCTATAGGATGCACCTATATCATTACCTTGTTTGTTGAGAGATGTAGGATCGATTACCCTGAAAAAGGCGTCTAACAGCTCTTCTAGAGAAACTTTGCTGGTGTCATAAGTAACATGTACCGTTTCTGCATGTCCTGACCCGTCAAGTACATCTTTATAACTTGGGTTTTCTGTGTCGCCATTGGCATAACCGGACGTAACATCATAGACGCCATATATACGTGCCATATATGCCTCTACACCCCAGAAACAACCTCCTGCAAGCCACATCTCATCCAACTGATCCATATCAAATTCAACATCTAGGTTAGGATTAGCGGGAAATGGACTATCCGGTGGCGGCACCAATTTAGAAGATACTGTACCTTCAATGATACCCTCTGATGAGCCGTCTTCTTGACCGGCACTTTTCATTGTATTAACTTTATTGACCGTTGTGCCACTACATGCTGTAAAAATCAGCAATAATGTCAGTATCAGTACGATTACTTTTGTAATCATCATATCCATGCCTCCTCTAAAATATATTTCTAAAGCTTTCATTAATAGTTGCTTCATTTACATGACCGGGTAGAACTTTGACCAATACACCGTCTGATCCAATATATGCAGATGTTGGGTAAGCACGAACACCATATTTTCTTGCATACACACCGTCTTCATCTAGTAACACAATTATATTTTCAGTATCCAGCCCTTCGTACCAGAGCTTGAAGGCTTCTAATTCTTTCTCGTTTTTGTAACCCGGTGATACAATCGTTATGACCCTGTATCCTTCAGACCTTCCACTTAGATCATCCAGTTCATCCATACCAGAAAGGCATATGGAACACCATGAAGCCCAGAACTTCACATATACTTTTTCTCCTTTTAATGCTTCAAGTGATAAAGTCTGGCCATCCGTATCCATCAAGGTAAAAGTCGGTGCTTGATTGCCTTCATTCTTCATACTCTCTTCTTCATTCATCATATCTTCTTGGTCCATCATGTTCTCTTCGTCCATTACATCTTCTTCATCCATCATGTTCTCTTCATCCATTACATCTTCTTCATTCATCACCTCTTCTTCTATTGTGGTTTCAGACTCCATCTGAGGCTTACGACAACCTACAGCGATTAAAGTCATCATCATTAAAAGACCAATTACTATTAATATTTTTTTCATATTATGACTCCTTTCTTTAGATATACTATTCATAAATTATTTATCTAATCTTAGTTTCATATAATACTGTTATGTAATTAAGCTGATCTGTCATAAGTACAATACCCATTATTATGATGATGATACCACCGGCAACTTTTATTTTTCCCATGTGTTTATTTAACTTCTTCATTGGGACCAGAAGTAAATCAGAAAATAAAGCCAATATCATAAAAGGAATCATTAAACCAAGGGCATATATAAACATCAACCAGCCACCATATGCAGCTTGGCCTCTACTTGCTGACAGTGCCATTACAGCACCAAGTACCGGTCCGATACAAGGTGTCCATCCAAAGCTAAAAGTAAAACCCAGTAGATATGTCCCAAGGATACCTGCATTTTCACTGGCTTTAAGTCTTAGCTTACTTTCGCGCTCAAGAGTTTTAAAGTGTATGAGTCCTGTTTGATGAATACCCAGCAGTATAACTATAGCGCCACATATTCTAATAAACCAGGTGGAATTTATAAGTGAACCTAAGCTTCCCGCACCAAACCCCAACAGGATAAAGCTGGTCGATATTCCGACAACAAAAATAAATGTTTTAAGAATCAACATAGGATGAATGGTTAAGGCTCCTATGTGCTTACTTGTGCTTGCTCCCCCAACTAAATCAGCTGAAAGACGTGATACATAGACCGGTAATATTGGTAAAATACAAGGTGCAAAAAATGATAGAAGTCCTGCAACAAAGACCGTACTCATAAATAATGATTCAGCTGCCATGGTCTCACCTCTTTTCTCGTGTAGCTTAAGTCTATTATATAATGATAATCATTATCATACAATGTATTTGGTTCATCACTTTCTTAGATAACTTCATAAATACATCAGGTAAATCAAAACTAAGTTTCACTAAATTCACATACAATATATAGATTACGTTGATACATTCGTAACTATATATTGTATGTGAAAGCTTAACTACATAGTTTTGACACCTTAACCATATAGTAAATAACAGAAAAACTAAGGAGACCTATATGAACACACAAATAGATCTAGATAAAGTCCGCACAACAGCAGAAAACTATTATAGAAATGGTGATTTTTATTGCTCCGAGGCCATTGTAAAGACCATCAAAGATGAGTTCCAGCTTTCCATATCCGATGATATCATCGCTGCTGCCTCCGGTTTCCCAGTTGGCATGGGTAACTCAGGTTGTAGTTGTGGCGCCGTAGTAGGTGGCATCATGACCTTAGGACTGGTTTTCGGACGTACGGAGGCCAAAGATAAAAAAGTTGTGAAGACCATGAAATTGGCCAATGAACTACATGAGACCTTTAGAAAAAAACATAAAACTTTATGCTGTAGGGTTCTAACCAAAGGTATGCGACTTGGTTCCCGCAAGCATATGGATCAATGCATCTCCTTTACAGGTGAGGTTGCTGAAGAAGTTGCCAAAATCATACTCCGAGAATCCGGTAAAAAATAAAGATAAAAGACCCAAGGATTTCATTGTGATCATCCTTGGGTCTTTCTATATTTGAGCTCTTAATTGTGAGATCATAAGTTGTCAATATGACTTCTAATCTGATTTAAATCAAGTAGTGTCCCTTCAGATACTATTTTCCCATCCACCACGATTGAAGGCCATATTCTTGACATAAGCGGTTTTATAAGCACCGGATTAAGCTTACGTTTAATGCCATTGTCTTCATAAATCTGATTCATTCTATCTAGAATCATAGATGGATTGCCAGTATCATAAGCATTTAGTTCAACAATTATATCATCACCAAAAGTTGACTCAAGCTGACGCCTTAGAGACTCAGGAGTTAGTTCTACTAAATCTCTTGAAGCACACTTAAGTACACAGGTACTACAACTCGCTTTTTGTAACCGATCCTTTGATGCTGCAAATATTTCGATTCTTAATGGCATGAGTTCACCTCATCTTTGTATAATCTTATTTGTTAATATTATAACAACTTACAGATTATAATTCGGTATCCCCTGTTACCAACTTCCAATGGTGCGCGTTATCCTAATCATCATCATTGTCGTCGTCATCGTCATCGTCATCATCATCGTCGTCGTCATCGTCATCGTCATCATCATCGTCGTCGTCATCGTCGTCGTCATCGTCGTCGTCGTCATCAATTTCTTCTTTTTCAAATTCTAGCACTTTTCCTGTATACGCATCTATCTCAATCTCATACTCTAAACCTTCGAACATGATTTCTATCTCATACTTTGAATCATGATCATCGTCATCAAATTCGAATTTAATAATCTGACCATTTACTAACTCTAATGCTATTTTCTTAGCCGCTTCAAAGCCTATGACTTTTCTGGATGTATTTGCATCTTGATTGTCAACCTGCTGATATCTATCTTCTTCCTCTATGTCCCCATCTTTCTCAAATTCCAGCACTTTTCCTGTATAGGCATCTATCTCAATTTCATATTCTTTACCTTCGTATCTAATTTCAATCTCATACTTTGAATCATGATCGTCATCATCAAATTCGAATTTTATGATTTCACCATTTACTAAGCCCAAAGCTATTTTTTTTGCCGCTTCTATACCAATGACTTGTTTATCTTCTAATAATGATGTTGGTTCTATTAGCTTTTCTTGTAATGATACATCAGCCATGATGGTTACATCGTTTTGGTTGGTAGATGAATCTATTATCTGTGTCATGACAACAGCTTCAACCTGTCTATTTTCCAAATAGGCTGTTATCATCTGGTTGACTTTATCTACATGTTTTTTTTGAGACTTTTCATCCGTTACTGTAATTGTAACCTTATTATCCTGACCGCCAGATATATAACCTGTAAGAATCATGAGGTCTACAATATCGTCAATGAGTTTTTCCAAGTCTTTGTCCTTGATTGTATAATTAAGCAACAATGCTTCTGCATCCTCATTTAACGGTTTAATTTCTACAACTTTTTCAAGTCGATTCGATAAAATCTCAATACTTGGATTAACATCCATCGTAAAACTGTTTACCGGAGCATTTAAAAAGAATCCTAAACCTATTGCCATCATAAAAATAACTGTTGTTGCACCAACCCAAGTTTTACTTAACTTTGCTTTCATAATATTACCTCCTGTTTTAAATTCTGTTATAGTTTCATCTAACAGGTTAATGCACAAGGGTCCTCATTTATTGCAAAAAAATATGACTTTATAAAAAAAGTCATATTTTTTAAAATTCATTTAATCCATGTTGACATCATCATCATCATCGTTATCATCGTCGTTATCATCATCGTCATCATCATCGTTATCATCGTCGTCGTCATCGTCTATATCATCATTAGTACCATCGATAATACTATACGGTAGCTCAATACGATCAAGCTCTTGTTTATCAATTACTGGGCTCAAATCAAGTTCCATATATTTTGCCAGACTTAACAGTTGATTTAATGATAGCCCTACCAAGTTGTCTACATTTAATTCAGGAGATAGTATCATCAGATTCCGAATAAATGTCATTTTTCCTTCTGATATGCCATAAGCCTTGGCCATGTCTGCAATGGTGTTACTTCGGTCAATCGCCTGAGTCAAAACAATTGGATGAATACTGTCGTCCGCTAGATGATTGATGATTACATCTTTAATCTGCTGCTTTTGAAGATTGGCCTTATCCTTATTGTCATTATAAACTGAGACCAACAGCATATTATCTGATTTTGTGATGTAGCCTGTCAATATCAACTTGTCTACAAGGTCAGTGGTCACTTGATTCAATGATTTTCCTTTATAACTATAATCCCCAATAAGTGTATGGGTCTTTGCATTTAGAGCTGTCATACCTATGACTTTATCCTGTCTGTTGGTATCTATCTGTATACTTGGGTTAATATCCAGATAGACCGTACTGTCAATGGTTCTAAATTGGAGCTGAATATTAAAAAGTACGACAAAAAATACAACCGACGCTATGGCTGTCATATAACCAATGGGTGGTATTAGCTTTTTTTGTCTGGTAATATTATCATGCTTGAGCTGTTTGGTTATTGGCTTTGCTTTTATGGTTTCAAGTAGCTGAATGGGTGCTTGTTCGAGACTACTTGATAAATGCTTTAAAATATTTTTTTCATTCATCGTGCACCCTCCTTTTTTTCCAGCTGTGTTCTCAATTTTTTTATGGCCCTATGGTACTTAGAAAGTGTTGTTGAAAGTCCTAGACCTAGATTGCTAGCAATCTCTTTATGCTTCATACCGGTAACTGCATGTAACAGGACAATCTGACTTTCTTCACTGGTTAGTTCTTTAAGCGCCACTTCCAGTACCATTTTATCTTCCGGATCTGATATATAAGAAAAACGACTGTCATTACTAAGCTGACGATCTTCCATATAAATAATGCGCTTATCTTTTCTGAGTTGGCTCAAATACAAGTTCTTGGTTATCGTAAACAGCCAAGCCAACGGTTTACCCATGGGTTTATACAAATGAGCCGCTGACAGAACCTTAACATAAGTCTCTTGAATTAGGTCCAAAGCTACCTCGTGGTTTTTTGTTAAAGACAATGCATAGGCGTAGAGTGACCTTTCTGTTATCTGATACAGTTCTTCAAAAGCCTCCATATCAGACATACCAATACGGCTAAAGAGTCCTTCGTCAATATTTAGTTTTTTATAAGTGGTTGACTTAGAAGCCTCGTCATCCACAACAAAGGTAAACAATAGCATGTTATTCTCCTTATGTACTATTAACGTCTTATGCGTCTATTTTATTGCATCTTAAAATATTTTAGCTGGATGCGCTACTGGCAGCTGCAGTAGCCGCAGTGATGGACGCAATCATAGCCGCTGTCTGAGCAGCAATAATTGTTTCTATAGATACACTTAAAGTTGTGGTAATCAATCCATTTTCCTTGGCTGATTGAATATAATAATCAGAAATGATTCCGGAAGCCAGTAGTATGTTCATCCCCTTACCCAACCATTTGTATTTCTTTAAGCTCTTAAGCCAAGTAGCAACTTCCACAAAATCATCGCCCAACACTTTTTCATCCATATCCAATAGAGCTACAAGTCCGATGGCGGGATAATATTCTGTTGTCACCTTCAACTTATTTTCTTTCATAACTTGGAAAAGATAGCTACATCGATCGACCATATCTCTCATGTTTATGGTACTAAAAGCCAGTATATGTGAGAGTGTCTGAAGCCCATTGCTTTTGGTAAAACCAACTTCACTTAAGGCTCGGTAATAGGACTCCAGGGCATCTACTTCATGGTCGGAAGTTGAGAGCAATATGGCCAAAGCATAATCGTCACCACTGGTTAAGAAAGGATGATTGGCTTTCATATCCTTATAGATATCCATAGCTTTATCAATTCTCTGGACTGCTTGATCATTAGTAGTAAGTGTTTTTTCAAGTGCATAGCTTGCCGTACATAAGTAACTGCTTTGTTTGAATCCTGCTTCTTTTAGTAACGGTTGTCTTCTATACATTTGATCAAATATGTCTTCGGGGTTATCATACTGAGCGCACAAAAGTCCGGCCACAGTAAAGTTCATCATACCTCTATAAGGTGAAAAAGCGCCCGATCGTGTCTTTATGTATTTTTTCATGCCTTTAATCTGGTCTACATCAACATCCTTCTTACTCATAGTATAGCTAAGCGCTACCAGGTGAATCAATAAGTTGTGCTCCCACATAAAAGGTTTTTCCAATATTAGAAAATTGTTCATTAAACGTTCTATACTTTCTTGATAATATGGCTTCATTTTAATCTCCCTTTTCAAATCTCTATACTTGGTTAAAGTGTCAAATTTATTGTATCCATCTACCATTTTACCCCATACGCATTATTATAGCCATGGTCCTGCCCTTTATTTAATGGTATTTTAATTTCAACACAAAAACAGCAAGTATTTATTTCCGACCTTTCCCTCGAGGGTCAAAACGAATACTTGCTGCTTATAAAATTTTATACATACTACGGAAGGGTTTTCATAGGACCTTCCTTAATTATCTCCACCGCCAAACTCGACTATGAAGTTCCTGGAACAGCCTGTGTGACTTAAGCAAGACAGCAGGAGCTGTCCGCCGACTTTTGGTGCAGGACGCACCAACTGGAGGCCGTAGTCATACAGACTGTGGAAGGGTTTTCATAGGACCACCTCTATGCCTTAAAGCCTCTACTATTCTCTGTATAAACCGACTCATTAAGCTTGTTCTTACCATAAGTCAACCCAGCATAAACCTGTTGACCGTTTTGAATCAGTGGCGCTGTTTTCTGTTCTTCTTTGGCCGCTTGTTGCCATCCTAATAAGAGCATATTCAAAACATCTTTAGCCGATTCTAGAGGTTGAACACTGTTCTTAATGGAAGCTTCAATAAAACGCTTGTTCACAAAAATATACAGGGACATCAAATCTCTAGAAATATCGTATTGAAAGTCCAGATTATCACTTAGCTCTCTAAGTAGCCGTGTTGCTCTGTTCATGCTGTTGGTAAAACCTTTTTCATCGTCTTGGTCGAATTTTTCTATAGCTTCATCCATTTCTGTAATCAGCATCTCATAGTTGATGACCACCAAGTCGTTTTGGTTGGCGTTGACAATTCTGGTTTGAAATTCTTTAGCATGTTGTGCATTCATCTAATCACCCTAACCTTGTAAGAGTTGTAGTAATGACTGTGGCCTTTGATTGGCTTGTGCAAGCATAGAGGTTCCTGCTTGTTGAATGATATTTTGTAATGTAAATTGTGACATCTCATAAGCCATATCTGCATCTAGAATTCTAGATAAAGATGCTGTCATGTTTTCTGAAGCCGCTTCTAAGTTGGCTATGGTATGCTCAAGTCGGTTCTGATAAGCACCTAGCTTGGATCTTACCGTTGAAATAGTCTGAATGGCTGTATCCACAATGCCGATTGCTTCTTGGGCACCACCTGAAGTGGATAAATTAAGATCGGTTATACCAAGGGCTCTTGGTGATAAGTTCTGAATCCTAATCTCCATAAACTGACCTTCGTTGGCACCAATCTGTAAATCAAGAGGTCCCGTCTGAAGTAGATTCATGGTTACCATACCGATATCGTCGCCTGATACCAACCTTAGCTCAAAGTTATTATTAGATTCAAATACGATATCACGACCTACAGTGGTTACAGTTGTTCCTGCCGGAAAGCCGTCAATAACATTGGTGGTTGCCGGATTATCAAAGACAATACTGGAGCCATTAATCTGAACGTTACGGCCTAAGTTTCCAAAGCCTTTTTCAAGAGTAATATTGCCCGTTTCAAAACCTAAGCTTTTAGCTGTAGCAATATCCGCTGCATTTGATGTTGTATTCGGCTTTAAAGTCACTTCGAAACCGTCTTTATTGAAAGCCACTAATTTGTTGGGTACATCGTCTGTAAATGCAAAATAAGTATTACTTGCCAAGGCTTGAGCATTAAGAGCCGTTAGGACATCTTCTCTTCCTGCAGCAATATCTAGGTCAAAACCTGCACTAAAATCAACGGTTGCCACCGGTGCACCATTAACATAGATGGATAAAAAGCCTGTAAGATCATCGCCGGCACCGGTAGATATGGCATCCACTGGTACACTTTTCGTAAGATCGGCAGTTCCGATACCTGTTACAACTGTACCTACTTCGAAAGCACCTAGTTCACCAGCAAGGGTAACATCATTGGGCTCTGCTGCATTAGCCGGTTCAACAACAAGTGGCTTTGCAGAATAGATGACCAATTCACCAGTACTGGAATAGGAAAGCTCAAGACCGGGTATGCCGGCGGTTTTTAGTTTCTCATATATGCTTTGATTGGTATCTGCATTGCTTAAAGATACGGTTGTACCATTAATCAGAACATTGCCGCCAGGTGCGGTTATTGTTGTGTTGACGCCAATATCGATCATCGTTTCAAATACATTGGCTGTATTAGGTTGAAAATGCTCATTATCTAGGCCAAGAGCTCTAAGAAGACTCAAGTCCCCTGTGACATTCAGCTCTCTTGGACCAAATTGGTTCATGGACAGACTTAAAGCCTTACCATTTCCAAAAGGTGGTACCGGTTCAATACTGATGCTGACATCTACCCTTGAAGATAAATCTCTAAGCTTGGAGAAAACCTCTTCACTGGTATCGCCTGCATTGATTTTTACCTGTTCACCGTTAATATTAATCGTACCTGCCACAGTAGCTTTCCCATTGCCGTCAAACAAGTTAACAATGCCACCTGTGTCTTTTGTCACACTGGCAAGTTGGGATACCTCAAAAGAATAGACCCCAGCTTCTACAGTATCACTCATAGATACGATATCAGCGATATCAGCATTGGTGGAAAAAGCTCTACGGTCGATATCACCGTTTAGGAGCTTCATTTGATTGAACTCAATGGATGATGAGATTCTTTCAATCTCGTTTTGCATTTGTCTGACTTCATCTTGTACTGCTTTTCTGTCTTGCGCATCGTAAGTACCATTCGAAACTTGAACCGACAATTCCCTTATTCTTTGCAGCATAGCGTGCACTTCATTTAACGCACCCTCTGCTGTCTGTATTAATGATATGCCGTCCATGGCATTTCGATTCGCCTGTTTCAATCCTCTTACTTGCGTGTCCATTTTTTGAGTGATTGCGAGACCTGCCGCATCGTCCGCTGCATTATTAATTCTAAGACCAGATGATAATCTCTGTAAAGTCTTGTCGAGCTTGCTGTTAGATTTATCTAGCTGATGCAGTGCAGGGCACGAAGTGAAGGAATATTGTGGTTAATTCTCATAGTGTACACACCTCTCTGATTGAAATTTTTGTGACAGACATTCTTTTTCCTTAAAGATGATTCTGCCTTGGCAATGATTATTCATCACGTCGTTAGTTTTCTACAGTGTTTATCGACATATTTCTCAATTATTTTAGTTGTAAATGAAAAATATGTTGATTTATCACTTTTTACCTTGTTTTAAACTTATTTTCATATCCTTTTCTTTAACTTCATCCATCTTTTGAATGATGGCAGAAAGACCAGTTGCAATCTCACCCACTTGTGATGGCAAAGTTCTTGGTATTTTCTTTGTATCTGCCTGATTATCTTTCATAAAATTTGACTCCTATATCTGAATCTCAAATGTAGATCCATCTGTTTTTCTATTGTTCGTACCTTCAATGTCATTTTTTTGTGTACCGACTATGGGATCTTCAGTCACAAAATTGTTATAACTGATGCCACCAAAACCAAAATTGGTTTGAGCAACCATCTGCTTAATCTCATTTTCAAAGCTCTTGACCAGTTCTAAGTCTTCCTTATTGGATGATTGAATATTCATTTGCATCGTCGTTTTTTGAATCTCAATCAAAGCCTGTACCGTGCCCATATGTTGGGTCTTAAAACTCATGAAAATCTTAATACCTTCCAGATCTTCCCTTATATCTGCTGCATCATCACCAAGAATATAGAGATTCAACTGGCTGATTGCACCACCCATCATAATAGGAATCTGGTAATAATTGTCCTTAACTTGCACCATTTGAGTATGATTAAGGGTTGAACTTGCACTTTGAATATTCTTAATATCTTTAGCCTCCATCGATTGTTTCCCGTCTAAAAGTTCTTGTTCTATGCCTGTCATCAGCTTTTTCAAGTCATCAATGGACTTCTCACCTTTTAGTAGACCTTCTGAGACACTTTTAACCTGATCTACTATATGGCTTTTTTGATCCTCATTGTCAAAGGCATTGATAACATCCCTTAGTCGATTCATGAGCTCAAAAGGCTCTTTATTTAGGGTCATCGCCTTTTCTAAATGGCTGGGTGTTATGGGCATTTCGTTTTTGATCATTGTCTTGACAATCTCCGGATGCTCTTTGGTAAACTCCAGATACTTCATGATTTGTGTCTGTTCCTTAATGGTGGTCTCTTTTAGAGTGGATTCTTTTATGCCCTCCATATGGTTTTTTAGATTCTCTAGAGGTACTTTTTCATGGTCTTGAAACTTCAAGTCTTCTAATGTCTGAGCTAGCTTAGGTTGACTCAATGTCGTTATAAAATCCTTAACTTGATGGTCCAGAAGCTCTTTTCTTAAAACATTCACTTCTGATAGTTCTATGTCCATATTATCTAAGGTTGTTAAAGCATTCACCAGTGAATGGGTCGCTCGTCTACCCATGTTCTCAATCGCAGTAAAGACCTGTTCTTTGATACTGGCTTTAGGTCGTATCACATCCGTAGTCCGGCCAAACTCATCGTCAATATCCGCTGCAATAGCCGATTTCACACCCTTGGTCTTCTGTATAAACTTAGATGCTTCAAAAAGTTGTTCTAATGTCAAAGGCAATCCATTTTTGACCAAAAAACCGGTAGCAGCACCTTTTGAACGTGTCACGGTATCAAATGTTCTGTAGATACCCATTAAGCTTTCCCGTTCATCTGCCGTCAAAGTCTTGGATGCATCCAGCTCAAGTATCAAACGACTGATTTTCTCCGTGCCGGTTTCTCCAAAAGCTTCTTCAAAACGACTCATCCATTCTAGCATTTCATCCATATCAAGGTCTAATGGGGTAATGCCCGACTTAATCATGGATATAACCATATGTGGATTCATGCGCGTGGTAATGGTCTCGACTTTACTTTGTATGACCTGAATCTGTAGAATATTTTCTATGGTCAAAGGCATTTCATTTCTGGCAAGAATCTGTACCGCTTCAATGGCTTTAGGTGTGACTTCCAGATTAAGATCTTTTAGAATGGGCTCAATTTGATCAAAGGTCTTTTCCACCCTATCCCCCAGATCTGCTCTAACCTTCGTTCCACTTTCTTCATATTGCCTTATGGCAGATTGTGACTGAGCCTGGTTTTTACCAACATCAAGCTTTGATATGAACGCTGTATCTTCATCAACGGTAGTCGCTGTAGCTACTTCATTTAGAGTCATAGCAGGGTGCCCTATAAGCCGTAATAATACCGAATCCGGTAAAGTATCCACCTGTCTCACTTGATCCATGGTCCTTGTTATAGTTTCAAGGTTTTTATCACCTGGTACCCATTCGTGGCCTTGAGCCAAAGTTCGATAGATCTGCTGCTCATGATCTCTAAGGGCTTCTACCACTCTCTCCAAAGGCTCTGTCGTAATTTTTATGCCCTTACCTTCTAACTTTGCTGCTGCTTCTATTGACATTTTAAGTCGAATCTCTTCTAGATGACGTTTATGACTAATGGCTTGGTGAATCACTTTTAATTCCGGATTTTCAGTTAGCTTCAAATCCTCTTTATTGACCGTTTGAACTTTAAAAAGTTCCTCTAAGGTCATGGATGTATCTTCTTTTGTGACCCATAAGATATGTGAGTCCTGTATTTTATGTAATTTATTGATTAAGTCTACAGCGTCCACATTCAAAATGCTCTGCTCTTTAATTGTCTCTTTATTATTCGTATGCAAACGGTTCAAAGGACTAAGAACCACCTGATCCGCTGGTTGATTATGCTTCATCTGATGGATGATACTTTTTAAGGTATCATCTATATCCACCTCAGCCATTTTTTCCTTTGGACTCAGCATAAAATCAATCTTGTCTTTTGTAATATCTATATTTCGAGAAATCATATCTTTGGTGACTTCTATGGCTTTTGATGTCGGTTCTATGTCATTTTTTTCCAGATAATCTTTAACCATTTTCGTCATGTCTTCATGCCCCATATCCAAATGTGTAACCTGTGGTAACGGTGTATGAATCGCTTTATAGGCTTCTTGTATGGTTGTTGGCGCTTTATTACTCACTAAAGCAACGCTTTTAGCATCGGATTGAGCTATAATCGTCTTAAGCTGTCCTAATACTTCATTGATTTTATCCAGATTTTTCTTATTCACAGGCATATCACTGGCTCTAAGTTGACCAATAATTCTTTCTAATTGATCCACATCCTTATATTGGCCTTTATAATGATCCACTTCTATTTTTATAGCATCTTTGATGGCATCAAGGTCATGGTTATAGATGGCTTCCTTATTGTTACGAACCACTTGTGTCATAAGACTGATACTCAACTTATTAATGTTCAGCTCTTGTTGAAGCATGGTTTTCACATCTTCTGAGGTCATTTTATTCACCAGTTCACTTAAGTCCGACTTAACTTGTTCTACCATTTTAAACAATTCTTTTTCTTCAGATACATCAAG
This sequence comes from Firmicutes bacterium HGW-Firmicutes-2, assembly GCA_002841495.1. Lineage (GTDB taxonomy): Bacteria > Bacillota > Clostridia > Lachnospirales > Vallitaleaceae > Petrocella. Next base: position 83,422 of record PGZV01000001.1, on the reverse strand, counting down.
GGGTTTGATTGCACGAATCAACGCCTTCGGATAGGCATTTGATACCTCCAGAGATTTTTTTCTACCAGACGGGTCGGGGATAGAACCTGCATCATCTACAAAGTGATTAGGTGGTAAGTATTTTAGTTCTATACTATCTTTTTTGACTTTTGTCACTTCAAGTGATATGTCTTCACCAATTGCTTCAACAACCGGTATGTGACTTTTGAGCTCAATGAGGCGCTCATCTAACAGGATGGTTGTCATACCATCCTGTTTCTTCACCACTTGAGCATTGAGCACCATGCCTTTTGAATAGGTGTTTTCTCTTATATTCGAATCAACACTGGGTTGATTTTCCATGCGTATTTGTATACCCTGGGTCATTTTACCATCTCCATTCTTCACCTATTTCATCGGCATCTATGAACCATTACTTAAGTCCCCTCTCATCCGCTGTGGATTAGACTGGTTTGTCCGTCAAGAGCGTAGAAATACTTTGGTAGATGTGCTATAAGAAAAAAATTCTCTAAGCTTTTCACTTAGAGAATTTTTGATTCATTAAACATATGGTTATCCCAAACCTTGACAATAGCTCAATGATCTAGACTCGGAATTTATCTACTTCTATAGCAAGACTGTCCGCATTTTTCTTCGTGTTACTAATCTCATCTTGAACACCTTTAGCTTGGTTTTTGGCCTCATTGATTCGATTGGCAATTGCAACTGTACCACCTGCACCTTCATTAGCCGCTGCTGCCACACCATCAATGGTGTCCAATACACTTTGAAGTGAAGCCAGTAGTTCTTCTGATGTTGCACTAAACTCTGTAACCAAATCATCTACAAATCCGGCATCTTCACTATAGTGGTCTGCAATTTCCAACATAGATTTGTAATCATTATTAACATCAACGGACATGAACTCTAGTAGTTCATGAGCACTACCAGAGAGATTCTCCACAGAACCTGTCACCTTCACTGTAACGTCTTGAATCTTAAGTACTGTGTTCTTAGATTGTTCGGCCAACTTCTTAATCTCATCAGCAACCACGGAAAAACCTCTACCGGACTCCCCTGCCCTTGCCGCTTCTATCGCTGCATTAAGTGCTAACAAATTAGTCTGCTCCGTTATCTGCATAATAGATTCAGACAATATGTCAATCTGTTCCACGACTTTGGACTCGTTAATCGCATGTTCAAGTCTATGCTTGGTACTTTCAAAAATCTCAGATGTTTTTTTCTGAGCCAGATTGACGCCTATCTTGGTTTTCTCAGCCCGCTTACTAATCTCACTTGCAGCAATAGATCCATCCTGAGAACGTTCTGCTATAGACTGAACCGCTTTTTCAATCTCTTGAGAAGTCGCTGACATCTCCTGAGATGATGCTGCTGTCTCTTCCATATTGGCTGCTAGACCTTCCGTTGTAGATGCCACTTCCTCCAAGTTATTGTTAAGGTGATTGACATTTCCCATAACCTTCTCGACTTCTTTTTTAATGCTATAAGACTCTTGTTTAATATTGTTAATCAAATCTTTAAGAGAGATATTCATACTGTTAATAGCACCAATGATGGATCCGATTTCATCTTTTCTAGATAAGTATTTCTGATCGATTTCCTGCGTAAAGTCACCATCAGCAATCGTATTCAAATACGCAGAAGCCCTGATTATCGGACGGGTTAAAAAGATCTCACTAAAAATATAGATCAAAATACCGGATAAAAGCAGGATGCCACCCGTGATGAGTAGGGTTCTTAGAATCATTTGCTGAACACCAAAATAGAGCTCACTTCTAGGTATACTAATTAATAGTTGCCAACTGGTACTTGGTAAAGTTGTAAAATAGACCTCACTAGATTCACCGCCTATATCAACAATCTCCATACCTTCAGCGTTAGAGGTTAAAGCTTCCTGCATCTGCTTCAGTTCTTCGTCCTCTGATATGTTCAGATTCATTTGTTTTTCTTTTACAGGATGTGCCAATATATTACCCTGCGAATCCAACAACATGGCAAAACCATTTTCACCGATTCTAACGCTATCAATCAACTCTTGTATGGTCGTCAAATCATAGTCTGCGGATACAACGCCAAGTACATTGTTACCTGAACCGATCGCAACCGATGTGGTAATCATCGTAATTCCTGAAAGTTCATCATAATATGGGTCTGTCCACCCTATACCGTTCTCGGCATTTTTACCTATTAAGTACCAATCATTAGATGGATAGTCATACTCCGAACCTTCATAATCCTCCGTATAGACAATACTCTCTCCGTCCTTATAGAGATAAGGACCAAAGTATTGCGTGCTCGCATTGTAGGTATAAGGTTCAAGCCACAAACCCGAACCTAGTGTGTTTGGATTAAGTGGCAATATACTTTCTATCACATTGCTATAATCCTCTTTTGTCATCTCGCTTTCATAACTCGCGTAGATGTTACCAATAGATCTGGCGATTTGACTATGGGATGTAAACTCATGCTCCATACTCTCGACTAGATATCTTAGATTATAGTCCACCTTCTCACCAATTTGGGTTGTGATTTCTTTTTGTGAATCTATGATGTTTGATGCTGCTATGCTTATGGCCACAACCATAATAATAGGTAAAAATATAGCAAGTATCTTGATTCTGATTGATATGTGCTTTTTCATAAAGAGCCACCTCCATCGGGATTTTCAGTTTTAATGAGATTAATTAACAACTATTTGAATGTACCTGGGAACTTAATGATGTCTGTGAAAGGATATTTCAGATTAATAAAGACTGTTAAGTACATTTTACCACCTATTGAGGTCGGTTACAAACTTTATTAAGAAATGATCGTCATGGCATTTATATACTCTATAGAATAAAACCACCATTTAATTATAATAGAAGGCTCTTCTAATAAAAAGTTAAGTTATCGTTAATAAGCTTTAGTGAGATTTCATGTACGCCAATAAGTCAAACCAAATTCATCTTTTCTTGATGGTATTTTATGTTATAATTTATATTAGAAAATCACCACATAGGAGGTCGTTATGCTCAATTTGGAAAATTTCTCCCTTAAGCTCCTAGAAGACTTAAGCCTTACACATACACATGCTCAATTAGATAAAAGCGGCAATCATATTCGGATCCTGTGCGTCGGTTATATTGTTGAACTTGCTCTATTGGAATTATTTTCAGACTACAAGACCCATAATAATTATGTTGATATACTTAATCGGATTTTGGACTCCATCAACGAATTTGAACATACAGATGTTGGTAAAATTGATTTCGACAAAATTTACCCTCTCGTTAAAAATCAACAAGACATTGTCGATGCACCTGAGTGGTTATACCGTTCTTACTTCCTTAATCTTAATATATGTTATGTTCAAGACACAGGGACCAGTAAAAGAATTCTCACAAAGCACTTGCTGGATGAGGATAAAGATATAAGCATGAAAAGCATTCATGAAGCTGCTTATAAAAACCTAGCAAAGCTTCAATGGACACTTGAACAGCCTGACGAAAATTTGGATGTCTACATGGTTTATGGAAACCATTATAGTGGTTCCATATTAGGACTAAATGATTTACTTGACCAAGTAAAATCAAGGCTTGGCAATACTTTTTTGACCGCGATGCCTAATGCAGATTTAGTTATATTTTCTATAGATCGTACGAATGAAGCCGAGTTGCTCAAACAAATTATTCATGATGATCCCTTGCCTCGGACTTCAGAGTTACTTTACCGTTACGATAAGGACACTTTCTACTATTATGACATGAATGATATCCTAAAAATTGTGAAATAAACAATCATATAAAAATCTATTTTAAGAAGGGGAATGAAAAATGGGATTATTTAAATTTTTAAAAGGGGAGTTTATTGAGGTCATTCACTGGGAAGATGCTTCTCAAGATACAATGGTTTACAAATTTCCAATTGAAGGAAAACAACAGATTAAAGAAGGGGCACAATTAATCGTAAGACCTTCACAAGTCGCTATTTTTGTATATGAAGGTCAAATAGCTGATGTTTATGAGCCCGGAAAATATTCACTTGTCACAGATACCATGCCTATACTGACAACTTTGTCCAACTGGAAACATTTGTTTGAGAATCATTTTAAAACAGATGTCTACTTTGTTAATACAAAGCAATTTACCAACCAAAAATGGGGCACAACCAACCCTATTATGATGCGTGATCAAGATTTCGGTATGCTGAGATTACGTGGCTTTGGTGTCTATGCTTTTAGAGTGGGAGATCCTGTAGTATTTTTAAAGGAAGTTTTTGGATCCAATCGGTTCTACACCGCGGACAAAATTACAGAACATTTAAAAAGCCTTATTGTTTCCAGTACTTCTGATGTTATTGCAGAATCACAAATTGCAGCTATGGATCTTTCAACCCAGTATGATGAAATCGGTCAAATGGCAATGGCTCGTATTATGGAGCGATTTGAAATATTCGGGCTTGCTATATCGGATTTTATTATTGAAAACTTATCTCTTCCTGAATCTGTTGAACAAGCCATTGATAAACGGACACAAATGGGCGCTCTTGGCGATCTTAACCAATATATAAAGTTCCAGTCTGCCGAAGCCATTCGCGATGCTTCACAAAATACAGGCGGTGGTATGGCGAGTATGGGTGCCGGTTTAGGTGCCGGAATGGGTATAGGAGAAATGATGAAAGAGGCTATGTCAACACCTGTGTCTCCAAAGGAATCTTCGGAGCAAGTTGAAACTGTGGCAAAAATCAACTGTCCAAAATGTAATGTTCAGGTGAATAAAGGTACAAAATTCTGTCCGGAATGCGGAAATTCGCTGGTTAATACTTGTATTGCCTGCGGTCATACACTTGAAATGGGTGCCAAATTTTGCGTAGACTGTGGTACCAGCCAAACCCTTGAATTCAATTGCGCTAAGTGTGGAGAAAAAGTACAACCCGGTACTAAATTCTGTCCACATTGCGGCGAAAAAACTCAGGAATAAGCCATGAAAGATATACAAGAGAAGGAATTGACAGAATATATCGTCGGTGAAGATGATGAAATCCTAGAAACCATAGAGGCACAGTTTGATGAATCACTTATGATTCCTTGTGCCTCATGTGGGGGAAAGATGAAATATAACCCTGAAGGTGCTAATCTTAAATGTTCTCATTGTGACTCGACTCGTGATATTATGGCAGAAAATGCTCAAATAGTTGAGCTTTGTTTTGAGTCCGCATTAAAGGAAGACCTAAGTACTTGGGATGAGGCAGAGATTCAAAGCTTTTCATGTAAAAATTGTGGTGCTGAGGTTATTTTTGAAGCACACACTCAAGCCAAATTCTGTAATTATTGCGGCTCCTCATATATTTCATTACATGAAACACAAAAAACCATCCCACCCCACTACTTAGTACCTTTTAAGGTGGATCAACAAGACGCAGAGGAAAAATTCAAACAATGGATCTCAAAACGTTGGTTTGCACCAAATGACTTAAAAAAAGAGTACAATAATCATCAACTCTTAGGTACATATGTACCTTATTGGACTTATGATACTCAAACTTATTCTTACTATACAGCTGATCGTGGTGACTATTATTATGTAACGCGAACGCGTGTCGTGGACGGCAAAACCCAGACATATCAAGAGAGAAAGATACGCTGGACCCACGTTACAGGTGATTATCCCAGGTTTTTTGATGATGTACTTATAAGAGCCTCCAATAAAGTGGATGATCTCATGCTCAAGAAAATTGAACCTTTTAATCTATCGGCATTGGTGGCTTATAAGCCGGAGTATTTGTCCGGATTTTTTGCTGAACGCTATAGTATTTCTTTAGAAGATGGTTGGACTTTTGGCATTAGAATTGTTGATGATTCTCTAAAATCGGAAATTACGAGAAAAATAGGTGGCGATCAAGTCAGATTCTTAAGTGTAGATACTGCATACAACGCAATTACTTATAAACATATACTGTTACCCATCTGGCTTTCCAGCTATCAGTACCAATCGAAATTATACCATTTCATGGTCAATGGCCAAACCGGCTTGGTTCATGGTGATTTCCCCAAAAGTCCTTGGAAGATTGCCGGCGCAGTTTTATTGACGCTCACCATTATCCTCATCATTGCCTATTTTGCCATGCAAAATGGTGTTTAGTTTTATATAGGATTTGAGCAAACAAAAAACCTTCTAAATTTAGAAGGTTTTTTTAGTTTCAATTATTATGGTGAATTAAAGCAGCACCCTTCCCTCCAAGGCTCTTGAGAGGGTTATCTCATCCACGTACTCTAGGTCACCACCAACCGGGACGCCATTGGCTATACGTGTGACTTTAATACCGGAAGGTTTTATTAACTTGCTCAGATATACCGCCGTTGCCTCACCCTCTACAGATGAGTTGGTGGCCAGTATGACTTCCTGGGTATTTTCCGGTTCAAGGCGCAACAATAATTCTCGTACCTTTATGTCGTTAGGTCCCACATTCAATAAAGGTGAGATTGCACCATGAAGCACATGATATAGACCTTTATATTGTCTGGTCTTTTCATAGGCCGCCATATCTCTGGATGCTTCCACCACCATGATGGTTTCTTGATCTCGATTGGTACTTTTACAGATCGGGCATAATATATCGTCTGTTAATGTAAAGCATTTACTGCAAAACTTGATATGACGCTTGGCATGAACAATAGCTTTCGCTAGATTCTCTGCCGATGCTTCCGGCATACCTATAATATGAAAAGCCAGTCTTTGTGCCGTCTTGTTACCTATTCCCGGAAGCTTTGACAACTCATCAATGATTACCAAAATAATCCATTTCTACCATCCTTCGACTGCTTGTTAGAACAATCCACCCGGCAAGTTCATACCACCTGTCATTTTAGACATTTGACCGCTTACCGCTTCTTCGGCTTTTCGAATTGCTTCATTAACCGCTGCAACAACCAAATCCTCTAGCATTTCAACATCATCAGGGTCAACCGCCTCAGGGTCAATGGTGACTTTCGTCAGTTCTTTTTTACCATTAACCTCAGCTTTTACAACACCACCACCGGCTGTTGCTTCAAACAATTGTTTGTCTAAATTTTCCTGCATTTCTGCCATTTGCTTTTGCATTTTTTGTGCCTGCTTCATAAGGTTGTTCATGTTACCCGGTGCACCTGCACCTGGAAATCCTCCACGCTTTGCCATACTATTGCCTCCTTATCTAATCTCAATGTCAAAGTTTATCTTTGATTTGATCTGCTCATATACGTTCTTAGCATCTTTTAAGCTTTCGTCTTTGCTCATCTGTCTCTGGGTTATTTGATTGTAGTCTTCTTGATCTATAACCTTGATGTTGAATTTCTTATCAAACATCTGCTTGAGCACATGGTCTATTTTACCCATATTTTCTTCTTGTGACAAGTGATTTTTTCCAATTTCGCTGTCACAAACGATATACACCACATCATCTTCTAAGTTAATCGGAAAAGCACTGTTCAAAAAAGCTTTGGTTACAGTATGTGTATGTTCCACCACACCCTTCCAGTTGTGAATAACCTGTTTTATATCTTCCGGTACAGCTTCTATGTCAATTACTTTTTGCTGAGATTTTTTAGGCATTTCTTTTGATGTTTTCTTTTCCGGTAAAGCTTCTTGAACCACCATACCATTTTTTATTGTTTCTTCAAGATAGGTTAATCGATGTCTTAGTCCTTCATTTGAATCATCCATATCCGGATTACAGAGCTTAAGTAACTCTACTTCAAGTAGGATTCGCTCACCTGACATGTATTTAATCTTGTTTTCAAGGTTAGAGAGTTGTTTGATATAGTAAAGGATGGTCTCTTCTTTAAATCGTAGGCTTTGCTTCTTAAGTAAGAGAATCTGATCCATGGTCATATCCAATATCTCATCCGGTTCGTCTACACTTTTAACCACCAAAAGATTCCGAAGGTGATTGACAGTGTCCAGTATAAACTGCAAAACATCTCTTCCTTGCATGGTAATTTTCTCTACAATGTCCATACATGCTTTTGCATTTCGATCTAGGAGGGCATCTGTTAGCTGGGTAAAAACTTCATGGTCAACAGCGCCCAGAACATCCAACACTTTCTCAAGGGTGACATCTTCTCCAATATAAAATGCTATGCATTGGTCAAGGATACTGAGCGCGTCACGCATAGAACCATTGGCCACTTTAGCAATATAGTTAATGGCTTTTTCCTCTATCACTATGTTTTCTTGTACCATATAGGACTTAAGTGCACCGGTAATTGTTTCTATGGTGATTCTTTTAAAATCATAGCGTTGACATCTTGAAAGTACCGTAGCCGGTATCTTATGAGGTTCGGTTGTAGCTAGAATAAAAATCACATGCTTAGGAGGTTCTTCCAATGTTTTTAATAAAGCATTAAAAGCACCTGTTGACAACATATGAACCTCATCAATAATATAGACCTTGTATTTTCCAAGTGTAGGTGTATACTTGACCTCATCTCGAATATCTCTAATATTATCAACACCATTGTTAGATGCTGCATCAATTTCCATGATGTTCATACTTCCCTTTTCCTCAATATCCATGCAAGAAGGACACCTATGACATGGATTGCCCTCTATTGGTGATTCACAGTTGATGGCCTGAGCAAATATTTTGGCAGTTGATGTTTTGCCCGTTCCTCTGGTACCACACAACAAATAGGCATGGGTCACCCTTTGTGACATGATTTGATTTGTCAGTGTTTTTACAATATGGTCTTGCCCCACCAAGTCTTTGAACGTTCTCGGACGCCATTTTCTATATAAAGCCGTATATGCCATTTGAGTCACATCCTATCTGTATCTAAGTCCTTACTCTTTTATTATTTTACCACAAGTTGGGACACTGGTGTAGGTCATTACGTAGTAAATGACTTTAAATATGTGTATGCTTAAAAAAAACTTACACATTCAAATCTTTTTGGTATAATAATAACTATAAGGTGGTGAAATTATGAATTTTTACTTAGCAAGACAGCCCATATTTGATCGCAATCAAATGGTGATTGGATATGAGATTATCTATAGAAGCAGTCTAAACTCTCCTGAAAACGTGGACAGTGAGTATGACGAGGCCACGTCGCGCCTACTACTCAACAGCTACCTAGATGTTGGAATGGATACTTTAATGGGTGGCCATATTGCCTTTATTAATTTTGATCGAGAGTTGGTTCTTAAAGATAGTCCTCTACTCTTAAACAAAAGTACGACCATCATTCAGATTCCTTCGGATATAATACCTGATTCGGTTTTTTTAGATAAAATTAGTGGCTTAAAGAATGATGGTTATCTTATTTCTTTAGCCGGTTATATTGACACTTACCCACATAACAATTTACTTGAACTGGTCGATATCATTCAAGTCGATCTTACCAAAAACACCGCTAGTAGCCTTAAACGAATTGTAAAGCGTTTCCACATGACCACTCAAATACTCCTAGCAAAAAATATTGAAAGCCATGATAGCTATGAAACCCTTAAAAGGATGGGTTTTGAACTTTTTCAAGGCTATTATTTCTGTAAACCAACGTTAACAGAAGGCAAAATATTACAACACTCCAATTTAAATAATGTCGAAATCTTAAACCTAACCAATGAAAGTGAACCCAATATTAAGGTCATCTCCAAGCGTATAGAAGAAGATATTAATCTGACCATCAAGCTTCTTCGATTGGTTAATTCAAGCCACTATTTTATGAATAAGATTCAGTCTGTACAACATGCTCTTGCCATGGTTGGTGTTCAATCCTTTAAGAGTTGGCTCAATATTGCACTTATGGATTCTTTGTTAGGAGAACAGACTCCGGAGATTATTAAGCTCTCTATGGTTCGTATGAAAATGATGGAGGAAATCGGTCATATCAGTAAATCCAAGTTAAATACAGACTCTTTGAAATTAATTGGTTTACTTTCCGTTTTAGATGTTCTATTGGATAAAAATATGATGGATGCCGTTGGTCCTCTTCCAATTGAAAGAGAACTAAAAATCACACTCTTTGGTAAAGATACTATTTATGCGCCCATTTATCGATTGGTCCTAGGATATGAGAAAGGTAACTTCAACATTGCTTATCGCTATGCGGAAAAAGCCGGTATCCATCTGGATGCATTGCCTCAGATTTATGCAACATCGATTCAATGGGCAGATGACTTATATAATCATATCTATCCAGACGTAGAACCTACGGTTCTTAAGTAATAAGAAAGTCGTTCTAAATTAAAGAACTTTCCCAACTCAATCAAAAAAAGACTCGAGGCTTGTGCCTCGAGTCTTTTTATTTTTATTAAATTCCGTGCATCGCACTTCGAATCTCAAACACAGGCGTTACCTTACTAGTTTACTCAAATCCGGCACCCTTACGGCACACAAGATGTTCTGCTTAGTGCTGCTTCCGTCAAGATCTGACACGGTTCACAGATTCTCATTGCGTAAGACCAGATCGTCATCGTCACTTTTTAAGGGCGGCCCCACATTCTTCGACCCTCGGATTGATATCACTCCTGCTATAGCGGATTGCAGGTACAGGGCACCGCTAACTCCCCAGCTGCACGGAAACTTTTTGGCTTATTATGTTACAATGTTTATTTCTAAACGCTAAATCAGTATATCGGTTTTTCAACTTACTGTCAACCTGTTGACTATATTTTATTGATAAAATACCACTAAGTGAATACGGACACATACCCAGACATAATATCAAAATGTACAAGATCGCCAACTTGAAATGGTTGATCTGAATGCATATGGGTCAATAATATCTGGTCCGTACCTCTGACTTGAATTTCTGCATCAATTGAAGAACCCATATACGTATAATTAATAATACACCCTATAATCGGTCCATTAGGATCTAAGAAAAGTCCTTCGGGTCTTAATGATACATGCACTTTAGCTTCGCCATGATCATGATGAATATGGCCAATAGGTAGTTCTCCAATAACAGTCTCTACTGTACCACGTTCACGATGCACCACACCTCGAAGTAAATTGGTCCGACCTACAAAGTTGGCTACAAATAGATTCTCAGGTGATTGGTAGATGTCTCGTGGACTTCCAACTTGCTGAATCATGCCATGATCCATAACCACCACTTGATCCGAAATGGTTATAGCATCTTTCTGGTCATGGGTAACAAAAATAGCCGTTGTCCCGGATTCTTTAATGATTCTCTTAATTTCAATACGCATTTGCATTCGGAGTTCTTCATCCAAGCTGCTAAAGGGTTCGTCCATCAATACCACAACCGGCCGTCTGGTTAAAGCTCTAGCTAAAGCCACGCGTTGTTGTTGTCCTCCCGATAAAGCATTCGGAAAACGATTTTCTAAACCTTTCAAATTTACCAGTTCAATGACTTCTTGAATTCTCGAGTGACAATCCGTACCTTTATAGCCAAAACCAATATTTTGATAGACATTCAGATGAGGAAATAAGGCATAGTCTTGAAATACCATACCCACACCACGCTTTTCTGCCGGTGTCCAAATGTGTCGATCACTTACAACAGTGTCACCCAATTGGATGGTTCCGGTATCGGCGCGTTCAAAACCAGCCACCAACCTTAATATTGTCGATTTTCCACAACCACTTGGTCCCAGTAAACTGACAATTGTACCTGCTTGAATATGTAGATTAAAGTTTTTTAGAGCCGGCTCTGAATTACCCGGGTAAGTTTTCGTCATATTATGTATAATTATATCTTGCATAAAGCACCTACTTAATATTTATTAATCATGTAGTTTAAAGGTAATATAGAAATAAGAATCATGATAAGTGCCCCAGGTGCCGCTAAATAATAAACGGCTTCCTGTGCTTCAAAATAAACCCGTACCGCTAATGTATCAAATCCCGGAGGTCTGAGCATTAAAGTAATCGGTAATTCTTTCATCGCACTAACAAATACCAAAGCACCACCCGATAAAATCCCAGGTAACATATTGGGCAGAATAACTTTAAATAAAGTTTTCATAGGGGAATATCCCAAACTCCGAGATGCTTCATCCATTTGAGGACCGATTTGAGTCAGTGCCGCTTCGCCTGCCTGCAAAGCTTGGGGTAAAAACCTTACCACAAAAGCCAGTACAATGACCACCACCGTTCCATAGAGCCAAGGTACGTACTGATTAAACAAAGCAACAAATCCTAAGCCAATAATCATACCTGGTAGTGCATAGCCTGTATAAGCCATACGATCCAAAGTCCGACTAATTATTGAAGGATATCTGAGCTTCATATAAACAATTGGCATGGCCAGCACCATACAAACCAAAGCTGCTATGCTTGAAACAGACATACTGTTCCATGCAAATCTAAAAAAGCGTTGATCTAATGCACCATTTACAATTCCAACTATAGACCAACGTATTAAAATGACTACAGGAATAATAACACCTATTAATACGATTAAAATCACATAGAACAGAGCCAATGCTTTCCACCTCCCTAAAGCCATCACATTTGGGCGTCGAAAGCTGTTACCCGTTTGTACATAATGCTTTGACCGCTTCGTTGCACTATCAAATGTAAGTAATAATAAAGTAAGTAAAACCAGCACCAAGCTTAGAACTGAAGCAGATGACATATCAAAACCAACCCGTTGAAAATATATTGCTGCTGTAAAGGTCACATACCGCATCATGGATACTGCACCAAAATCAGAGAGAACGTATAAGGCAACCAAAATGGCACCGGAACCAATAGCCGGTCTAAGTAAAGGTAATGTCACTTTTAAAAAAGTCCTACCTGCCCCCATGCCCATTGAAGCCGCTGCTTCTTCAAAGTTTCGATTCATTTTTTTTAGTGCACTAACCGTAAGCAAATAAACATAAGGATAAGTGAACATAGCTAGAACAAATGCTACACCTAAAAAGCTAAAAATATTTATAGGATATGTGGATAGACTACCCTGATTGCCAGACAAATGATCCCAGATCTGTTTTATAAAACCACTTGGCCCTAAGACCAAGATATAGGCAACAGCACCTACATAAGGCGGTATCACAAGGGGTATAGCCACTAACCAACTCAAAAGCTTTTTGAAGGGTAAATCTGTTCGAACCAATAAAAATGCTAAGGATACACCAAGTACAACAGCAATTATCGTAACCGCCACCATCAAACTTAGTGTTTTTCCTAATAAATCCGGTATTCTATTGTCTAATAGACGCTGCCATCGACTTAAACCAGCTTGTATGGCCTGAATGATGACATAGAAAATTGGAATGACTGTCAAAAATCCTGTCATACTATTTATTAGCATAAGTATAAAACCCGGTGAATCGCCATGCCATAGCTGGCGCCACTTTAATTGTATGACTTTTATCATTTCAAATCCAAATCCAATCCTGATGATTCAATTAACGTTTTTGTATCTTCAAAATAGTCTCCTAATGCTTTCATTGGCATATCTTGTATCTTTAGCGAACTAAATGGGACAATAACTTCAGCTACTTCTTTTGGATACAACATATCGTCATGGCCATGAATTAAAAGCTCTAAAGATTCACCCACAAATAATGCTTGATTCACAGGCTCCACAATCCACTGCAAAAAAAGTTCTGATGAGACAGGATTCTTGCCGTTCTTCACAAGTCCTAAGCCTGCAGCATTCGCAATAATACCGATTTCATCCTGACCTTGATCCAAATAAATGAACCCAACATTATTATTTTCAGATTCTAATAGTTGTTGATGATAATAGTAATTATTGACCAACCCAAAAGTATGTTCACCTGCTCCAACCGCTCGGCGAATCTCACCATGACCTTGATATATTCCGGAAGCATGTGTTCGAATGGCTTTAATCCATTCACTGGTTTTTTCATCACCCCATGCATAGCGCAAAGCTGATACATGGCCAATCATGCCACTGTTACCCCCTCTAGTTATAGCATAACCACCCGGAACTTCCGCCCATTTTGCGTCAAACAAATCTTCAATACTCGTTGGCATTTCATCTTCCTTTATAAGATCCTTATTATAAATGAATCCCCTAACTCTGGCAGATAATGCAAAATAAGCATTATCATCCGCTTTGAAATCCGGTAAAATATTTTCAATGCCTTTCACTGGTATGCCCTGTAAAATGCCTTGTTGATGTAAATAGCCCAGTGCACCTAAGTCATTGGAAATAAAAATATCAGCTTGTACATTATTGCGCTCTTCGATGAGCTGCATAGCATTGGCACCATGAAGTGCTACCACTTGAATGCCGGTTTCTTCCGTAAATTGATCTATTAGATCTTTAACAAAACGTTCATTTCGATTAGAGTAAATCACCAACTGACCTGTCTCACCTGACTCATTATCCATAACAACTGAAGTTTTACAGCCAAATAACAATAATAAAGATAGTGAGCCTAGGGCTATTAGTATTATTTTTCTAAGCATTTTTATTCTCCTTTGATTGTGATTGTCATTATCAAAGTGAGTATACGGTATTTCACCAAAGATGTCAATACTTAGGGTTATCTATAAGGATTATTTACTTATATTTCTTCAGTAAATTGTTCATTTAATTTATCTATTTTTTTCTCTTCACGTAGCATCTTAAAAAACTCAGACATCATAGAAGCACAAGCTTCTTGGCACACCCCAGTTACGACCCTAACTTGATGATTGAATCTGGAATCATCTAGAAGATTGTAAATAGAACCGGCACATCCTGCTTTTGGGTTCATTGTACCAATAACCACCTCATCCAACCGTGCCTGAACAATAGCACCTGCGCACATTGGACATGGTTCCACGGTTACATACATGGTACAACCTTCAAGACGCCAGTCACCAATGATTTTACTGGCTTCTTCTATGGCTATTAACTCCGCATGGGCCAAAGTAGATTTTTTTGAATTGCGCTGATTATAACCCTTGCCTATAATTTTTCCGTCATGTACAATAATGGCTCCAATAGGGACTTCCATGATTTCTGCTGCTTTTTTACCTTCTATAATGGCTTCTTCCATCCACTTTTCCATTCAACACACTCTTTCTAATTGATGTAGCTTCTTTTCAAACATTATAACATGGTTGGCTAATATGCCGATATAATAAATACAAGGAGGTGAGCTTATGTATAATGTACTGATTGTTGATCAACAAAAATCGAATCATGAAAAAATTAAACTTTTTCTTCAGGAATCTAAACAAGATTTTGCTATCATAGGCGAAGTTACCAGCGCTGAACAAGCTGAAATCCTACTTGAGAAGACAGAAGTTCATTTAATTGTTGCCGATGATGTATTACCAAAAAAAACAGGCTTACAGCTTTTTATAGATAACAGCGAAAGATACCCTACTATACATATGATTCTTTTCACCGATTATAATCGCTTTAACAGTTCTAAGGACGTTATGGCTCAGGGACGGATGGACTTCCTTTTTAAGCCAATCCGGCGTAATGATGTGGTTAAAAGCATCATTCATATGAGCCAAATTATAGATGAGAATGTCAAAAAAAGTAATACTTTAAAAATGGTCCGTGCTTCTTATGAAGGCCATCACAATGTTTTTAAGGACCGTTTTCTTATTAATCTCCTGCATGGTCATATTGATAGCGATTTAACCATTTTCAATCAAATGGATTATTTCAAAATTCCTTACGATAAGAGCTTTACTGTGGGTGTAATTAAGCTTGACCATTATAAAACCTATCAGCTTGCACTTGACGAAGAGGAAAGACAATTCCTAATCTTCAATGCTCTAAATATTGTATCCGATTATATTGAGAGCAACCAACTCGGATTTGTCTTCATCAACCGATATGATGAACTTTCTTTTGTGTTTACTACGGAAATGGGAGAAGATGATTTGTTCAATCATGCCTATAACCTACAAGAGCTTCTAGCCTCTGTGCAAAACATTAGAGTAACCATGGGACTTGGCAAAACCTATCACAGACCTATGTTCATCAGTGTTTCTTACCATCAAGCACAGGCAGCTTTAAGAAACAGCCATTATTTAGGTCAAGGTTCTATTATTCATGTCAATTATGTCCCAGGAAAAGGTGATATCGCGTATTTTTATCCTAGAGACAAAGAGCAGTTGATGATCTATGCAACCGTTAATGGTGATCTTAAGGCTTCCTTGAATTACTTGGATACGATTTTTGAAGCACTCAAAGTAGACAACCATCTACCTGAGCATTATTATCAGATCATGATTATTGATCTCTTAGTCGCTATCAACCGTACCGCCTTGGAGAATGGTCTTTCTATTGAGGATTTTTTTAAGTCCTATGTCCGACTAGGAGAGATTAACACCCTTAACAATCTGAGTCAAGCCCATCTCTACCTTAAAGATGCCATCTCTAAGATATGTGCGTATCAGCTAAAAGGGTTACAAACATCTGACGAGCAACTCCTTGATGCGCTATATCGATATGTTCACACTTATTATGCCAGTAAAATCTCACTCAGACGAGCGGCTCAATTCTTAAGAACAACCCCTTATCATTTAGAGCAAATCATTATGAATAAAGAAAAGCAAACTTTCTACGAGTTTTGTATGGATATACGGCTAAACGTCTCCAAAGAATTACTAAGAAACACCGCAGAATCTATCTCTTCTATATCAGAAAAAATCGGTTTTTCTAACCCAGAATACTATATTGCCATTTTTAAGCAACATTTCCACATGTCACCTGCCACCTTTCGATATGACGGAAAAGATCGAATTGTAATAAAATAATTTTATAGTTCACAAAAGATTCACATTTTTTACATACCACATACATATTAATCCGTTATTATAAGAGAGTAAGAATTAGTTACCTCTTACATATTAAATACTCTCCCCCTCATCCTTTATAAGCACCAGACGAAAGTCTTAGGTGCTTGTTTTTTGTTCAATTCCTTTAAATACCCTATATTGACTTGTTCGTGTTCGCTCCAAACTCCAATAAATGCTTTCGATACTTCTTTGGTATGAAGTTTTGTTGCAACTTAAGATTGGTTCGATCTTCAATGGCAATCTTATCAAAATAAGTTTGCCACAACTTTCTAAAGAAAATCTCTTCATCTAACAAATTGTCATCTACGATATGATTAAAGTCCGTAACCAACCATTGACCTTTATGTCCTATTATAGCTATGGCCCTTCTAACATCATGTATAATAAACTTTTCTTCTCTAAAACGATCTGAAAAGTGTTCTCCAAGAAGGCTGATAATGTTATGATCCGGTTCAAATCGAGCATATAGATAATGTCCTAAATCTGAAAATCTAAGTAATCCCATAAATCTGTGCTTCTCAAAACCTACTTGTCTTCCAATCTTAAGCACCTGGAAAATAGCATCTAGTGTACGCATTCTATCTGTGGCTAAACCATGCTTAAATGCAATTTCCAGACAGTTTAGCAGCATGGTATCTTTGTCATAAATATTGGATAAGAAAGTATGGTAGATATTAAAATACATGTATTCAGAGAACTGGTCCAACATGGCTTGATGCACCTTTGTTGATTTATCAGAATCCGTTTTTATGAATCTCGTAATCTCAAAGAGCTTAGGATCATATGTTTTTTCTTCATAGATACCATCACATTTTTCATCATAATAGTGGTGGTAAATGCAGGTTAAAAATCCGTCAAACTGACCATCATATAAATAAATCATATTCCACCTCAAAAAAATGAAAGTTGGGTATGCTTGGGGATAGGATTAACAGCATTTTTTATGGATGCTATATCAAAGCTTTTTATCCCAAAAAATTTGCCATCACAGGTAATGAAATATCGAGCCCGCTTTGCAACCACCCCCATTTTTGGTAAATCTTCAAAACCCACCTTTATCAAATGCCGTTGCTTAATGATTCTACCTGCGGACGTCGGCCCTATACCAGGTATTCTCAAAAGATCTGAATAGCTTACCTTATTAATCTCCATGGGGAACAGATGCATGTTATTAATCGCCCAATGAAATTTGGGATCATAATCCAAATCGAAATTGCTCTCTTTTTCTGACAGAATCTCCTCCGCAGAAAATCTATAGAATCTAAGTAACCAATCTGCTTGATATAGTCTGTGTTCCCTGATTAATGGTGGTGCTGTCAAAATATCCGGAAGATTCTTGCCTTTGTTTACCGGCATATAAGCTGAATAATATACTCGCTTCATATTGAAAGTCTTATAGAGCTTTTCTGATGTCAACAAAATACTTCTATCTGAATCCTGAGTTGCACCCACAATCATCTGAGTGGATTGACCTGCCGGTACAAAGCTGGGTGCGGACATATAATGACGTTTTTCTTCCTTTGCTCTTATGATGCTTTCTCTAATCTGAGCCATAGGCAAAAATATCTTTTGGGATTGCTTTTGAGGTGCTAGAAGTTTTAAGCTGGATTCACTGGGCAACTCAATGTTAACACTCATTCGATCAGCTAAAAGACCTGCCTGGTAAATCAGCATCTGATCCGCTCCCGGTATAGCTTTCACATGGATATAACCTGAAAACCTATGTTCATGACGAAGCAATGTCAAAACCTTAAGAATTTTCTCCATTGTATGATTAGGATTAATTTCTACAGCAGAACTTAAGAATAAGCCTTCAATATAATTTCTTCGATAAAACGCCATAGTAATCTGGGCAATTTCTTCAGGTGTAAAACTGGTTCTGACAATATCATTGCTGCTTCGATTGATACAATAAGCGCAGTCATAAACACAGTCGTTGCTCATCAAGGTTTTTAAGAGGGAAACGCATCGCCCATCCGCCGACCATGTATGACATATACCACAGGCAGCTGCATTACCCATTGAGCCGGTATTCTTCTTTTCCACACCACTCGACGCACATGAGACATCATATTTTGCTGATTCAGCTAATATGCCCAATCTTTCCATCATATTGTTTTCCAGCATCGTGCCACCCCCTTTTATCTTGACTTTTTGTACTACATCTTATACTTCATTATATCAAAAAAATGAAGAGATGGCAAACATTTGTTCCCCTACGTTTTAGGCCACTGATCATGCAAAAAAGGCAGAAAAACACAAAAAAAACACCTCATATCTGAGATGTCTTTCTTTTTTTTATCTGTTTTTCAAAATGCTTTTTGTATACTTCATATCCCGATAATCCGATGTTCATAATCTTGATTAGGATCTTAAAAATTTTTTTTGTGACTTTCAAGCGTTTAAAATGCTTCATGGTTTTTTTTACACGTCTTACTATACCAGATTTCTTAGATGACATTAAATCAACTCCAACATTTTTATGATGATCTTACAGGAATTGGAAGCTGCAACCTGTGTGAATTCATTAAAATTCACTTCTGCTGAATCATCTGCTTTGTCAGAAATAGAGCGAATGATGACAAAAGGAATCTTATTCAAATAGGATGCTTGAGCCACAGCGGCACCTTCCATCTCTGTGCAATAGGCATTGAATTTATCCAATAACCATTTCTTTTTTTTGATATCAGAAATAAACGCATCACCACTTACAATCCGTTCAACATATACACTGGTTGCAGAGCTTAGAACATCCGTCGCGTTTTTTGCAATCTTAATCAAATGCGGGTCTGCCTTATACGCGATACACCCCATTCTTGGAACCTCACCAAGGGCATACCCAAATCCGGTTGCATCCATATCATGTTGAATCGTATCACTTGATATAACCACATCACCAATATTTAACGTATCACTAAGAGCCCCTGCTACGCCTGTATTAATAATGGCATCCACATGAAAACAATCTATTAGGATCTGCGTGCAAACCGCAGAATTTACTTTTCCTATACCGCCTTTAACGACTACAACTGATGCACCGCTCATTGAACCAACATAGAATTCAAGAGATGCTATGGAACGCACTTCCTTTAATTCCATTTTTTCTTTCAACGTCAGTACTTCTTCTTCCATAGCTCCAATAATGCCGATAATCTCCATTAATAATCCTCCTTTATTTCATTAATTTACTTTATACGCCCTGTCTTATCATTATAACATATTTTGCAGAAGTTACTATATGATTGAATGTAATATTCAGGTTATATAAAATGAAGCTACCAAATGGCAGCTTCATTCCTTATATCTAAGCTCTCATACTTATTATATTTATAGAAAAATTACATGTTTCGTTCTGCTACTTCTGCCAGCGGACTACGTTCAACCCGTTTTAGTGTCACATGCCCCGTTATTCCAAAAGCCTTCATCTTCTCTACAGTATAAATCAAACCATTGGATCTGGCATCCACATAATGATTGTCAATCTGATTATCACTTGGGTCTCCCAAAAATATGAACTTAGAATTATGACCTGCTCTTGTAAGCATCAACTTTGCTAAGTGCGGTGTCATTTCTTGTGCCTCGTCAACAATAATGAAAGAGTTGGTAAAAGTTCTGCCTCGCATATAGGTGAAGGTTTTTGTCTCAATAATGCCTCTTTGCCTATACTGATCAATAAAATCATCCACCGTAAACGTTGGCTTCTGACTGTTAAATCGTTGTTCTTTTTGGCTCTCCTTATTCAAATCTTTTAAGTCTGTTAGGTTCTCGATTGCATCATAAAAGCTACCCATCCATGGTTTAAGCTTTTCAACCTCTGTACCTGGCAAGTAACCAATGTCTTCACCTGCTGGTACAACCGGTCTTACGAAAACTATTTTTCTATATCGGTTTGACTCAATTACGTTCTGAAGTGCTGCTGCTGTAGATAATATGGTCTTACCAGATCCTGCTCCACCTGTAATTGTAACAAAATGAATGTCCGGATTCATCAGCAGTTCAAAGGCCATCTTCTGTTCTCTATTAATTGGGGTCAAGCCCCAAGCCGTTTCGTTGACATATTTTAGAGGGACAATCTTTTGTCCGTCAAATCTAGCAAGTACCTCATGGCCTGAACGGTTACTGCTTTTAATATGCAGAAATTGATTCGGATAATACAGTTCTTTAACAGAATCTTCCGGCACAAAACCACCAGCATAGATTGCATCAATCATCTCTGATGGCCATTCTACATCTACATACCCTGTATAGATCTTGTCATTGTCAATCTTATCATTTTCGAAGTCTTGCACTTCAATACCTAAAGAACTGGCCTTGATATGCATATAAACATCTTTTGTAACTAGAATTGTTTTGATATCTTGATTGGCGTTTTGAAGATTTTTTACCACCGCAATTATTTTCGAATCATTCTTACTAAGATCGACACCATTAGGGAGCACATCTGTATCTAAATAATTCTGCTCCACTTTAACGATACCGCCATTTTCCAGTTTGATGCCTTCTGATATATTGCCTTTACTCATTAATATTTGCAATTCTTTAGCGACATGTCTGGCATGAAATCCGACCAAACCATCTCTTTTTTTCAGATTATCTAGTTCTTCTATGCACAAAATTGGGATGATGACATTGTTGTCTGAAAACTTATACATGAACATAGGGTCGTGTATCATAACATTGGTGTCAATAACATAGTTTTTTACCATAACATCCGCCTCCTAGAATCGTATTACAAGTCATATTATGAATATGGATAAAATATATAGTTACGAATGTTAAAACGTATCTATAACCATATTATAATTTTATCACACAATTCATCCATATTCTATTTAAATATTGTAAAATTAACCATGATATTAACTTTTAACTTTCCCTAACTTTCAATTGGAGGGTTTACATAGCAATTGTAGCAAACCGGCAAATATTTTTCTAATCCACCAATATCTATTGGGTTACCTTTATATTCCGGCTTGCCTTCAACCAACTTAAGGTTATGTGTTGCTTTACTCGCACAGTACCAACATATGGTTTTGATTTCCTCTAATTTATCTGAAAGCTCAAATAGCCTTTTGGATGCCTCAAAAAGCTCTAAGGTATAGCTAACTCTCAACCCATAGCATATAACCGGCGTATTAAAACGTACAACTATTTCACGCAACTGATCAATATGTTTGGATGATAACATCTGTGCCTCATCTACAAGAACACAGTCAATTTTTTCTTTTTTGTCTAAATGCTTGATAAATACATCAACAACATTGGTATCCGTATCAATCATTTCAGCTTTCAACTCGAGGCCGGCTCTAGTAGATATATTTCCATTGGATCTTGTATCTATGAATGGTATCATTAACAATACTTTTTTACCCTGTGTCTCATAATTATGTGCTGTTGCTATCAGGTTTAATGATTTTGCTGAAAAAACAGTTCCATATTTGAAAAATAATTTTGCCATTTTCGCGCTCTCTCTTTCATTCTCAAAATTTATAAAATCAAAATTATATTGAGCCATAATTATGTCTTTTTAATTAATAATGTGTGAACTATCCACACAATTCTGTTGATAAGTGTTATTATCTGTGGGTAACTAGTACTTTATGCCTGTTTTTTGCGTTAACTAGAGGCTTTCTCCAATATATTTTACTCGAATATGGTAATCTAGTCAAACAACCTTTCAACCGTCCTAAATGATATTTTTTTTCGCATTATTTTTATAGTGAAAGTTTCAGGCTTATGATATACTCAGAGGTGGAGAGTGTGATAATTATTTCACCAAAATACAGATATGGGGACGTGAACTTACCACATGGAGCTTTATAAAGCACTTGCAACCAGCGACTTAAAAGAGACCTTTAAAAATCTATGCCACAACCTTTTCATAGCGTCCGGTATGGATATTGATATGCAAACAAAATCAGAGCTTGGCATTGATATGCTTATAAACTGTAATTCCGGCCATCGTGCTGTGATAGAGATTAAGTTGTATCGGTCTAAAAGAGTTGCCCTTGACACCATTGAGCAAGCCGTTTTTCATCTCAAAAGGGTTAACGCTGATATACATGGTCATCACTTAATACTCATCGTTTCTACATTTGTACCGGATGACTGGGTTCAGTTATTGAAAAACAGATTCGGTATAACTTTATGGGATCAAAGTGATCTTATTCATATGTCCAAAGAGCTCAATCCATTAGCTTCAGAGTTTTTGGATTTCTTTGAAGGCATCAACCCACCGATTGAAGCAAGAAAAACAGCAGCCCCTATTCCCTATAAGCGTATGACCTCTATACATGCCTTTACTGAAACGACCCTTAAGCCTTTTTACTATAAACCCTCAATCGGTCATGATCTTTATCAGAACCTTATTAAAAAAACCAACCGCTCTAATAGTTGGACCAAGTTTGAGAATAATGTTTTTGATATCATGAAGCATCTGTTCGGGAAAGATTTAAGCGGTTGGTACAAAAACCTAAAAATGGATTCCGGCCACAACCGATTCGAAATGGTGTGTCGTATCAATTCCAAGCATGATTTCTGGAAGCAATTAGCCCTCGATTTCAATACAAGGTACATTTTTTTTGAGTGTAAAGATTATAAGGAAGTTTACGGCTATAAAAATGTATCCTCAGATGATGTGAATGTTTTAGGACAGGCTTTAAGAGCCATTGGTCTTATTGTTACTAAGCAAGACGAAGAAAATTACCCTGATTCTAAAAGTCAAGGGGCCTTCTATGATAATGGCAAACTATTGTTACATATAACAGAATTTGATATCTATAGAATGTTACTTGATAAAGATATGGGTAATGATACCACCAGTCTTCTAAAAGAGAAAATTGACAATGCAATGATCCAGATACGTCTTTAATTATTCACACTATCCTTTGTGGATAACTTTAGATTTTTTAGAAACCTAAAGTCAAAGAAATTCTCTTAAACCTTGTGGAACATACGTTCTGTGATTTTGAGATATTATAACTTATGCACAAGTTATACCCAATTCTATAATTGATTAGCTTGTACATAGTAAAAGCTATTCTACCATGTACATCCTGGTTGAATAGCTTTTACTGGTCTTTTTAATAGTTATTAATGATAATATCTTGTAACATCTGATCTTGCTTTTGAATAAGTATATGTCCACGCACCTTAGTTTTATAAGTATGTCTCAACTCTTCTACAAAAAGCATTGGGTCTTTTGGAACAGATATACTGTCTATGTTACGGTAATCTATGGTCACACTATGGGTGCCTGTTGTTACTGTAGGTCTTGGCTTAAACATATTTAAATTCTGGCTACCCATAAGCTTACTAATGTTATTATCAAGTTCTTGGGCTTCACGATAAAGCCATTTGTCTATATATAAGATACCACCAATTATGCTAAAGCTATTTTCCATGGCCATCACCTCAACTTTATTGTATAATGGTTTTTTTTGAAAAACAATAGATATTTATTACTAAATTTAGTTATATATTTATCGTATGCAACTATATTGTATAGACAATATAAATATTCTCTATTTTCGCATATTACTTTTTCATTAAATTATGAAAGCCTATGTTCATAACTGCAAATATTTGTTATCATAAGTATAATATAGAACCATTACATAAGGAGGCTCCTTGTTGAAGATTAATCATAATCACAAATATACAACCATTGCCATCTATACCGTTTTAGTCTTTTTTGCCTGTATAATTGTATATAAAGTCGTTTTTTCATGGGACGACTCAATGGCTTTTGTTCGTAGAATTCTAAGCCTAATGTCACCTTTCATATTTGCTCTTTTGATTGCTTTCTTTATCAGTCCTATGGTCAATTTCTTAGAGAATCATTTGATCCGTAGGATTAAATTCAAAGGCCATCCTATTCAATCATTAAAGATCAAACGTATCTTGTCTATTATACTTTCCTATTTTATTGTTATCGGCAGTATTATGTTTTTGTTTGCAATCGTTATGCCTCAAGTCCTTAGAAGTATTACGGACATATCTGACAAACTTCCAGGATATATCGATTCAGTTATTAAGTGGTCACAAACGGCATCCTTCTCATTTGGCACTGACAACTATTATATTGATTTCAAAATCCTAAGTGCTTTTGTTTCTGAAAATACCCCACAAACTCTGGAGCAAATCAGAGAGATTTTTAATCAATTCATACCGGAAATTTTGAATTTTACAAAGAGCTTTGCTTCTATTGTTATGAACATTCTATTTGGATTCATTATTGCTGTCTACTTGATTTATAACAAAGAAGCTTACTTAAAAAGTGCGGGTCGTTTTATTACTGCCATCCTACCCCCTCATAAGAATGAGGCTATATTTAGTACTTTCAAAGAAAGCCACCGTATCTTTTCAAGCTTTTTCATCGGTAAATTGCTGGACAGCTTGATTATTGGTCTCTTATGCTTCTTCATACTACTCATTGCGAAAATCCCATATCCTATATTAATTAGTGTTATTGTTGGTATAACCAACATGATCCCCTATTTTGGTCCTTTTATCGGTGGATTCGTTGGGGTCTTATTCCTTCTTATCGGTTCTCCTGAAAAAGTAATAATGTTTGCCATTATTATATTAGCACTACAACAATTCGACGGTAACATCTTAGGACCTAAGATCCTAGGAGATTCCACAGGTCTTGAACCTTTTTGGGTTATTTTTTCCATAATTCTTTTTGGAGGTATGTTTGGTTTTGTTGGTATGTTCATCGGTGTTCCGTTTTTCGCTGTCATCAAAAATATCATCGACCATATTATTGATCGACACTATAACAGAAAGATTGCTCTTATTGAATCCTTAAATGATGCTGATGTAAATCCTTATAAACTGTAGTATAACTTTATAGATGTTCATAAAAACAACCCTCATTATATCAATAAGATATAATGAGGGTTGTTTTTATATAGATCGTTTTAATTTAAGAATCCAAGCATTTTTTTTGCTATGTTTGGTGCATCGTTGATATAATGTGGTCTATTAACCGATACAGCTTTGATGTTCATATCCTTGATGTGAAAATTACGTAACTCTTCTTCCGTTGTTCGAAAAGCGTAGTTGTTTGTAAAAAGCTTTTCTACAAGTTCTCTATCTTCTGTATCGTCTTCATCCAGTATGCCAAATGGTACATTTAGAATAAGACACTCTGCTACAGATGACCATCCGCCTTTTATTAAAGCAAAAGAGCTAGCCGCAATATAATCTTGCGTATGAGATAGTCTAGACGGTAATTTAACCACATGAACATTACCTTCGACTTCTATTGTACCTGTTGCAAAAATTGTGCCTGAGGGAAAATTAATCTCAAATTTCTCTTTTTTCTTTTCTACTTGTCCTACCGAAAGATATACCGCCGGCCAATAACGTTTTTTGAAGTCACCACTGCTCATTTGACTCACTTCTCTACAAACCAGACCTACATTCTCTTGAGGACATTCTATACCACTCATATCATCAGAAAATTCAAATCTATAAAGCATATCCAATTGATTATACCATTTACGATAGATATCTATTAAGTCATCCTCGATGCCAAAATTTTTAAACCGATTGTACCATGTATAATTAGAAATCCCAACCACTTTTACCCTCAATTTTTTAGCCACCATAATACCTAAAATGCTTATATCCGTAATAACCATGACAATCTCCATGCCTTTTAACAGATTATACTGGTATTCAATTAGATCATCAAACTTACTCGTATAAATACGAATATTTTCTGCTGTGCCTTCTAAATCAACTTGATGAGAATTTTCAATGAATTTGGAATTAGCATCTGTCTCAACATTTATAAAAGAAACCCTTTTTTCATATTTTCTAAGTTCAATTTTAGCATGATCGTTTTGAATCTTATTTGAAGCCAATATAACGTTATAGTCACTGTTTTCAATTATATGTGAAATTATAGCTGCTGATCTGGTTATATGTCCAAAACCACTATCTGTTACATAATATGCAATCGTCTTCATTCTTTACCTCCGAAATCTACATTATCTACGTATGTGTTTACCAATATGATACCACTCTACATGGGATTATAACACCTGTCTAGAGAAAGGTCAATCAAGGAGAAATAAGTTAGGCCATCTATCATATGTAGTAGGACATTCTAAGTAATAAAAAAAGACGACCCTTTAAAAGATCGTCTTCGATGGTTTTACATAGCTGCGTTAATCTTTGCTTCAACTTGATTCTTAGGTACCGCACCAACTATGGTGTCCACAACTTCGCCACCTTTGAATATCAATAGTGTCGGTATGCTCATGACCCTATAGTGTTGTGCCGTGACACCATTGGTATCTACATCAAGTTTTCCTATTTTTACCTTGCCTTCATACTCAGTTGCAAGCTGCTCTATAGATGGTGCCATCATTTTACATGGTCCACACCAATCCGCATAAAAATCAACCAATACTGGCACCTCTGATTTGAGGACTTCTGCTTCAAAATTTGCATCTGTAAATGTCATTGCCATAATAATGCCTCCATTTCTTTTCTTGTAACCACTTAGGCTATTGAATATCATTATATTATGTTTTTAGGATATAGTCAATGCTTAAGATTTATTTTGTCGTTTTGTACATCTCTCTCTTACTACTTTACCTTAGTTTGCATGAAATGTCCAATAATAATCCTATCACTAGTGGACAGTGATATGAACAACATTCGTCGATGGATTAACGTTATAGCTCACACTACCGTATCCATAACATCTTGCTAAAACCTTCTTGAGTTTTTCCATTGTCATCTGGACACCTTTTACTTTTATGGTAATGGTTTTACTGCCTTTATTAAACTCATTTTGTAGGTACGATCTTAGCCCCTCTGTACCTATGACTTCAAGGTTATGATATGTGTAATAATTATAATGGGTACCTGTACCCTTTTCATATTCAGATATATTCCAAGTATGGGTTGCCATCAAATCTTGATCGGTTACATTGAAGTACTCATAACTGATACTTTGTGTGCCAGATGAAGAAACCGGGTCATTCCAAGTCGTATCAACGTGATAATATTTACCATCAAGTTCTATCAGATTCCAAGCATGGCCTATACTCACACCATCCACTTTAGCCGTACCAAACACAATCTTAGAATTAAGCCCTGCTAAATAAGCCATATATTGAAAGGCTTCTGCATAACCATGACATACTGCTTTACCGTTTATTAGTGCCCCATAAATGGTGAATACTGCATCATCCAGTACCTTTGATTGATCATAGTCCACATGATGAACGATGTAATCATGAATCGCCAGTTCTTTATCAAAATCACGCATCTCAGATGTAATAATCTGGCCCACCACTTCTTTTGCTTTAAGCTTTGCTATTTCAAGTTCTGATTTTGTAATTGTATACACAAAAGAAACAACCAAACTGTTACTTCGTTGTGTAATCTTGTAGCTGCTAAGTACGGATGAATACATGGGAACCTGATTCATCGCGACCTTTGCATCTTCTATTAGATTACTTACATCCACTCGACTTATTAATGACATATCAAATGTTCGTGTCTCTTCCATATCATAAATCATTTTTTCAACATTCTGTACTAAAACCTTATAGGATACCGGCATGTTTTGTATATTAAAAAACTCAAGGTTTATGATTTTATCAGCTTTATCGATTGTATTTGGAACAGCATTTTTAGTTTGAAGTTGATTCAGTAGCGTCGTGTTTTTCCCTTTTACTTTACAAAATAAAGTATTGTAGGTTAGACTAACCATCTCTTTTCTTGTAAAAGTCGTCATCGGTGTTGCTAAAGAAAGCATCCCAATTTCTTTGGCTTTATTGAGACTATTTGACCATGTGAAGTCACCTGCCGAATCATCATAAGCCAATGCTCTTAGTAAAAGCGTCACGTATTGTTCATGCGTTACGAAATCAAGTGCACCAAATTCTGTAGATGATATACCCAGTGTCAGTCCACGGTTGTATAAATAACCCACATATGACGCCGCCCATGGTGATACATCCTCAAAAGGATGGTCAAATTCCGTAGACCTGACCAAATCTTCGTCACCACTTAACCTAACAATCATGATCGCCGCTTCTTGACGGGTCAAAGATTGATTTAGACCATAGTCTTGTCCGGTACCTTGTAGTAACCCAATTGCACTTAGATACTCTGCTTGTGGAGTAGAGACTTCTCCACCATTAGCCGCGTTAGCATTCAAACTAAGGCATAGTGCAAGAACAGCTATTAAACCTAGTAGTCTTTTCATAATCTCTAATACCCTCCAACTGGCTTGTTATAATGATTCTATTATAATTCAGGATCGACCTTCTGTAAAGTTCGGTTTCCTCATTATTGTCATAAGCTACTATCTTTTTTGTACCATCTGATTTGGAGTTATGTTATGATAGATGCATAATCTATAAGACATCCGGAGGTAACTTATGTTTTCCGTCAAACGTGGCAACTTATTTCAAATGATGACCATAACCTATTTTATTTTGGGTAACCTTACACTTGCAACGATTATAAACACGCTACAATTGGAAGTTAATTTCATTTCTAGTATTCTAATATCTCAGCTTGGTTTTGTAGCCTTATCTGTGGCTACCTACATGCTTGTTACTAAGTCGCCTATAAAACCTACCTTACATTTACGTAGAATTCGATTACTCGATGCCTTGATTTGTATAGGTATAGCCTGGAGTATCATGCCTTCCCTGAGTGTTATTAATGTTTTTTCACAGTTTTTTGTCCGAAATCAGATTCAAGATACCTTGCTTGCTGTTTTGGACTATCCATATTTATTCGTTATTATATTGACTTCTGTTTTTCCTGCTGTTTTTGAAGAACTTTTAACCCGTTCATTGATTATAAGCAATTACAGAAAAGAAACAGTTCTTGTAACGTGTATGATCAGTGGTTTATTTTTCGGATTTATCCACTTAAACATCAATCAGTTTCTATACGCCATTGTGATGGGTGCTCTCATGTGCTATGTTGTTTTAATTACTGAGTCCGTTTACAGTGCTATAATCATACACTTTACAATCAATGCAAGCAGTACAACCATGCTGTACGTCTCAAATATGATTATAAAAGCTTTCTCCGACAATGAACTCTTAATGGGTGAGCTGGCCGCTAGCAACGATCCTTCAAATGCCCAGTTAGCCCTTATGCTCATTGGTCTTTCCCTTTATGCATTGTTCTTCTTACCTATTGCTTACCTACTTATTCGCACATTGCTAAAAAGAAACAATAAGGTATTTAAAGGAAGCTTTAAGCTTCCAACTGAAGTCTTTATGAGGCTCAACCTTGAGTCGATGGCTCATCATGATTTTGAAGATGATATGAAGGATGCACTGGAGCAAACGGATGCTATAGAGCCTTTCGCAATACAAGAAAAACAGTCCGTCTTTACACCGCCACTACTTATTACAATTGCCATCTTTATCGTTTTTTCTCTTATTATAGAGTTTTTAAGCTAAGTATGGCTGTTATTTTGTACCAAAACACGCTTCTACCATATTGATGGTCATACCTTCTTGAGTGAATTTCTCTTCATATTCTGTCATGATGTTGTCTTGTACCCATGGACTGGCATGAAGGTTTCTGGTTTCTTTCATAATTCGCATTCCAAGAGTATCCATCTCTTCCAAAGAAAAATCAAAAAGTGCTTCGTTGTCTGTCTTAAAACATAGTAATCCTTCTGGCTTTAGAATCAACTTATATTTGTTCAAAAAATCTCTATAGGTTAATCTTCTTTTATAATGCCGTTCCTTTGGCCATGGATCAGAAAAATTCAAATACACCCTAGCAACTTCGTTTTCATCAAAAAGTTCTAATATATCTTGGGCATCATACCGAACCACACAGAGATTATCCATCTGATCTTCATCTTTGATTTTCTCCAAGCTTTTCACCAATACAACCGTGAATTTTTCAAACCCGATATAATTGATTGTCGGATTCTTTTTTGCCTTTTCAATTAAAAAACGTCCTCTACCCATGCCAATCTCGATGTGTATGGGATTGGTATTATTAAAATAGTTATGCCATTGGCCTTTATACTCTATTGGATCTGCAATTAGTTTCTCATAATCATTAATACGATTAAACGCTCTTTTAACATTTCGAAGTCTCATTTTGTCACTCCTTATTCTTTCTTCCTTTAGCATTTTATCACTGAAAATAAAAAAATGCAAAAAATACCCTACCGCAGGTAGAATATTACTTCACGCTGGGTAGGACTAAGCATATTATATAATAAAAGGGGGGATAGTTATTACTGTTTCATCATAGCAAATAAATATGTCTAAATTATGAATTCATTATATCTTTTCTGTGTATTATTGAAATATTCACAACTTAACTGCTAGTTCTACATAAATAATGCCGCCTACAATATTTTTTCACAAAATAATTCTCAAAAAACTGATGAAAAATAGATTTCTAAGTCGTCACCCGTTAGATTAGAATACACAAATAAGATCTGTTCAAATGAACAGATCTTATTTTCTACTATATTGTATGAGGGAGTAAAATATGAAGGCGTTCATATCAAAAAGATATGAATAAGGGGTACTCTTACTATACCAACTAATTGTGTGCACAATATGAGCAAATCATAAAAAAAGTATGAAATAATTCTAAAATTATTTTAATAAGAACTCAATTCTCAAACCACCTTATCTAATATCACCATCACACTATCAAAATCGCCTGCCATAGATGGTAACCTAAGACCAAAGTGCATCAATGTGTCGCCATAGAGCTGTCGCCCATCTTCCAATTGATATAGTTTTTCAGGTTCAAGATAGGAAAGCTTAATCTTAGGTTCTATATCATTCGGTTTAGCCAAATGTCTATAATAAAATAAGACAACCTGATTTTTCTCCTTAGATAGGAACATCCAAGCGGTGCCATTATTTTCATATGGGCTCATAAGTCTATAAAAATCACCTAACTGTACCGTTTCTCGAATTAACTTATATCTCTCAATGTGATGCTTCACTGCTCTTTTATCTTCACCACTTAATTTTGTCAAATCCAGTTCAAATCCCAGATTAGCTGCCATAGCCACATATGCTCTCGTATGCAAAGGTGTCATGCGCATAACCTGATGATTCGGTACTTCTGACACATGCGCGCCCATAGTAATAGGCGGATACAACATGGATGTTCCCCATTGAATCTTTAGGCGTTCAAAACTATCTGTATCATCACTCGTCCAAGTTTGAGGCATATAATAAAGCATACCGGGATCAAAACGTCCTCCACCTCCGGAGCAACTTTCAAAAAGTACCTCAGGAAAGGCTTTTGTTATTTTATCCAATAGATCATACAAACCCAACATATAGCGATGGCTGGTCTCTTTTTGCTGGTTTTTTTCCAAAACAGCTGAGCCAACTTCTGTCATATTACGGTTCATATCCCACTTTACATACCGAATAGGCGCACTTTCAAGGACTTTGGATATGGCTAAGAACAAGTAATTTCTTACATCCTCTCGACCCATATCTAAAATGAGTTGGTTTCTAGCTTCAGAACGGTCTCTACTCGGAACGTGGAGACACCAATCCGGATGCCGCCTATAAAGTGTACTATCCGGCGACACCATCTCAGGCTCAAACCAAAGACCAAAATCCATACCTTTTTCATTTGCATAATCTGCTAATGCTTTCAAGCCACTTGGTAGCTTTTCACGGTTAACAAACCAATCACCTAATCCAGACCTGTCTGAATCTCTTTTGCCAAACCACCCATCATCCAGCACTATCAATTCGATGCCTAGATTGGCACTCTCATCAATGAGTGTCTTTATTTTTTGTTCATCAAAGTCAAAATAAGTGGCTTCCCAATTATTTATAAGTATCGGACGTACCTTATGTTGCCATTGACCTCTACAGAGCCTGTTTTTATATATGTTATGGAATATTTTTGACATACCGTTTAGACCTTCATGAGAATAAACCATCACTACTTCTGGTGTCTCAAAGGATGCACCCGGAGCTAAAATCCATTCAAAATCAATGGTGTTCATACCCATCTGCATTCTTGTACCACCATAACTGCTGACGGAAACCTCACCCATAAAAGAACCGCTATAAATGAGATTCATAGCGTACACCTCACCTACAAACTCTGTTGTATCCGGTCTTAGAAGTGCAATAAAAGGATTCTGTTCATGAGAACTCGCCCCCCTCTTACTGTCAATTATATGAGTACTATGGCCAATAGGGATTCTAGATACATGTCGTTCTTTTGCCCATCCACCATAAAGATTCATCAATTCAAAGCTTTGATCCTGATAGAAATCAACACTACAACTTAAAGCTTTAAGAAGCTGCAGCACACTCTTACCATCATTTATAAAAGTGACGCGCCGGGTTATAACATCATAATCCTCATACACCGAATAATGCAAGATGATTCTCAACCCTGTCAAATCATCCATTAAAGTGATCTCTAGTGTTTCAACTGCGTCGCCTTCCCATACATATAAGGATGGCAAGCCATCAATTAATTGCTTACCTTTATAAATTCCATGAGATTTGTAGACCGGTACACTTAAGTGACTACCATCCTCCCCTCTGACTTCAAAGGCAGGACTTTGATAATCTGAACGCCCATAATCCGGATATTCTCTTGGCATGGTATCAAAAGAAATGTCCTTGCGGCTTTTTTCCGGGTTCGGCGAAAAGCTACACACCTCATACAAGTCAACAAAGCATTCTAAATCCGGTGTATGAATCCTTTTACCCCAATAGCCGTGAACCAGGTGGCGATCTATGACGACTTCCATCATATAACTCGTATTCTTAGTGCTTAGATGAAATTGTTTTCTATCTTGATTAAATGTTATACCCATGCCTTTACCCTCCAATTAGTTGTATGATTGATTCAGTAATAATCCGGAATCCCCCAGTTCTATGGTATCTATACTCAACTTACTGTTATAGACTAACAGGCCAAGTCCCAACTGGATGCTCTGATATAAACTATCCGCAAAAACCCTATCCCGCTCGTGATGAGGCCTAAAGCGATGAATATGATCCATTTGAATTAAAAAACACACATAATTTTTATAGCCTTCGTCCTTGGCTTTTACCAACGTATGAATATGTTTGGTGCCTCTTAAGGTGGGTGCATCCGGAAAAAGTGCCAGACCTGCCTCTTCCAATGTCACCCCTTTTACTTCGATGAAACCTTTTTCCATGCCTTTTTCATAATAAATATCAAATCTACATGTACCATAAGTGACTTCTCGACTGGCATAGGTCACTTGTCCGATTTCCTCAATTTTTCCGGCTATCAGAGCTTCATAAATCACTTGATTGGGCACTTGCGAATCAATATTCACCAAAACATCACCCTTATAGATACTAATCAAAGAATACCTGGTTTTTCGGTTAGGGTTATCACTTTTTTCAAGGTATACTTTAACACCTTCTATGAACAACTCCATACATCTTCCTGTATTTTTAACATGTACTTCTTCCAACTTTCCATCAATAAGTACTTGAGCAATAAAGCGATTTAGCCGTTTAACAAATATACCTTCTACTATATTTTTGTATCTCATGCATTCACCTTTCCTAACAGCACTATAATAAATATAGCATATGACCTTCTTTTGTCAATTGCACTTTCCTAAAGTAGCAAAAAGAAGCTACAAACCCTAAGGCCTGTAGCTTCCTATAACTCATTCAATCATTTACATTGGCATAAGTGCTTCAAGTTCTTCAACTGTCGCATCACGCATATAGGCATCAATAATCTGTCTTCCAAGTGGATTCAACTCCTCGGTGTTATACTTAACAAGCTCTCGCTTAAAGAAGTCTGTAAGAAGTTTTGCACCCGCGTCATAAGCTTCATCCCCGATATTGATCTGATGGTTCGTGCGTAACAGACCTTTAGGTATATTGTGACCATCTATTCTAAGTGATTTTGGTGAGTAGCCAAGGGTAGAACATCTTGATACCACCAATTGCTCGGGTCGGAATTTGGCACTACCTTTTCTTGCCAGGTACTCACGGTCTAACCATTCTGCAATAAAGCCGACTTTAAAAGAACCAATATGTTGATTTGGAATCAAAACATACTTCGTATTGGGTGTATTTTGAATCTGCTCTAGCAAGAGATTGGCCTGTGTAACCATTTTTCCTGTTGCAAAAGGCCAGTAAGAACCAACGCCTTCGCTACTCATACCGCCCGTGTCTACAATACTTGGGTTTGCATGTCCTCTAGGAGCTACAAGACGCCATAACCAAGCAAGTGCCGGTGGTAATATATGTAACAACCCTACGATACCATAAGTGATTTTGTCTTTTGTAAGAGGGGGCATACGAACACCAAAGGAACGAATATCAACCTCAACTGGGTCAGAAATAACATCAGGAACAAAATGTCTAGGCATAATAACTCTTGGATTTGGACAAGGAGATCCAGGAGCATCCATCTTATGTTCCCATATGAGTACTGTAGAATCCGGAGCACCATCCATATTAAGGAAAATCAACGGCTCAGGTGGATGTATGGTCAATTTTTCATGTTCGATAGATGTACCGTATTCTTTAATATGATCAAATCTTAAAAACCAACCCGCTTCTGCATCCGTAACAACAAGCTTGCTCCCATTTTGATAAGATGGGTGGCATAATGCCATGTCGTCTGTAACCGGATGCAACTCACATGTATCACCAAGTTCTAGATATATACTGTCTTCAGTAATTAGATCCACACCTAACAAGACACTACCATCCGACTCGCGATGTACTTCTTCAATCATCTCAGATTTACCACCACCACTGGCACCTTCGTGCATAATAACAACGGAGTTATCATAAGGTGTGGTTACACGAACCGTTGAAGCATGAGCAGTAATCCAACCTTCTTTCTCACCGATAGAGAGCAATATACCATAAACGCCTTTTTTAGCACTTGGTCCAGGATATAAATTGAAAGAATAAACTTCATGAAGGTTTTCTAAACGGTTATGCACAACGACTTGTTTACCGTCATAGTGCGTATGTCTAAATACAGGCGCAAGATAAATGACTGCTTTAGGTTCAAAACCGTCTCTTACTTCATCCGCAGGTATAAAACCTTGAAGATCTGCCAGACCACCGGTAAAAAATGCTGCATTTTTAGGTCCGATGAGTATAGACTCATAGCCACCATGTTTTGCATCTCCTGAGATAAAAGGTAGTACAATCAAGTCTTGGGTCTTTAGCCACTCAAATGTTTCTTGACGAACATCATTAAAACTTTCACCGAACTTCTCTTTGTACGTTAATTTATCCGTTGGTAGGTCATCACCTATATACATACAGTTAGGATCTCTTCTTCGCATATAAGATTCCAAATAATTGACCGATACACCATTTTTACAACGAACAACCTCTGCTTCATCAATAAGTCCTAATCCTTCTACTTCATAGCTCACTTTAAAAATCTGTTGACCATTTCCTGTTGCCATGTCCAAGATATGGGCTCTACTGTCAGGAACAATAACCGACTTTGCGTTTGCAACTATGTCCGCTGCGTTTTCATCAAATCTAAACTTTGACAATACGTTTTTACTCATGTGATCCTCCTTGAATAATGTGTCGTGGTCTAATACCACTTCCATTGCATCATATATTTTGTTTTCTACAACATGTTTATATATTGGGATAAAGTGTTAAAACTACTTAGTTTAATCCTTTAACCCTATAACAGGTCTGATCTACATCATCCTGAATGTTACCGCTCATTAATTTGATACATCATTTATAGAAAAAAAGCCCTTGTCAAACTATGTACGTCTGACTAAGTGGCAACCTTACTACCTGTCATATCGATTCTTAGAATTATTGCATTCTCCGTTTTTGCAAGTTTTATAAAATTAAAATTCATTTTTCATATTATTTGCTTCTAGTAATAATTTATAAGTTTCAGAGGAATTCATAGTCTTTATTCCAGTCATTCTTTTATCGGACCAAATTTTTAATGTGTACTTTTTCTAAAAAACACTCAATATTCGACAAACTTATGGCAAAAACACACTAACCTTTGACTTGAATCTATAGTTAATTAATTAACTATCTGGTCTCATATAATATTGTATTCATCTAAAATAATAGCACAACCAACCTTGTTTTGCAAGTGAATTTACTTCATCTTTGCATCTTTATCAAAAACAAACCCATTAGCCAAGTTTTTATACTGGGTTAATGGGTTTACTTATCGACTCTCTTCCTATTAAATGTCATCTGATTTGCAACTATACCAGTTCCTTACTTCATTTTGAAAAAATTTCTACTTTCCTAGCTATAATTTGGTATCATCAATTGAATTTAAGAGTGTCCATACTTTATAGATGACTTTTTGGACTGTACCATCATAAAAAGGATTATCCAGATCTGCTGACTCTAGCAGTCTTAAGAATGACTGACTACCACCTTGGTTACATAGGTTCAAGTAATCATCCCATGCCTTTTTACGATCTTGGGTTGATTTCACATAGAACTGTACGGCACAAATAAGTGCTAATGTATAGTCTATGTAATAAAATGGTACTCTAAAAATATGACCCTGTCTGAACCAATAACCACCACGTTTAAGAAAGTCATTGTCTTCATAATCAATCTCCGGTCTGTATTTATGATCAATCTCCAGCCATTTTTGCTTTCTTTGATCCGGCGTAGCATGTGGATATTCATATACCCAGTGTTGAAACTCATCGACTGCAACACCATAAGGTATAAATTCTATAGGTTTACTTGAATGATCATAGATAAACTTCTCATGATCTTCTCCAAAAAAATGCTTCATCCACGGATAAGTCAAATACTCCATACTCATGGAGTGAATCTCACAAGCCTCTAATGTAGGAAATTGATACTCACTAACTTCATACCCTCGACTTTGAAACACTTGGAAAGCATGACCGGCTTCATGAGTCAACACCACGACATCATGGTCAGTACCATTAAAGTTAGCAAATATATAGGGTGCTTTGTAATCGGACATATACGTGCAATAACCGCCCGGTCTCTTTCCGTCACGGCTGGCCAAATCCATAAGGTTATTTTCAATCATATAATCAAAAAAATCATGGGTCTGGGGTGATAATTCATGGTACATTTTCTTTGCTTCTTCTACCATATAAGCCTCATCTCCTGCGGGCTTAGGATTGCCTGTATTAAAATACAATGGTGCATCATAATAATAGAAGTGGTCCAACCCGATACGTTTAGCCTGTTTCTTCTTAAGCTCTAACCGTAAGGGGGTAATATGTTCATAAACCTGATCACGGAACTTTTTCACATCCAAAGGTCCGTAGTCCGTACGTTGAAGTTTATCATAACCATACTGGATATAATTCTCATAGCCGAGTTTAATCGCTATATTGTGCCTTAGTTTTACCAGTTTATCATAAATATCATCGAATTCAGTTTCGTGATCTTCAAAAAATCGCGTCACTGCTTTTTGCGCTTCAATTCGAGTTGCTCTATCATAATCACTGATAAACGGTGCCATGGTTGAAAGATTATAGTCTTTGCCTCTAAAATCAATCTTCGCATTACCTACAAGCACGCTATAGCTTGTAATTAATCGGTTTTCTTCTTGTAGGTCTTTTATAATATCATCTGAAAAAGTCTTAACCGCTAAAGTTGCCAAATTAATCAGATGTTCGCCATAACGGGCTTTGATTTCCATTTGCATAGGTGACTGGACCAGCTTTTGATAGAACTTGTGAACGATACCTTCCATAATTGGGCTTGCGCTGTTTTGATAATCGTTTTCCGCCTTGTAGAACTCATCTTTCATGTTAATGGAGAATCGAATACTGGCTATCGTACTCATGGTCTCCACTTCATTTCGGATTCTATAAACTTCTTTAATGGCTACATCCAGTTCATCTATAGATGTTGCCTCATCCATGATGGCAAATTGCTTATCCATCGCTATTTTGACTTCATCAAGATCTATTCTCTTATATTCATAATCGTTAAAATTCATATTGCACCTCTCTTTCATCTTAATATAATTCTTAGTATATCATAAAAAAACCTTGAAATACGACCCTGATTTTTTATAAAAAAGCAAGAAAAGAAGCTTCGCTTCGCTATGAGCTCTGCTCATATTTCTGAACGGTTCGACAGGAAGGGTCTTTGACGTATTTTGCCACGCTTTTAGGCCAAATACTATAGAATGACTTTCCTTGAGAACAAAAAAGCACCTTCATATCACCATAAGTGATCAAAAAGTGCTTTTATAATGTTCCTGGCGGGATTTGAACCCACGGCCCCTCGCTTAGGAGGCGAGTGCTCTATCCTGCTGAGCTACAGAAACACATTAATAATTCTATTCTATGTCTAATAAGGAACATACTATGAGATTATACTAAATTCATTGGTAAAAGACAAGTGGTTTCAGCTATAACTTAGTAGCCTAAATAAAAATCCTTGTTATAGCTTTTTATCAAAATCAAATTCTATCTTACCATGAACCCATCCCGAACCTTTAAAACGCATGCCAAGTGTGGGATAACCAATCATATCCTTGCTGTTAATAAAGACATCTAATGAAATAGACATGCAACGGATTTTCAACCTGAAGATTTCCTCATTGGTGACACTGTTATGAAAGACACCAATATCTTCTATATCACCCAGTAATGAATATATGTCATCATGATCACCAACCGGTACAAAAAAACCTTCAAGTACGGTTAGTATATCTTCATTCTGAAGCCTTTCTTGTAAGATCTCAGTGGCTTCTGTAGCTTCCTCATCTAATATGGTCATGGCTTCTTCATCGCCTTTTCTTGCTTGTTCTAAGAGCTCTTCACGAATCATCTCTTCTTCTTTTTCAAGAAGTAAATCGGTGTCGTCTTTTTCTATAGGAAGAATAATTGTACCTTCAGCACAATATACGATAAGACGAATACCGTTTACATAAATATGCTCATGCTTTTCTGCCATTTTATATTCAACCAGGTTTTGAACAAAAAATGAAATCGGTGTCCCCGATTTAATTTCTTCACAGAAACCATGGTACACATCTTGTCGATTCAACTTAATAACGTCCACTTCATGGGTATTGGTCAAAAATCGCCCTTGAGCATAGGGAAGCAGGGCATGTACATTTAATGCCTCATTTTCTTCTATGCTGCCTCTTACCATTAGGCCAAAATCATCACCATAGGTTTTGTAGTATTCTACATTTAGGATGCCCGATTCCGACTCCCAAATAAATTTTTCTGTCGGATCCTTAATGGTTTCAGCGACCATAACCTCCGCTTTATCCTTTGTATCGAATTCAGTAAAGCCCAACGCTCTTATATAAAGAATCATATTATCACCTTTTCTATCAACAAACATTCTAATTCTCATATTGTGTAAAAACACTATAGCACTAACCCTATTTTTTGTCTATACTTTTGATTGTTACACATAAATGAAAACATCATAAAACGTTACAAACCATCTTTATTAAAATGCTTGT
Organism: Firmicutes bacterium HGW-Firmicutes-2; assembly: GCA_002841495.1. Taxonomy (GTDB): domain Bacteria; phylum Bacillota; class Clostridia; order Lachnospirales; family Vallitaleaceae; genus Petrocella. Next base: position 43,240 of record PGZV01000001.1, on the reverse strand, counting down.
AACGTTTAGATGTTCTTAACAATCTAATCTTTTGTCTTCTTCTAAGTTTGTGAACTTAATGCTTGAAGCTTAAACAGCTTAACACCATTGTCCCATGTCGCTTGAGTGACTTCTTCTGTCGTAAGACCTTTTATTTTTGCAATCTCTTCTATAATGTAGGGCAGCATACTTGAGTCGTTTCTTTTTCCCCTAAAAGGTATAGGGGCTAAATAAGGTGCGTCCGTTTCTATTAGTAGGTTCTCAATCGGTACTGTACGTACAACTTCTACCAATTTCTTTGCATTCTTAAAAGTAATCACGCCACCAATACCTATATAATAACCCAAATCAACATAACGCAGAGCTGTTTGGGCACTACCACTAAAACAATGGATGACGCCACCTACTTTATGACCTTCATTTTCAAACAATACATCATAAGTGTCCATAGAAGCTTCACGGCTATGAATAATCATGGGCATATCAAGATCTACTGCTAGCTTGATTTGATGCCTAAACCACAACTTCTGTACCTCATGAGGGACCGTATCATAATGATAATCCAATCCTATTTCACCAATCGCCACAACTTTTTCATAAATAGACATCGCCAAAAGCAGCTCAAGGTCATGTTCTTTCATTGTCTGTACATCATGAGGATGCACACCTATTGAAGTGTATATATTCGAATGTGACTTGGCAAGCTCAAGGGATTGTCTTGAACTTTTCATACTAGCGGCTGTGTTAATAATGATACCCACGCCTGCTTCTTTTACCTTCTTTAATATTGCTTCCCGATCTTCCGAAAAGCTCTTATCATCATAATGGGCATGACTTTCAAATATCATGGAATCACTTCCTCTTCTACCTAACTTCGCTACCGGAGGCTATATCACCATCAACAGTACCAAGTTTAAGATGTCCTGCTTGATCACTTGCTGCCAGAATCATACCTTCTGATAAAACACCTCTCAAGTTTACAGGTTTAAGGTTTGTTACGACAATCAGTTTCTTACCAACCATTTCTGCCGGTTCATATGCATGGGCTATTCCTGAAACTATCTGCCTAACTTCTTCACCAATTTTTATCTGTGACACCAAAAGCTTATTGGCATCCGGATGTTTCTCACATGCAATGACTTCACCAACCTTCATGACGACTTTTGAAAAGTCTTCGATGCCGATTTCTTCCACAATGACGGGTGGTTTCTCTTTTTTCTTTTGTTGTTTTTGCTTTTTAGGCTGATCTTCTAATTCTTCTGCCATTGCAGGATTGATTTCAATCAGTTTTTGCTTTTCGTCAATTCTTGCAAATAAAACTTCCGCCACCCCTACATGATCCCCAACCACTGTTCCCGTAAAAGTCTGAATGGATGCCCAATCTTTTTTGGTTGCATTGATTTGATCAAGTATTTTTGATGCCGTCTCAGGTATAAACGCCGACAATAATACAGCTGATATGCGAATACTTTCCAGAAGATTATAAAGGACTGTGCCAAGACGCTCTTTTTGTGCTTCTTCTTTTGCCAGAATCCAAGGGCAGGTTTCATCAATGTATTTGTTGCTTCTTCTAAGCAAGGTCCAAATTGCGTCCATGGCCTCAGCCACTTTAAGCTGATCCATTTTCTCTGCCACTTTCCCAGGCGTCTTAAGCGCCAAATCTGTGAGTTCATGGTCGATTGTCTCTGCTTTTGTAGGCGGTTGAATAACACCATCAAAGTATTTTGTTACCATGGCGACTGTTCTATTGACCAGATTACCTAAAATATTGGCAAGGTCTGAGTTGGTTCTAGCGATTAATAGTTCATAAGTCAGTGTACCATCTTGAGCAAAAGGCATTTCATGTAATACAAAATAACGAACCGCATCCACACCAAAATGTTTTACAAGGTCTTCTGCATAGACAACATTCCCTAAGGATTTGGACATTTTATCTTGTCCTACCATCAGCCAAGGATGTCCGAAAACTTGCTTAGGCAATGGTACATTAAGAGCCATCAACATAATGGGCCAATATATTGTATGGAATCTGAGTATATCTTTTCCGATAATGTGAACATCCGCCGGCCAATATTTATTAAACAATGGCCCACTTTCACCTTCCGGATTGTAGTTCAGTCCTGTGATGTAATTGCTCAGTGCATCAATCCAAACATAAATGACATGACCTTCATCAAAAGTAACAGGAACGCCCCAATCAAAAGATGTTCTTGAAACACAAAGGTCCTGAAGACCGCTTTTCAAGAAATTATTGACCATTTCATTTTTACGGGATTCAGGCTGTATAAATTCAGGATGGGTCTCTATATGATCCATCAATCGTTTTTCATATTTACTAAGCTTTAAAAAGTAGGCTTCTTCGCTGGTTTTTTGTACCGGTCTACCACAATCCGGACAGACATTCTCCTCAAGCTGTGACTCTGTAAAGAAGGATTCACAGGGTGTGCAATACCAACCTTCATAACTGCCTTTATAGATATCACCTTGATCGTATAATCTCTTAAAGATTTTTTGAACAGTTTTTTCATGTTCTTCATCTGTTGTTCTTATAAACTTATCATAACTTGTGTTCATAAAATCCCAAATATCTCTAACTTCTCCTGCAATTTTATCCACATGGGCTTGTGGTGTTATGCCTTCTTCTTGTGCTTGCAGTTGTATCTTCTGACCATGCTCATCGGTACCTGTCAAAAAGAAGACATCATAGCCTTCAAGCCTTTTAAATCTGGCAATGGCGTCTGTAAGAACCGCCTCATAAGTATTGCCTATATGGGGCGTTTTAGACGTGTATGCTATGGCCGTTGTGATATAGTAAGTTTTCTGGCTCATCAATGTTCCTCCAACGTTTATTAAATGACAACGGAATAAATCATGTCATTTTTCTATCCCCATTATATACGTAACGGCTTTAAAAAGCAAGGTTTCAAAGCCTTAGAGTCAATGGGTAATCTTCTTGGACTGGGCTTTTTGGAGGAAATCATAAGCCTTCTTATAGTCTCCAAGCTCAACATAGCACTTACTCATTTCTTCATAGATCATAGAGACGATCGTATAGCAAGTTTCATCACTATAAATCTCAATCGCTTTTTCAAGATACAATATGGCTTTATCATAATGGCCTTTGTTCAAAAAAGCTGAGCCTAACACCCGATTATATCTGGCCAAACTATAATTATCATAGTCAACAATATCCACCTTGTTACTATCTTCAATAATACCATCATAGTCCGCTTCTATAAGTTTTAAATACATGGTCTGTACTTCTCTGCTTGCAAGAATCTTGTTAACCAGATCTTTGCTTTTTATATGATAGGTTTTGGCAAGATCAATATCCAGTAAGTACCCACAGACTTCGGCCAATTGGGCATATACTTTATATAGGTATATATCCGATACCATAAGCAAATCATTCTCATATCTTAAGATCTTTTCATAGGCTAATTTAGCTTTTTCATACACACCATCACTCATATGTTTGTTCCCTAAATACATATAGCTGTTCATGTATAAATCCATCATCATCTTACTACGCATGACTATAGGGTTATGGACAATCTGTTCTTCTATGAGCTCGACACTCGCGGCGTAGTCCTTGTCTTCATTTAAAGCCATTAACTCTACAATAATATTGGACAAACTTAAGTCTTTGTGGTTCTCATCCATAAAATAACCCACAGACTTGCCCAACTGTTTGGCCAAATACTCCATCGTCTTCATGGAGGGTGTGGCTTGATCATTCTCTATCTGACTCAGCATATTTCGTGTAATAAAATCACCGGCAAGTTCCTTCTGCGTCATTTGTAACTGTAGTCTGATTTCACGGATTTTTTGTCCTAATGTCATATCCTTCATCTTGTCACCTCCTTCAAAATAGTACAACCAAATATGTAAATCTAATTTACTATTAGTGTACCATCATACCCAGAATTTGGCAATAAAAACCTTTGCTTGACAATATATTCGCAAAAGTATACAATAATAGTAAATAATATTTACTTAAAATTGAAAGGGGGATGTCTTATGTCAGTTTGGTGGGAACAACTTAGTTCATTACAGAGATTTTTCTATTTTATCGCAATACCTTCTACTGTCATACTTATTATACAATCCGTTCTAACACTAATTGGATTCGGTCTGGATACAGATATGGATTTGGATGGTGATATGGATTTTGGTGGTGATCCTGTATCTGAGTTTGACATGGATTTGGATTCAAATCTTGATGGTGATTTTGAAGCTTTTGGTGGGATATCTGATTTCCGTTTTGTAACGTTTAGAGGTTTAATTGCTTTCGCTACTATGTTTGGCTGGGTTGGTGCCGCTTTTGCAAGTACTTCTGTTCATTTTGCCATCACGTTATTGTTAGCCTTGGCGGCCGGATTGTTCAGTATGTTTGTTATCGCACTATTATTCTATGGTATTTCAAAGCTTCAATCCAGTGGTAATTTAAATTACAGGCTTGCAATTGGTAAAGAAGCACAGGTTTATATACCCATACCAGGCAATAAAAAGGGACAAGGTAAGATTCAACTTATGCTTCAAGAACGTTTGGTAGAAGTCGATGCCATCACGGAAGAAAATGATGTTATAAGTACAGGAGAAACCATTCTTATTGTGGATATGTTAAATGCGACAACCATGGTGGTTGAGCGTTTAAAATAAAATAAAGGCACAAAATTGTGTCAAACATCAAAAGGAGAGAGCATATGGAAATATTAATTGGTTTAGTGATTTTTGTCGTACTGGTCTTCATGACCATAATGGCATTACTATCGAGGTACAAAAAGTGCCCGTCTGACAGAATCTTGGTTGTATACGGTAAGGTTGGTAAAGGTGCTTCAGGTGCTAACAAAAGTGCCAAGTGTATTCATGGTGGTGCCGCTTTTATCTGGCCAATCATTCAAAGTTATGAATTTTTAAGTCTGACACCCATCTCCATCAGTGTTGACCTTAAAAATGCACTTAGTAAACAGAACATAAGAATTGATGTACCTTCAAGATTCACCGTCGGTGTTTCCACAGAATCCGGTATTATGCAAAACGCTGCTGAAAGACTACTTGGTCTTAAGCAGGCAGAAATCGAAGAATTGGCAAAAGATATCATCTTTGGTCAGTTGCGTTTGGTTGTTGCTACTATGGATATTGAAGAAATCAATACGGACAGAGATAAGTTCTTAACCGCTGTTTCTCACAATGTGGAATCTGAGCTTAAGAAAATCGGTCTTCGTCTTATTAACGTTAACGTTACAGACATAAAAGATGAGTCCGGTTATATCGAAGCACTTGGTAAAGAAGCTGCTGCAAAAGCCATCAATGATGCCAAAAAATCCGTTGCCGAAAAAAATAGGGACGGATCTATCGGACAAGCACAAGCACAACAAGATGAGCGTGTTCAAGTAGCCACAGCCAATTCATTGGCCATTCAAGGTGAAAATGAGGCTAAGGTTACAGTTGCCAATTCTGATGCTTTAAGAAGAGAACGTGAGGCCGAAGCTTTAAGACGTGCCACCGCTTCAGAAAAAGTTCAAAATGCAAAAGCCCTTGAAGAAGCTTACTCAGCTGAAGAAGCTGCCGAGAAAGCCAGAGCCGCTAGAGAAAAAGCGACCAAAGAGGCCGATATTCTTGTTGAAGCTCAAATCGACAAAGCCCGCGTGGAAATTGCTGCTGAAGCTATGGCAGAACAAACCCGTCGTCATGCAAAAGGTGAAGCAGATGCAACCTTCTTCAAAATGGACGCACAAGCTCGTGGTATTCAAGAGATTCTTACGAAGCAAGCCAATGGATATGAGAAGCTTGTCAAAGCTGCAGGCGATCCAAATTCAGCTATTAAACTTATCCTTGCTGATAAGATCGAAGATCTTGTCAAAACACAAGTGGAAGCCATTAAAAATATCAAGATTGATAAAGTTACAGTTTGGGACAGTGGTGCTAACGCAGGTAATGGAGAAAAATCATCAACTGCCGGTTTTCTCTCCGGACTTATGAAATCCATCCCTCCAATGCAGGAAATGTTTGATATGGCCGGTATGGATCTTCCAAGCTACCTTGGAACCAAACAAGGCGATTCTCCAGTAGATGTGGATGAATCTGAAGTACCTACAACACCAATCGACGAAGCGTAAATATAAATAAAGATAAGTAAAAGGGGCAGAACGGATATGATCCGATTGCCCTTTTTATATGCAAAATTATATATACCACATCGAATCTACATTACAAGATCTAAATCTGTTTGTTGGTACTAAAAAATTCTTGCACGCTTTTAAGCGCCTTGACCAAAACATCCAGTTGTTCACCTTCAAGACGCTTCATGATAGCCTTAATCATCTCATCATGAAAGACTTCATGATGCTTATAGGCATGCATACCTTTTTCTGTTAAAGACACTAACACCACACGTCGATCTTTAACAGAGCGCATTCTTTTAACATAACCCTTTTTTACAAGATTATTAATAGCAATGGTCAGCGTACCCACGGTTACCTCCAGTGATTTGGCAATTGAAGACATGTTTTTTTTCTGACTCAAACCAATCACTTCAATAACATGCATATCATTTAAGGAAATATCCTTAAATTCATCTGTTATTAAGGCTTTTTCTTCATATGTAAGTATATTATTAAACAACTTCACCAATAGATCATTCAGTGCATCATAGGCTTCATTCAATGCGCTCACCAACTTTACTTTGATAATCAAAGTATATCGAATCTTACCATGTCTGTCAATTCATTTATAACTTAATCCCACTTTATATAAAATGGTTGTAATGCTATAGACAGTATAAAAAATAATCACCTCGAGTAAAATAGCTATTTCACTCAAGGTGATTACTTTTCCTGCCTTATCTACGCCTAATTAACTAAAACTAAATTATAGCAAACCAATCATGTCTTTAACAGAATCAAAGACGTAATTCGCTCTTGTTTCACTATTTTGATAATCGACCTTTTTTGTCTCTCCAGAATAAACCAATACAGTTGCGATCCCCGCATTAATGCCTGTTTTAATATCCGTGTAAAGTCGATCACCTACCATAATCATATCTTCTTTGTTAAAGCCGTATTTTAATGCAATACTCTCAACCACTTCTTTGTTGGGCTTCCCCATAACCATGGGTCGTTTACCTGTAGATGCTTCAATTAATGCAGCCATAGCACCTGCATCTGGCATGAACTTGGCATTTGGCAGGGGACAATTAAAGTCCGGATGAGTGGCGATATACGTTACACCTTCTGATATGTATTCACAGGCAATCCAGAGTTTTTCATAGGTTAGCGTTGTATCAAAACCAAGCACGACATAATCCACGGCTTTGTTTCTTTCTTTTACCAAAGTAAATCCGGCTTTTTCAAACTCTTCTTCTAGCGATTTTGTACCGAGTAAAAAGATTTTTGCACCTTCTTTATGTTTCTTAAGATACAGAGTCGTTGCTTCACCTGATGTAAAAACCTCTTCTTCTGTTACATGGATGCCTAGGCGTATGAGCTTGTCCACATATATACTTTTATTTTTCGAAGAATTGTTGGTCAAGAAAATATATCTTTTACCTTCGCCCTTGATGGTTTCCAAGAACTCTTTCGAGCCATCAATTAATTCATCGCCTAGATAGATGGTACCATCCATATCCAGTAAATACACAGTCTTATTTTTTAATGTGTTCAATATCAGGCCTCCTATGTTATGTGTGAGAATGATTTCTAAGCTCTTGGCTTGCAGCCGTGAATCGCTAAGTAATCCTAGTGGAATGCTGTACTCTTAACTTAATTTTCCCACAGGATTTCTAAGCTCTTGGCTTGCAGCCTAATCCACCGCAGATGAAAAGGTGCTTTTCATCTTTAACTTGTGGATTACCATCGCTAAGTAATCCTAGTGGGAAAATTAAGTTTTAACTAAATAGATTTAGTGTAAATAATGCAATACCTTCTGAATATGTAATAAGTAAAAGAACGATAAGAAGGGCTGCGATAAAAGGCCACACTTCTTTGATAAAGTCTTCTAGTTTTACGTTTACAATAGAACATACGGTAAACATCATGGATCCAAAAGGCGGTGTCAATCCACCAATCATAATATTAACGATAAAGATCATACCAAAGTGTATGGGATCTACACCAAATAACTTAACGGCCGGTACTAGTAGTGGCGCTAGAATAACAAGGGCTGCTCCACCTTCAATGAACATTCCGATAAAGAGTAATAAAATATTAATAACAAGCAATAGTACAAAAGGACTGTCTGTCATATTAACTAAGAATTCTGTTATCATTTGCGGAATTCTCTCTAGAGTCAGATAGTAGCCAAACACTTTAGCACTGGCTATAATCGCCATAACCGCACCGGTACTTTTTACAGTATCCATCAAAATCAACGGAATATGCTCAAATTTTAGTTTTTTATAAACGAAGAAACCAACGATTGCAGCAAATACCACTGCAATCCCCCCCGCTTCAGTAGGTGTAAATATACCAAAGCGCATACCCATGATAATCGCAAAAGGAATAAACAATGCCCAAATAGATACTACAAATTGTTTAAGAATAGCCATTGGGGAAGACATTTTTTCACGACTGGGTTGATAGTTTCTCCTAACAGATATGATATGTACCGTAATCATCAACGCTATCGCCATTAAAATTCCCGGCATATAAGCAGCTAAGAACATGCTACCTACTGAAACATTGGCAATTAATGCATATAATATAAGATTGGTTCCCGGAGGAATAACCGGACTAATTGCAGAAGATGCTGCTGTTATAGCTGCAGAAAATGGCTTTGAGAAACCTTTTCGTTCCATTTCAGGTACAAGGATCTTTGATTGCATAGCTGCGTCAGCGTTAGCAGAACCGGATATACCACCCATCAGCGCACTAAGTAGTACGTTAACCTGAGCTAAGCCACCTTTAGTATGTCCAACCAGTACATCCGCAAAGTCCATTAAGGCCTTACTGATACCGGAATGGTTCATAACAGATCCTACCATTATAAAGAAGGGTACAGCTAGGTATGGGAAGGATTCAACTGAGGTTACAAACTGTTGAATCACCATTTGTATAGGCATCGAAGTATTGATAAAAACAAAATAAAAAAGTGATGCACCCATCAAAGCAAAAGCTATTGGAATATTAAGAAAAAATAAGATAAAGAGTACACCTATTGGTAATAAAGCTTCCATATTAATATTCCTCCTTACGATCTTTGAGCTGCTCTAATTGCTCTTCTAATAGATGTTCATCTAGGTCATCCTCGATATCAATATTGATGTCATGATTAATAAACATCTTTCTAAAACTTTGTATTAGAAAATAAATAGAGTAGATGGATATGAGACCAAAAGATACAATAAGTGAGGCGTAGATGTATTTGTATGACACTTCAAGGGCTGCTGTGATTTTTGTAGATCCTTTTACATATAACAAGCTATAGTAAAACATCATACTGGATAAAACCGTTACAACTATGGATGTTATAAATACAACTGCTGGCTGCCCTTTTTTTGGCACCAACTTTGTTAAGACTTCCACACCAATTAACCCTTTGGTTTTATAAGCATTGGCAAGGCCTAAAAAAATCGTCCAGACAAAGCATCCTACGGCAATTTCTTCAGCCCATGTAAAAGTGAACTTAAGAAAATATCTTGTAAAAACGTTCATAATGACAATAACGGATGTTATGGATAAGAATATGGATCCAATATAAAGCTCAAAATGTACACCAATATGTCTTAAATGTTTATTCATAGTGACCTCCTATTTCATTTTTCTTTTTTTCATCTTTAGACCTTAATAACGTTCCTCCTATTTCTATAGGAGGAACGCTATAAAGTTAAAGACTAAAGGCTTCTATATTTCTATTGATTTGCTTTGATTTTATCTAGTTCAACTAGAATTTGATCATAAATACCTGGTGTCCAGTTATCAAACTTCGTGAACACTGGTGCAGCTGCTTGAAGGAATGCATCCGAATCCACTTCATGGAAAGTTACACCTTCTGCTTTTAGTAATTCTGCCATTTCTTCTTCAGCTTTGATTGTTTCTGCTAAATTTTCTTCCATACCTTTTTCAAATTCTTCTACAAGAATGGTCTGCTCTTCTTCTGTTAATTTGTCCCATAGCTTCGTTGAAATAGAAATTGCCGAAACACCTAACAAATGATTGGTAATCGAGTATTCTTTAACATTTTCATATTGTTGTGTTCCATAATAGGTCATGATTGAACCTTCAATACCATCTATAACACCTTGTTGAAGTGCCGCATAAGTGTCTGGATATGGCATTGCTACCGGATTTCCGCCCATAGCTTCAATGGTAAACGTATATAACTGGCTGGTGGGAACACGAATGTTCAAACCTCTCATATCTTCTGGTTTTGTAATTGGTTTTTTTGTCATCATACTTCTAAAACCAAATACCCAATCCAACGAAAGTACTTTTATACCATATTCCTCTTCAATTTTTTGATTCAATCCTTGTACAAGTGGTGTATCCATCATTGCAAAAAACTCATCAAAGCTTTTGTATAAAAATGGTCCCGTTACGGCATTGTAATCTGGTACATAGTCACCAAGAAAGTTGATACCTTCGACCATGATCCAGTCAGAACCTTGAACGATTTGCTCCATACCGTCTTTACCGATTGGTAGAACACCATTGGTAAAGAGTTGTAATTCCAGCGAACCACCACTTCTTTCATTGATTGCATCAACAACTTTAACCAAAGAAATTGCTGTTTGCTCGTTATCAACGAATTTCGTACTTACTGTAATAACCTTTTTTTCTACTGGTGCTGCTGGTGTTTCTGTTGTTGTCTCATCCGTTGCAGGAACCTCTGTTGTCTCTGTCTCGGTTGTTGCTTTTGCCCCACAACCTGCAAGGGACAATATCATAACCAATACCATTAAAATAGATAAAAACTTCTTCATTTTACTTCCTCCCAATTTAAATGTTTTTGTTGTTATTTCTTACTTCATATTGTTTAAGGTACTATAAAAACTATATAGCTATTTAATAAAAACAACAATCAACTATCCTGTTTTTTTGTTGAATAATATGAACTCACTTCATAATTTATGTCTTTTTATGTATTTTTAAACATTAAATCTACTTATATGTTCTATTCTATGGATAATTTATACAGCTCTTATTTATATGGAAAGACAACATTTTTTCGTCACATTATATATTTGGGGGATCCCTTCTACATAGAAAAAGCCTCAAAGGCTTAAACCTTTGAGGCTTTTTCTATCATAATTAGTTTAGGAAATCATCGTCGCTTCTTTATTATTAATACGGGTCATACAATAATGAATAATATCACTTCTTTTGATAATACCAATAAAAATATTTTGATCATCTACAACCGGTACATACGCTTGAGTAGATGCCATATCAATAATTGAATCAATACTAGACCCAATGGAGATGGCGTTGATATTATAGTGACGCTTAATCTTTCTTAAGCTTTGCTGTTCAATAATCTCTATGCTGTAGTTACAATGATCTTTTAGATGCCAAAGGATATCACCTTCTGATAATGTATCCACATACCGTCCCTTTTCATCTAATACCGGCAAACTCGTATATTTATGCTGTTTCATAACCTCCAGAGCTTGTCCTACTGTGAACTTTTTTTCAAGTGTGATAACTTCACTCTTTGGTGTTAAAAAAAACGCAACATTCATTAATTAACTCACCCTTTCCAAACTCAACCTAATACATTTACACTTTATTACAATTATAGCATAGTAATATGAATGGAATATGTAAAAACTATTTAAAAACTATTAATAAGAACTATTTGCTTGCAAATCGTTCATGATAGGCAAAGCGATGCTGTCGCGTTTTGCTTGCAAATTGCCACGGCAGGAAAGGTCCTTGACGTATTCTGCCACGCTTCAAGGCTGAATACTAAAGTATGACTTTCCTAGAGTAAGGAAAAGTGACAAAGTCACGTTATGAGCTATAATCCTAAGAAAAGTTTGCTAGTAAATGCTTTTAGCGTTGCCGCGTCACCATCAGAACGTTCTATTTCCTTGACGATGGCCGACCCTACGATGACACCATCAGCCATTGATTCCAGTCGCTTGACATCTTCATAGTCCGTTATTCCAAATCCGATAGCTACCGGTAAAGATGTCTGAGATTTGACATCACGAATATAGTCCTCAATATCATCTGCAAACTCCGAAGTACGACCGGTAACCCCAAGTGATGAGACACAATAGACAAAACCGTTACATTCACTGGTAATTAAAGGTACCCTATCTTTTGAAGTCGGTGCAACTAACGGAATCATCTCTACACCATATTTTTTCATATACGGCAATATCACTTCACGTTCTTCATATGGTATATCCGGAATAATCAGACCGTCAATACCCACCTTAGCACATCTTGCTATAAACTTCTCCACACCGTATACCATGAGTGTATTGGCATACATGAGAAAAAGTAATGGTATATCTGTAGCGGTTCTACACTTTGCTGCAAGTTCAAAAACTTGCTCTACTGTAACACCACCGGCTAAGGCTCTTGTAGATGCGGCTTGTATAACCGGTCCGTCTGCCAAAGGATCCGAATAAGGTACACCAATCTCGACAATATCCGAACCACCTTCAATTAAAGCTTGGACCAATCCAAAAGTCTGATCTATACTGGGATCTCCCGCTGTCAAAAAACTGATATGGGCTTTTTTACCTTCTTTTTTTAGCTTTATAAATGTCGCTTCTATTCGATTCATACTGTTGCCTCCTATTTATTTAGTTTTTCAAGACCGGTTTTGCCGTCTCTAAAATAGTCCATGACGGTATGGGTATCCTTATCGCCTCGTCCTGAAAGATTGATGACAATAAGTTCTTCGGACTTCATCGTTGGTGCAATTTTCATGGCATACGCTATGGCGTGGGAGCTTTCAAGAGCAGGAATTATGCCTTCAATCTTTGATAATATCTCAAAACCATCTAAGGCTTCTTGATCTGTAATCATTTCATAGGTTGCCCTTTTAACATCTTGGAGATAAGCATGTTCCGGACCGACACCTGGATAATCCAGTCCGGCGGATATGGAATGCGCCGGTATGATATTACCATTTTCATCTGTAAGCAACATAGTTTTCATGCCATGGAGCACACCCAGTGTCCCTCCAGCTGCTTTATTAAGTACCACAGCGTGTTTACCTGACTTCACACCTAAGCCAGCCGCTTCAATACCAATCAGTTCCACTTCAAGGTCCTCTACGAAGGGATAAAAGATCCCCATCGCATTACTGCCACCACCTACACAAGCAATAATCTTATTCGGAAGCCGACCCTCTTTTTCAAGTATTTGCCTTCTGGTTTCATCGCCAATCACCCTTTGAAAATCACGAACCATCGTTGGATATGGATGAGGACCGACCACAGAACCTATAACATAAAAAGTGTCTTCCACTGTTTTAACCCATTCTCTAATAGCCTCATTGGTGGCATCCTTAAGTGTTGAAGTGCCCGATGTCACCGTAACAACCTTCGCCCCCAAAAGCTCCATCCTAAATACGTTTAATTGTTGTCTTTGCACATCTTCTTCACCCATGAATACCGTACATTCCATACCAAAAAGTGCCGCTCCAGTTGCTGTTGCAACACCATGCTGCCCTGCTCCCGTTTCAGCTATCACTTTCTTCTTGCCCATTCTTTTTGCCAGTAGAATCTGACCCAGAACATTATTAATCTTATGTGCTCCTGTATGGTTAAGATCTTCTCTTTTTAGATAAATTTTGGCGCCTTTTAAAGTCTCTGTTAAACGCTGTGCAAAATATAGAGGTGTTTCCCTACCCACATACTCTTTAAGATAATACCGATATTCATCCATAAAAACTTCATCTTTTGAGTACTTTTCAAAGGCCGCTTCTAATTCTTTTAAGGGGTACATCAAGGCTTCCGGTACATATTGACCGCCAAACTGTCCAAAATTCTTATTCATCTTTCATTTCCTCCTCGTAATACTTTAATTTGGTTAAAGGGTCAAAACTAAGTTTTACTAAATTCATATATATTGCATGTGAAAGTTCAACTATATAGTTTTGACACCTTAACCAATTTTTTAAAAAGCTTTTCCACTTTTAAAGGATCTTTCATTAGATTTGTTTCTAGTCCTGAATTAAAATCTAGTACATCCGGAATGATGTTGTCTAAAACAGATAAAACATTATCCGGTGATAATCCGCCTGCAAGTATCAGTTTCTGAGGTATAGGGCCATATTCCGTTACCCACTGATGATTAAAAGACTGACCTGTACCACCTGATGCACCTTTATAATAGGTGTCCAACAATACACCGTCACAATCCGGGTATTGCCTAATCTGTAGAAGGCTGTTCTTATTTTCAATCGGAATACTCTTCCATACTTCAATGGGCATTTTTAAAATTTCATCATTGGTCTCCTTACCATGAAGTTGAACCACATCCAAATCACATGCCATAATGACTTTATGGATTTCTTCATAAGTGGCATCTACAAAAACACCTACAACTTTAATATCTTTTCTAATGAGCGGTCTTAGTTCTTTTCCTTTTTCCAAAGTAATCTGTCTTTTACTGGGTGCAAAAATCAATCCTACATAATCCACCGGATACTGATTAACCAATGCTACTTCTTCTTGGGTTTTGATGCCGCAAATCTTAACTTCAATCATCTTAACCATCGTAAGCCTCCTTAAAGGCCTTCGCCATTAGGCCGATATCTCCACGCATAAAGCTTTCACCCACCAAAATGCCATTAATATCAACCTTCTTCAAAAGAGATATATCTTCTGGTTTATGTATGCCACTTTCACTAATAACCAATCTATCTTTTGGTACATAGCGCCTCAGCTTTAGTGTGGTTCCTATATCTGTTTTGAAGGTCTTTAGATTCCGATTGTTAATGCCAATAATGGTAACATCTCCTTTAAGAGCCCGCAGGATTTCATCTTTTGTGTGGGTTTCCACCAATACGTCCATGCCAAGGCTTTTAGCCAACATGCTGTACTCACTTAGCTGTACATCTGTTAGAATAGCTACTATCAATAGGATACAACTTGCACCAATGGCTCTTGCATGATAGACCTGATTGGCTTGAACAATGAAATCCTTATACAATATAGGTAAATCAACCGTTTTCGCCACTTTGGTAAGGTAGTTGGCATGTCCCATAAAAAAATCTTCCTCTGTCAAAACAGAGATGGCATCTACAGAATGTGCATACTGGTTAGCCAGAGCAACCGGGTCAAAATCTTCTTTAATCAAACCTTTAGATGGAGACGCCTTTTTTATTTCTCCGATGATCGATAAGCCATTTTTAGACATCGCATCATAGAATGAGGGTGGTTTTTTAGCCATGGCTATTTGTTGTATCAATTCTTCTATTACTAAAGGTTGATCTTTTAGTCTTATTTTTTTTTGTTTAACAATGTCTTTTAAAAATACTTTTTTTGACATGATTTCACCTCTCACCTAAATTCTTGAGTTTTTGCTACAAATGCTTCAAGCTTTGAAATTGCAAGTCCTGAGTCAATGATCTTCTTAGCAAGCTCAATGCCTTCATGTATATCTATCACTTTATCTGCTATATATAAAGCTGCTCCAGCATTCAATACTAAAATATCACGCTTAGGCCCAATAATTTCACCACTTAAAACTTGCTTAAGAATCTGAGCATTCTCTATAGCGTCACCACCTTGCAGTTCTTCTAATGTGCTTCTAGAAATACCATAGTCTTCAGGTTTGATGGTATAGCTTATAATCATACCGTCTCTAAGCTCAGATACAAATGTCTCATCCGTTACTGTAATCTCATCTAAGCCATCTTTTCCGTGAACCACCATGGCTTTTTGTACACCTAAGGCTTGGAGCACTCTGGCAAAAGTATCCGTAAGTGCTTTGTCAAAAACACCAATAACTTGAGATTTAGCATTTGCAGGGTTGGCTAATGGTCCCAACATATTAAAAATAGTTCTAAAGCCAAGTGCTTTTCTGGTTGGACCTACATGCCGCATAGCGCTATGAAAAGTTGGTGCAAACAAAAAACCAATCTGTAATTCATCCACGCAAGTCTTAACTTGCTCTGGGTTTAGATCTATTTTTACCCCACAAGCTTCTAGAACATCCGCACATCCACACTTGCTGGATACCGAGCGGTTACCATGCTTTACCACGGATACACCCGCTGCTGATGCAACAATCGCTACTGCTGTGGATATATTATAAGTGCCGCTGCTGTCGCCTCCTGTGCCGCAAGTATCCAGAGTTTCCGAATCTTGCAAATTGATTGGCAATGCTTTTGCTCTTAGAACTTTAGCACCTGCTACAATCTCATGGATACTTTCACCTTTAATTTTTAAAGCAGTTAAGAAACTGGCAATCTCAGCATCACATTTTTCACCACTCATGATTTCATTCATATAAATCATCATTTGTTCTTCTGTTAAGTCTTGTCCTATCATCAGTTGATCTAATAATTGATTTGCCATCGTTATACCTCCTTGCATACCATGTTTACAAAGTTTTCAATGATTTTTCGACCATAAGGTGTCAATATGGATTCAGGATGAAACTGAAGTCCATAAGTAAAGTGAGTCTTATGCTTCATGGCCATGATTTCTCCTTCATCGGTCATTGCCAATATTTCAAGACAGTCCGGTACGGTTTCATATTCAACGACCAAAGAATGGTACCTTGCAACCTCTAAGTTCAAATCCATGTCGCTGAACAGATCATTCTTTACTAAGGATATGATAGAACACTTACCATGATATAGTTCTTTTGCATGTATAACCCGACCGCCAAAAGCTTGTCCAATACATTGGTGGCCCAAACATACGCCAAGTATGGGAATCTTACCGGATAACTTCCTGATGATATCCAAACAGTTACCTGCATCGTCCGGTGCTTTAGGACCGGGAGATAAAATGATTTTATCCGGCTTTAGCTTTAGCAGTTCATCTGCTGTTATTTTATCATTGCGTATGACTCGAATATCCTTTTCATAGGCACCGACATACTGATATAGGTTGTATGTAAATGAGTCATAATTATCTATAAGTACAATCATAAATATCTCCTTATCTTATACGTGTATTGCTCTAATCTGAGCTTCAGCTTTATTTCTTGTTTCCTCATATTCCTTAGTCGGATCCGAATCTGCTACAATTCCGGCACCGGCTTGTATATATACTTTGCTGTCTTTGATGACCATGGTTCGAATGGCAATACACATATCCATATTTTTGTTATAGCCAAAATACCCGATGGCACCACCGTATATACCACGTTTGGTAACCTCCAGCTCTTCAATGATCTCCATAGCCCGTATCTTGGGTGCACCTGATAAGGTGCCTGCCGGAAGAAAACTCATGAGGACTTCAAACATATCCTTATCTTCATCTTTCTCGCCTTCGACTAAGGAGACCAGATGCATGACATGGGAATATTTTTGAACTTCCATATAGCTGGTCACTTCTACCGAACCAATCTTAGCAATCTTACCCATATCATTACGTCCTAGATCTACCAGCATATTATGCTCTGCTCTTTCTTTTTCATCTACAAGTAAGTCCTTCGCCAACGCATCATCTTCTATGGGCGTTATCCCTCTTTTTCTGGTGCCGGCAATAGGGCAGTTTTTGATATGATTGCCTTTCATTTCGACTAACATTTCCGGAGATGATCCAACGATATAATAGGTCTGAAAATTAAAATAAAACATATAGGGGGAAGGGTTCATTCTTCTAAGTTTTCGGTAGAGCTTAAAAGGTGAAGTAGTGCATGTAGCACTCCATCTTTGTGATAAAACCACTTGGAAAATATCTCCTTCATAGATGTACTCCTTCGCTTTTATCACTGCATTTTCATAGGTTTCTTGACTGATATTGCTCTTAAAATTCAGTTCTTCCTCTATTTTGTTTTCTTCCAATTTGAAGTCTCTTCTTAGCTTTTCTTCAATACCTTCAATACGTTTTTGGGCTTTTTTTGCTCCGCTATCTGTTGCTTCTTCCAACACCACAATATGCAATTGATTAAAAAAGTGATCATAAGCCACGATTTCTGTCACAAACATAAGATGTAGATCCGGTGTCTGAAGCTCATCTGGATTGAGCAAGGGAATATCTTCGTATTGTCTGATCATGTCATACCCAACCGACCCGACTGCACCGCCTACAAAAGGTAAATCCGTCTTGTTGTCTACATCATAATCATCGATTTCCCTTTTAACTATATCAAGAGCACGTCCTTCACTGATTATGACTTCGTCATTTGTAAGGATTTCCACTTTATTACCATAGGCCTTAATCACCTTGTCCGGATTACAAGCCATAAAAGAGTAACGACCTTTGGGCTGCTCCTTGCTCTCAAGTAAAAAACCCATTTCATTTCTAACATATTTTGAATATAAAGTAATGGGTGTTTCAGTATCACAAGCCTTAATGTGTTCATAGGTTATCAGTTTTTTGCTGTTCATCATCGATCCTCCACTATTCGTTTTACTTACACCTGTATCTCCCTGCATCTCGTCGTGCTGCAAATTTTCACTGCAGGAAAGTTTCTTATCTAATCTATAGCAATAATTTCCTAGAATATTAAAAAAAACCGAATCCTTCCCTTCTATGGGACGAATTGGTTTCGCTATGCCACCCAAGAACATCATCATTATGGTAAGCTGTTTTTATAACCGCTATAAAAACAAAAAAACACCTCGTCTTGAGACGAAATGCCATCGTACCACTCAAATAATATCTACTGCCCGGCTCAAGCTACTGTAACTTCACTCTGCATCTCATGGAACCATTCTCATACTTTCCTTGTACCGTACCTCACACCAATCGACGGCTCGCTTGACAATTCCAGTCACCTACATATTTCGTAGACAATATGATACTTTTTCCAATCACTGATATTTGAATTTGCTTTTTTGTAGTA
Source organism: Firmicutes bacterium HGW-Firmicutes-2 (assembly GCA_002841495.1). Lineage (GTDB taxonomy): Bacteria > Bacillota > Clostridia > Lachnospirales > Vallitaleaceae > Petrocella. Next base: position 24,329 of record PGZV01000001.1, on the reverse strand, counting down.
TATCATAGTCCTTTAATACTGTAAAGTGATAATTTAAAACTTCTACATTTTCCAGTCTTATTTGTCTTATTTTATGTCATGACATTGTTTTAATATTTTTACAATTTTACTTGATATTTATTAATAACTTTGATAAAATACTACATGGAGAGTTTAAATAATATGATAAAAATGATAGGGGTGATTTTATGATTTCCACAGGTTTTGTAAGACGCGTGGATTCACTCGGTCGTATAACGATACCTTGTGAACTACGAGCACAAATGAATCTAGCTTCAAGAGATGCCGTTGAGATTTTTACAATCGAAGATTCTGTCCTTCTCAAAAAATACGCACCTTGTGATATTTTCACAGGTGAAATGGACGAATTGATTGAATTTGAAGGCAAGAAGATTTCTAAGAATTCAATTCTTAGAATGGCACAAATAGCAGGTTTCACAATTATTTAAAGCATGAGAACCCAAACAAAATGACTTACTTTGAAAACAGCAAGAGCATTATTAGCTTAAAATCATAAACCCCCTTTGAATGGGGGTTTTTTTACGATATCTTTTAGTTTGTAACAACCTTATACGAGTTATCCGTTAATGTAAAAATCTCTGCAAATCCAGATGACATCCTAATCTCATAATCTCGGTCAATATATAAACATTCTACACCATCAATAGATTCTATCAGTTCTAGCCCCTCCTTCTGATTCATTGTAAACAAAAGTGTTGAGAGTGCATCAGCATCCATCGAGGATTGAGTTACAATGGTCACAGAAACAGTCTCACCATCTATTGGGTATCCTGTATTGGCATCAAAAATATGATGATAGGTCTTACCATCCTTTTCAAAGTAACGTTCATAGGGACCGGATGTAACCACCGTCTGATCTTTGATTTCTACATATCCAAAGTTAACATTTCTTTGATCATAAGGCGTCTGAATAGCTATTTTCCAGTAATCACCATTATCCTTTTCACCATAAGCATATACATTTCCGCCAAGATTAATAATTGCTTTACGGACACCTTCATTTTTTAATAAAAGTACTAACTCGTCAGCAACAAAACCTTTGGCAATAGCACCTAAATCAATGGACATATCTGACTGACTTAAGTAAACAGTGCGATCATTTTCACTTAGTATAATGGCTTCATAATCAACATACTTTAGAATCTGGGTAATCTCGTCAGCACTTGGAACCTTTGCTTCTTCTGTTCCAATGCCCCATAAATCAACAATTGGCCCAATCGTAGGGTCAAAGCTCCCTTTTGAGAGTTTTGCATACAATATTGCCCTTTCAATAACCTTATATGTGTCTTCCGATACAACAACCGGTTTAATACCGGCATTCTGATTAATAAGGTCCACTTCGCTGCCTTCAATGTGCTTTGACATTAATGCTTCTATCTCATTTATCCGGTTGGTCATACGGGTAAAAATCGCCTCAGATCCCTCATCATATAGGTTAATGGTGATAACCGTATCCAGAGCGTAAGTTGTTATGGACTCCGATGTACGATTATCTGTACCTGCACAGCTGGTAAGTACGATCATAAGACTTAAAACTATGCTTAATTTCTTTAACATTTCTTTCTCCTAATCTATAAAATAATGATAAATATCCCGTTTAGGTTTGTCTCTATCTTTTGCAATGGCTTTAATCGCCTCTTTTTTGTCCATGCCTTGATTTAAATAATGTTGAAGATGATCCTCTAATGATAAGGCTTCAAACAAGACATTTTCTTTTGATTTTATTTGCTCTATAGGACATCCTCCAATAATCAAAACGTATTCGCCTCTAGGATCATTGGATCTGTAGTATTTTATAGCATCTTCAAGTGTCCATCTAAGAACTTCTTCAAATTTCTTGGTCAGTTCCCTGGTTATGACAATCTCTCTTTCAGTACCAAAAAATGTTACCACCTCATTCAAAAAGGCTTTTAATCTATGAGGCGCCTCATAAAAAATCATGGTTCTGGTCTCATTTGTCAACTCTTTTAAACGCTCGGCTCTTTCCTTTTTTCCCACCGGTAAAAAACCTTCATAAACAAAACGTCTCGTATCCATCCCAGACAGAATCAGTCCGTTAATCAAAGCAGCAGGACCGGGAATTGACGTGACCTGTATGCCCGCTCTTTGACATAATATAACTAAATCCTCTCCGGGGTCAGATATACCCGGTGTTCCGGCATCGGTTACTAGGGCAATATTTTTGCCCTCCAGAAGGTCTTTAAGAATATCCGGACCTTTTTGGTGCTTGTTATGTTCATGGTAGCTGGTCATGGACTTCTGAATCTCATAATGATTCAGCAATTTGATGGTATGTCGTGTATCTTCCGCCGCAATATAATCCACTTCTTTAAGGGTTCTAATTGCTCTATAACTCATATCTTCAAGGTTGCCTATTGGCGTTGCAACCAAATATAATATACCCATATGTCCCTCTTTTCTACTAGACTAATAACCGTAAATACTATAGATCTCATCTGTATATGCACCTTCTGATGTGTATACAATTAAAGGCTTTTCAACCTTTAGAAAGGGATTACCCTGTCTTACAGATTCAATTAGTACCATATTGGCTTCACTTCCAACTTTAGGATGAACCATTTTCAACCTCTTAGGTTCCATCTTATAAGTTCTAAGCAAATTTATAATATCAATGAGACGATGGGGCCTATGAACCAAATAGAATCTACCGCCCACTTTGGTCAATCGACTTGCTTGGGCAATCACATCCTCAAGGGAACATAATACCTCGTGCCTTGCTATGGTTTTTGCATTAAGTTCATTGATCAGACCTTTTCCTGCATCCATATAAGGTGGGTTACAGGTTACCACATCAAAGTTGGATAAAGGAAGCAGATTTTCCGCTTCCTTTATATCACCATGGATGATTTCTATCTTATCTTCTAATTGGTTCATACGAATACTTCGTTTGGCCATATCCACATTCGCTTCTTGAATCTCAAGACCTGTTATATGCTTTGGTCCAAACCTACCTTCAAGAAGCAAGGGTATAATCCCATTGCCGGTTCCAAGATCTAACACCACATCGGTTGCTTTTATGTGACAAAAACCTGCCAGTAAAACCGCATCCATCCCAAAGCAAAACATGGCTTCGTTTTGTATGATTTTATAGCCTTTACGATGTAAATCATCTATACGTTCTTCGGGCTTCAATTTATCTATCATCTTGATTCCTTTAACTCTTTTTTTTGTCGTCTTGTGGCTTTTTCTGAGGATTATTCACGCGTTTTCCTTTGTTCTGAGGTTTATTACGCTTGGGCCTAAGCTTCTGCTCATGCTTCTGCTCATGCTTTTGCTTATGATCTTCCTGATTTTCCTGCTCTTTTTTCTTTTCTTCTCGTTCTAGTGCTTCTAATCGTCTAAGTTCTTCTTCTTCTTCTTTTGTGACTTGGGGTTGACCTTTTTTCCGATTTGGTTTTTGTATCAAAAGGTCCTCAATCTTAAGCTGCACGATTTCCGGATCACCATCCGGCCTTCTGATGACAATCTTAACCAACTGACGAATAATGTTTGTATTAATCACTTCACCCATAAGACCGGTTTCTTTAACTTTAACAATATCACCATAATTTGGCAAATTCTTATTTAAGTGCTCATAGGTCTCTTCCTCATATTTAAGACAACACATCAAGCGTCCGCAGACACCTGATATCTTAGTAGGATTCAAAGATAGGTTTTGTTCCTTTGCCATTTTTATGGATACAGGATGAAAATCTGTTAAAAAACTATGACAACATAAAGCTAAACCACATATCCCGATACTACCGATCATCTTGGTCTCATCTCTAACACCTATTTGTCGTAGCTCAATGCGTGTTTTAAAAACAGCTGCTAAGTCTTTAACCAGCTCTCTAAAGTCTATTCGACCATCTGCTGTAAAATAAAATAACAGCTTATTGTTGTCAAAGGTGTACTCGCAGTCAATCAATTTCATATCCAAGTTATGCTTACGAATTTTCTTATTACATATTTCATAAGCCTCACGTTCTTTGATTTTGTTTTCTACTTCCGTTTGATCATCTTCAGATGTAGCCATCCGAATGACTTTTTTTAGCGGTTGTATCACGTCATTTTCTTCTATCTCTCTATTGCCAAGAACCACATGACCATACTCAATGCCTCTAACCGTTTCGACAATGACACATTGCCCAGGCTTTATATCAAACACTGCCGGATCGAAATAATAGATCTTACCAGCCTTTCTAAATCTAACGCCTACTACTTTTATCATAACTTCTCCTTTAATTTCATTCACCAATGAAATGGAATTATTTTGAATTCATTGCTTGAATCAACATCACTTCTACGAGTAAAGTGTAGTTAATATGCAATCGATCATATTTTCTGATTTGTTCTATACCATCAATCAAGCTGCTTATCCTATTATACGACAAATAGGGTACTTGTTTCAACAACAGATTCTTATTGTCCATATGAATCAAAGGTTCCAGATCTCCAAGGCTCTTAATCACCATCAAATCTCGAAGCCATGTTAGCATAAGATCTAAGAAATCCTGTTTTTCATCTTTATATTTTTCAAAGATCTCAACTTGCTCCATGGCCTCTACTTTATCCTTATGAGATATAACCATCATGACTTGTATCATATCACTGCGCATCTCATGAAAACTTTCAGAATGTCTTAAAGCTAGGGCCCTACCCATATTTCCTCTGGCAAAAGATGCGTATAGTTTTGCTTGATAATCCGGAACACCTAGGTCTTCTTCCAAGTAATCTTCAATACATTTTTGGCTTAGGGCTCTGAGACGAATGACAACACATCTTGATAAGATGGTTGGCAAAAAAGTATGGGTATGTGTGGCTAATAAAATAAATCTTACATGGATTGGAGGTTCCTCTAATGTTTTAAGTAGGGCGTTTTGAGCCTGTACTGTCATTTTTTCCGCATCATGTATAATATATATCTTATAATCGTAGACATAAGGCTTAATGTAAACGTCCTTATTGACTTGATCACGAATGTCATCTACGCCGATACCGGTTTTCTTACTGGCATGAATGTGAATCACATCCGGGTGATTGCCACTATCATACGCGCGACAAGAACTACAAACATCACAAGCCTCAGTACCATGAGCTTGGCACTGCATAACTTTGGCGTAGGTATTGGCTATCCTTTTTTTACCTTTTCCACCTTCACCTTCTATGATGTAGGCATGGGATATCTTATTCAGTTTTATGGCGTTTTGAAAATGTTGGATGATCTCTTCATAACCTTTTATCTCATCGAATCTATACATAAGCCCATCTCCTTACAACAAGTCTTATCATATCACTATTATGTCTTTTTTAAAAGCAAATGTACACAGTTTATGACCATTCTTTTAGCTTAAGCCTTTATTATTCAACACGTTGTTAAGGTCAGCTGCCTCTGTTATAATGGTTTTAAACATGTTAAAAATAATAGGAAGGTAGTCCCTATGAAAATATTACTTATTGCTGATCAAGAATCCAGATATATTTGGGATTTTTTTGACCCAAAACGCTTTGAAAACATAGATGTCATCCTTTCTGCCGGTGATCTAAAAGCCAGCTATATGGAGTTTATCAATACTGTCATACGAAAACCACTCTATTACATTCATGGTAATCATGACCATCACTATTTGGATACGCCACCTATGGGATGTATCAATATTGAAGATAATTTGATAGTTGTAGATGGTGTACGTATACTTGGACTTGGTGGGTCTATGCGATATAAAAAAGGACCGATGCAATATTCCGAAAAAGAAATGGTTGCACGTGTTCGCAGACTCAGACGTAAGATCGATAAACATCAAGGTTTTGATATCCTTCTTACACATGCTCCGGCAAAAGGTATCGGTGATGGGGATGATCTTTGCCATCAAGGATTTATGGTTTTTAATCAACTCATAGACACCTATAAACCTTCATATTTTCTCCATGGCCACCAACATCTCAATTACAATTTGAATGCAAAAAGAATACATCAATATGATCTAACCACCATCATTAATGGCTATGACTATTATATTTTTGATTTTAAACCAAACGGTTATTCCTATGATAAAAAAAACGGGCCAAAGCCTGATTTTGACACTGGCCTATGGTTCAGAAAAATCTTTTCCTCAAAAAAACAATGAGTGCCTTCTTGGACCTCATTGTTTTTTAATTTACACAAAGTCTATAATCATTAATACTTCTTTTTCACACTAAAAAGCTCTAATAGTTTATGGTTTTGTTCCTTTGCATTAATACTGGGTATACTACCATTAACACCATCAACAAACCAATTCATATCAAGAATTGCTTCATTGCTGATATGGGTACCTGTTTCAACCATCAGCTCTTTCTTTTGATTATATAATGGACCTGTAAATGGGTGATACACACCATCTGTAATCATTTTCTTCATGAATGTAACACTGTTTATTAATGGTTCCGGTAACTTAGATTCAGAATACATAATATCGACTACGCCGGCATCCATACCCCACCAATAACTGATGGCACGTTCATTGTTCCCCAATAAACCACTGATTTTATTGTAGTTCCCACTCATGATATTTCTTACAATTTTCTCATAAAAAACACCCCAATGCCAATGCGGACTTGCAAGGCAAATAGGTTTTTGACCTTTACGTAGCTCATCCGCAAAATAAATACCTGAATGGTTAAGGCTTGTTTTTAGGTCTGTGGACTCTTGATGGCATATGATATCAACACCCATATCCATAAGCTGTTCATCAATTTTATAACACGCATCTTCACAGGATGCCGTTGTGTCATCCACCCATTTAACAAAAACCTCTGCAAATGGGTTTAAAAATCTTGCTCCCAATGCATATGCGTTGATACTGCTAATGACCTCCGGTATAGGATATGTGACAACATAACCCAATTGATTGGTTTTACTCATCGCACCCGCTATCATACCAACCAAGAAATTCGGTTCGAATATTCGACCAAAATATGTTCGAAAATGTCTATAAGACAAACTTTCGGAACAATTAAGGAATTTTACTTGTTCATAGGCTAAGGATGCTTTTAAAGTCTCGTGTATGAACGTCGGTGATGTTGTAAATATGATATCATAATCTTCTTCTGCAGCTGCCTTTAGATAATCATAAGCTTGTTCATCCTCCGGAACGTTATTGATGCAGGTTGTTGTAACACTGTCACCCATAACATTCTCAAGATGTAGACGTCCTATTTCATGTCCATACGTCCAAGCTGAAGAATCCTTAGATTTAGCATGTAAAAAAGCAATTTTGGCTTCCTTCATGGCAAATGGTAAATTGGTTAAACCGAAAAATAAAGGCTTTTTCTCAAGTTCAGACGGTGACAGTTCTCGTTCATACTTATTAGAACTTCCTATGATTTCAAGTTCTGCCCACAAACTCTTTAGATTTTCCTCCAAAACTTCTACAATACCTTCCCTATATGGATAAACATCCAGATACTGTAAAAAAGCATCACCTGTGGTAATAGGTATTTGGTCGCCACCTAATTTTTTATACAGTGTTTTGAATTGGTAATAAATGGATCTTAAATCACCTTTTTTTTCTTCTTGATGCCAATCGTATTTTTCTATGATTTTATGCATTTTGACAAAACTGCCCACTTCAGTGAACCACAAATAATTAATCTGATGATTTTTATAAAATTCCAAAAACTCATAATAAATGACAATGGTTTTATCTTCTTTATCATATCTGGGTATCAGTCTTGTTACATACGCCGAGATTAAAATCGCCTCACTATAACTTAAGACACTGACCCTCTTATTACCTTCTTCAACATAATACCAGTTCAAATATTCATAAACTTTTATGGGTTCACGAATACCTTCTTCAACATGCGCCTCATATAAATAGACCCATTTGGCTGCAAACTCCGTTGAAGGTCCCAAAATTGGCATAAAATCAGGAGCAAATGCATTTCTTCTTGCATTCGTTCTCGTACCCTTGATTTTTTTAATAGGAATCTCTGTAAGTCCTAAGTTCACTTCTGACACAATCGACTCTCTTGAAAGAATAGCGTCTAAAGATGGAACATGGGCATTCCAACCGTTAGACTTATATTGGTTCACTGTTTTTATACCTAACTTTCTTGCTTTTTCATAATTCGTCCTGCCAAGTTCCATTTGTTTCAACCCTTCCTACTCATATATATATACCGTAAAAGAACCTGTCACATTAGACAGGTCCTTGATGAATGTCACATGTATTGGATGATTATACTATATCATCATATCAAGAAGTAGGCCTTTGATATCATCTATTTTTCCAAGTATATTCAGATGATTCTTCTCATCTTTAAGGAGCTCCTGAGCCAAATCATCTAAATTCTTATCTACCAGTTTGACAATACCATAGACCCTATGTCGTCCTCTTTTATCAAGAAAATTTTCTCTAGAGAACTTATGCGAATGGGTTACGATTTCATTCATGAAATCCTTGACCATCTCTCTATATTTCTTCATATCTTTTATATCCATATGCTTAGACAAACGATCCCCTTGGGCCGTAATATCCTTAATCATACCATCCAATTTGCTTTGTAATTCACTTTCTTCAATCTTACTCAGTAAAGTGAACTTGAAGTCATCCTTGGAAGCAACTTCTTTATTCGAAGTCACATCAGATACATTTGTCATTGTCATTGGGTTGATTTTCATGTCCATATAAGCAACTCCTTAAAACTGTATACACGTTTAATACAACAAAACTAAGTTTCACTAATTCACATACAATATATAGATTACGTTGATACAATCATAACTATATATTGTATGTGAAATTTCAACTATATATTTTTGACACCTTAACCATACCTAAATCTTTAAATATTTTTCAATATCAATGACAAATATAGTAGCGCCTCCAACCGTTATTTCTACCGGATAAGGCATACATCCTTCAATTGCACTGGGTATCGGAGGGTTCATCAAAGACAATTCTTTCTTCGTTTGACACTTATTTTCTATAATACCAAGTACTTTGTCCACTTCCTGCTCCTCTACACCAACAAACAAGGTCGTGTTTCCTGTCTTTAGAAATCCACCAGTTGATGCCAACTTTGTTGCCATATATCCTTCTGATGTTAAAGCATCCACCAACTTGATCACCTCTATCCTTTATCGGCACAATTAAATTACTTACTTAACTATATTATAACACCTTGAAAAATTATAACAAGTATTACGACTTCGTAGCTCTTCCACAAACCAAAAAGTAGTAACCCAAGATTTTCATCCATGGTTACTACTTTTTCTAATGTAAGATCGTATGAACTTAACTATATACCAAAATATGCCTTAGCATTGTTGTAACAAATATCCTGAATCATATGACCTAAAAACTCTTGATTATTAGGATATTCTCCATTTTCAACCCACTCACCAAAAAGATTGCATAATATACGTCTAAAGTATTCATGTCTTACATAGGAGAGAAAACTTCTTGAATCTGTCAACATACCAACAAAACGACTGATGAGACCAAGTTGAGCCAGTGCCTTCATTTGATCAATCATACCGTCTTTTTGATCACAGAACCACCAACCGGAACCAAACTGAATCTTGCCTGCTATCCCGCCACCTTGAAAATTACCAATCATAGTAGCAATCACATAATTGTCTCTTGGATTTAAAACATATATAATGGTTTTGGGTAATTCATCGGTCGTATCTAAATCATTAAGCAGATCCGATAACGCTCTGGCAAATACTGTGTCGTTAATAGAATCAAAACCAGTATCCGGCCCGACTTCCTTGTGCATTCTTGTATTGTTATTACGTAGTGCACCAATATGAAGTTGCATCGTCCAATCCTTTTTTGCATAGAGTTTGCCTAACTGATTCATAACCAAACTTTTATATCTAACCACTTCATCATGGGTTAATGTGCCTCCTCGAAGCGCCTTTTTAAAAATAGCCTCCCCTTCTTCTAAAGTTACATTTTTTAAAGCTTCATATTGAACTTCATCTAGAGCGTGATCTGAAAGCCTACAGCCATGATCGTGAAAATAGGCAATCCGTTCTTCTAAGGCTTTAAACAATAAGGCTAAAGACGTTATGCCATAACCAACAATAGATTCAAGTTGCTTTAACCAAGGTAGAAATGTTTCCAAATGAATATGGATACCTTTATCCGGTCTAAAGGTAGGTAATACTTTAGTATCAAAAGCATCATCTTCTTTAATAATCTTATGATAAGCCAAATTATCGATAGGATCATCTGTGGTGCAAATAACATCCACATTGGACCTTGTTATAAGAGCTTTTGATGTAAACGCATCTGTTTTTAGACGTTCATTACACTTTTCCCATATCTTTTCTGCCGTGGACTTATCTAATTGCTCCTCAATATCAAAATACCGTTTTAGTTCAAGGTGAGCCCAGTGATACATTGGGTTCCCGATAGCATAAGGTAATGCCTCTGCAAAGGCCATAAATTTATCCTCATCCGGTGCATGCCCTGTTATAGATGCTTCTAAAACACCGTTACTTCGCATAACGCGCCATTTATAGTGATCACCACCAAGCCAGATTTCCGTCATGTTTTTATAGGATTTGTTTTCAGCAATTTCCCTTGCAGACAAATGGCAGTGGTAGTCAAAAATCGGCATATCTTTTGCATAATTATGATAGAGATTAATGGCTGTATCATTGGTTAGTAGAAAGTTTTCGTCCATAAACTTTTTCATAATGTTACCCCCGTTTTAAAAATTGCGATTTCTCGGTAATTGTTAAGTTCCTGTCTTGTTTTAGCACCATTAATGGTGGCGATGATCTTCTCGGTAAATTGTTCCAGCATTGCATCCATACTTAATCCATCTACCAACTGTCCGGCATTAAAATCAATCCAGTTCGGCTTTTTCTCAAATAAGGGTGTGTTGGTCGAGATCTTCACCGTCGGGATAAAACCGCCAAAAGGTGTGCCTCTGCCTGTTGAAAAGAGTACCATATGACACCCACACATGCCTAAAGTGGTGGTTGCTACCGCATCATTTCCAGGTGCACTGATGAGGTTAAGACCTGGAATTTTCAGTCTTTCAGTATGTTTTAAAACATCCACGACCTGACTGTCTCCTGCCTTCGTGGTACATCCAAGTGACTTGTCCTCAAGAGAAGATATACCACCATTTTTATTGCCTGGTGAAGGGTTATCATAGATCACTTGATCATGCTTTTTATAATAGTTTTTGAAATCATTGACCATCGCCACCATTTTATCAAAGACTTCTCTGTTGATACATCGGTTCATAAGAATGGTCTCAGCTCCGAACATTTCAGGTACTTCTGTCAGCACCGTTGTCCCACCTTGCTCAACTAAGTAATCTGAAAATCTACCAATCAATGGATTGGCCGTTATACCACTAAGTCCATCTGAACCACCACACTCTAGACCAACTCGAATCGATGACAACGGTTTTTCAACGCGCTGGTCTTTTAGCATTGCATCAAAGAGGGCTCTCACCATCTCATAGCCGGCCTCGATTTCATCTTCCGCTTCCTGAGAAATCAAAAAACGAACTCGCGATTTTTCATAGGTTCCTAAAGTTTCTTCAAAAGCTTTGATCTGGTTGTTCTCGCAGCCCAGTCCAATTACGAGAACACCACCGGCATTGGGATGCTTTGTTATATTTTGTAGTGTTTTGCGGGTATTGATATGATCATCGCCCATTTGAGAACAACCATAATTGTGGGTATAGGCATATATACCGTCAAAATTATCCAAACGATTCAAGTCAATGCCTTCTTCCATACATCGGCTTTTAAAAACATCAATAATACGGTTGGATACACCATTCACACACCCTACAGTTGGAATAATCCACAGCTCATTTCTAATACCGACTTCATGATCCATTCTTTCATAGACCTTGACTGTCTTGTTCTCTAAGATTGATTTTGATACTACTGTTGAAGAATCACTGTTTTCTTCCGGCTGATAGTTATACGTCAAGATGTCATCTAAAGAAGTCTTAAGATTATGGGTGTGTATATGTTCACCTTTTAAGATGTCACAGGTTGCTATGCCTATTGGCATGCCGTACTTAATAATGGCTTCATCTTTTTTTATGTCCTTCAAAGCATACTTGTGTCCACTCATTAGATTCTTACTGTCATCATCTTCAAGGTTAATGTATACATTGTCTCGGTTGTGAATAACAAAATGTTTATTCATGGGAACGCCTCCTAATTAATCTTCTTCTTCGATGACATTAATAAGATTTTCCATACCCTCATCAAATATAATCGTAACATAATGAACCACTTGGTCTCTTAACCCTGGTATGTGATTCAGGTTACCCTTCCAATTAGACTCATAGCCAAGTATGGCTTCTACAACACCATCTAAGCTTGCCTTGCTACCATCATACTGCTTCCAAGCATCTTCATATAATTTGAGAATATCCTCACTGTCGACTACATCGATCTTCTTACCGGCATATTCACCTCTATAAAAAACCATATAAGCAGCAAGTGCAGCAACAAGTCGCTTAGGCAACTTACTATTTTGATCAAAATAAGCAAGTAGTGAAGGCAGAACACGTGTCTGATATTTGGACATACTGTTTAAAGATATACTCATAAGATAATGTTTAACAAAAGGGTTTTTAAAACGCAAGATGACCTCACCTGCATATATTTCCAACGCTTCTTTTGACAGCGTAAGTGTCGGAATGATTTCTTCAAAAATTGCCTTCATGAGAAATTGATTGATCTGTGGATCTTCTACAGATTCAAGAACCGTTTCTATACCATATAAGTAAGCTATTGGAACCAAGGTAGTATGGGCACCGTTTAGAATACGTACTTTTCTTATTTTATATGGGGTGACATCCTCAACAAAAAGTACCTGACATCCTGCTTCATCAGCTGGAAAAGCCTGCTGTACTTTTTCATCACCTTGAATAACCCATAGATTAAACTGTTCACTTTCCACCACCAACTGATCTTCGTAACCCAGTTCTTCCCATATTGTCTTTATGGTTTCTTTTGGATAGCCTGGTACAATCCGGTCTACAAGTGTATTGCAAAATTGGTTGGATTTATCAACCCAAGTCTTAAAAGTCTCACCAAGGTTCCATAAATCTATATAGGCCAATACCGCTTCTTTTAGTCGGTCTGCATTATTGTCTATAAGCTCACAAGGCAGTACGATATACCCTTTTTGTGGATCTCCCTTAAAAGTTTCGTATCTTTCATACATAAGTCTTGTCAATTTACCCGGATAGGTTACCAAAGCATCCTTGTCCAATTGATCAGTGGGATCAAATACAATGCCGGCTTCAGTTGTGTTTGAAACGATAATAGAGGCTGTTTCAATATGGGCCAGAGCAAGATAGCTCTCAAAATCCTCATAAGGATTGATCCCAACGGATAACGCCGTGTTTTTATAGTACTCTATGACCGGTTCCTGATCCTTTATGCCTTTTAGATAATGGGTGTAAATATAATTCTGCGACTCTAGTATAGGTAGCAACCCACTCGCCAATGGTTGTACAACCGCTACGCTACCGCTAAATAGATTCTGTTCATTCATTTTGTGAATCATCCAATCCACAAAACCTCTCAAAAAATTGCCTTCTCCGAATTGTATCACCTTGACTGGGTGATTAGGTGCCTTTTTCCAATCTGCTACATTCATCCTTCTACCTCACATTTTTTGACATTCATGATTGACCTGTTAATCCCACAATTCTTTACACTTGTTTTAATATAATACTTCTGATATAACTATAGTATAACCAATTACATTGTTATTCAATAAGTAGCTTTTGACAAACTGTGCATTTTTTGACATTAGATCTATGAAAGAGGCAATCTATGAATGATTTCGAACAACAGCGCCAACAATATGTTATGAATCTTCTAAGTGAAATCTTACCGGAAAATTTAAAAAATGAGACACAATTGTCTCAAATTGGTCTTCATGAATCCGGTACCTATATTGTCTTACAATTGACTTTGACCAACGGGATCACACGTCTCATTAGCGGCATGCCGGAAAATTCTCTAACCGTATGGAAAAACACCTTTCATCAACATCTACTTAATACCTTTACATATTCGGGTATCAAACCTGTATGCCTCCTAAATCTCCAACCCTTTAACCGCACCTTAATTCTTTCCGTATCAAATGCTCTGCCTCCAAATAGTCTCAAACAGCAGCTACAGACCTGCTTTAATGAAATGCATAAAACATTGATAAAAACCTATAGTGCATCTGTTATTGGTTGTTTTGGTAGTTTTGTTACTAATTTTTTTAGTATTGGTAGTTCTTATAAAAAGTCCAGAAAGCTTCAAGAATATACTTTTATCATTGGACAAGGTCATTGTACTTTTTTTGATGACTTTTCCATCCATGATGATTACTCTCTTATCGAGTATAGTTATATCCAGAAATTTGAAACTTTTCTGCAGCACCGAGACTGGATCAACATCTATAAGCTTATTGATACGATTAAATGGTCTCTTATTACCAATACCACAAATAATTCTAAAACCATCTATATATATAAAGAAATCTATGCTTTAACCATACGACATCTTTTCAACCAAATGAGCGTCTATCAAGATGACATCAAACTATTAAACGAAGGTATTATCATGTTCGAACACCTTTTTAATGATTTACATGATGTGCATGCTTATTATTTAGAAATATTGCAAAACATTTCACAAGTAGATATGGATACACCCTATTCTTTACACATAAAAAAAGCCTTACATATCATCCATATGGAGTACATGCAGGCCATTAGTTTAAATTATGTTGCAGACGCATTGAATATTTCAACTGCTTATCTGTCCAGATTATTTAAAAATGAAGTTGGCTTGAACTTCAAAACCTATTTAACCAATTATCGTATGGGGATTGCCAAGCAACTCCTAACGGCCACCACCCATGATCTTCTAACAATAGGAATAAATATTGGCTATCCAACAGCTACACAATTTATTCGCGTTTTTAAATCTAGTGAAGGTATCACACCAACAGAATATAGAAACTACCATCGTTCTACATCTTAACCAATGATTCTCTTTTACACCATCAAAGTTATAATAAGGGCTTTATGGCCTCTAAAACAATCTGATGGATGGTCTCAATGGAGTTTGTTGCATCCACCGTCAATATTCTACTTTGATGACGTTTTGCCAAAAGTCGATAACCTTCGTTAACCTTTATATGAAAAGCATCGCTTGCCAGTTCTAATCGGTCTAAAGCCTGTTGATTTTTTTTCCTAGATAGTCCAAGGTCCGGAGGTAAATCCAATAGTATCGTTAAGTCCGGCAATAAGCCTAAAGTTGCATAGCTGTTAATAGTTTCAACCGCATCTATACCAACACCTCGTGCATAACCTTGATAAACGACCGAAGAATCCACAAAACGATCACAAATAACAACCTTGCCTTGTTCAATATTAGGCTTGATGAACTCGGCTACATGCTGAGCTCTTGCGGCAGCATATAACAACACCTCTGTCATATTGGCCATTTCCATATTGTTACTATCTAAAATCACCTCTCTGATTTTTTCACTAATGGGGGTACCCCCCGGCTCTCGTGTCAACAAAACATCAAAGCCATGCTCATTAAAATATGACATCAGCATGTCAATCTGTGTTGATTTTCCGGAACCGTCTCCACCTTCTATGGTAATAAATATACCTTTCATAATGACCTCTTTCATTGGAATTTTATAGGATGACATCCACTTTTTTCTCATCATAACCTATTATTTCTAAGCCTTCTTCTTCCCATTTGCATATCTGTTGTATCAATCCTTCCGTAATCCTTTCTCCCTGTACCACCATAGGAATTCCCGGTGGATAGGGTGTAATCATACCAGCTGCGATTCTGTCTAACCCTTGACTTAAAGGTACCCTCACACTTTTCTTTGCAAAAGCCTCATAAGGTTCCAGTACCTTTTCATGTTTATCAAAACATGCTGCTGCTTTTAACGATTTTTTTAGAGGCTTTAGCTTTTTGTCTATGGACCTAATAGCTTTTGTATAAGCCAGTATAGCGGCTTTACTATCTGCTATACTAAAGAAACCCAGAGCATGAATCTCAGATGAAAGCTCTAGCTGAATGTTATAGTCTTCCCTTAGCCTATGATTAAAATCATGACCGGATATATTCGTCTTGTCGAAGAGTAGAATATGCTTATATGGATCTTTCGCAACAATGCCTTCCTTAATGTTTCTATATCTGTCTAGACTTTTGATGTTTTTCATTCTAATAAGATTGTTATGCACTTTTTCGAGTATATTTAAATGACTTATCCACATTTTTTCCTGATGCATCAACTGTCTAACACACAGATCCATTTGAGCCATCATAACATAGGAAGGACTACTGGTTTGTAGCATTTGCAACATTTTTAGCACTTTTCTTTCTGTTTCTTTTTCAAGATTTAGATGCATAAGCGCTGATTGCGTAAAAGTAGGTAAAGTTTTATGCATACTATGAATGACAATATCAGCACCTAAGTTGACCGCTGAATCCGGTAGATTTTTTGAAAAAGCTAGATGGGCACCGTGGGCTTCATCCACAATCAACATAACATTATAGCGATGACATATTTTTGCTATGGCTTCAATATCCGATATAAAACCCTCATAAGTAGGACTGGTCATAATAAATGATAGTATCTTAGGATGAGCAATTAAGGCTTCTTCTACTTTTCTTGGATCAATTCCACCAACTAAGCCAAACTGAGTGACTTCAGGATAGATATACAATGGCTTTAGCTTAAATAATGTAATGCCATGATACACGGATTGATGACAATTCCTAGCAACCAACACCGTATCTTCTGCTTCATGAATACCGCCAATTGCGCTTAAAATGCCCATCGTGCTACCATTGACCAAAAAAATAGTTTTCTTTGTCCCATACATCTTTGAGATATGATCCATGCTTTCTTTTAATATACCACTGGCTTGATAAAGATGATCCGTTCCCGGAACCTCTGTGACATCAATGGTATAGGCATCCTCAATAAATCGATACCGTCCACCCTTATGGCCTGGCATGTGCATCGGATATACTTTATGATGGTATTTTTTGAGATGACCATAGAGATTTGTTTTCATTAATGTGCCCTCTTTTCATTCATAATGACTATATCTATTGTACGGAATTTTTCTATAAAATACAAGACAACAAAAAACTATGTCAATGACATAGTTTTTTGCTTAAAGATTTTTAGGATGAGGAATAATACTATATAATCTGCTATTGCAGCTCATACCTATAATAATTCATATTTCCTTATGCACCATGATGAAGTGATACACCTTTGATTTCAAAGTCAGCATAGCTTTCAATGCCATGTTCTTCAATGTCAAGACCGTTTTGTTCTTCGACTGCACTAACTCTTAGACCAATAATCTTGTCAACCGTCTTAAAAACTATGAAAGCTACCGGGAAAACCCAAGCTGCTACAGCAACCACACCAACTGCTTGAATCGCTAATTGACCAAAGCCTCCACCATATAACAAACCACCATCTGTAGCAAATACACCTACTAACAGTGTACCAACCGCACCAGTAACTCCGTGAACACTAACAGCACCAACTGGATCATCTACTTTAAGTACTTTGTCTATAAACTCTACGGCAAACACGATGACAATACCGGCAATGATACCTATGAAGAATGCACCCATCGGAGATACTGCTGCACAACCGGCAGTGATAGCTACAAGACCAGCTAAGGCTCCGTTTAAAGACATGGATACATCTGGTTTTTTATAACGAATCCAAGTAACGATCATCGCAACAATTGCTGCTGCTGCTGCTGCCAAGTTTGTTGTAACAAAGATTTGTCCGATTGCGATAGCATCTTCAGCTGAAGACGCTGCAAGCTGTGATCCCGGATTGAATCCGAACCAACCAAACCATAATATAAATACACCAAGTGCACCAAGTGTTAACGAATGACCAGGCATCGCATTGGATTTACCGGATTTTGAATATTTACCAATTCTAGGGCCAAGTATTGCCGCACCAACAAGTGCTGTCCAACCACCGACGGAATGTACTGCTGTTGATCCTGCAAAGTCTATAAAACCTTCTGCACCACCAATTGACAACGTGGATAACCAGCCACCACCCCAGATCCAATGACCTGATACTGGGTAAATAACAACTGAAACAAAGAAACTATATACCAAGTAGGATATGAATTTTGTACGCTCAGCCATAGCACCTGATACAATGGTTGCTGCTGTAGCACAAAAAACTGTTTGGAAAATTAAGGAAGTATAGTCATCATAAAATACAAAACCTGACCAACCAAATAACCCAAAATTATCAACACCATACATAATACTGTAACCGACTAACCAAAACATAACTGAACCTACAGAAAAGTCCATAAGATTTTTCATAATGATGTTACCTGCATTTTTGGATCTGGTGAAGCCTGTTTCAACCATAGCAAATCCTGCTTGCATAAAAAATACCAACGCTGCTGCAATTAAAACCCATATCGTGTCTAAAACTAATTTCATCTCTTCCATTATTCTTCACTCCTTCAACATTATCTTTTATGTTGCATTCCCTTTTTATTTATTCTTGAATGCAATCCCAATCCCGTTTAGTTACATGATCTTGCTAAGTCCTACCCTTATGAACAATCTATAGTGCTTTAACGCCTTCTTCGCCTGTCCTTACCTTAATCACGTTTTCTACTGGGTAAATAAATATTTTCCCGTCACCAATTTCTCCGGTTCTAAGTACTTCCTTAGCCACTTCTACAACTTTTTCTACAGGTACTTCACATACCACGATTTCAATTCTTGATTTAGGTAATAAGTCAATCTCATATTCCGTACCTCTGTAGTACTCAGTTTTACCTTTTTGTAAGCCGCAACCCAGTACATGAGAAAATGTCATACCAGTAATTCCGATTTCATTCAAAGCTACTTTTAAAGCTTCAACCTTGCTTGGCCTTGTAATAATATCAATTTTTGTAATCTTGTCCATAGTAATCCTCCTCTTAAAAACTTAATATGTAATAATACTTGCTTTAAAACATCGAATAGATACTTGTTTCTTCTATCATGTTATGAATAGCTGCATGGGTTGTGTAAGTGTCATATAAAAAAAATGATGGCCATCATATTTTTGAATCTAGGAAATAAAAAAGGCCCACATACTTCAATTAGAAGTATGTGAACCACTCTGTTCACTTAATTAATTGATGTGCATCATCGCAACGTCAATTAATGAATATGGACCCATTATAGTACGCTTAGAAACATCTGTCAATACTTTTTTCAAAAAAATGATTTTTCTTAACAAAAATCTTGCATATATGATTATTAATTTAAAAAATATCAACTATACCGAGCTTATTTTGCAATAACCTTGACCATAACCATCATAAATCACGACATGTGTCATTTTTTAATGCCGAACAAATACTGTTGTTAATAATGATTAACAAGTCATCAATTATGATTCCTTTTGTTAGGACTAATCCCGTTTTTTAATGGGTTGTATTGACACTGGTTTCCCCTCATGCTATGATTAGAAAAATTAGTTGATTGATAACATTTCACACCAATCAATCATATAATTTTATAACATCTTATTAAGAGTGGTGGAGGGAATAGGCCCTATGAAACCCGGCAACCAGCAAATACATGTATGGTGCTAATTCCTACAGCATAAGCTGAGAAATAAGACGCATTGTTGAATGATACGCTTCTATTTCTTAACAGGAATAGATTTTTTTATACCTAATTCTATGATCGTCTAAATACGTAACTATTTAACCCATGAACAAAGGAGTGATATGATGAGCAATAACAAACACACTTACGGATTTGATACTTTACAATTACATGCCGGTCAGGAACCTGATCCTGCTACCGGTTCAAGAGCAGTTCCCATCTACCAGACAAGTGCTTATAGTTTTAGGGATTTTGAACATGGAAAAAATCTTTTTAACTTAAGTGAACCCGGTAATATTTATACGCGTATTATGAATCCAACCACCGATGTTTTTGAAAAGCGTATTGCTGCCCTAGAAGGTGGTGTGGCTGCTCTTGCTGTTGCTTCCGGATCAGCAGCTATTA
Organism: Firmicutes bacterium HGW-Firmicutes-2; assembly: GCA_002841495.1. Taxonomy (GTDB): domain Bacteria; phylum Bacillota; class Clostridia; order Lachnospirales; family Vallitaleaceae; genus Petrocella. The sequence goes on along the minus strand of PGZV01000001.1, from coordinate 4,213 downwards.
CCTATGCCATTCAAAACATCGCATCTGTTGGTGATGAAATCGTAGCAGCCAATTCTCTATATGGCGGTACCCATAACCTACTAAAAAATACATTACCAAGATTTGGTATTGTGACACATATGGTCAATCCGGATCGAGTCGAAAATTTTGCTGAGAAAATTAATGAAAATACAAAAGCCATCTTTATTGAAACGATTGGTAATCCATTGACGAATATCATAGATATAGAAGCTGTAGCCAATCTCGCTCATGAACACGGTTTACCACTCATCGTAGATAATACTTTTGCAACACCCTATCTTAATAAGCCTATAGAATTCGGCGCTGATATTGTTGTACACTCTGCTACTAAGTTTATAGGAGGTCACGGTACTTCTATCGGAGGTGTCATTGTAGATGCCGGTAATTTTGATTGGGCCGCTAGTGGGCGATTTAAAAGCTTTACAGAGCCTGATCCAAGCTACCACGGTATTGTATACTCTGAAGCTCTCGGAAACCTTGCGTACATCATTAAGGCTAGAGTAACTTTATTACGTGATACGGGTGCCGCTATTAGTCCATTTAACTCATTCCTATTCTTACAAGGGCTAGAAACACTTTCCTTAAGAGTAGAACGTCATGTTTCCAATGCTAAAAAAATTGCAGAATATTTAAATAACCATGAATTGGTAAACTGGGTTCACTATCCCTCATTAAAGGATGATCCTTATCATGAACTTGCTCAAAAGTATTTACCAAAGGGATCCGGAAGTATTTTTACTTTCGGCATTAAAGGCGATGAAGTTGCAGCAGAGAAATTCATCAATGCTCTTGAATTATTTTCCCATTTGGCCAATGTAGCTGATGCCAAGTCTTTGGTTATTCATCCAAGTACGACAACCCATCAACAATTAAGTGATGAAGATCAGATTGCAGCAGGTATCACGAAAGACACCATAAGACTTTCTATCGGAATCGAAGATGTTAATGACTTAATCTATGATCTAGATCAAGCATTTAAAGCTACAGTATAAAATACTATCATTCATTTAGTAACCATAAATAAAAAGATTGCCCAAGGGCAATCTTTTTGTTTTAGTATCATTAATACAATGAAGTCACTTATTTTCAAGCCTTATCATTTAATAAATCTAAAAAGGCCTTCGTTATTTCTCCTGTCATGCCCCATATGATATGATGATCATATCGATAAAAATAGATCTTACGTTTTTGCTTAAACCAAGGTCTGTCGTATTTGTCAGGTAAACCTAGTGATTTTGAGGTAAGAAATATCACTTCCTCTCCCTCTTCAACAATAAAAGAGGGTTTAACTTCCATATCCACAAAATGAATTTCTGTTTTCATATTAAGTAGGGTTTCAAGTGGAACCGTAAATACTGAAGCGACCTCCTCATTGAGTTTTAATACATCAAGATCCCTAATCCTTAGTACACCTACAAATACATCAATTGTCACATCCGAGTGGGTGACTAAAGTACCTAGATGACCGATTACCTCAATCTTATCTTCTTCAATACCCAGTTCCTCAGATGTTTCTCTAACTGCCGTTCTTTCATAGTTACCCTCATCAACTACCTCCTTACCACCACCTGGAAATCCAATCTCACCACCTTGACGAATATGCTCACTCCTAACCTGATAGAGCACATGGATTTCATCCTTTATCTCTATTAACGGTATTAGCACCGCAGCGTTTAAATACTTGTCTTCTTTACCTATCAATATATTAGTATGCTTAAGGCTACTTTTCAACTTTTTAAGAATTGGATCCAACATAGTTTCACCTCACGAATTTAATTATTATAGACTACATTTTAACCTTATTTGGACAAGATAGACACCAACGATTATAACAGAACTTACAGACTTTTGTTTTAACCATTAAGATGGCTATGACCCACAAAATTAAGTAAGACACGAGTAAGTAATATCTGTCAACCATACTGACAAAAGGTAATGCAAACACAATAACTATGGATCCGATTGTAGATATGTATTCATAAAATGTGTATTTACCTGTCTTTTTATAAGGTAGTTTTTTAGCCAGTAGCCCAGGAATCTTATGGTGACAAGAATCATTCATACTATGTGGACATTTTCTACAATAGCGCATGAGAACCATATAACCACCAAGAAAAATAATTAAACTATACAACCCACCATATATAATTGAAAAAGTTGTCATCGCAAATATACCTACAACCAAAGCCAATATCAGTACATACATACTTATTGTTCCATACTTATTTTTCATCTTAACCTCCAAGTTTATGCCTAATAGTACCATTATATAATAGAAGTGAAATCACGTCAGTAATAAAATCTCTAAAGGCAGTATTTTTGTAATCTTTCGTTGAATTCTATTGTGTAAATTGATATAATCATTATACACATTTTCTCAGATTGCCAAATACCGTCACTTGGAAAAGCCTAGTAGTTATCTCAGATGAACTACAAAACTATCACAAGAAAAAGGAGATTGTTTCTATGGAAAATGCAACAGCTATTAAAAGTTATACGAACAGACGTATTAGACCCTTCACGATTGGTATCCGTTTTAAAATTCTATTTAGTATTGTATTAGCACTACTTATTAGTCCTACGATTTCATTGTTTTTAAATCAACTTGTTAATCGTCTTGAAATGTTCTCAGGTGATATATCTGTCTACATCTCGACAGTAATCAACCTTTTAGTCGTTTCTGTTATCATTATGTTGCAGCTACACCTTATCGTTCTAAAGCCTTTAAAGTCTATCTCAGAAAAAATTAAAAATATCACGCAGAATCTGGATCTTGAGACTAGAATAGATGCCCATTTCAAACATGAAATCGGAGATCTAGCAATTTACTTAAACGGCTTCTTAGATTCAGTGCATGTAACTGTCAAGGATGTTAAATCATCTACGGATCGTGTCAGTAACCATTCAAAAAGTGTGGTTAAACTCAATGGAAGTGTCTCAAAAACAGCAATAGATATCGGTAGGAATATGGAAGAAATTGCTAATGGTATGTCTAGCCAAGCAGCTGACAATGAAAATGCCGTTCAGGCAACTTTAGCCTTTGGTGATCAAATTAACGATGAACAGCATAAAATAGCTGAAATACATGATATGACTTTGCTCATCAAGGATATGAAAGACGATGGTCTAACTATTTTAAAGAAATTAGTTCATAAAACTCAGGAAACAAAAGCTGTAGCTAGTATTGTAAATGACATCGTACTTAATACCAATACCAGCGCAGAAAGCATTCAGTCTGCCAGTGCCATGATTCAGCAAATATCCAATCAAACCAATCTCTTGGCCCTAAATGCGGCGATAGAAGCAGCTAGAGCCGGAGAGCATGGAAAAGGATTCGCTGTAGTTGCAGATGAAATACGGAAGTTGGCAGAACAATCTAACGATTTTACCCAGAAGATATCCAATATCATTGAAGAGCTTATGAAGAAATCTGAATTGGCTGTGAATAAAATGTCTGAAGTTGGTAAAATCGTGGATTCACAGGCAGAAAGTGTCGATTTAACCAATGAAAAGTTCGAAGGTATTGCTTCTACCATTGAAGAAATGCAAAGTGCTTTTATTGTACTTAAAGAACAAAGTGAGCAAATGCTCGTTCAGAAAGATATCATCATACAACGCATTACCAATTTAGCAACAGTATCAGAAGAAACCGCTGCTAGTACACAAGAAGTTTCAGCAATTTTAGAACAACAGAACCATTCAATAGATGAGATCGAAAAAGCAAGTCTGGAATTATCCACATTAGCAGAAAAAACTCAGGCATCTATCAATATATTTAAATCATAATGAGTTAAATAGTAACTATTAAGAACCTGAGACAAGATTAATAATCTTATCTCAGGTTCTTAATAGTATGTCATATTTTACAATGAGTGAAAAATGTAAACCTAATTTCTTTAAGTCACATAAAAAAATTACCTATACAATAGATAATCTAGAATGAGTCACCCGGGGTTCGAACCCGAGACAACTGGATTAAAAGTCCAGTGCTCTACCAGCTGAGCTAGTGACCCTTATAAGTATGAAGTTAAATGCCAGAGCAGGAACCGAGCCGGAATCGAAGTAGGTGGATGGTTCATCCTGTGTTAACGATTCATTGTTGACTTTGGTTATAGTGCCCAGAGCCGGAATCGAACCAGCGACACGAGGATTTTCAGTCCTCTGCTCTACCGACTGAGCTATCTGGGCTGAT
>PGZV01000024.1 GCA_002841495.1 Firmicutes bacterium HGW-Firmicutes-2 | reverse complement strand
AAGAAATAGCATATCAGTTTAAGGTATTATGACATAAAAAAACGGTAAACAGTAGAGCTGACTGGTTTACCGTTTACTTTAGTTCTGCATAGACTCTCTGTATCGGACCTGCACTATCCTCCGCTCTGATTATGGCTTCTGGAGCAACATCGCCAGTAATGGGTATGCATTTGTTTGCACTGTTTTGCATGAAATTGATGACAAAATCACGTTTCTTAATGAAATAAAACGTATCCTAATTAACGGTGGGAAAATTGCTGTTGTCGAATGGATAAAGAGAGAAAGTGATTGGGGTCCGCCAGTTAATCATAGGTTAGATAGTAAATGATGAAATACAGGAACTTAAAATTGTGGGTTTAAAGATATATCTGAGATAGAATTGAATGAGCATTTTTTTATCGTGTCGTAAAGTGAAAATTTAAATTCCGTTTTTTGACCCGAAGGGGATCAATTATGGAATTTACACCTGCACATGGTTATTGATATGATATTCGTGATGCAAATATATGAGAGTTATCAGGAAGGTATCAAAAAGGTAGAATTAAAATAAATTTGGAAGGGCGCTTAAAATATCAAAAGAAATTTGAATGAATGTTGTTGTAGAAATACAAAGAAGTCTTGTGAGAAAATAATTAGATAAAACCACAATTAAGACTTTTTATAATTAAAGGAATAAAATGAATAATGCATGGCTGTCATAAAGGATACTAAATCTTTTATGACAGTCTGTTTGAATGAATTTATTTTCTGTCCATATTTCAACCATAATTATAACCTAAAATATAAATATAGTAACGAAGCAAATAAACATCCAACAAAGAAAAGGAGATCAATAATATGATTATCAAAAAATTACTAATAGGAACGGCATTAGTTCTGGCGTTAGGAACAACCACCATTGCATTTGCAAAGGAGAATAACAGTAATAGGAATGTTACGGAGATTAGTAGTAGCGACATCAACAATAGTACCATAGGAAATTCTATGTACAGTATGATGGAGCAGTACGGATATGGTGACTTAGTCCAGGATATGAAAGATGGTAATTACACAGACATGAATAATTTCATGAATAATCTTTCAGATGAGGATTATCAAAAGATGCTTGATATTATGAATGATTATGGTTATACAAATATGGTCGGGATGATGAATAGTTTCGGAAAAGAAGGGACGATTGCGAGGTATAATTCCATGGGTAGTGCAGCTGGCTGCTATAGATAAATCATTTTGTAAAGGCTAAAAAAACACAGGAGGTAAAATAATATGATGATATTCTTTTGGATTCTTATAATTGCGGTAATTTTCTATTGGTTTCGTGATCATGAAACAACAAAGACCACGTTTCATAATGACCACTCACCGGAAGATATGTTGAAAGAACGCTATGTAAACGGCGAAATTAATGAAGAAACTTTTGAGAGAATGAAAAAAACAATAAGATATTAAAGGAGGAATCTTTATGATGAACGGATATTTTAGTAATGGATATTATGGAAGTGCAAGCTGCTTTAGATTTATGAACAATGGATGGGGAATACTGACTACCTTAGGAGTGATAATAACAATTTCTTTACTTTTCTATTTTGTAGTTTATAATAGTAAGAAAAAGACATCGTACGATGCTGCATCAGAGAATTTGAAAATGAAATATGTGCAGGGCGACATCACGGAAGAAGAGTATCTCAGGCGAAAAGATATAATAAATAAGAAATAGAAGAATTATAAATACTGGACGGGGTGAAAAGATGGTTTACAAAATTTTGTTGGTAGAAGACCAAAAAGAAATTAGTGATATAGTAATGAAGTACATCACGAAAGAGGGTTACGGAGTAGCAGTAGCAAGCAATGGGTTTGAAGCTCTCGAATTGTTTGGAAATCAGATTTTTCACCTTGTCCTGTTGGATATAATGATGCCGGGTGTTAATGGGTTTGAGGTATTAAAGGAAATTAGAAAAATATCGGATGTGCCTGTGATTATGCTCACGGCAAAGCAAGAAGAAATAGATCGTCTAAAAGGCTTCGAGATCGGAGCTGATGATTATGTAATAAAACCCTTCAGCCCCAGAGAACTGATGAAGCGGATCCAGGTATTTCTAAAGCGAATATACAATGAAACAGATGAAATTGTATATCATTTTAAAGATTTAAGCCTTCATACCAAAGGAATGAAATTGTTGAAAAACGGAAATGAAATAACACTTACAACAGCTGAATATAAGCTGTTGTTTGTCTTATTCAAAAACAAAGGGCAGATTTTGACCAGAGAGCAGTTAATTACACTGGCATATGGACATGATTATGAAGGCTACGACAGAAACATAGATAGCTTTATCAAGAGAATCAGACAAAAAATAGAGGATGATCCGAAAACTCCCAAAATACTTATTACAAAGTATGGAGCAGGTTATATATTTGGAGGTGAGGAGATATGACGATAAAAAAACAGTGGCTTCTGGTACTTGTAATAATAGCAATTCTATCTGTCATTATTAACTCATTGATTCTAAGTATTTTAACAAATCAGTACTTCAAAGATTATATGAAAGATAATTATGATAAGCATTTAAATCAGATTGTAGAATACTTATCAGGAGCATTAAAAGATGAAAATTATTCTGAAAATCAGATAGCTTTAGAGTTAGAAACTCATCTTGTGGATCCGATAACCAGAATAAAGGTATATGATAATAACGGTGTTTTAATAACTGATGTAAGTGCGGATGTTCAATCATATGTAACAAGTGGTACGATGAGTGGCATGATGGGTAATATGATGGGGAGAATGAGAGACTCTCAGTATGAGGAAGTGGACCATACCGAGATCATCTATGGTAATACAGTAATAGGCCAAGTTAACATTACAAAATATAGTTCAGCTGAAAATTCATTTGCGACATGGATGTTTCAATCGTCTCTTTTGAAAAATAGCCTATACTCCATCGGTATCGTGCTTATATTTGCAGTTATTATTGGAATGATTATTAGTAATCGGATGAGTAAGGATTTAATTCAGACTGCCGAGATGGCACAAAATATTGATATTGGAAATGATACACCCTCTCGTCAGTCAAAAGTGAAAGAAATTAGAGTAATCCAACAGAGCTTGCAAACATTACAATCAAGGTTAAAGTTGAAACAGAAAAATAGGAAAGCTCTTATTGATCAGCTAGTACACCAGACTAGGACGCCTCTAACTATCTTAAGGACACATCTGGAAGGAATCGAGGATGGGGTAATTGATATGGTTCCTGAGGAAATCAGGGTATGTGAAAATCAGATTGAGAACATTACAGCTATTATTACAAATATGAGCAGTATGATTGATGCAGAAAAATTGGAGACGACATTAAATATCGAAGAATTTGAATTTAGCCAGCTCGTTAAGCAGATTGTTAATGGTTTAAAAGCACAATTTGAAAAAAAAGGAATAGATTTTAAAATCACAGATCACGAAAAAGTATCGATAAAAACGGATAAATATAGATTAAGCCAGGCTATATACAACATACTGACGAATGCGTATAAATTTACTGAACCAAATGGTAATGTATCTGTATCCTACCATGTAAATTCTGATAGTATTATCTTAGTAATAGAAGATAACGGTCCGGGAATAAGTAAAGAAGATCAAGCTAAAATTTTTGACGCCTATTATAAAAAGGATATATCAATTGGATCGGCAGGAGACGGTATTGGCCTTTATGTAGCAAATGAAAATATGGCAATCATTCATGGTACAATTATTGTAGAATCTGATTTAACTAAAGGTAGTAAATTCATATTGACAATACCAAGATAATCAAAATTATATATACTAAAATATTGTATATACTATGAGTGTGCCAGACTTGTAATGAGCAGCACGCTCATAATGATGTTGTGATAATAAGGGACTCATAATAGTATTTTTAATTTCATAATACTGAAATTGCGTTAGGTAAATTACTTATATGCTCTAAGCAACTAACTGCCGAGCTGGAACAAGAAAGCTTTTAAGAAAAGAAATATCATTTTTACAACTAAGATTCAAACATGCGAGGTAAATGAATTCTTTTAAAAATTCATAAAATATCAAAATCTCCATGAAAATTACATATATTTATGCTATAATATTAAAAGCGACAAAAAAGTATATGAATCTAACTATAATAGAGAGGACAACAAAAATGGGATTTAGAAAAAAATTATTGATAGGATTTTCTGCTATTATGATTATCATGGTGTTTTTGGGAGTGTTTGGCCTTTATGAAATGAAATCAATTAATAACAATGTAAAGGAAATTTATAATGACAGCTTAAAAGGAGTATACTATTTGAAAGATGCTCATTATAATATTATCAAAGCTCAGAGAGCAGAAAAGAATGTTCTTTTATCAAAAACAAAAGATGAAAAAATGGAACACACTATGCACTTGGATGAAACATATACAGATGGAATTATCAAAAATTTAAATTTATATATGGATTTGATGGAAGGTGAAGGTAACGAGGCCGAGATTGAAGCATTGATTAGTAAAGTTAATGATGTAAAAAAAATCCAGAGTGAAGTAATTGATAAAAGTATGGCAGGTAGTGAGGATGAGGCACTAGCACTTTCTCAAAACAGTACCAAGACATTTGATAAAATAGACACATTGATTACAGAACTATCACAGCATGAATTGGCAGAAGCCGATGATACTTTTATAAACAGTAATAGTACATATAATAAATCATTTTTGATCTTTATTGGAATTATACTTTTTGCTTTAATTGCCGGTGCTTTCATAATGAGTAGAATGGCCGCGTCGGTAATCAAGCCTTTAAAAAGATCAGTACGATTCGCCGATGAATTATCAAAAGGGAACTTGAATAGCAGAATTGATATTCGAATGGCTAATGATGAAATTGGCATGCTTGTGAATTCCCTTAATAATACAGGTGAGAAACTAAGTGAAATTGTATCTGAAATCAAGAAATCTTCAATGGGTTTGGAAGAAAGTACAGAACAATTAAATATAGCAACAGAAGAATCGAATCAGGTTATGGATGAAATAGGAGTTTCGGTAGGTGCCATTACAGATAATATTGAGCAAGTGGTTTCTTCGATAGAACATATCAGTAGTAATTTAAAAAATATAGTTATTAATTCTGATGAAGTATCAAAATTAACCCAGGAAGCTAATACAGAATCTAATACTCTTATTGAGTCAGCAAAAAAAGGTAGAAGTTCAGTCGATATATTAATACATAATACAAAAGATATCGAGAAATCGACAAATGAGGTACATGTAACAATAGACGATCTACAAGTACTTTCAGGTAAAATTGATAATATAATAACTGTGATTAAGGATATTGCCGCACAGACCAATCTTTTAGCCCTTAATGCATCAATAGAAGCAGCTAGAGCAGGTGAACATGGTAGAGGTTTTAAGGTTGTGGCTGAAGAAGTGAGAAAATTGGCGGATGGCAGTGCGGTTGCAGCAGCCGACATTGAGAATACAATAATCGAAGTACAAAATAAAACAAACATAGCAGTACAGAGCATAACAATTACAGAGAAAAAAGTAATTGAAGGAAATCAGGCTGCATTAGTGGCCGATACTAATTTAACTATTATTCTTGATAGTATTGCTCAATTGGCTGAAAAGATAAGGAAGATTTCAGTACAATCAGAAGAACAGGCAAATTCCGCTGAAAATATTTCAGAACATATGGATCAGGCCGTGATTAATTCAAAGGATGTAGCACAGTCCGCACATAATATAAATGGTAATATTGGCGAGCAAATAGCTGCAATTCAAGAGATAAGTGCTTTATCTAATCCTCTTCTGATGATGACAGAAAATCTTAATAAGATGATTCAGTACTTTCAAACAACTGAGATTGAGGCAGAAAAATAGTATATATAAAATTATTAGTAAAATATTTTATGATACAACAAGGTGGGCACTTAACAGTCGCCCACTTTACTATATATTTAAGGGATTGAGGTATGTAATGAAAAAGTATTCATTAGTAAAAACATTTATACTATACAGTCTTATTACTTTTATTTTAATTGGCGCCGTTTTATCGTTTGTCATATCGAATCATATTAAAAATGATTATCATCAAAATTTATATGGTGCCGCTCAAATTGCCGTGGACAGTATAAATGAAAGTATTTTAGTAGAATCTGATTTTGATAATAATATTGATAACGCTAAGCAAATGCTTCTGGAAGAAAATATCAATAGATCATTGAGCCTGTATATGCCCCAATCATATACCATGTTTAATAATAAGAAGAAAATAGTATTAACAAACAGACAGTCCTCAGAGACAATAACTGCAAATGATCTTAGTGGTGTTGATATGATACTGGAAAGTAAGGTAACATATTATATCTCCAAAGCTTATTCTATTAATGATGTAATTAATACAAGAGTATTCAACTTATATGTTCCGATAAAATATAAAGAGAACATTGCAGGAGTACTAATGCTTCAAATCCCGGAAGTGGTTATTAAATCACATGTGGATATGCTTTTAAAAGAAATAATTTTGACTATGTCTGGTGGATTGCTGGTACTCTTTTTGTTGTTAATAAGAATCTTGTATTCAGCATCAAAGACATTAAGGAATCAAAACAATGAACTAATAAATCAAAAAGCAGAGATCGAAACAGCTTATAAACAGCTTTCAGACTCATATAGGAACACTATATCAGCATTATCAAATGCAGTCGACGCCAGAGACGCATATACCGCTGGGCATTCGGAAAGAGTAACAAAAATATCTCTTCTTATAGGTGAAAATCTTGGCTTGTCAGCGGATGAGATGAAAAAACTGGAATACGCCGCTTTATTCCACGATATAGGTAAGATAGGAATTCCTGATCATATTCTGTTAAAGAACAGTAAACTTACGGACGAAGAGTTCGCTATAATTCAAAAGCATCCTGAAATGGGGGTAAATATACTTAAATCTATAGAGTTTCTAGATGATATTCTGCCCATAATCATGCATCACCACGAAAGATATATCGGCAACGGATATCCGGATAAGCTTAGTGGAGAAAGAATTCCGCTGTGTTCTAAGATAATATCAGTGGCAGATACATATGATGCGATGACATCTAATAGACCTTATCGAAAAAAACTCCAACATGAGGTAGCAGTCGATGAAATATTGCGTAATAAACAAGTACAGTTTGATGCTAGAATCGTTGACGCTTTTTTAGTAATAGAAAAATTATTGAATGATGATAACAAACGAGGAGAGTGAATATGAATAAAAAATTCACTGCTATAGTTATTTTGTCCATGATATTATTGGGCGCTGTTTGCGGATATACATTTTATTTGATTTTTATGTCGACTAGCGAAAGTTTATTAATACACTGTGTTTCAACTGGAATTATTTATGGTTTAATCAATTCGTTATTTACATTGTTTTTTATACATAGGTACAGTATTCTAAAAGTAGATAAACAAAAACTTGAACAGGAAATAAGAATAGATAAATTAACTGAATTATATAATAGATATGCTTTTGAAGAAGATATAAAGAGTCTGAATAACAGCTCAACTTACACTGTGATTTATTTGGACATAGATGATTTTAGTAAATTTAATAACACCTATGGACATGAAGCAGGCGATAACGTATTAAAAAATGTGGCAAAAACAATTAAAGGTAGCATTCGGAACATTGATAAAGCATATCGATATGGCGGTGAAGAATTGATAGTTATTTTAGATGAGTGTTCAAAAGAATTAGCTTTGAAAATTGGTAATAGAATTGTAGAGAATATCAGGGATTGTGATAATACACCTTATTCAGGAATTACAGTTTCTGCTGGATTAGCTTCTGCTCCTGATGATGCTGAGTCTATTGTTAATCTATTAAGAGCAAGTGATATAGCTTTATATAGAGCGAAAGAATTTGGAAAGGATAGATTAGTTTGTTATCAGAAAAAAAAGGAGCAAAATTTCACTGATAAATTGTGAGTAGTTTAGTATTTGGTTAGAGTATTATAATATATTTTTTTTGAATAGTATCCATAGCCTTCAAATTGATGAAAATTATATCAGTTTGAAGGCAATTTCTTTTATACGCAGGGATTCAGCATTCCCAAAGCTGTAAAGGATTTTCTATCCCAAACTAACATAAAATCTGCCATACGTCTATATATCCATAAATTCCAAAGTACTTTTATCTTTCTGTCGAGAAGGAATATATGAAGCTTACATTATCAGATTGATTTTCCAATTCTAAACATCTTTCATAGAATATCACAACAATTAAATTTATTTACCATAAAACAAATTTGATTGATATATTCCGCGGAATTGAATCAGAACTGAATTAGTGAATTACCTAACTGCTTTTTTATTATTTTTTCACTTTTTAATCTCAGATTTCTTTCTCTGGTATTGGGGGTTAAAAAACTGGAATTTACTTTTTCACTTTACGGTACATTGTGGGGACATATTCCGCAGAATCAAATGGAACAATCGCGGTTGCAAATCTACGGTTTGGCGCTGCACCAGCAGAGTTGATAAAGATGGGCCAGATTGTTCTGCAAGAACTGTACGAGAAGAACACCTTCATGAAGTGGTGGTAAAGGCGATAAACGAAGCCTTTCGGGAAAAAGAAAACATCCTGCCTCTTTTACGAGAAAACATCGAAAGCAGTCTGACAGAGGATGTAACGGATCAAATGGCGGCGCTTGATGAGCAGATAAACAACAGCCGATATGAAGAACCCGGGTGATGACCTTGGCATGGAGGTCAGAAGATTGCGTAATGAAAAGCAAGCCCTCCGGGCTGAAGCATCATCACATCAGGACCTTAAGTTACGAATAGATGAAATGATGACTTTCCTCGACTGTCTGCCAAGCGAGCTTAACGAATACGATGAGCAGTATACCAGGACACTCATCGACAAAATCACGGTCTATGATGATCATTATATAGTCGAGTTTAAATCTGGGATTGAAATCCAAATCGACCAATAATCCTTGACATAAAATCACCCGTACCTCTTTTTCTTGAGGTGCGGGTTTTGTCTAGTTCTAAACATTCTATTGTTATTTGAAATCAAATGTTTTATAATTATCTCATTGAAGTATAGAGGCGCTCAACAGTCTTTCAAGTTCATGGAATGTATGATTTTACAAGGAGGCCAATAATGAATAAAAAAGATAACAATCTTAAAGATGGAAATATGGACCACAGTAAGATGGATCACAGTAAGATGGATCACAGCAATATGGATCACAGCAATATGGATCACGGCAAGATGGACCACAGTAAGATGGATCACAGCAATATGGATCACGGCAAGATAGCAAGATGGACCATAGCAAGATGGACCATAGCAACATGGATCATGATCGTGGTGCAATGGGAGGGCACGCCCACCACCATCATGGTAGTTTCAAGGAAATTTTCTTGAAATCACTCCCATTGGGAATTGCAATCTTATTTATTACTCCCTTGATGGATATTCAATGGCCTTTCCAAATCATCTTTCCTTATGCAGACGTTGTAGCAGCTGTCTTGGCAACAATTCTATACATTTATGGCGGAAAACCATTCTACATGGGTGCGAAAGATGAGTTTAATTCAAAAGCTCCAGGCATGATGTCCTTGATTACTTTGGGAATAACGGTTTCTTATGCCTATAGTGTTTACGCAGTGGCCGCTCGATATGTGACCGGAGAACATGTCATGGACTTCTTCTTTGAGTTTGCAACGTTACTTTTAATCATGTTATTAGGACACTGGATTGAAATGAAGGCATTGGGTGAAGCAGGGGATGCGCAAAAAGCTCTAGCAGAATTATTGCCAAAAGACGCTCATGTTGTTTTAGAAGATGATTCGATTGAAACTCGTCCTGTGTCTGAACTTCAGGTTGGAGATGTTATCCGTGTTCAAGCAGGAGAAAATGTTCCAGCTGATGGTATCATTATTCGCGGAGAATCCCGTGTAAACGAGGCCCTCTTAACAGGTGAATCTAAGCCAATCGAAAAGAATGTTAAAGATCAAGTCATTGGTGGATCAACAAATGGTAGTGGTGTCCTATATGTAGAAGTAACAGAAACAGGGGATAAGTCCTTTATCTCACAAGTACAAACATTAATTAGCCACAGCCGTTATCTTTACTGTGACTACGTTAGTTATTGCCTGCCCACATGCTTTGGGTCTTGCTATTCCCTTGGTAGTATCACGTAGTACTAGTTTGGGTGCAAGCCGGGGATTACTGGTTAAAAATAGAGAAGCTTTGGAATTAACTACTAAAGCGGATGTTATGGTATTGGATAAAACAGGTACTTTAACAACTGGTGAATTTAAAGTGTTGGACGTCACTGTTTTGAGTGATAAATATTCTGAAGAAGAAATTACAGGCTTGTTGGCGGGTATAGAGGCGGGCTCCAGTCACCCGATTGCCCAATCGATTGTGAACCACGCTGAAGCGAAAGGCATTAAGTCAGTTTCCTTTGACTCCATTGAAATCGTTTCGGGAGCAGGAATAGAAGGGGAGGCGAACGGCCACCACTATCAATTAATCAGCCAAAAGGCATACGGAAAAGCATTGCGTATGGATATTCCGAAAGGCGCTACTTTAAGTATCCTTGTAGAAAATAATGAAGCAATCGGCGCTGTCGCATTGGGAGATGAACTGAAAGAAACCAGCAGAAACTTGATCGAGGTGCTGAAAAAATACGGAATTGAACCACTCATGGCTACTGGTGATAACGAGGAAGCTGCACAAGGAGTTGCAGAAGTTCTAGGTATTCAATACCAAGCCAATCAATCTCCGGAAGATAAGTACAAGCTGGTCGAGTCCATGAAAAACCAAAACAAGACGGTTATCATGGTGGGAGACGGGGTCAATGACGCACCTTCCCTTGCCTTGGCAGACGTAGGTATTGCAATCGGAGCTGGAACGCAAGTAGCTTTGGATTCTGCGGATATTATCCTTACTCAGTCTGATCCAGGGGATATTGAATCCTTTATCGAGTTAGCAAACAAGACGACACGTAAAATGAAACAAAACTTGGTATGGGGAGCAGGCTACAATTTTATCGCGATTCCAATTGCTGCTGGCCTCCTTGCTCCTATCGGCATTACCTTGGGTCCGGCCTTCGGCGCCGTCCTCATGTCCTTATCGACCGTTATTGTTGCGATCAATGCCATGCTTTTGAGATTAGACCCGAAATAAAACGAAGCAGGAACAAAAAAACACTGGCTGGTGTGCTGTACAAGGATATACGTACACCCACGGATTTCCGAGAAAAAACAGGACTCCATCATTTTAATCTGGACCTGATTTCAAGGACAATATCGGATAGTAATTCTTAACACAATTTTACCCGCAGCTCTTTTTATTGAGTTGCGGGTTTTCAATTTGTAAACATTCAATTGTTATTTGAAACCAAATGGTTTACAATATTTCTATTGAGGCATGGAGGGACTATTATGAAAACCTCGGACATGATACGACGGCTATGTGAACAAATGAATATCAGTGTCTCCGAACTGGCTAGACGCTTAGATCAGTCGCCACAGAACTTCGGGAAGAAGCTGAAGCGTGAAACGATAACCTTAGAAGAGCTTAAGACCATAGCAGATGTGATGGATGTTAAGTTTGAACAGGCTTTTATTCTGCCTGATGGTAACGAAATAAAAACAGGAAGCGAGTAAAGGAGAAAAACAATGGTTTCTGAAGAATTAAAGCTAATTATTGATGAGTTAAATATACAGGGTAAAATGATTTTTCTTGAGGCGACTACAAAAGAAAAAATCACAACCTTTGAAAGAGAAAAAAATGTTACGCTTCCATCCAAATACAAAGAATGGTTGCAGTTTTCTGATGGTGGTGAGTTCTTTTTGCCCGCAGGTATTCAATTATATGGAATTGAACACAAACCAGTGATTAATGTGAATGATAATTCACGACCAAACGATGATTATATAGTTATTGGAGCTCTGGCATCAGGAGACCCAATCTTATGCGAAAAGAGCAGCGAAAAAATTGCTATATATAATCAAGAAGCTGGAAGGATAGAAGACGATGAGATTTACGATGATTTTATAGCCTTTCTTAAAGATCTGCATGATTTGCTTGGCATAGGAGGTTGATACCATGTCGAGAAGAACAGCAGAATCTAACAAGGCGATACTTGCGGCTTGGAATAAGGAACAGGAACTTGTTCAAGAAGGAAAAGGGACAAGAGAATGGACGCCCCAACAACAGCAAGATATTCTTGATAAAGGTAAGGCCTATGATGAAGATGGAGTAGCTTTTCAAGGACAGCATATGAAAAGTGTGGAAAAATATCCAGAATATCAAGGAGATCCCGAAAATATTCAGTTCCTAACAAGAGCAGAACATTTAGAGGCCCACGATGGGAATTGGAGAAATCCGACTAATTGGCATTTTAATCCTGTTACAAAAGAAAAAACTGACTTTGGAGATGGAAAATTTATTCCGTGCGAAATAATACAATTAGCCGATCCTGTAAACAAAGCACAAATTAAACGAGAAATTGAGAAAGAAGTTGATCAAAAGTCTGTTAGTGAAGGTCAGAAAAAGGCAGAGTCAAACATAAAACATGAATCTCCACACAAGACTGTACCACCTAATAAAACAGAAGATATAGCAAAGCAGGGGTTTGTACCGAAATTGAAGAGTGGCCTTAAATTCATAGGTAAAACAATTGTAGAATTTCCAGAAAAACACCCGAAAGCAGTGAAAGCAATAAAGGGCGTTGGAATAGTTGTGGCTACTGCTGCTGTAGCTGCTGTCAAAGAATCATCAAGGAGAGGTTCATCAAATTCAGAATACGGATGGCCAGGTGATTATGACCGCGATGAGTATGAAGCTTCAAACTATAATTATTCTGATGATGAGTATGAAGATTCATATGATAATTATCCTGTTGATCAGGACACTTCAGAATCCTCAGAGCGTTCTTCTCCGGATGAACACACAGTGAAAGGACATGGACAGCGTTATCATTATAAAGATGGTAGTGTTAAGTGGAAAGATAAAGATCCATACCCACGTGGTGGAAACAATGATGAATAACAAAAGCTCCTCCCGGCCATCATAGTCGATGTAATAATTGATATGTTCCCACATACGAAAGCCCTCAGTTGATATCTTCCCTCAAAGAGAATAATATTCAGGATACTAATATTTGACAGCTATGACTTCCTCTTAACACATGTTGAGACGGTTGTATTGATGTCAAGGGTAGATAATATGATGATTAGTCCGGAAAGTTACTATGAAGAGTATCTCAAAGGAAAGACAAAGGAAGAAATAATGACCGCCATCCGAGGACTTAAGCAAGAAATAGGACGTCTAAAAAGTACACTGGAAAATCCTGACTATGATGATAACGCAATTATTCATCCGGATAAGTTTACCTGCATTTACTGGACTCGTGGGTACTTGGAAAAAGCTAAAGAGACCTTATGAGAGAATATGAAAGGGGCATTCAAATGAAAAAAAAGGATTTGATGCATGAAATTAAAAATCAATATATAGAAAAACAAGGGTATCACGATGTTACTCACACTCATCATCAAGGACATGAGTCAGCTTCACACGCTTCATGTATCACTGTAGTTCCGATCTTTAATCATTTAGAAGGAGAACAGATGGAGGAAATTATGAAAGTAACGAAATCGACCTCTTTTAAAAAGGGTGAAGTAATTTACCGAGAGGGAGATATATCCGACTTGTTATATATTGTAAGTAAAGGGAAAATTCGAATTTACCGTTTGTCTGAATCAGGAAAAGAACAATTAGTGAGAATATTAAATCCAGGCGATTTCACTGGAGAGCTTGCCTTGTTTCGCGAATCAATTCAGGAAGCATATGCAGAAGCAATGAGTGATACCGATGTATGTATGATTAGTAGAAATGATTTGCAAGAATTTTTATTAAAGTACCCTACTATATCTTTGAAGATTTTATCGGAATTCTCTAACCGATTAGAAACATCAGAAAAACAAACAACGAGATTTGCCACAGAGAAGGTAGATACTAGATTAGCACTGTTTCTTGCAGAATGCATGGAAAGCGGAGATGCTCCAACGGAAATTGAATTGCCAATGAGTAAAAAGGATTTAGCCTCTTATCTAGGAACTACTCCAGAAACTATTAGTAGAAAGTTAGCTGACCTTGAAAATGAAGGATATATAAAACAAAAATCAGGTAGAAAGATTGAGATTTTGGATTTAGATGGATTGTTGTTGGTATAAACTTGATTTAGATCAATTTAATTTCTTTCAATCTATAGTATTATATAATCAAGATAAAGAAAAAATAAAACAAGAAAGAAGGAAAAAAATATGTCAAGACAATTAAATTTTAATCAAGTAAAGGAAACTCATTTAAAAACATTAGCACAATATGTTCCAGTTGTAGCAAAAGTTCATGGAGGAGATCATCCAGAATTCTACCAGGTTCGTAAAGTATATGATGAACTTGCAAAGAAAGCAAAAGATGCGGGAGTAGAAAAGCCGGACTTAAAAGAGGAGTTTGTAAAATTACGTGAAATCACAGATAATTATACAGTTCCAGGTGATGTATGCGAAAGTTATGAAGCAGTATATAACATGTTAGCAGAATTAGATAAAGCATATGAAGCATAAAAGAAAATAAACAAAGCAATGAAAAGATATAAATAATCTAATAGGGAGGAGTATGAATATGCAAAAATTTATATTAGGAAGAAAAAACCATATTACAATAGTAAGTGCAATTTTAATAATAATTGCATTTGTCAGTAAATTAGGCTTCGAAAACGAACAAATAGCCATATGGGCATTAGTAATTGCTTCAATTTTGGGAGCTTCACCTATTGCGATTCAAGCGTATCAAGCATTAAAAGTCAAAGTAATTAGTATTGATGTTTTAGTTACCATTGCAGTTATCGGAGCCTTTATAGTTAGAAACTACGAAGAATCAGCAATTGTTACATTTTTATTTCTATTTGGAGCTTATCTAGAACAAAGGACACTTAATAAAACACGTTCTGCAATTAAAGAATTAACTCAAATGGCACCAGAAAGTGCCTTAAAACAAGTGGAAAATGGTGAGTTTGAAGAAGTAGAAATAGATGAAGTTGATGTAGGAGATATTTTGCTTGTTAAAACGGGTGCAAAAATCCCAGTTGACGGTACAGTGTTAACAGGAGAAGGGCATATTAATGAAGCAAGTATTACAGGAGAAGCGGTTCCTGTAAGTAAAAAGAAAGATTCGGGGGTATATGCCGGAACAATTTTAGAAAATGGAACTATTCAAATCACTGCTGATCGTGTAGGTGAGGATACTACTTTTGGTAAAATCATTGAGTTGGTTGAAGAAGCGCAGGATTCAAAATCAGAAGCAGAACGTTTCATTGATAGATTTTCTAAATACTATACACCAGCTGTTTTAGTTCTCTCTTTTATTGTATGGATATTTTCAAGGGATATTGAACTTGCAATTACAATATTAGTTTTAGGATGTCCAGGAGCATTGGTAATCGGTGTACCGGTTTCAAACGTCGCGGGGATTGGCAATGGAGCACGTCATGGAGTCCTTCTAAAAGGTAGCGAGGTTATTAGTGACTTTAGCAGACTAGATACCATGGTATTTGACAAAACAGGTACATTAACAATAGGAAATCCCAAAGTAGCAGATAAAGAAATTTATGCAGATAATGTATATGAAGTATTAGGGTATCTAGCAAGTGTTGAAAAGGAATCAGATCATCCATTAGCAAAAGCAGTTGTAGAATATATTGGAGATATAAAATTATATACAGTTGAAAAAACAGATGTTGTAAAAGGTGGAGGAATTGTAGCTCATGTAGAAGGTCATAAAGTTGCAGTCGGTAATGTGGCACTAATGGAGCAAGAAAATATTCTTTTAAGTGAAAAAGCTCGTGCAGATATTGCCAGATTTGAGAAAAATGGAAATTCACTTGTTTTAACATCAGTTGATGGTGAATTAAAAGCATTGATGGGTATTCGTGATCAAATTCGCCCGGGTGTAAAAGATGATCTTAAAAAGTTGAAAAAACTTGGTGTTAAAAATCTAGTAGTTCTTTCTGGTGATAACCAAGGAACAGTTGATTTAGTAGCACGTGAACTAGGACTTACAGAAGCTCATGGACATATGTTGCCAGAAGATAAAGCAACATATATTAAAGAGTTACAAGAAAAAGGTCAAATTGTGGCATTTGTTGGAGATGGAGTAAATGATAGTCCTTCACTAGCTCTAGCACAAATTGGAATTGCTATGGGAAATGGAACAGATGTAGCAATCGAAACTTCAGATGTTGTTTTAATGAATTCAGATTTCAGCCGCTTGCCACATGCATTAGGTTTAACAAAAGCAACCGCTAATAACATGCTTCAAAATATTATTATTGCAGTAGGGGTTGTATTAGTCCTTCTTGCCAGCGTATTCTTTAGTGAATGGATGAACATGTCAATCGGTATGTTAGTACATGAAGCAAGTATATTAGTAGTGATTTTAAATGGTATGAGACTTCTTCGCTATAAATTAAGAAAATAAAAATAAATAAAATTCTTGATGTAAATCAATTTATTATAGATAATAATAGTATATAATACAATTAACATAAACTAAAGGAGAGATGAAAAATGCAAAAAGCAACAATTCAATTAGAAACATTAACATGTCCATCATGTATGCAAAAAATAGAAAATGGAGTTAAATCATTAGATGGAGTAGACAAAAAAAGCATAAAGGTGCTATTTAATTCAAGTAAAGTTAGAGTGGAATATGATGATGAAAAAGTATCTATAAAAGATATTGAAAATGCCATCGATAAATTAGGATATGAAGTTATAAAATCTCAAGTAAAAGATTTATAAAATAAGAGGGAATAAGTTTGGTTTTAATGATATCAGATGCTGGTTAATGTCATCTACGGTAAAGGACACAGTTACCAAGTTATTATGTCGTTGATATCTTCTCACACACGAAAGCCCACAGTGGATATGTTCTCACAAAGAGAATTTCTGATAAAAATATTTTGGTTACTAGTATTTGACAGCTATAACTTCCGCTCAAGCCACGTTGAGACGGTAGTTAAGCTGGAAAGAAAGTAGAAATAAGTTAATAGAACGATTAAGAGCCACTGAGTGTCGTAAACATGCTTGGTGGCTTTTTCTTATACTAAATAAAAAGATGATTGACACAAATGCGAACACTTGTTCTTTATTTGCAAATGATGTATAATAAAGGATAGAAAAGACGTTTTCATGCCATGCATTAAAGAAATGTGTCATCCATTGATGTTTTGAATGTAGGAGGGTTAGGTATGTTAAAAAAGCCAATTAAAGAAACCATTCATTCAAAAGGAATAGACATTTCAATTTACAGTGAAGATTTTCATAATGAATACATTTCACTTACAGATATTGCAAGATATAAAAGCGATGAACCAAACGATGTAATAAAGAATTGGATGCGTAATCGGGATACTTTAGAATTTTTGGGGCTATGGGAAAGTTTACATAACCAAGATTTTAAACCCGTCGAATTCGACGGGTTTAAAAAAGATGCAGGGTTGAATGCATTTACAATGTCTCCAACAAAATGGATTACAACCGTTAATGCAATTGGTATTGTTTCAAAATCAGGGCGATATGGTGGTACGTTTGCACATTCTGATATTGCATTTGAGTTTGCATCTTGGATTTCGGCTGAGTTTAAACTCTATATTATTAAAGACTATAAGCGATTGAAAACTGATGAAAGTAGCAGACTCTCATTAGACTGGAATTTAAACCGTGAAATCTCAAAGTTGAATTATCGCATTCATACAGATGCCATAAAAGAGAATTTGTTACCACCTGAATTGACCGCTTATCAAATATCTATGACCTATGCTAGCGAAGCAGATCTGCTTAACGTAGCACTATTTGGAAAAACAGCGAAAGAGTGGCGTGATAAGAATGTAAGTCAAAAGGGAAATATGAGGGACTATGCTACTTTGAATCAATTGTTGGTATTGGCGAATATGGAAAGCTATAATGCCATTTTGATTGTGCAAGGTAAGTCGCAAGCTGAAAGATTACAATTATTAAATCGATTGGCAATACGTCAATTAAAAGCAATAGAAGAAATTGGGACGAGTGAAATCAAGAAATTAGAAAAAGGAAAATCATTCTCTTAATTTGTTTTAAAAGAATACATTTTCGCCAAGGAATTACTATGCCTGAGCTTCATCATTTTTGTCTACTCAAGGCACGTCGAGACGGTCTGTCTGCTGAATAAAAAATAGAAAAAACCCTTGAGACCGACCAGGTAAGGCGGTTTTCAAGGGTTTACGTTTGTAAACAAAATGATTAACACAAACGATTAAAACGATTAAATACAAACGATTAAATACGTTAAAAAGGCAAACGGCAAAAGCGAACACTTGTTCTTTGCTTGCGTATGCGATATAATAAATAACAGAGCAAGAAATTTCTACGACAATGTAGGAGGATTAGGCATGTTGAAAAAGTCGATTAAAGAAACCATCCATGCTAAAGGAATAGACATTTCAATTTACAGTGAAGATTTTCATAATGAATACATTTCGCTTACAGATATAGCTAGATATAAAAGCAACGAACCGAATGATGTCATTAAGAATTGGATGCGTAACCGGGATACTATTGAGTTTTTAGGATTATGGGAAAACTTACATAATCAAGATTTTAAACCCGTCGAATTCGACGGGTTTAGAAAAGAAGCGGGACTGAATGCATTTACAATGTCACCCACAAAATGGATAACAGCTGTAAATGCAAAAGGAATAATTTCTAAATCGGGACGATATGGTGGTACATTTGCCCATTCTGACATAGCGCTTGAATTTGCATCTTGGATTTCAGCAGAATTTAAACTCTACATAATAAAAGATTATAAGAGACTGAAAACTGATGAAAGCAGCAGATTTTCACTAGGTTGGAATTTGAACCGTGAAATCTCAAAGTTGAACTATAGAATTCATACAGATGCAATAAAAGAAAATTTGTTGCCACCCGAATTGACACCATATCAAATTTCTATGACCTATGCTAGCGAAGCAGATCTGCTTAATGTAGCGCTATTTGGAATAACTGCAAAACAGTGGCGTGAAGAAAATACTAAAATGAAAGGAAATATAAGGGACTATGCTACTTTGAATCAATTGCTGGTTTTGGCAAATATGGAGAGCTATAATGCAATTTTGATTGAACAAGATAAGTCACAAGCTGAAAGAGTGCAATTATTGCATCAATTGGCAAGAAGTCAGTTAAAGGCAATAGAAGAGATTGGGACAAGCGATATCAAGAAATTGGAAAAGAAATGAGGCTGGCCAATCACTTGCTTACCGCCAAGGAAATGTCAGGCCCGGAAACCATCATTATTGTCTACTTAAGGCAAGTAGAGACGATTTGCCTTTTAAAGCATTGTAAATAAAGGATTTAGGCTAATTTTGGTATGTATCAGGTGTAAGAACAAATGTTAGCGCATAAATTGGATTTTAGTAATAGAAAAGCAATCACATAAACATTCCAGGCATTCGACCGCTTTCACTCGCTTTCGAATGCCTGTTTTTATTAGATTTTCTTTAATTTATAATTCAAAAGAATGACTTGACTACTATTCAGTTAGTAGCTTTGTTAAAATATTGCAAGGAACCTAAGTCTAGAAAAGAAATTGCAATTTTTTTGGGTATAACGACAATTTATGGGATGATGCAAAATTATATAAATCCATTAATAGAAAAAGGTATGCTGAAAATGACAAAACCTGATGTACCAAAATCTAAGAATCAGAAGTACGTTAGTATTAATAATACAGAATAAATATTATAGTATATGAGGATATATTTGTACGTGATTTGGTTGAAATTCTGTTCACATTGTATTAGAATATGTTCTAAGTCACCATACCCTATCCGTCTCATATGTGCTTAAGCTCTATACCATTCATTGTGAAACAATCGTGCTATTGAAACATGTGAACCCGTCATAATTTTAGCATTTAGATTTTATCATAATTATTATTCGTTTGATAGAAATCAGAGTGGCTATTTAGAAAAGACGTTAAGAAAGTTTATAGATGTAAGATTTGCTATTTAGAATAAATGGATGAGGAGATGTGACAATGAATGAAAAACGTCATATAAGAAGTAGTACAGCAGAATTTCTAATATTTACAGGACAAAATAAAGAAGTCTCCATATAAGTGCTTGATTGCAGATGAAAACGTTTGGATTGACACAAGGAACTAATTTCTGAGTTATTTGGAAAAGGCAAGAGCACAATTACAACCCCATCAAAAATATTTTATTAGATGAATTTGATGAAAATTCAGTATGTCGGAAATTCCGACGAATTGCCTTTGAAGGAAAAAATTATAATACAAAATATTATAACCTTGAAATGATTATAGCGATCATTCAATCCACTGGGTGCTAGATAACGTTCAGTGGATTTTTTGCTTGAAATATATAAGTCGACTGGAGCTTTTTTTTGATGATCATATACTTTTTGGGAAGTGAAATTTGGACTTATATGTAGGTGAATGAACCAAATCTGAATATTTCGCTCTGAGAGAGCATAGTGTACGTGAAATATTATTCACCAAATCTAAGTGGAATCAAACAAATAGGAAAATATCATGTATATTCCTATTTGTTTGGATTTAAAAATTAGCAATATATTCCTAAATGTAATAGTTGAGGTTGTTAATGGAGAAATTAGGTGTTATAATTAAAAAACCAACAAAACGGAATAGAATATAAAAATTCCGTTTTGTTGGAAAATAACGGAGTGCAAAAACACGATGCTTATAGTTTTGGCCTAGGGGATTACTATGAAAAAAATAAAAACAACATTTGAGGATATAATTAACAAATTTGGATATGAAACACCATTTTCATCAAAGGAACTCTTTGAGTTATATAAAACAAAAGAAGGAGATTTGATCGAAAGCACCTTCAGATGGCGCGTGTATGAGCTAAAAAAAGAAGGTGTGCTTCGCAGTGTTAAAAGAGGTGTCTATATATTGGACCATAAGAAGAAGTTTCAACCGGAAATATCCAGAAGTACCAAAATTCTTTATAACCGGATCAGAAGCAAATTTCCCTATGTCGATGTCAGCGTCTGGGATACATCTTGGTTGGATACTTATATGAATCATCAGCTCTATAATTCCTTTATGATATTCGAAGTGGATAAAGAAGTTGTCAGTTCGGTTTTTAATCTCTTGAAGGAGAAAAAAGATAACGTATTCATGAATCCCACTGAAAGTGATGTTGAGAATTATATTTTGAGCAGTGATGCCATTATTGTAAAATCACTTTTAAAAGAAGCACCTATTCTGGACAGCGGCAATGTGAAAATTCCAAAGATTGAAAAAATCCTGGTGGATCTGTTCTTTGACAAAACGCTGTTGGTATCCTATCAGGGCAATGAGATGAAGAATATTTTTAAGAGAACTTTTGAGGAATATGAAATCAATCTGACGACACTTTACCGATATGCACGTAATCGTGGCATCAAGGACAAAATAACAGATTATATGCAGCAGGAAATTGGCGTTGCTTATAACAAAGGGGTGAAAGAGAAAGCATGATTGACCAAAGGACATTTACGAGAGAATGGATTGAAGATAGAAGTAATCATTTCAAAAAAGGCAAAGCAAAAGGAAACAGTGAGCTGATTGAAAAGGTTATGTGCGCATTGTATCTGCTAGAGAAACTTGTATCCAGTGGTGTGGATCTCATTTTCAAAGGTGGGACATCTTTGATTTTGCTCTTGGATGAAATTCACCGGTTCTCCATCGATATTGATATTATCCTTAAAGAGGATGAGGGTCTTGATGCATTGATGGATGGAGTGGTAGCCGATAATTTCATATTTACCAAATATGAGAAGAATGAACGAAAGAATGAAAATGGAATACCGAAGGTACATTATAAGTTTTATTTCACATCGTTGCTGGATGATACCGAAAAGTATATTCTGCTAGATATTCTGTACGAGGATAATCCATATGTTGAGATGGTGACAATGCCCATAGAAAGTACTTTTTTGATAACGGATGGAAATCCAGTATATGTACTTATACCAACAATTGATTGTATCTTAGGTGATAAGTTAACTGCATTTGCACCCAATACCACTGGGATACCATACGGTAAAGATAAAGAACTGGAAATCATGAAGCAGTTGTTTGATGTCAGTATTCTGTTTGATAAAGTTTTAAACCTGGACCATGTGAGAGAGACATTTACTGAGATTGCGCAGAATGAATTGAATTATAGGGAAATGTCAGATAAAACATCGGATGATGTTCTTCATGACATTTACGATACATCCTTCATTGTCTCAATGAGAGGGGGAGTGAAAAAAGATGAATTCAAAGAATTGGAGCTGGGCGTTAAGCGTGTAAGGAGCCATATTTTCTCCAGAAACTTTATTATAGAGGAAGCTCTATTATGCGCCTCAAAGGCAGCATACAGTGCAATGTTGCTCATGACAAAGGATAATTCTATTGAAAGATTTGATGAATCTATGGATTTGAGTAAGGAAGTCGTTGAACTTGAAGGTTATGCTAAATACTTCAAGACGATTAAAAAGATAACACCGGAAGGGTTCTATTATTGGAAGAAAGCCGTAGAATTGCATAATAAACTTTGAAAGTGAAATAAATTTGGATAGTACAAAAACGCCCAATGTTTTGTGGTAGGTGAAACTATAATGATGAGTTATTATCATCTGGGACATAGAGAATAGATTTGATAAATGGTGAATTCTTGTGGAAAACAAAGATAAAATAATAAGTGAATTACAAGACAAAATACTTCTTCTCGAGTCAAAAGTTAAATATCTTCAAGGGATTTTGCAAGACACAAATATCCCTTATGATGTATGCGCGAATAGTGAAACAAGTATTGGTACTGATTATAAAGATATTGACCAAGGAGCCCGCATTATTAAGGAAGAAATAACAAAGAGTCATTTCAGATTCTTCTACTCTATGTTCAAAGGAAGAATGGATGTATATAGTAAACGAGGAGGAAGACCAAGTCCTAAAACAGGAAAGACAGGTTATTATACTCAGTGTTGGAATTTTTGGAAAGATGGTATATGTCCTAAGAAGAATGGAAAAAAGATCAAATGCAATGAGTGCAATAATCAGAAGTATAAGCAACTAAGAGGTAAAGTAATTATGCAGCATTTGATTGGAGAAAAAGAAGATTGCTCCGATGTCATTGGATTGTATCCAATATTAGAAGATGGAACCTGTAATTTTCTCGTCTTTGATTTTGATAACCATGATGAAAAGAGTGAGGTTGATGATTTTGCCAATACAGATGATGAATGGATTGGTGAAGTTAATGCAATGAGATCAATCTGTCAGCTTAATGATGTAAATATCTTAGTTGAGCGATCAAGATCCGGAAAAGGTGCACATATTTGGCTTTTTTTTGAGGAGCCTATTCCAGCAGCTATAGCTAGAAAATTTGGTGCTGCCTTACTCACTAAAGGAGCAGAGTCTGTAAATCAAAAAAGTTTTAAGTCCTATGATCGAATGCTACCTGCACAAGATTATTTGCTTGAGGGCAGACTGGGAAATCTTATTGCATTGCCTTTACAAGGGCAAGCGTTAAAATATGGTAATAGTGCTTTTATTGACGAAAACTGGAATGCATATCCTGATCAGTGGCAAAAACTTAGGTCAACCAACAAAATATCGAGAACATTTGTTGAAGAAAAAATAAGTGAATGGTCTGCCGATGGTTTGCTGGGATTGCTCGCTGAAGATATGAGCGGAACGGCAGAAAATAGTGACAATAGCATATCTAAGCCTTGGGAAAAGAAAAAGAATAACTTTGAACTCGTGGATGTTGACGGTACATTGGATATTACAATGGCCAATCAGATCTATATTGATACGGGGAATGTAAAACCAAGGTTACAAAATCAAATCAGAAGGTTGGCTGCTTTTAGTAATCCAGAGTATTATAAGAATCAAGCCATGGGATTTGGGACAAGAGGAACAGCTAGGATTATATCGTGTAGTCGAGATGTTGATCAGTATCTGTGTATACCTCGTGGCTGTGAAGAAAAACTAGTGGAAAAACTTGATGAGGCAGGCATAGTCTACAAAAAAATAGACAGAAGACAGGAAGGCACAAAAATTGCAGTTACGTTCATTGGTGAACTTCGTCCTGAACAACAGAAGGCTTCTGAAGAAATCATGAAGCATGATATTGGAGTATTGGGAGCTGCAACTGCATTTGGGAAAACCGCGGTGGGTGCCTATTTAGTTGCAGCTAGGAAAGTGAATACGTTAATTCTGGTTCATAATACAGAAATCATGAAAAACTGGGTTGAGGACTTTGAAAAGTTCTTGATTGTAGATGAAGAACCTCCAGAATATCGAACACCAACCGGTAGAGTAAAAAAGTGGAAAAGTGTCATCGGTCGTATGTATGCAGGACATAATTCTGTAACTGGAATTATCGATGTTGTTATGATTTCATCATTGGGGAAGAATGGTGAGATTAATCAACTTGTAAAAGACTACGGTCTTGTTATTATGGATGAATGTCATCATGGTGCTTCGCAAACATCAGAAGAAGTGCTGAATGAAGTGAATGCCAAATATGTTTATGGACTTACTGCAACACCCAAACGAGATGATGGTCAGGAAGCCAAAATATTTATGCAGTTTGGACCGATACGTTATCGTTATACTGCTAAGGATAAAGCGAAGGAGCAGGGAATTGAGCACTTTGTATATCCACGGTTTACAAGGCTTGTTCATCCAGATGGAGAAACGATTAAAATAAATGATGCCTATAAATTGGCTAGGGAAAGTGAAATCAGAAATGAGCAGATTATTGCTGATGTTTCAATATGTTTGGAAAATGGAAGAACACCACTAGTTTTAACAAAATTCAAAGATCATGCTGCTGTATTATTTGATCTGCTAGAAGATAGAGCTGATCACATTTTTCTTTTACAAGGCGGTAAAAAAGTTAAGGAAAGAGACAAAATCAGACAACAGATGAAAGCAGTTCCAGAAGCAGAAACGATTATTCTTGTTGCAATTGGACAGTATATTGGTGAAGGCTTTAATTACCCAAGATTGGATACGATGATGTTGACAACTCCAATCGCTTGGGAAGGCAATGTAGAACAGTATGCAGGTAGACTTCATAGAGATTTTGATGGGAAGCAAGAAGTTATTATTTATGACTATGTGGATTCACATATCCGGGTACTTGAAAGAATGTATCACAAAAGACTTAGAGCTTATAGGAAAATCGGATATCAAATATGTATGGCACTGGTTGATAAGAAACAAAGTGCGAATGCAATTTTTGATAAGAAATCTTATGAGGAAGTCTATTTAAAGGATTTAACAGAATCAAACAAAAACGTGATTATATCCAGTCCTGGAATTAACGTGAGAAAAGTAAAACAATTGATAGCATTGATAGAGAAAAGGCAGGAAGCAGGTATATCAGTTGCGGTTCTAACATTATCGCCTGAAAGCTATCCTGAAAAAAGAATTGAAAAGACAAGAGAATTAGTTGAGCAATTAGTTGATGCTGGTATCAAAGTTATAGGACGGTCTGCCATGCATGAGCATTACGCTGTCATTGATGAAGAGATTGTGTGGTATGGTAGTATGAATCTGCTTTCAAGAGAAAAAGAAGATGACAATTTAATGCGAGTGCTCAGCAGGGAAATTGCACAAGAGCTAATGGAAATCTCGTTTCAGAAAGAAGAAAAGGCAAATTAAACTGAAAGATGTTCTAGAGGCATTGGATTTTGTGAATGACGAAGAAGATGTTGCGTTAAAAAAAGAATCGGTTTTCTGTGTTTTTACCTATGTATCCTTCAGCTGATAAGTAGAATGCTCTCATTACTAGAATATATTATATTTTTACTCACCATACCCCATCCGTCTCATATATTCTTAAGCCCTATACCCGCCACGTTGAGACGGTCTCGCAGTTAGTTTTGAAGAAATAGTTAGTTTCTAAGCTAATACTTTAAAAAGTTCTTTCAAAGTCTTGATGAATAAATGTTTCTTTAAGATTAGCATTCAATACGTTGAATTTAGGTAGAATAATGAATGCTGTAATTTTTATTTTATATAGCCTAACTTTCAAAAATCAATTATAATGCAAATGAGGTGCTAATATGGACAATAAAACTAAGATAGAACAGCTTTTGGAACACTCAAAAAAAATTGCCAACCAAAATCCACAAGAATCCTATGATCATGCAAAGAGCGCACTGGAGCTTTCAAAAGCGACCCATCAACCGTTATCATATGCCTACTCACTTTTTCATATGGCTTATGCCTGTAGAGTCATGTCCGACTATTCCCGTGGACTGGAACTTGCGTTTCAAGCTCTGGAAATCTTCGAAAAATATGACAATGCCAAGGGGATTTTAAAAGTCAGCAATATCATCGGAATAATATACTTTTACTTTGGTGCTTTCACAGATGCTCTGGATTATTTCTTGTCTTCCGTTTCCAAAATTGAAAAAGATTCTGATGCAAATCTTGAATCTTCTCTTTACAACAATATCGGTGAAATCTACAGAATGGCAGAGGATTATCCAAATGCTCTAATGTATTATGAAAAAGGCGTTGAAATCTGCGAAACCCATTCGCTTGAGTCCAACAAAGCTGTAATCCATCTCAATATCGGTGAAATATATTACCTTCAAGAAAAATATGAAGCTTCTTATGATGAACTGATGAAATCTTACACGATTGTCATGAAGTTTAACGATATGATCAATCAAGGGGAAGCTGAAACCAAGCTCGGCCGCGCCATGCAAATGAAAGGTGATTACATGGCTGCTGATCGTTATTATAAGTCAGCACTCGATAAAATAACCCGTGTAAACAATAAATTTTATTTGGTGGAACTGCTCATGGAAATGGCAAAGTTCAATGAACACACAGGTAAAAATCCATTGAACAACTGGAATGAAGCACTTGAATATGCCATCAACAACAAGCTCGACAACAAAGTATGTACAATTTACAAATCACTTTCGAAATATTATGAAAGCAACTTTATGTATGAAAAAGCACTCACCTACCATAAGGCTTATCATGTCAAAGAAAAAGAAATCGATGCCGTCAATCTTTCCAAACGCCTCGAAATCTTATCCGTCGAATTCCAGTATTTTAAAGAAAAGGAACGTACTAAAAAAATTGAACTTTTAACCAATAAACTTGAAGAGGATGTTAAAATCGCCAATGAGGAATTGAATCATTTGATGGCCATTAATACCATACTTCAAAAAGAGACTTTGATCGATGAATTGACTCAGATTTACAACCGAAGAGGACTCGATAGGATTTTCATCAACCAAATTAATGAAACCGGTTCTCTCACAGGTGTGATCCTATTTATTGACATCGATCATTTCAAGACTTACAATGACACTTTTGGACATATACAAGGTGACGTTTGTCTGAAGGTCCTGTCCGAAAACATCAAAGCTATTGTTGGAGACAAAGGATTTGTAGGGCGTTATGGTGGTGAGGAGTTTCTTTGTTTCATCCGTGTCAACTCTTGGCAGGAGGCTTCCACTATTGCAGAAAAACTAAGAACTGTAATCGAGTCATTGTCCATCCCTTCTTCGGAGGAACTTTCTCCTACAAAAGTCACAATAAGTGTCGGTGGGTGTTTTGGACGTATTGACTCAACCAATCTTAAGCATTGTACAAGCCTTGCCGATCAGGAACTGTATAAAGCCAAAGACAATGGACGTAACAAAGTATTTGTCATCACACTAGGTTAAAGCCGCGGGGTTTCCCGTGGCTTTTGTTATTTACCATGTAATAGACTTGACCTTATGACTATGAATTAAAATAATTTCAGCGGCGTATTTCCATCATATTTAATGATGGGAATATACCTTTTTTAGAGGTCATACCAGAATGTAGTCTAAAATGGAAAGACAACAAAGAAACCTTGTTGATGAAATGGATATTTTAGTTTCTAGAACCCAGGATATTATAGCCCAAAACAAACGAATAGCAATAAATCAAGATGAGTTGATGTGATGCTTAGCAACGAAAAATATAAGGGTAATGTAAGATTATTGGATAATGGAAACATGAAGCGGTTTATTTATGTGAGAATAACAACACAGTAATTATTTCAAAGGAAAGATTTCAAGCGGTACAGACAGAAAAAACTAAAAGAAGCAATGTTATTATAGGCGCAAATGGAGTACAAAGAAAAAGTAAAAACATAGTTCGAAACAGTAAATTTTGAAAATAGCCTAATTGAAAATTGTAGCTCGAGAAGATAATATTGATATAGAACTTTTATAAACACTAGGTTTATTATGTTTTATGAAAGTGCGAAATAGCTCAATAATTTCACGTTGAGTTTGTGGTGTTGATGACAAAGGGTTAAAATGAATCCTTTCGATTTATAAAAGATATCGTTTGATATATAATAGAAGAGAAGCGAATGACTTGATATGAATAAGATGGTGGAGAAAATCATGGATAATGAAAGCATCATGTCTTGTATTTTGGATAGCATACCATATCCGATTGTATTTGAAGATTGCAACCATATAATAAGGTATATGAACAAATCAGCCAAATATCATTACTATACAGAAAGAGGATACAAAGACCTAATAGGTAAGGAAAATACAATTTATTACCAAATGTTGCTTTAATAGGAATTGTCCTTTTGATTGGCGTATCAGCGATTCATTTCTATAAAAACAAATATATGGTTATGCCAAAGCTGTAGATTAGAAGAAATTGGTTTAATTCATATCTTGCCAAGTAGCAAAATATAGGTAAAAGTTTCAGAGAAAAAATTCTCCTAATAAGTGTTGATCATTCGATTCTATGTGCTAATCATATGGTTATGTTCCCGTAAACAAACCTTTCTAAAAACTGGGCTTGAAAGATTGAAGTTGATAGTTATCCAGTACTTAACAAAAGTGGAGAAGGTATTACAAATTATTAAGAAGCAAATAAAACTGTCTGCGACCACATCTCCACACATGTCGAGACAATGAGTAGTTTTAGTCATTTGCAAACTAAGGTCAGGAGTTTCAAGATATGGCAAAAATTTAAAGATTACTATGATGGGGCTTGTGCTGAACTGATTGGCAGGCAGCCACACTTGAGCTTATGATTTTCTGGAGCAAAGACAGGAATGTTCATGTGCGACGTCTAGCAAGTGAAGGAAAATATTATATTTCCGGTAACTGGTATCCGAGTGAGTACAGAAGAGATCAAGATTTTCGAAGTGTTCTAGGTAAGACTGCTTTATTTCAGTGGAGATCTGTTTTCCTGTTGGTTCTTATCGGAAGAACTTCCTCAGCTAACATTGAATTTGTTGATGCAGTGGTAACACTTGGACGCATACTCCTGGCAATCAGTGTGATGCCATTTTATCCAATGGCAAGCTTCGGTGGTGAAAGGATTTTTAACTGGAATAAATGGGTCTATGGGATTGTTGTTCTTATTACAATACTAGAAATTTTATTGTGACAATTAGTGTTTCGTTTTTATTATTTATATGTCGCTTGATTAAGAATAGAAGTGCCCAAGCACTTAAGTTATACTTACAGCGTATAATATGGTTAAGGTGTCAAAACTATATAGTTGAACTTTCACATACAATATATAGTTACGAATGTATCTACGTAATCTACATATTATATGTGAATTTAGTGAAACTTAGTTTTGACCCTTTAACCATGATATACTATTAAAAACAATTCTACAGTAAGGGAATGAGTTCAATGCAAATCAACAGGCTATTTGAAATCATATATATTTTACTAGATAAAAAAACAGTGACATCTAGGGAACTTGCTGAGCGTTTCGAAGTCTCCACAAGGACTATTTTTCGCGATGTTGAAATCTTGTCAGCGGTTGGAATTCCGGTTTATATGAAAAAAGGAAGAGGTGGAGGTATTTCATTACTTCCAAACTTTATTTTGAATAAAGCAGTAATTACCGATGCGGAAAAAGACGATATTTTATCTTCTCTAAAAGCGATTAAAGCCATTGATCTAAATAAAACCGAAACAACTTTTAATAAGATAAGCAGTTTGTTGGGAGAATCGGAAACGGATTGGATTGAAGTCGACTTTTCCTCATGGGCAAATGCACAAAATGAGACAGACGTATTTAATACAATCAAAGGGGCAATATTAGAAAAACATGTGATTAAATTTTCCTATTCAAGTGCAAAAAAAACAAACAACTTCTCGTGAAGTTGAACCGTTAAAACTGTGTTTTAAAGGTGGAGCTTGGTATCTATATGGCTATTGCCACACGCGAAAGGATATGAGATTTTTTAAACTTCGACGAATCAAAGAGTTATTAGTAGAAGATGAAATTTTTCAAAGGAAAAAACCAAAACAGATTTTTTTGGAGAAAGAAGTCTTTCAGGAAGACTTTATTTTACTCAAATTAAAACTATCTGAAAAAATTGAATATAGAGTATTCGATGAGTTTGAAGACTATGAACAACAAGAGGATGGTAGCTATATCGTAGAGATCAAGTATCCTAAAGGAGAATGGATTTTTTACTATATCATGTCCTTTGGAAGTCATTGCCAAGTAATAGAACCAGAATTCGTCCGAAAAGAAATTCAAGCAGAATTAGAAAAAATATTAGAATATTATTTTTAATATGACACATAGTAGTCATATTAAGGCGTGTATAATGACCTTATAGTTTAAATAATAAAACAAAAATTGGAGGTCATGTTAATGAATTATGAAGTTGTGAAGTTAGACGAGAAAACCGTTGTTGGAGTAAGTGCGGTAACAGGAAATACAGATCCTAAAGTGAGTGAAATCATCTCTGGATTATGGGAAGACCTTTTTCAAGGAGGAACATATGAAACAATAAAGAATAAAATCAACACACATGCCATTGGATTATATTCCGACTATACGAAAGATCAATACTGTGTTACAGCAGGCGTTGAGGTCTCAAAAGCGGATAATGAAAATATAACCGTGAAAACAATCCCCGCAGGAAAATATGCCAAATTTTCAATTCACGGTCATATGGTCGATGCAGTGGTTAAGGCGTGGGATGAAATTTGGGCTATGAATTTAGAACGTAGTTTCACCGGTGATTTTGAAGAGTATTTAAATGATGATTGGGAACATGCAGATGTCAATATTTACATTGCACTAAAAGAATAAGGATGTAGCGTGGTGAATTTTTTACCAATGAGATTTTGTCGGAAAAGAAATTCAAGAAGAATATACGAACGTTAATACATGAGATAACCTACATAAATAAATAAATAAATGAGGAGGATGTATATGAACTGGGAGCCGTGGACAGGTTGTTACAAAGCAAGTGATGGTTGTACAAACTGCTATTTTTATGGGCCACATGCCAAACGCTATGGCCAAAACACCATACAAAAAACAGATAAGTTCGATTGGCCTATAAGGACAAATGCAAAAGGTGAATACAGGATCAAAGGAAACAAGATTCTTGCGACCTGCTTTGCAACGGACTTTTTTCTTCCAGAAGCGGATGAGTGGCGCAAAGAAGCGTGGGCTATCATTAAGGAAAGAACCGACATTGATTTTCTGATTTTAACCAAGCGGATTGATCGTTTCCTTGTATCCCTCCCATCAGATTGGGGAAATGGCTATGACAATGTAAATATTGGATGTAGTGTCGAAAATAAAGAAGTAGCCGACTATAGGCTTCCCTTATTTTTATCCTATCCGATTAAGCGACGTTTTATTGCCTGCGCACCACTTTTAGAAGCGATCGATTTAACACCCTATCTTCATGGCGTAGACCATGTTACAGTCGGAGGTGAAACAGGACGAGAAGCTCGTGAATGTGATTATGAGTGGGTGCTTAACATCCGCGAACAGTGCATAAAAGCAAATGTAACATTTTGGTTTAAAAATACAGGTTCGCTTTTCAAACGTGACAACGTCGTAGAAAAAATAAATCCATTTAAGCAAACCGGTGTGGCCAAAGAGCTTGGTATCAATATATTAGATGGAAAAAGGTTGTTTTGATGGGCTAAACTAGAATTTGAATTGTTTAATGGTGGAGAAAAACGTATTCTGACCAAATCTGATAAGTATTACTTAGCCGATACCGGACTTGCTTATATTAACAATTCTGAATTCAAAACAGAGTTAGGTGCATTAATTGAAAAAGTTAAGACCGGGACAGTTCTTTTGGTCAGGGAACCAAGTGTAACGTCCTTACGGTCGCCAAGACATCTAGTAAAATGGTTGTTGCATAACCAATAAAAATCATGCCCACTAATTTCTGAAAGTTGAATAAATATTTTGGGCGAGAGAGAAAAAGTTTGCTTAATTGCGCAGATAGTAATCCGTAAATTAGAAA
The DNA here is from genome assembly GCA_002841495.1 of Firmicutes bacterium HGW-Firmicutes-2. Taxonomy (GTDB): domain Bacteria; phylum Bacillota; class Clostridia; order Lachnospirales; family Vallitaleaceae; genus Petrocella. The sequence continues at coordinate 2,232 of PGZV01000024.1, read as the reverse complement.
TACATGAAAAGTAAGTATCATGAAAAGAATACCTAATCGGATGGTCTGGTAAACGGTATCATGGCTGTTATTAACAAATTGAGGAAGAAAAGACAAAAAGAATAAAGTTAGCTTAGGATTAAGTAGATTTATAAGTATTGGTTGAATCACAAATAAGCGATTTGCCAGTACTTTTTTTGTTGTATTTATTTTGAAACTTGTCTTTTGACTACTTAATTTATAACCAAGATAAATTAAGTAACATGCACCAATGCTTTGTACTAGAGCTAATATTTCAGATGAAAGTTTAGAAAAAAGTGTTACACCAAAAACACCCAGAACCAAGTGAGGGATAATCCCAAGAGTGCATCCAATCACAGCTAGGAGGCTTTTGGTCTTTCCGTAAGATATACCTGTAGAAATTGTATATATTACTCCGGGGCCAGGGATAAGTGCTATTAATAATGATGTGATAAAAAAAGAAAGCATATAATTCCTCCTTAACAGTGTTATGATTGTTCTGGTATAATAGTAACAGGAAGTAGTGGTATGCGGTAGTGCCGATTTTTGTAAAAAACAATAATACCACTTGGTGATGATATGTTTATAAAAATTGATAAATTAAGTGATATGACTATGACCAGGCAGATTTATAGTGTTATTAAAGATAGTATTTTAAGAGGGGATTTTGTTGGTAATCAGAAATTACCCTCAACAAGAGTCTTATCTTTAGAACTAGATGTTTCGAGAATTGTGGCAGTTGATGCTTATGAACAATTGTTAGCTGAAGGATACGTTTATTCAATAGAGGGAGCGGGTACTTATGTGAATGAAGGTGTTCTATTAGAGAGTGAGTATATTCCTAATTCTGAGATGCCTGATACCAGACAACTTTTATATGAGGAAGAACAGAATCACTATAATTTTAGAACCGGTGTGCCAGACTTACGGTATGTTCCTATTGAAGATTGGACTAAGCTGTATAAGCAGACGGTGAGAACATTGGATTTTGGCATGTTCGATTATCATAATCCTATGGGATATTATCCTCTTAGAAATGCCATTGTGGATTACGCAAAAAGATGGCGTGGGATTCAAGCTGATTCAAGGCAAATAGTTATTATTAATGGAGCTGCTCAAGGATTTAGCCTACTTAGGGCATTTGTAGAAAAAGAATCCTATATACTTATAGAAAATCCAGTTAGTACAGGAATTATTACAACATTAAATCAATTTGGTGCCCAGATCAAATCAATAAATGTAGATGAAAATGGTATGATTACATCTGAATTACCTGAGCAAGCACCAAGACTTATTTTCACAACGCCAAGTCATCAATTTCCTACTGGTGGGGTTATGCCGGTTAATAGACGTATAGAATTGATTGGGTATGCAAAACGGCATGATTGTTATATTGTTGAAGACGATTACGATAGTGAGTTTCGTTATGAAGGAGAACCGATTCAAGCATTGCAAGGTCTTGAACCGTCTCGAGTTATCTATTTAGGGACGTTTTCTAAAACACTATGTCCTGCGATTCGATTAGGTTTTATGATTGTACCTCGAGAATTGATAAAAACAATCGAAGAGGTTAAGTACAATTCTGATATACATACATCTTTGTTTGAGCAGGCGACCATGGCATCCTTTATATCACAAGGATATTATGAAAAACATATTCGTAAAATGAAGAAATTGTATGATGGAAAGAGAAGAATGATTATACAAGAAATTCAAAAACATTTTGGCAACAAGATTGTAATAACTGGTCATAAATCTGGATTGCATTTGATTTTAGATTTTAGTGAAGTGATAGACAGATATGACCTTAAAAAAGCTATGAAGAGTGCCTGTGTAAATATGCAGTTTTTAGATGCATATTGTTTTCCACGAGAAACATGTATAGGTGAAGTGAAGCTGGTCATGGGGTTTGGTAATGTAACAGAGTCACAAATTGTAGATGGACTAGAGAAATTAAGTGATGAGATAAAAAGATACAAAACTGGTGAGGCATGATGTTGTTACAAACAATATTATAGAGTTTACATGGCAATTTAAAACATCTTATCAAGTTGATATCTGATATCATTGAATCAATTATGTTTTTAAAAAATAACATTGACACAAATAAATACATATGCTATAAATATATAAATTAATAAAACTAATATGTTGAATCAGAAAGTAAAGAATAATCACTTGTGAAAGCGAGTCAAGGTTGGTGTGAGCTTGATGACAAATTATTCTTGAAAA
>PGZV01000023.1 GCA_002841495.1 Firmicutes bacterium HGW-Firmicutes-2 | reverse complement strand
ACAGCGCCTAAGTTCATTATAGTAAAAATAAAACAAATGAGCATTGAATTTTACTATATGTTCATTATACAAGGAGATTTTATGAATTACTTTAAAGAAGCAATCAAGAAAAAAATTGAACAAAAGTATTCTGAAATTGATGTTGTATTTTCAGTCACTCCAGATGTTGAAACAGGTCATATATCTATACCATGTTTTGCTTTTTCGAGGGTGTTTCGGAGATCTCCTGGTGATATTGCTCTAGAATTAAGTACAATAATTAATGAACTAGATTTTATTGATAAGACGGAGGTTAAAGGTGGTTATCTTAATTGTTTTATTGAAAAAGAGCAATTATTTAAAAATGTTATCGAAGATGTATTAGAACGAAAAGAACATTATGGATCAAGTGAATCCGGTAATGGAAAATCTGTATTAATAGAGCATACAAGTATTAATCCTAATGCATCACCCCATGTTGGAAGGGCTCGTAATGCAATGGTTGGGGATACAATTGTAAGATTACTTAAGTTTGAAGGTTATAATGTAGAAGTACATTATTTTGTTAATGATATAGGTAAACAAATAGCGATGTTATTATTAGGATCAAGAGATAAAATCAATATAACATTTAAGGATTTGTTGGATATATATGTTGATTTCAACAATCAATTAAAAGAGAATCCTGCTATTGAAGACGAAGTCTTTGAGATGCTTTACCAATTGGAAAATGGGAATAAAGATGTAAGAGATGAATTTCGAAAACTAGTTCAAATTTGTATAGATGGACAAACGGCTATTTTTAAAAAATTAGGAATAGAATATGATGTTTTTGATTATGAATCTGACTATTTATTTAACGAAAGATTAAATGAGGTTATAGAAGCTTTTAAGGGAACAGGGTACCTTGAAGAAGATGAAGATGGACGTTATGTTCTTAATCAGGCAAAGTATGACCTAGCAACGAAATCACCATATTTAGTTTTAACTAGAAAAGATAAAACCTCCCTTTATCCTTTACGAGATATTGCATATACGATTGATAAAATAAATAAGGATAAAGATAAAAATATTATTATTTTGGGCGAAGACCAAAAGCTATATCATAAGCAAATTGAAGCTGCATTAGATGTTCTTGGATATAAAGCCCCTGAACCGGTACATTATTCGTTTGTACTATTGGCAGAAGGGAAAATGGCAACGAGAAGTGGCACAGTTGTTTTATTAGAAGATTTTATGGAAGAGGCACTTGAAAAAGCTAAGAGTGAAATCATGAAAAGACGAGAAGAAGTTGATGATGAAACTGCAAAAGCCATTGCTTATGGTGCGGTAAAATACTCGATTTTGAAAACTTCGAATGACAAAAATGTTACATTTGACTGGGAAAGTGCTTTGAGTTTTGAAGGAGATAGTGGACCCTACTTACAATATAGTTTTGCAAGAATCAAGTCGATAGAACGAAAAATGAGCAATGTTATTTTTGATAAAGTTGAATATGAGCTATTAGAAGCAGTTGAGGAATTAGAACTTATTATTGAAATAAGCAAAATGCAAGATGTTACTCAAACTGCAATGAATCATTTAAGTCCACATATTGTCGCTACATATCTATTTAGTGTAACTCAAAAGTTTTCAAAGTTTTATCATAATCATTCCGTCTTAAATGCTGCTTCAAATGATTTAATGGTTGCTAGATATAATCTTGTCCTTGCCGTTAAACAAGTAATTTCTAATTGCTTTTTAGTACTGGGAATTGATGAGATTGAGCAAATGTAAATATTGATTTAAAATTTTTTTAGAATATCTATACATTTGCATATTTTAAGTGTAATGAAATGTTGAATCTGAAGGACAAATTGAAGTTTCTATAAGAAAAAGGATTATTTGAAATAACAGAGCAAGAGGGTGACGTTCTTATCTAGGTATGACATTATATATCTCGGAAAAAAAGCAGAAGAATTGGGTTTTGTAAAGAAATACTCTTGAGAAGGTAACAAGGCTTGCAGATGTTTTAGAATATCTGAATACAAATCCGATTCTTAAAGAAAATCTTGCTCTAAAGGTGGTACTGAAAAGAAAATGGTAAAAGCGTATTTTGCTGAGTATTAGCATGTATCATGGGTAAGAATATATTAGAGAATTGATTTTAATAGAAATAAACTAAGTATAGAGCAAATAAACTAAGTATTTAGCTTGAACACTTAGTTTATTTGCGCTATACTTAGTTTAAATAATATGGTTTAGATAAAGAGGTGCATGATGACTGAGTTAGAATTAATTGATCTTATAAAAAAAATACAAGTTCAAAAAGTAGAAACTAAAAATATTGAACTAAAATCAGCAAATGGCGGATACCCCAAGAAATTGTATGATACCTTATCGGCATTCTCGAATCAAGATGATGGCGGAATCATAATATTCGGAATACATGAAACAAAAGATTTTGATATTGTAGGCGTATATGACGCTCAAGATTTGCAAAAAAAAGTTAATGAGCAATGTAAACAAATGGTTCCCATTATACGTCCTGTTTTTACAGTAACAATGTTTGAAGATAAATCAATAGTATCTGCAGAAATACCAAGTATAGATATTTCAGAAAGACCCTGTTATTATGGTGGTATAGGAAGAATAAAAGGTTCATATATTCGAGTTGGGGATTCTGATGAACCGATGAGTGAGTATGAAATTTATAGTTATGAGTCCTTTAGAAAAAAACATGAAGACGATATTCGTATCACCCAAGCAGCAGAAATGAATGCGTTGGAAACAACAAGCTTTCTTAAGTATATTGAAAAAATAAAAGAAAATAACCCCAAATTGTCCAAAATAAATGATACTGAGATATATAAATTTCTTAATATGATTGTTGATGGAAAGCCGACATTAGCATGTACTTTGTTGTTTTCTTTATATCCACAAATGTTTTATCCTAATTATACAGTTAATGCAATGGTAGTCATGGGGTATGAAAAAGGTGAAATAGCTCCTGATGGAGCAAGATTCATAGATAATCGAAGAATTGAAGGAACATTGGAAGACATGCTTAATGATACAATTAGATTTTTATCTAAGAATATGCATGTAGAAACAATTATTGACGCAGTTTCTGGAAAACGAATGGATAGAAATGAATATCCGATTATTGCTTTGAGAGAAGCAATATTAAATGCTTTAATCCATAGGGATTATAGTATTCATACACAAGCTATGCCTATTGAAGTTATTATGTATAAAGATCGATTGGAAATTAAAAACCCAGGTGGTTTATATGGTCGATTAACAATCGATAAATTAGGAAAAGTACAGCCCGACACTAGAAATCCGGTACTTGCTAGAGCGATGGAAACGTTAGGGTTGACTGAGAACAGATATTCAGGAATTCCTACTATCATACGAGAAGTAAAAGAAGCAAAGATGAAAGAACCTGTTTTCAAGAATTCTAGAAGTGAATTTTGTGTTACATTTTATAATGGATTTAATCAGCTGATATCTGAAGAGGTAAATATACAAAATCAAGAAAGTGATCAGTTAGTAGGTTTGTTAGAATATTGCAAAGAACCTAAGTCTAGAAAAGAAATTGCAGATTTTTTAGGTATAACGACAGTTTATTGGATGATGCAAAATTATATAAATCCATTAATAGAAAAAGGTATGCTGAAAATGACAAAACCTGATGTACCAAAATCTAAAAATCAGAAGTACGTTAGTGTTAGTAATACAGAATAGATATTATAGTATATGAGGATATATCTGTAAGTGATTTGGTTGAAATTCTGTTCACATTGTATTAGAATATGTTATTATCCACTATGCCCTCGTCTTATATGTTCTTAAGCCCTATACTCGCCAGATTAGAGGTGGATGATAAATGATAAATGGAGAGGTTCGATGAATACTAAAAATATATTTGCAGAATCCCTTGAGAAGTTGCTGATGAAAAAGAACCTTGATGATATTCAAGTTAGTGAGATAGTATCAGGAACCTCGCTCTCTCGTAAGACATTTTACCGTCACTTTAGAGATAAATATGACCTTTCTAGCTGGTACTTTTCTCAGTTTTTCGAAGATAGTTTTGGTCGTATTACAGATAATCTTACGTGGGAAGAAGCATTGTTGCGTTATCTTGATATTTATCAAGAAAAATATTACATATTAAAAAATGCTTATGCAAGTCGAGATGTTAATGGACTTCGTAATTATGACATACAAGTTACCCGGAAAACTTATGAAAAATATCTAATTTCTAAAGGTGTTGATATAACATCTGAAATAATGCAGTTTACAATTGATATTGCTTCTCGTGGTGGTACAGACATGGTTATCGAGTGGCTGCTTAGCGGGATGATTATGGATAAGAAAAAACTGGTGGAATTGCTTAAGCGGACCCTACCAACAGATATATTAAAGCAGATTGATTAAGTAAAATCCCCTTTATGTCACACATGTGTCATTTTGTGACTTTACTTCCGATGGTGGTTGTATTAAACTTGAATAAATTATATCAATAAAGGTTTTGAAGGGAAAAAGTAGTTCAGTATGACGTCATTCAGAGAGCAACCGCTTGGTGTGAGGTTGTTGACGCACTGATACGAATACATCTTGGAGCTGCTACCTGAAATTATAGTAGGGTATGCTGGGTGCGCCCAATATAGCGTTTGAGTGTGTTGCACTCGTAAAGGGAGATTCTGTGAGGAATTTCTGAATCAGAGGTGGTACCGCAATTTCTGCCCTCTGTTCCCAATGGAGCAGGGGGTATTTTTGTTACCAAAATTATGCGAAGGAGCTGTAATAATGAAAATTTATGATGAACTGGTAGCTCGTGGCTTGATTGCACAAGTTACCGACGAAGAAGAAATTAGAGAGCTTGTCAATGAGGGGAAAGCGACATTTTATATCGGATTTGATCCAACTGCGGATTCTTTACATGTAGGTCATTTTGTGGCTTTATGTTTGATGAAACGATTGCAAATGGCGGGAAACAAGCCCGTTGTTCTTTTAGGTGGTGGCACAGGATATATTGGTGATCCTTCAGGTAGAACGGATTTACGCTCCATGATGACGTCTGAAACAATTCAACATAACTGCGATTGTTTTAAGAAGCAGATAGAAAAATTCATAGAATTTGATGATGATCAAGCAATTATGGTTAATAATGTAGATTGGCTTTTAGATTTGAAATATATTGAATTACTTCGTGAAGTTGGAGCACATTTTTCTGTAAATAATATGTTGCGCGCTGAATGCTATAAGCAGAGAATGGAAAAAGGTCTCTCATTTTTGGAATTGAACTATATGATTATGCAGTCATTTGATTTTTACCATCTCTTTAAAAATTATGGTTGTAATATGCAGTTTGGCGGTGATGATCAGTGGTCTAACATGCTTGGCGGTAGAGAATTGATTCGACGAAAATTAGGTGAAAATTCTTACGCTATGACAAATACACTATTAATGAATTCGGAAGGTAATAAGATGGGTAAAACCGCAAAAGGAGCACTTTGGCTCGATCCTAACAGGACATCTCCTTTTGAGTTCTACCAGTACTGGAGAAATGTTGATGATGCCGATGTATTGAAGTGTATTCGTATGCTAACGTTTTTGCCTCTTGAACAAATTAATGAAATGGACAAATGGGAAGGTAGTCAACTAAATCAAGCGAAGGAGATCTTGGCTTTTGAATTGACCAAGTTGGTTCATAGTCAAGAGGAAGCTCAAAATGCAAAAAGTACTTCTCATGCTCTATTCATAGCGGGAACTGACGATTCTAATATGCCTTCTACAGAGATAACAGAAGATCAACTCGTTGACGGCGTTATTGGCATCATAGATTTAATGGTTGAATGCAAATTAACTGCTTCAAGGACTGAAGCAAGACGCGTAATCCAACAAGGGGGATTACTTCTAAATGATGTTAAAGTCGAGTCCATTGATCTCGCTATTACATCAGAAGAGTTGAAAAACGGTATTAAAATTCGCAAAGGAAAGAAGAACTACCATAAGACGTTTATGAATAAATAATAAACAAGGCACCTTATACTATTTCGGACCTTCATTTTGGGTGTTTGTCGCACAACACCATTATGAACCAAATACATTCCTTCTTGTGAAGCTAAACGACCTGATTATGCTTTTTTTAGCCACTTACCCATGGATGGCGATTTTTTTTGGGTACATGTCATATTGGTTCCTCCTTCATGTTCTTGAGCGACTTATCTTAAAGCAATGAGTTTTTATCATCTGAGTCAAAAGTCTTGCCCACATCTCGAAGTTTGAAGAAGTTATTGTTGGCAATATTATATGCCGTAAATTTAATGATATTTCCATTCAACATAATAAAGGATGTTGAGGGAGCAGTCCTAACCTTTCAGCAAAGACATGATATGCATCACCATAATGCTGTGATCATGGGACTTATAGAAAGTGGGGATATGAATAAATTAAGGACTTATATAATCAGCTATAATGAGGGATTGGATGGCCATCTTGCTAATATATTTTGCCTAAATCCTATTGTTAAGAGTATTTTTAATGTTTATGCCAATAAAGCAAAGACTGAACATATAAAAACCGAGTTCCAAGTGAGTATCCCAGAAAATATTGGTATTGATAATACATGTGTCCTTAGCAATGTTTTAGAAAATGCACTAGAAGGATGCCTTCGTCTTCCAAGCAATCATTTAAAAGAAATAAACGTTACCATTAAATACTTTGATGACCGTTTACGTATTAAGTTCGTCAAGATCTGTCGATTAGACATTACCTTTGGGACCTGCTTTTACACAAAAAACAGGTGGTGGAACAGGTAGTAAGTGCATCCTTTGCACTGCCGAATATTACGACAGTACGGCGGGATTATCCGTATCAAAAGGCAAATTATCACACAAATTGTGCTCAATGGAAATCAAGTATAACCATAATTAAAGACAACAGAGACTGGAGGTAATTACTTACAGTCTTTTTTTATAGGCAATTACCCCTAAAATGATGGCAATTACCCCAGAAATGGTTTTTTGATTATTCGTATAGTAAAATAAAATGAATATTGATAAAGATTTATTGGAAATCAATGCAATAAAAAAGTAAAATAGCATTTTGTAAATATCATGAACATAATCGGTGTTAATGATTTTATTGCAAACTATACGCCCATGATATAACTTTTAGGGACTAAAAAGGAGAATAAGAAGCAATGAAAAAGAAAGTATTAAGCATCATTTTGGCAATTTGTATGATAACTACTCTAATGCCTTCTGTAAGTCTTACGACACAGGCAGCAAGCACCGTTTGGAATGGTTCTCAAGATACATCTTTAGTAGAGACAGCGAGGGACGGTACCCCAGGAACAGGCTATTATCTTGTAGATACGGCAGAGAAACTAGCTTATATTGCTTACCTTTCGAACCATGGAACCAACTTTACTGGAAAGACGGTGTTACTTACCGACGATATTGTTCTAAATTCTGGAAATTCAGATGATTGGGAGAGTACAGCCCCCACAAATAATTGGAGACCTATTGGCGATTCGAATTATAATGGTAGTAATGCTTTTTTGGGAATTTTTGATGGTCAAGGACACACGATCAGTGGATTGTATTTAAAGGATACTCTCAATATTCGTGGTCTATTTGGAAAGATTGGTACGAGTGGTATAGTCTGTAACGTTGGTCTTATCAACAGTTATCTATCTGCTAGGCAAATCATTGGTGGTATTACAGGCTATAACGAGGGTAAGATAACAAACTGCTGGAACAGTGCGACGGTCACAACGAAAATTAAGGAATCGGGTGATTCGATTGATACGGTTGGTGGCATTGCTGGCGGTAACGGTGGTACGATAGCCAACTGTTATAATACCGGAACAATTGGTAGCGCCTATTCATATATGACCGGTGGCATTGTTGGAAGAAATAATACAAGCCAAGCAGGGGCTATTAAAAATTGCTACAACTTGGGCACAATTATTAGCGAATCTAGTGCTGGTGGTATTGCAGGATCCAGTGGAACAAGTTACTGCTCGATTCAATACTCTTATTCTATTTTAGGCTCTTATCCTCTTGTAGGAAGTGGTATTGGTGTAATAACCGGGTGCGGAACTTTTACCGGAGGCAGTGAAACGGATTATATTACTTTAAATCAAGACAGTGCTACGGGATACACGTACACATATACAAACAATGCCAATAATGATGGCACAACGACCACCACGCTGCTCTCAGCCCTGAACGCATGGGTAAATGTAGCAGAAAGGTCGGATCTAGCCATGTGGAAAATAGATGGCGGATATCCTATTTTTGATAAGTTTTGGGAACCCAATTATACGGCCACGGTTGCTGTAAACAAGGATGGAGGTGTATGGACAAGCAGTACGCCTACAATAAAGCTATCCACTTCATCAGCCTCTTTAGTAGATGCAGTTAGTGGAACATTGTCAAACGGTGTATATACTTTTGCTAACCTTGAAAATGCAAGGATTTACTATATTTGGGAGGAAAGCACGACGGATACGTATACCGGACACAGTGTGTCAAATGCCTCGGCATCCGCCACTTTGGATTATTTTACATTGGCTCTATCGACAGACATAGGCACAAGTTCGCCCACTGGCAATGGATGTTACTTGTCGGGTAAAAGTGTAGCAATCGACGTTACTGTCAATCCAGGGTATACATGGAGCAAATGGACTAGCAGTGATACTGCTTTGGTTGCAGACAAAGACATGAAATCCGCCAGCATAGTAATGCCTGCCAGCGCTGTTACGTTGACGGCGACATCAACATTGGACATATATAGCATCCAGTACGCACTTAACGGCGGAGAGCTAACCACGGCAAATCCTTTAAATTATAACTATGAAAGCTCTGCAATCACATTGGTTAATCCCACACGAAATGGATATGCCTTCGTTGGGTGGAGTGGAGATGGGCTGATAGGCAACACCAATCAGACGGTGATCATTGGCGCAAGTAGCACTGGCGACAAGTCCTACACTGCAAACTGGAAAGCGAATACACCCACCGCGCCGCTTCCTGCCATCGTGGCGGAAAAGACGGACACGAGCCTTACCATAACGACAGAAACCGGGTATGAATACAGCGTGAATGGAACAAACTGGTACAGCGGTATAGGCAACTATACTTTCACCGGTTTAACTGCGGCCACGGCCTACAATCTCGTCCGCCGCGTTGGGGCGGTAGCCACCGGTGACATTTCGGCCGCGAGTGACGCATCTGCGGCCCTAAGCGTTACGACCAAAGCAGTAGGCAGCGTTACCGTTCCGACGCCTGCTGCTGTGACCTACGACCCCGCGAAGACTCTAGCAGACATCACGCTTGCGGCCAACTGGGCATGGAGCGCTCCTGCGACTGTCCCCACCGTGGCAATTAACAGTTACAGTGCGGTTTATACCCCCACGGACACCGCCACAGTGGATTATTCGGGCGAAGCGGGCTATGCCAATACAAGTGGCACAGTTACCATCACTCGAACAATTGCCCTAACCGTAAACCGTGCAACGCCCACCGCAGCGGATTTTACCTATGACGCACCGGCAGCGCTTGATTACAGCGGTACTGCCAAGACCGCGACAGTAACGGCTAAAGGCAACATTTCAGGTATGGGCCCTGTTACGGTCAAGTATTATCTGGGCGCAGTAGAGACCACACCCACGAATGTTGGCACCTACACAGTAGAAATCGACATTGCGCAGGGTGGCAATTATGAGGCGGCAAGCGCCGTCACCGACGGTACATGGACATTTACCATCGAAAAGATGGCACAAGCACCTCTTTCCATTACAAACAAACCTATCGATGTCGTAACCCATGGCGATACCTTTATGCTTGCTACCACAGGCGGGAGTGGCACAGGCGCTGTGACATGGGAAGTAACCGACGGCACATCTGCAACTGTGAACGTGAATACCGGCGCTGTCACAATAACAGGAGTTAACGAAACCACCATCACAGCCACCCGTGCAACTGACGGAAATTACTTAGCTGATGTAACGGATACTTACACATTTACGCCTGTAAAGCTTCAGCTAACAGTTGCTATTCCCACCGCAACTGGCGGCTGGATAAAGACTTATGACGGCAACATGGAATTCGATAAATCCACCATAACAGTCGGAGGGATGACGAATAGAGTAGGGTCAGATGACGTGACCGTTTCGGTTGCCAGTGCAACTTATAATACCGCAGATGTAGGTTCTGGCGATAAAACACTAACAATCACATATGTGATAGCCGGGGCCCACAGCGAGAACTATTCAGCCCCTGCAAATTCGGTCGTCAACACCGCATCCATTACTGCTGCTACGCCCATAATTGCACTTGTCACTAAGACCACGGTTTATACCGGCAGCATCATTGGGATTGCTGCAGCAACCGTGACAGGCGTTGCGGCGGAAAATGACATTACCACCAACTATGCCGGTGTAATCACCTACACCTATTACACTAAAGATACTTGCACAGATGGCGATGAGACAACCGAGGACAATTCAGGCGCTGAAGCCATCGGCGGCGCACCAAAAAATGCAGGAACTTATTATGTAAAGGCAACAATTGGCTCAAATGGCAACTATACAGGGGCTGCCAGCCCCGTCGTTACGCTGACAATTTACCATCCGTCTAGTGGCGGTGGAACCTCCGCCAGCAGTACACCCTCCACCGGTGTACCGGTTATCGTAGACGGTAAAACAGTTGATATGGGCATATCAGAGGTTAAGGACGATACGACCACCGTAACTGTTGACCCAATTAAGATGAGTGAACAGCTCAAAAATACCATGGACAGCGTGGTGATTCCCATCACTTCCAAGACTGGTACCGCCTCTGCACAGCTAGTTGTAAAGAATGTGGAGAGCATGGACGAACGCGGCGTCAGTCTTACAATTATTGCGGGCAATGTCAGCTACAGTATTCCATCGGGAGCGATTGACACCTCTGCGGCCCTTAAAGCGCTGGGCGCGTCGGACTCTTCGAAAGTGCCGCTTAACATTACGATCAGTAAATTATCAAATAGTTCCGTGACTATTCAGAATGGCACGCTGATGGTGCCACCTGTAGCATTCACTGTTACGGCCACCTATAATGGCAAAAGCATAGCGGTAGAGAGATTCGAAAGCTACGTTCAGCGTGTCATTGATATTCCGGATGGTACCGACCCGAAAAGCATCACAACCGCCGTGGTTATTGAAGCGAATGGCACCCAGCGCCATGTCCCGACCGAGGTGTATTCCGAGAACGGAAAATGGTATGCAAGAATAAACGCTATGACCAACTCCACCTATGCTTTGATTCAAAACAGCGTAAGCTTCACAGATAGCAAAGGAAAATGGTATAACGCTACTGTAACCGAAATGGCGAGCCGCGAAATCATCAGCGGTGTTGGCGAAAATATGTTTGCCGGTGAAAGAGCTATAACCAGGGCCGAGTTTACGGCTATTATCGTGAGAGCCATGGGTCTTCCCACTAACAGCACGGCAGCAGGAGCATTCAGCGATGTGAGTGCGAACAAATGGTACTACGGGGCGGTAGGCACAGCCTATGAGTATGGTCTCGTGACCGGCAAGGGCGAGGTGCAGTTTGATCCGACCGGTAATATCACGAGACAAGAGGCCATGGTCATACTTCAGCGGTCCGCTAAACTTACCGATTTCATCGGCAAGACCAGTATACTGTCTGCGTTTTCTGACTCCGACAGCGTTGATGAATGGGCACTGGAAGCTGCCAAGTGGAACGTAGGCAGTGGCCTCATCATGGGAAACAAAGGCCAACTTCGTCCCACAGACAACATTTCACGCGCAGAGACAGCTGCTGTCATACTCCGACTTTTACAAATGGCAGAGCTGATAGATGTAAGAAGCTAAATAATGGAACGATTTTTTATGAGTAGAGCAGCCAAGCGAAGGGACAATGTCATCAATTTAAGCTAAATTTTATGTAAATTTAATAAAGTACTCGGCAAGCAGTCAAAAAATGTAGCCTCGCGATTAATTATAAACTTATTAATTGCGAGGTGTTTTTTTAATTCCCTCGAATTCGGGGGAATTAAAATCAGCATTAAAATCAGAAGAGTAAAAGCTTCAAGAAAGATTCAGAAAAACGTTTGAAAGGTGCTAAAAAAAGAAGTTAAAAGGTTAAGAGAAATCTTAAAATATAGTTGACCGGTATACTAATCTAAACTATAATGATAATATAGTTTGCTGGTTAACTAATTTGTAAGAATAGTAGGTGACTTTATGGGATTCAGTTTAAATAATGCTGTAAAACCTTAATCAACTGGACTCAATAGATAAGCAAAGATTCACTCTAGTGACACTTCCCCGACAAAGCGCTTGTATGTTGAAGGTGACAGTGAGAGGTTCAGCAAAAAAGACATAATTTTTTACAGGCATTACCATTGCGGGAAGGCATAGCATGGCAACTACTAAGAGGAATGGACCATGTCACCGTATTTCTGTTGTATATTCGGATGAACCTATTGTTTTAGATGGAACAAATTCTACTAGAATTGACTATGACAAATGTTGCAATGGATTTGTAAATTACGGATGCGGAATATGTATCAAAGAATGTCCTTTTTCGAATATTAACTATGAAAAAATAGAACAGTCATTTCATAAAATGAATCAGAAAGAAAAGGAGAAAGTTCAAAATGGAAACTAATGATTTTGGAAAAATACTAAGATCAATCATATCGAATGTTAACAATTACATTGGATCTCAAGTTGAACAGTATGGTATTAAGCAAGGTCAATATGAATACTTTCTTCTAATATTCAGTTCGCCGGGAATTAACCAGTTGGAACTTGCAAGACTTAAGAATGTTGGTAAAGCAAGTGTTACTAAAGCTCTTAAAATACTAGAAGATGATGGTTTTATTAAACGAGTTACCGATCAAAATGACCGAAGAAACATACTTTGTTTTATAACTGAAAAAGGTGAAACTATTGTAGAGGACTTAATCAGAGTTAAAAAAAATGCTGAGGAAGATTTGTTCGAAGGGTTTAATGAGAAAGATAAAGAGCTCTTTTACAATTACCTTTCTATGTTTCATAGAAACTCAGCAACCCTAGTATTAGATAATATTAAAGAAAAAGCACAGGAGGATTAAGTAAATGAAATTCCTAATTCCAAGAGAACATAAGCAGATAAAAAATATTGGTTGAGTTGGTTGCCGATTTTTAATCTATGGATACTTGGTAAGGTAGTAAAAGCATTTAAGATTGAGAGAAAAGAATTTAATAATGCACAGTATCGCTTGATAACATCGAGTGTTGTTTTCATTTTGACGGTCAATGTCCTAATAATAGGTATTTTAATAGGGATTCTTCTTTGAATTAATCACTAGCTTACGGCAAAGGTAATGTCAGGCCGTGAAAACATCATTATTGTCTACTTAGGCACGTAGAGACGATAGATCTGATGATACATAGTGGTTCGGGTGGTAAAATGTAGAATTGACCATAACATATAGTGATTTTGAGTCGATTTTGAGGCGAAAAAAAGGGGTGAAGTCGTGAGATATCTTACTAAAGAATGGTGTAATTTATGCCAATTATCAGGGTTACATTTTGGATTACGGGCGCATAAAGATGTTAGAGTCTTAAACGAAAGTCTATATCAGCGACTGAGAAAGAGAAAAGAAAAGGCTTTTATAAAACAAGAAAAGGAAATATATGACTTTGATCCTCGTGAATTATTTGATGCAGATGGGGAGGTACTCGTTCGAGCAGACAAATTCATCTCTGGCGAAAAAATTCTAGAAGAAGATACCATAGTTTATGAGATGCCGGAAGAACAGAAAGAGCACATTCGAAAACTTATAGAAGCTTATGATTCAAGAGGCCCTTTTGATATTCAAAAAAGTTCTATTGAATTTGAGAATAGGCAAAAGATGTTATTAGAAGATAATGAAAAAAAAATACCTAAAGAGATTTACTCTCAAGTAGCTGATCCGAGAGTGTTTGCATTAGGATATAGTACGAAGGAAATGATTAACCAACTTAAACAAATCAGCAAGGAAAACGAAAAAAAGGTTCAATCGGTGTTGAAAGATTTTATATTGGCACAGGAAAAAGAAAATATTCGGGAAAATTTAAGGGAACGATTTAGTTTTCATGATTGCAAAGTGAAAAGCATTGAAAAGAAGAAAGACGTTACAATATTATTGGATACGAGTGGTGGGTTCACTGAGGACAACAAAATAGTATTTCATGATGCAAAGATTATAAAAGAAGATGCCGTAGTGAATGGATGTTGGTGGATTTATGAAGAACTTTACAACACTCATAATGGATATGAAGCGCATATGATGTTTGTAGATGAAACAAATGCATATATTGAACTAACGATAGCATCAAAAGAGATTATAGTAGAAAAAGTCTAACGATTAGTTTTGCCAAGATAAAATATAAGGTTATAAATGGTGATATATTTTGTTATAGTGCAATAAAGAGGTGAAAATATGCTTTTAAGAGAAACATATCTTAAGCGGATAAGACCGGAGGCTTAGGTAACTTATAAGACATGGACGGTTCTTCTGGTCAGGGAACAAAAGAACCGTCCATGAAGAACGCCTTCAAGAAGTGGTGGCTAATGCCATAAACGAGGTATTCCGAGAATAAGGAAGCAATTTTGCCACTCTTAATAGATAATATTAAAAGCAGCCTGGAAGAGAATAGTTCCGATCGAATTGCAGCAATTAATGAACAGATAATGCCGCTCCAACATGAGCTTTTAGCAATAGCCAATATGAAGAACTCAGGTGATGAACTTGGTATGGAGACTAGAAGACTGCGCTGTCCCATTCCGGCAGCTTTTGTTAGTTCCGCCTTTGGAACCAATGAAGGTATTGCTGCTTGTAGAGCAGGTTTGTGGAATGTCTCACAAATAGCTCTTACAGCTACCATAATGTCGGCAATAATCATGACATATTTACGAGCATACCTGTCAATCCATACCCCTGCAAATAAACCAATAATGCCAAGAGAGGTATACAATCAAAGGGGTTCAAGGATGCTCAAACCGCAATATCGACGAAGAAATTCTTATAGAAGTCTTTATTCTTTCTTGGAATTCACGATTAGAGAATCATGAAGAGCTAAAGAGAAAATGGGAAATAAAAAGGATTAGCTGGCTGATTCGGATAAATAATCTGAGTCGGCTTTTTTAAGCGAGTCAATACAAAAAATAAAACTGACCAAATTTGAGCATTTGACCATAAAAAAAAGAATACACAGATGTTATAATTGATTTATGAATCGCGGTCATATTTATAAGAATCAAGGATGTGCATTTGGGAGGTGACTTATGAAAACTAAAAAAGGTGAAGAAACATATAAAAATATCCTGGAAGCAGCAGAACAATTGTTTTTAGAAAAAAGTGTTAGCAAAGTAACGATTAATGAAATTGTTCAACGCACAGGTATTGCAAAAGGAACATTTTACTTATACTTTGAATCGAAGGAAGCATTGATATGGGATTTCATGGATGAAAAATTCGGCTACGCTGACCAATGGATTAAAGAAATTGTGTTGAAAGGCTATAGTGATGATGAAATTTGTGAAATCATTGACTTTATCATGGTATTTGTTAAAAAGCACATGAGAGTGTTGAAAATTATGCATAATGTCAGGTTTCACGGATTTTTGGGGATTAATCGGTTAGAGGATCAGTACATGAAAAAATGGATCACCCCATTTTCACTTTGGCTCGAGAAAGGTCGTCTTGAAGGATCATTGAACATCAAGGATTCTCATTTTATGGCGCATTATCTAGTTGTAACGTTACATGAGATCGTGGACCGTGTAATCATGGATGATATTCCATTTTCTATTGAAGAAGTTGGAGATGAGCTTAAAATGATCACTTTAAAATTGTTAAAATAGAAAGAAGGGTTAAGGATGAAAATTTATCATGAATATATGGGAGAAGACAAAAAAACTTATGTAAAATGTTTAATCAATGATCATAAAGCACCGAATGTGATTTTTTTTATGACTCCGATCGGATCTGTTGAACATGATATAGCGATACGGAATTACCGGCCCCTTGCTGATAATGGTTTTAATGTGTTTGCTGTAGATTTACCTGGGATTGGAAGAAGTTCAAATGGGAAATTTACCTATGAAAACATAAAAGCAGAAATCAAAAGTATCGCTGAATATATACAGAAGAATTTTTCTTATTCTATACATCTATATGGAGGAACCGGTACAGGAGGCATAATTGGACAAGCCTTAGCATCGGACAAAGATCTGACTTTTTTTACATCCTATAGTCAGCTTGGAGTGGCAAATCATGGTGACCTCTCGGTGATTGGAAGCAGCTTTATCCTAAAATCAGTTTTCCCTCTTTTGAATATTGCTGTGAAGTTTTTCCCTGAATACAGATTAAAATTCAAAGTGCCAAAATATAATGGATATAATGCGGAAAAAGAAAATAATTGGTACCAAAGCATGATGAAAGAGTATCCAGGGATTTTTGATTTTCCTTTAGATGTTGTATACACGTTGCTATGGCTCCTTATATCGAAAGATAGTCCAATAATAAATAAACCGTATCCTCCAACATTGGTAATGGCATCTAAATATGACCGATATTACAAAAAAGAATATATTAATAATTACTATCATAATTTAGAAACTAAGAAAAAACTCCACTGGATAGATGATAGTCATTGTGTATTCGTATGGGGAACGCAAGAATTAATAAATCAAGTAACAGAATGGATTAATAGTACAAATATAATTAATATAGCATCAAGGTGAAGAGTGCTGACTTGGATTAATGATCTGAGTTGGCTTTTTTTAGTTAACCTAGGTAACATTGTTAAATATTGGGTCAAAGGATTTCATTAAAAGCTTCACAATATTCAAAAGATTTTATCAAATTATAGACAGCAAATGAAAACAGGTTAATAATGAATTTTAAAAATTTTCTTGATATTTTTTTTATAATAAAATACGCTATTATTGAATAGAGCTGAATAGATATTTATTCAAATACTACAAGGAGTATGTATCCGCTTAGATATGTGATTATTTATGAAGAATAACAACCTTAAGCCTCGCTCTATAGATAGAATAGAATTTATTAAAAGGAATATTTTATCTGAAATATAAGAGTAAATCCTATAGTTAAGAGACAAGCAGAAGAAATTTCATTAGAACTTGATATCAATCCTTGAGAAGGTTAAACTAAAGATAGTAATCATACTAAAATATTTTTGATTTAGAAATGAATCTCATACCTAAAAGTTTTGATAGCCAATTGCTGTGTTTGATATTAAGGAGAGTACAATGAAAAAGCATGTTGTAAACATTGTTCTATGGATGATAGTAGTATTATTCACCAGTTGTAGAACAGATGATGGCAGTATAAAGGAACTGATAGTTGAAAAAGATAGGCTTAACAACCAACAAGAATCCTCTGAGAGTGTGGACTTCCAATACCTAAGCGCTGAAGGTACAAATATAGCAGACCGTATCAATTGCCCGGAGGGATTTGTAAGGATTGATGTCAGCAGCGATTCATTTGGATACTTCCTTAGAAATCTTGAATTGAAACCAGATGGTTCGGATGTAATGTTGTATGACGGAAGTAAAAAAGCCAATCAAAATGTGCATGTTGCGGTACTTACCATAGATGTAGGTGATAGAGACCTGCAGCAATGTGCTGATGCGACAATGCGCTTGTGGGCAGAATACCTTAGAAGTGAAGGGCGTGACGAGGAAATCCATTTTAACTTCACCAATGGCTTTCGGGTTGACTACAGTAAATGGATGGAAGGATACAGGGTCAAGGTGGATGGCAATGATGTATCATGGATAAAAAGCAGGTTGCCATCAAACACTTATGAAACGTTTATGGACTATTTGAAAACCATATTTATCTATGCAGGTACCTTATCACTCAGTGAGGAGTTGGAATCTGTAACGTTAACGGATTTGCAAATAGGAGATGTGTTTGTTCAGGGTGGAAGCCCAGGCCATGCAGTTATTGTAGTAGATATGGCAATTAACATAGAAACGGATCAAAAAATATTTTTACTTGCACAAAGCTATATGCCCGCTCAGGATATTCATGTACTCATCAATCCAAATGATGATGACTTAGGGCCTTGGTATATACTAGATGACAGAGATATATATTTAACGCCTGAATGGAAGTTTGATAAGGATAGCTTAAAAAGATACAGATAAGTTTTTATTCTAGCAGTAAATGGTAAATATATTCTGATTTATAAGTTGCAAACATTTGTAATACAATCTATTTAATTGTTTTGTCACTTCTAGATGTAGATAGGCATAACTTCAAGGATAGCATCGAATTCCCAGAGGCAGCGAAGATAATCCAGTGATTGATAGATGGCTAGTTGGAACAGATTAAGATACTGACTCATTGCGATATAATTGGAATGAATCATGAGCTGAAATTAGCCATTATGTTATTGCAATCGAATTTCTAAAAACCGGATTGTCGACAAGGAGGAAGAAAAATGTCAGAGGGTGCTGAGAAAACAGGGTTGGGACCTACTGTATTGGTGGCGATAGAACAGATTATCCAGAAGATGATATCAAGGACGCCGACGGCCAGTTGGCTTGTTTTTACTTATGTCTTGAGAGACTTTATCGAAGGTAAGACCATGTACGGATGGGAAAAAGGATATCATAAGTATGTACAAAAAGACAAGATATGGCTTCTCGGGTACAATCAGGATGAGTTTTCGAACCTTCTGTCGGCATATGGGATGAAGCTAGTAGAAGACAAGAGTTTCGAGGATTTGGCCCCTTTGTATGTGGATAATCTTAATCGGAATTTGACATCCACGATAATCGAGAGGGTAGCATTTGCTGTCAGGGTTGACGGATAGTTCTCACTATGTATATGTGTAAAAATATATATGTTAAGTAATATGTTGCAAAGATATGATAATAGTAGAAAAGGCGATATCGGAATGAACGCAGTAAATAAAACGATATATGAGGTGAATCTATTATGAAGGACAAGCAGGATATCTTAGATAAGGGGCCTTTTTTTCATGGTACAAGAGCAGAATTGAAAATTGGAGATTTGTTAGAACCTCAACATCTATCAAATTACCAAGATAAGAAATCCAATTATATATATTTTACAGCTACATTAGATGCTGCAAAATGGGGTGCTGAATTGGCATCATCTAAATCTAAGGAAAGAATTTATATTGTTGAACCAGTAGGTGATTTTGAAAATGATCCAAACTTAACAGACAATAGATATCCCGGTAACCCTACACGTTCTTATAGATCTAAATCTCCTTTAAGAATAATAGCTGAATTAGGGTCATGGGACAGACATTCCGAAGTAGAAATAAATAATATGCTTATAGCTTTAGAAAAGCTACGGGAACAGGGCAAAGATATTATAGATGATTAATATGTAAATGAACAAATGATATAATCCTGGAAAAGTAGGTTAATTATTTGGAACTTAATGAAAAATTACAGGAACTTAGAAAACAAAAGGAATTGACCCAAGAGGAGCTTGCTGAGATCTTGTTTGTCTCAAGAACAGCAATCTCAAAATGGGAATCTGGAAGAGGCTATCCCAATATTGATTCTTTAAAAGCGTGTATTATGCCAACTGCTATGATGCAATTTAGTGGTCTGATCACAAGCAACTAAGTAAGAAATATAGTTAATGGTTTTTGTGGAATTTTCACGTGCCTAATGGTTATAGGGCGATTGTTATCGGGTGTGCATTGGTTTACGGATATTTTAGGTGGCGTTTTACTAAGTATAGGCCTTGTTATGCTTTATGTTACTATGAAAGAACAGGTTGATTTAAATAAGCACAATAAACAGAATAATTTTTAATAATTAGTATAACAATAACAATGATCCTAAGTTATTCGCTAGGGTTCCTTAACAAAACCTATAGAAGGAGGTCAAAATGAAAGCAATTGTGCAAGAGGAATATGGTATGGCAGATGTCTTAAAAGTCTTAGAAGTAGAAATACCAACACCTAAAAATGAGGAAGTTTTAATTCGAGTTAAAACTACGGCCTTAAATGCACCTGACTGGAGACTTTTAAGAGGAAAGCCATTCATAATGCGAATGATGACAGGACTGGCCAGACCTAAAAATAAAATTAAGGGTTGTGAATTCTCGGGGCAAATTGTTGAACTTGGTCAGGGGGCTACAGAGTTTCAAGTAGGCGATGAAGTCATTGGAGATATTGCTGATTATGGATTTGGTGCTTTTTCAGATTATGTCTGTGTAAAAACATCACTGTTGGCAAAAAAGCCACAAAGTTTAGGCCATTTGGAGGCCGCGGCATTGCCTTTAGCAGCCGTAACAGCGCTTCAAGGTGTTAGAGACATTGGGCAATTAAAAGCTAAGGAAGATGTATTGGTGATTGGTGCCTCTGGGGGTGTCGGGACATATGTTCTTCAGCTTGCAAATTATTATGGTGGAAATGTTACTGCTGTCACCAGCGAAAGAAATGTAGAACAAGCCAAAGAACTAGGTGCTCACGAAGTGATAGATTACACTAAAAAACCTCTGGTTAATATTATGAATAAATATGATTTAATCATAGCGGTCAATGGCTATAATACAACAAAGACATATAAAAAGTTATTGAAACCTCAAGGGCGACTGGTAATGATCGGTGGCAAGTCGATGAAGCAAATTATCTTTATTACTGCATTCGGAGGATGGATATCCCGAAAAAAGGGTAAAAAATTCAATGGTCTACTTGCAAAGGCTAATGGCAAAGATCTGTCTTTCATTGTAAACCTTGTAGATAATAAAGAAATTCGACCTGTAATAGAAAAAGAAATTTCTTTCGAAGATATTCCTAAAGGCATATCCGAGTTGGAAAAAGGCCATGTTAGTGGCAAGATTGTCGCGTGGGTGAATAAAGATTAATAGTATCTTTTCGCTTAAAGAACTGAAATGCAAATATAAATACATAGTGGAATTAACTAGGGGGCAAAATCGGATCTTATCCGATTCCCCTTTTATGAACAGCAAATAAAGGGGCTAGGCACACTTTTATTATAGAAAGATATGTTTAATTCTAAAATGTAATTGACATTGATTATCAGTAGGAAGATAATAGTATTGTATAGAAAAAAGAGGAAAACATTAAATAAGAAGTGATATTTATGGCGATAGAAATGAAAATGGAAATAAATTGTAAAAAAGAAATCAAGGAGGTCCATATGAAGAAAATCAAGAAATCAGTAGATATAAAAACTTCCCCAGAGGTCATATGGGGTGCAATTATTAATCCATCAAAGTATCAACTCTGGACAAGTGTCTTTCAAGAAGGGTCCTATTTTGAAGGTGGATGGCAAAAAGGTGATCATATTAAATTTTTGATGGCGGATGATCAGGGACATACAATGGGCCTGTATTCAGAAATTGCAGAAAGTGACCACCTTAAGTACATATCTATTAAACATTTAGGTCTTGTGAAGGATGATAGTGTTGATTATACTAGCGAAGAGGTAAAGAAGTGGGCGCCTTCCTTTGAAAATTATTATCTTGAAAAAATAAATGATGATCTTACGCGGTTTACGATAGAGGTAGATGTAGACTATGAAGAATTCACAGATATGAGTGATGTTTGGGACTTAGGACTTGAGAAGCTTAAAGAAGTTTGTGAGAAGAAATTAGGCGCATTTACCGTGGTAACTGTTGAGGCACTAGTAGAGGCACCGCTTCATCAAGTTTGGGAGTATTGGACATCGCCTGAACATATTGTAAAGTGGAATTTTGCTTCGGAGGATTGGTATTGTCCAGAAGCAGTAAATCAACTTTCTAAGGGTGGACGCTTCATTTATACCATGGCAGCAAAAGATGGTAGTATGTCATTTGGTTTTTCAGGAACCTATACTGACATTGTGGAAGATTCATATATAATAAATCAACTAGATGATGGCCGAATGATGAAAGTATTATTTCAAAAGGTCGGAGAAGCACAGACCAAAGTAATTGAGACCTTTGATGCAGAAGATATTAATACTATAGACCTTCAAAAAGAAGGTTGGCAGTCAATCTTAAATAATTTTAAGAAGGTTGTTGAGGTCTAGATAACAGCAAAAAAGGAGTAATTATGAGATTTATTTCATGGAATATTGATTCATTAAATGCCGCCTTAATAAGTGATTCTAATAGGGCAGTCCTTACAAGAAAAGTAATTGCTACAATACTAGAGAAGAATCCAGATGTTATTGCTTTGCAAGAAACGAAATTACCTGAAAAAGGGCTAAGTAAGAAGCATATTGAATGTTTGGAAATTCTTTTTGAAGGATATACTTATAAATGGCGAAGCTCTATGGAGCCAGCTAGAAAGGGTTATGCGGGGACGATGTTTTTATATAAGGACAAATACTCCCCAAAAGTTGATTTTCCTGAGATTGAAGCACCTGATACCATGGATTTTGAAGGAAGAATCATGACCTTAGATTTTGGGGAATTTTATCTTACTCAAGTCTATACCCCAAATGCAGGCGATGGGCTGAGAAGATTGAAGGAAAGACAAGTCTGGGATGTAAAATATGCCAAGTACCTTCAAAAGCTAGATAAAATAAAACCGGTTCTGGCAACGGGGGACTTTAATGTAGCCCATAATGAGATTGATCTAGCCAATCCTCAGAACAATCATATGTCAGCCGGTTTCACAGATGAAGAACGTGAAGGTTTTACAAATCTTCTGAGTAAGGGGTTTACGGATACTTTTAGATATGTTCATGGTGATGTAACCGGTGTATACTCTTGGTGGGCACAACGGGTAAAAACAAGCAAAATCAATAACGCCGGTTGGAGGATTGATTATTGGCTCGTTAGTAACCGGTTAGCAGATAGAATTATTAGATCCGAGATACTGGACTCGGGCGATAGGCAAGACCATGCGCCAACGATGTTAGATATTGAATTATATTTTTTCTAGTTAATATGGTAACATATATAATATTCATCAAGATTAAAATACGGAGGATTTTACGGATTTCTAGGTGGCAAGGATTACAATATTTCAATGCCTGACGGGAAGTTTTATAAAGGCTTATTGGTCTTACCTTTATATCAAGGTGCACTAGATAATGTATCTGGTTATGCAGATTTTTCTGATGTATTCGAAGTGACGGATGATGAAGTCGAGGAATTTGATAAGTCTTTCTCACCAAAAGAGAAGATATATCAGGTGAGTCAGGATGAATACGATGCAATAAACTCAAAGCTAGATGAATAATCGTGGCAATCTAAATGCTTGTTAAAATGATACAGAACTCTATAAGGGAGTAGATATAGGAAACCAAAATATGATCAGCATACTGGAGTAATCCTTGTATTAATTACGTTAAAAATTATTAATGGAGCAAGATAAATAGATTAATTGGTGGTTAAACCTTTTAATCTATATGTCTCTTTTTTATCCTCAAGGAAAGTCATACTATAGTATTCAGCCTTGAAACGTAGCAGAATAGATTAATAACCAGGCTTTTGTTGAAGATGATAAAACCTAGGTGATTACTGCGTGATATATTGAATACGTAATAATCATAAAAAGCAAACATTCGACCGCATTCGATTGTCTGCTTTTTATTTGTTTCTCTTTAATTCAGAAGTTAAAAATATGAATTTATGGTTAAAGCGTCAAAACTAGGTTTCTCTAAATCACATACAACATATAGACTACGTTGATACACTCATAACTATATATTGTATTTAAAATTCAACTACATAGTTTTGACACTTTAACCATTTATTATTGCCAAAGCATGTTTATAATGAATTATCAAATCCTAAATAAAAAACTATAATATTTTTCCATCATTGTGATAAAATACTAATAATACTATGTAGTATATAATAAAGATAAAGGGAGAACTATTTTATGGATTATTTAATGGGTACTATTATTTTATGTGCTTTAAGTTTAGCGCCAAGAGGATTGTTGATATGTGATGGAAGAACTTTGTAAATATGGTTTGGAACAATACAATAATGAATAATATGACTAAAAACAAGAAAAAGGTGGAATTTATGAACAAAAAGAATTACAGATATTTATTAGCAATATCGATGATGTTATGGTTTGTTATAATAATGAGTATTAACTCAAATATAACATATGCAGTAACACCAAACAATCAAGATTTTCAAACGGCTACACCAGGACTTTATAGCGGGCCATATACATTAGGAGATTGGAGATTTATTTTATTAGATGGTGGAGGGAACGAAAGAGTATCAATAAATGAGGAAATTGCAATTACTACAGGTAATGATCCGGCACACTATGCACTTGGAGTAGGAGCGGATATAGCATTTGATGTATCAGGACAATTGGGCATAGATACAGGCATAAAAATAAGTTCTTTAACGGGTGAATTCAAACTTATTTCATTTAGAGCTGAATCAGGTTTTGGTGGAGATTATAACAAAAGAGTAATAGGATATAAAAATAATGTAGCTGTTGCTGGAGCAACTCAAGATTTTACTGTTGATTTTGGAACAGCAATCACAGTAAATCTAAATGCTAATTTTCAAAATATTGATGAATTTAGAATAGTTGAACAGGGTGGGGGAACAGACTTTGGAATTATGCTAGATGACATTACTGTTACAGATCCAGTTTTACCTATTACTGGAAACCATACAGCAACAGCAGGAGCAAACACATTAACTCCAGTAGTAGGAGTAGACAATCAAATAATATTAACAGTAAAAAAATCAGATAATACAACAGATACAGATTTTAGTGGAGCAAAAAATGTAACAATAGTTGGAACCCAAGTAGCACCAAATGGCAGTTATGGAGAGTTTAACACAGTAGCCTTAGATGCAAACAGTGCAGGAGGAGGA
>PGZV01000022.1:31750-115170 GCA_002841495.1 Firmicutes bacterium HGW-Firmicutes-2 | reverse complement strand
CAGCGCCTAAGTTCATTATAGTAAAAATAAAACAAATGAGCATTGAATTTTACTATATGTTCATTATACAAGGAGAAAGCATGGAAAAACTAAAAGCCTTATATACACCGTTTCTGAAGTTGTTTGATAAAATAAGATTGTTTTTGGATAAGAAGAATCATATTGAAGAAAGTGTTGTTGGTGGTATAGATATTGACCTTGAACAGTTATATGAAGATCCTGAAATAGCGATTCAAGTTCAACAGCGTTATATAAAAACAATGGATGATATTGAAAAGCATAAGGAGAAATACAAAAGTGTCGTAAATGAAATCACAACCATGCAACGTATTGAACTTATGTCCGGTAGAGGTAAAGCTGAACTGGAAAAACTATGCAAAGTCTACTCAGAAACATTGGTAAAAAAAGGTGAATTCAAGGATAAAATACACGGACAAGGTATACGAACAGTCGATTATCTAGAACAATATGAAGATCAAATGGATAAAATCATTGAAATGATGAAAGGCCATGAAAAAAACCAGAGCATGGTTAAGCAAGACTTGGCTTATCTAGAATCTGAAAAAAGTGAACTTCTTTATCAAAGTAGCCGACTAAAAAGTGCTTACAAATTTGTAAGGCATGCTTTTATTGTGGTGGCTATGTTAACAGCCTTTGCCGCACTTATATTAACTATATTTTTCTTTGTAAATAAAAGACCGATTTTACTGGAAGCCATGATCAGTATGGTAGCTATTATTGTGGCAACAGTATGGGTTTATATTTTCAGACGGTATCTGGTATATGAAATAAGTAAGAACCAAAAAATGATGAAGCGAACCATTGAACTTACCAATAAGACAAAAATCAAATTCATTAATAATCAGAGTGTCATAGACTTTCAATGTAAAAAATATAGAATTGATAGCAGTGAGATGTTAGAACTCAGATGGGAAAACTATAAAAACCGTATGCATGCTGAAAGACAATATAAGAATATCAGCAATAGTATAGCGGCTATGATGTCCGATATAGAAGATCTACTTGAGAAAAACGGCATTGGCGAAGTGGACTTTATATTAGATCACATGGATTATTTTGCAACCGGAAAAGGTAGAAAGATATTGTTAGATAAGCACATAGCAAAAAAAGAAGAACTATATCTCAGTCTTCAAAAGGCAGAACGTGAAAGTGGCATGATGAATCTTGTACTGACGAACTACAAAAGTCATACAAGTCATGAA
Source organism: Firmicutes bacterium HGW-Firmicutes-2 (assembly GCA_002841495.1). Lineage (GTDB taxonomy): Bacteria > Bacillota > Clostridia > Lachnospirales > Vallitaleaceae > Petrocella. The sequence continues at coordinate 113,947 of PGZV01000022.1, read as the reverse complement.
AAATGGAAAGAGAAGTAAGTTTGACTTGACAAAAAGGGGAACCTATTATACGATTATTTCAATCGAAAATCATACATGCAATGATAAAGAGGAGTATGTTGAAAGATATCCCATAGAGATGAGAGTCCTTGGCTGAAAGACTCTTGGATAATCCCAACAGAAGGTAGCTTTAGAGCAGTTGTGTTGAAAACAAGTAGGCACAACCGTTTGGTCCCGTTATCGACTCATAAAGTGCCTAGCCAAGCTAGGAATTAAGGTGGTACCACGGTCTGATCGTCCTTTGTTAAGAACGATAGGCTTTTTTTTTGCACATGGACAAAGAAGCAGATAAGAGGTGGACGATGGAGATTTTTGGAATTATGTTGGCATCAGTGGGACTTATTCTATTGGTGAGTTCGAGATCAATCTATAGAAGTGGTGTAAAAGCCGTAAAGAATTACGAGGACCAACCGAAAGATAACAAATCATATCTCATGCTTATTGGAAGTGGCATGCTGGTACTAAAAATCGTGGGTGGCTTAATGTTACTATTAGGAATTTTGATTTTAATCCTATCATTTATTTAGAAAAAGGATATTAATATAGCATAGACTATTGGAGGAATAAAAATGGCAAAAGAACTGGATAAAACCTATGACCCCAAAAAAGTAGAAGAAAGAATCTATCAGGATTGGATGGACAAGAAGTATTTTCATGCAGAAGTGAATCCCCAAAAAGAGCCTTTCACAATTGTAATACCACCACCGAATATAACCGGACAGTTGCATATGGGACATGCTCTAGATAATACAATACAGGATATTATTATTCGTTGGAAACGTATGCAAGGATATGAAACCCTATGGCAGCCCGGAACTGATCATGCTGCAATTGCTACTGAAGTGAAGATTGTCAAGGCCTTAGCAGAGCAAGGTATCGATAAAGATACTCTTGGTCGTGAAGGTTTTATGGAGCATGCTTGGAAATGGAAAGAAGAATATGGTGGCATCATCGTATCACAGTTAAAAAAATTGGGTACATCTTGTGATTGGGATCGAGAAAGATTCACATTGGATGAAGGTTGTTCAGATGCCGTACTTGATGTATTTGTTCAGTACTACGAAAAAGGTTATATCTATAAAGGTGCCAAAATGATAAATTGGTGTCCTGTTTGTCAAACCACCATATCTGAAGCAGAAGTTGAACATGAAGAAATGCAAGGCCATTTTTGGCATATCAGGTATCCGGTTGTTGGTGAAGACGGGTTTGTAGAAATTGCAACCACGCGGCCGGAAACGCTACTTGGTGATACAGCGGTTGCGGTTCATCCGGAAGATGAGCGGTATGCACATTTGATTGGCAAGATGGTCGTGTTGCCAATAGTGAATCGCGAGATTCCTATTATTGCGGATACCTATGTGGATAAAGACTTTGGAACAGGCTGCGTGAAAATAACACCCGCCCATGACCCAAACGATTTTGAAGTGGGTGAACGTCATAATTTGGAGAAAATTAATGTCATGCATGATGACGGTACCATCAATGAACAAGGTGGTAAATATGCAGGTATGGATCGTTATGAGGCAAGAAAAGCTTTAGTTAAAGACTTAGATAAGAATGGCTATTTAGTCAAAGTGGAGGCTCATACCCATAATGTCGGTCTTCATGACCGTTGTAATACGGTCGTTGAACCACTTATTAAGTCTCAGTGGTTTCTTAAAATGGAAGAACTTTCAAAACCGGCTATAGAAGCATATAAATCCGGTGCTCTAAAATTTGTGCCTGAACGCTATGGCAAAGTTTATTTGAATTGGCTTGAGAACATACATGACTGGTGTATATCCAGACAATTATGGTGGGGACATCGCATACCTGCTTATTACTGTGATGACTGTGGCGCAACAACCATTAGTAAAAGCCATCCAACTGTATGTAGTCATTGTCAATCTAATCATATCCGACAAGATGAAGACAGCTTGGACACTTGGTTCAGTTCAGCACTTTGGCCATTTTCCACCTTAGGATGGCCGGAAAAAACGCCGGAACTTGAGTATTTTTATCCGACCAATGTACTCGTGACAGGTTATGATATTATATTCTTTTGGGTTATTAGAATGGTGTTTTCAGGTCTTGAATTTACAGGCAAGTTACCCTTTGATACAGTAGTTATGCATGGTTTAGTGAGAGACTCAGAAGGTCGTAAGATGAGCAAAAGCCTTGGAAACGGTATTGATCCCCTTGAAGTCATCGAATCCTATGGTGCAGATGCTCTGAGACTTACATTGATTTCAGGTAATGCACCGGGGAATGACATGCGCTACTATCAAGAACGTGTTGAAGCCAATAGGAATTTTGGGAATAAGTTATGGAATGCATCTAGATTTATCATGATGAATTTGGATGATAAGAAAGTGGAAGAACCTTCTGTTGAAGCGTTAACACCTGCGGACCGATGGATCTTATCCAAAGTCAACACATTGACCAAAGATGTAACAGATACTTTAGATAAATATGATCTAGGGATAGCCGTAACCAAGCTTTATGATTTTGTTTGGGAAGAATTTTGCGATTGGTACATTGAAATGGTTAAGCCCAGACTATATAATGATGAAGATGTGACTAAAAACAGTGCATTGTGGACATTAAAAACGGTGCTGATTGATTGTTTGAAGCTTTTACATCCGTTTATGCCTTTTATTACAGAAGAGATATTTTTAACCCTTCAAGATAAAGAACCGTCGATTATGATATCCAGTTGGCCGGTATTTAAGACAGAATGGCATTTCGAGAAAGAAGAAACGGACATCAGCATGATTAAAGAGGCTGTTAGAGGGATCCGGAACTTAAGAGCGAATATGAATGTACCACCCTCAAAGAAAGCCAAAGTATTTGTAGTTTCTGAAGACCCAGCAGTAGTTCAGACCTTTGAGGACGGGCGTGTCTTTTTTGCAACATTAGGTTATGCCAGCGAAGTCTTAATACAACACCATAAAATGGATATTGATGATGATGCAGTTTCTGTCATTATACCTAACGCCACCATCTATATGCCTTTTAGTGAGCTTGTTGACATTGAGAAAGAGATTGAACGTCTTGAAAATGAAGTGACTAAGCTTGAAAAAGAATTGGCAAGGGTATCGGGTAAGTTGAACAATCAAGGTTTTGTAGCTAAAGCGCCTGAAAAAGTTATTACCGAGGAGCGAGAAAAGCAATCAAAGTATGAGCAGATGTTAACTCAGACCAAAGAGCGCCTTGAAAGTTTAAAGCAATAACTTGACAGAGTTATTAAAATGCGTTATGATGATAAAAATGAATGGATATTGAACTAGCCTTGGAGTCACATGTTGAAGTAAGAGTAGGCATTGTCGGGTTCGACCGTTATATCGATAAGGATATGTTAGTATCTTAATGAGTGCATTCTTAAGGAATGAATCAGAGTGGTAACGCGGAAGTCACCTTTCGTCTCTATACAAAAGAGACGAGAGGTTTTTTTATTACTTAAGCGCAACATTTCAAAAAACAGGAGGGACTACCCATGAAGAAAAGTTACATGAAGTATAAAAAATACCCCACAATGGATTTAAATGACCGTACATGGCCGTCAAAAACAATGGATCAAGCACCAATCTGGTGTAGTGTAGACCTTAGAGATGGTAACCAAGCCTTACCGGTCCCTATGGGCATAGAGGCCAAGTTAGAATTTTTTAACTTAATCAAATCAATGGGCTACAAGGAAATTGAAATCGGATTTCCTTCTGCTTCTGATACAGAATACAACTTCCTAAGAACGCTGATTGAAGAAGGTTACATAACAGATGATATTAAGGTACAGGTGTTGGTTCAAGCGAGAGAACATCTGATTGCAAAAACATTTGAAGCCCTAAAAGGCGCTAAAAAAGCAATCGTACATGTCTATAATTCAACATCCACTCAGCAAAGAGATGTGGTTTTTGGCAAGAGTCAAGAAGAGATCAAGGCTATGGCCATACAAGGTGCGAAATGGTTACAAATCTATGCGGCTAAATACCCGGAGACGGAATTTACCTTTGAGTATTCACCTGAAAGCTTTACCGGGACAGAGATGGCATATGCTTTAGAGGTGTCAAATGCGGTTATTGACGTCTGGCAACCTACACCTGAACATAAAATGATTCTGAATCTACCGGCGACGGTTGAAATGAGTACACCCAATGTCTATGCAGATCAAGTTGAATGGTTTAGTCGAAACATCAATCGTCGTGACAGTGTATTAATTAGTTTACATACCCATAATGATAGAGGTACAGGCATAGCAGCCACTGAGCTTGGATTACTGGCAGGTGCTGATCGGGTAGAAGGCACCTTATTTGGCAACGGAGAAAGAACCGGTAATGTAGATATATTGACCTTAGCTTTGAATCTGTTTACCCAAGGTGTGGATCCGGGTGTGAAGATAGATGAAGTTAACAAAGTGATTGAAGTATATGAACGTTGCACGGGCATGAGTGTTCATCAAAGACACCCTTATGCAGGCGAGTTGGTTTATACAGCCTTCTCAGGATCTCATCAGGATGCAATTAGAAAAGGATTAAAAGCCAACGAAAAAGATGGGACGTACTGGAATGTACCTTATCTGCCCATTGATCCAGCAGACATCGGTCGTCAATATGAACCGATTATCCGTATCAACAGTCAGTCAGGAAAAGGTGGGGTAGCTTATATCCTTGAAGAAGCCTTTGGCTATAAATTACCAAAAGGTATGCATCCGGAGATTAGCCTACCTGTTCAGAAAATGACAGATCAAACAGGTAAAGAATTAACAGCTTTAGAAATTAAAGACATCCTTTTTGATGAGTTTATCAATGTTGAAGGAAACATCCAATTAGAATCATTTAAAAGTACCTATCAAGAGGAAAATGATCAAGTGGTTGTGATTGAGGCCAAGGTGATTATAGATGGTGTAGGAAAAACTATAAAAGGTCAAGGAAATGGCCCAATATCGGCGTTTATTCATGGATTGCAAAAAGAAGGCAATATGAATTATGAGCTTATATCCTATGACGAACATGCAATTGGTATAGGTGAAAATGCAGAAGCGATAGCTTATATTCAGTTGAAGAATCAAAAAGGCATTTCAGCTTTTGGTCTAGGCATTGATCGAAACACAAGTAAAGCATCCATTAAGGCGATTATAAGTAGCATCAATAGGTTGAATCGATAGCCTTAAGAAGACGGATATGCTATACTATAGAGGAAGATGAGCTATATTTTAATATAAGTGCATGGAGTGGCCAGTCATCAGAAAGGACAATTAAATGGCGGGTAAATGCTGTGACAAATGGGAAAAAGATAATAAGTACTGTAAGAAATGTCCTCTACGTTTGACCATAAAAGAGGGAGACGCTTCAAAAATCAAGAGCATTAAGAAGAAAAAAACCAAAAAAACAACCAAAGTCGATAAAAAAGTCAAACATAAAAAAGAAGAAAAGAATAAGAAGAAAAGTAAGAAAAAAGATTATAAAAAAATAAAGAAGAATAAGAAAAATAAGAAAAATAAGAGCAAGAAAAAAGGTTGATTTATCAAAATCAACCTTTTTTCTTATGATACCTATTGTTGGTCCATTATTTCTTTATAACTGTATAGGGGTGCTTTTAGAGTGAGTATTTCATCATTTCGAATAATACCAACTTCCAAAGTATCGCCGACTTTAGCCTTATCTAGGATATCAAACAGAATTTGTACATTCTGAACTTTTTTACCATTGAGGCTGTAGATGATATCGCCGGACTGGATACCGGCTTCTTTGGCGCCACTATAAGCAATGACATCGGTAATATAAACACCGAAGCGCATACCTGTACTGTTATAGACTTCCGTGGTAATATCCATAACTTGAACGCCCAGAAAAGCACGATCATCTGCTAATTGATATGCAATATCCCCACCGGAACGACTGTCTAGAATCGTACCTATGGTTTCCTTGGCTTGATTAATAGGTATAGCAAATCCAATACCTTCAACACCGGTGTCCACATATTTTGCACTGTTAATTCCGATGACTTCACCTTTACCATTAAGTAGGGCACCTCCGCTGTTTCCGGGGTTAATGGCAGCATCTGTTTGTATAAGGTTCACATAAGAGGTGTTTTTATTAATATAGATTTCTCTGTTAAGTGCGCTGATGATACCGGCGGTTACCGTAGAAGCATATTCGGGCCCTAAAGGATTGCCGATGGCAACTGCCAATTCACCGATTTGAATATTTTCTGAATCGCCAAAAGATGCCAGAACAATTTGATCCATTTTACCTTTTAGTAACTTTGTATCAACGGAAAGAACAGCCAGATCATTGTTTGAATCAAAACCTAAAACAGTCGCAGCAACCGTTGTACCGTCATGAAAAATAACTTCTATTTGATTAGAACCTTCTATAACATGATAATTGGTGACGATGAAAAGTTCATCATCTTCAACTTTGAAGGTAATCCCAGATCCAGTACCACCATAAAAACCACCGGAATTACCAAATATGCCACCAGGCGTTTGTTCAGAGTAGCTGGATATTGTAACGATAGCAGGACTTACAGCACTGGCAATAACAGAAATGTCCGATGTAGCCGTATTTTCAGAAAGTATCGGCTGTATTTGAGTGGCTGTAGGTTGAGCATCTAAGTTTTGTGTAGAAGAGCTAAGAATGCCATTTGCCAATCGATCACCATATATGAGTGCAGATAAATATCCGGCACCAAAAGCTAGGCCACTTACAAAGGTGAGAATAAGCACAAAAGCAGTAAGTTTTACATACCATTTTCTTGAGTGCTTGTGATAACTTGAATGTTTAAAGACTGCCTGATTGTCTGATTGATTGTCTTTAGAATCAAGATGGTTAGATATATTGTTGTCCATATAATCACTCCTTAATATATTTTACTATATTATGATTATAGAGGGTTATTATGGAATTAATATGTAAAAAAGGTGTCAAATTACGGTCAGAAAAATGAATAAAGTGTAAACAATACAGAATTCTTAACGAGTCAGAGACTATAGATATGATATAATCAGAATCATAGTTAGTAATGGAGATAGGAGCATATCAAATGACATTTGAAGACATTGTAGATGAAATAATACAGACACCAAGATTCAGAAAGCAGCCCGGATTTGTTGTCATCAAGACTATGATTCAAAAGATAGGGTATAGGGATAATATTCCGATTGTACATGTTGCTGGTACCAATGGTAAAGGATCGGTTGTGATGATGATGGCATCGATTCTAAGATCGGCTGGTTACAAAGTCGGTACATTTACCTCTCCCCATCTAGTGGATATAAGGGAACGGATTCGTATTAATGATGAAATGATAACAAAAGATACATTCACACGGATGTATGAGATTTTAAGCATACATTTAGAAGAGATGGCCTATGAAGGGTATGAAAAAGCTTCTTTTTTTGAGGTTATATTTGCCATAGCGTTGATGTATTATGATAGAGAAGAACCGGATGTATTATTACTAGAAACAGGAATAGGTGGTCGCTTAGATACGACCAATGTCCTTGAAAACAAAATACTAACCATAATCACCAACATCAGCTTAGATCATACACAGATACTCGGTGAAACTTTGCAGGCAATAGCTTATGAAAAATCCGGCATCATGCGATCTCATATACCGGTTGTTTATTATAATAGGATAAAAGAAGTCAATGATACAATTACAACAGAAGCAAAGAAAAAGCATGTCCCATGTAGAGAAGTTCTGCCCTTTGATGCCAAAATCAAAGAGCGAAATCAAGAAAGCATTGATTTTTCCTTGAGGAACAAGTATTATGAATATGAAACCATACATATGAACACGAGTGGCGATTATCAGATTGAAAATGCAAAAATTGCAATCACCGGTATGCATATGCTTTTTCAGCATTTCGACATTACAAAAGCACATGTTATTGAGGGTATTAGGGACTTTAAGTGGCCAGGACGTATGACCTACATCATACCCGGCATTCTATTGGAAGGTGCTCATAATAAAGAGGGCATTGAAGCATTTGTAGAACATATCAATAGGCATGAAAGTCATAAATCGATTGAACTGGTTTTTGTATGCATGGATGATAAGCAAGATTATGAAATGATAAGAGAACTATGTAAAATAAAAAGACTCCAATCAGTTAATATTCCAAGAAATACATATATCAAAGCTCAAAATGAGGCGCGACTTATGCATCTTTTTAAGCAAAACGGAATTGAGCATGTATTTTTTATAGAGCAATTGAAGGACTTAATTGAAAAAAGAAGAAGGGATATGAAGGATGACAAACTTTTATGTTGTGTGGGCTCTTTATATCTTGTAGGTGATATTTTAAAAATAATTGAGGAGGGTTAGCATATGATTAATTTTGATGAGGAAATAAAAAAATACCAACCATGTTTGGAGATTGAAGAAGCTGAAGAAGCAATTAATACCTATGATTCAAAAGACATGTCCGATATCTTGAGCGCGTTGATACTAGAACTAAAAAACAAGAAATAGAGGGGGTAAACAATGGCAAAAATATGTCCGAAGTGTGGAGAGCTACTTGATACCCAAGGGATTTGCGAACATTGTCATGTGGCGTTTGAAATTTATAAAAGAATCAGTAGAGAATCAAAAAAACTATATAATTTAGGATTAAAAAAGGTTGAAGTTCGAGATTTAAGCGGCGCGATTGACCTATTAAATAAAAGCATAAAATTAGATAAAAAGAATATTAAGGCCAGAAATTTATTAGGATTGGTTTATCTGGAAATAGGAGAACCGGTTATGGCATTTAAGCAATGGGTGATTAGCAAGAACTTTGAATCGGTTGATAATGAAGCGATAGGCTATATGGACCAGATTCAAAACAACCAAGTTCACTTAGATAAATTAAACAATGCTATAAAAAAGTACAACCAGGCTTTGGTGTTTGTTAATCAAAATAGTATCGACCTAGCCATTATACAATTGCGAGCCGTCATAGGTTTGAACCCAAATTTTACGAAAGCGTACTGTTTATTGGCTTTATGCTTTATACATGAAAACCAAATGGATAAGGCTAAAAGCAAGCTACAGAAGGTGTTGTCCATAGATCACAATCATGATACAGCTATGAAGTATATGACATGGATTCAATCAGAAGGACATCCAGTTGAGGCATTTGAAGAAGTAAAAGAAAAGGAACCGGGTTATTTTGGTCTACCTACACTTGGTCATAGCGCGAAGGTATCTATGAACAACAGTATGTTCCAGTTCGCAGCGGTATTGGTGGGTGTTGGTATTGGTTTGGCAGTAATGGGTTTTCTAATATTACCAAGTATGTTAAGTAGTCAAAAAAACAAAAACATAGAAGCACTGAATCAAGTGAACGCCCTCGAGGCCAATCAGAGTATTTTAGAAAGTCAAGTTGAAAGTATGGAAGCAACTATTTTGCAAACGGATACACAGTTAAATACATTGTCAACTGAATTGGAACAAAATCAGCTTCAATTAACCCAGAGTGAAAAAATGCTTATGGCCTTAAGTCTATATGAAGATGATAAAGCTATAGAAGCAGCTCAGTTGCTGGAAGAAGTTGAACCAAGTGCATTAAGTGAAAGTGCATCGGCTACCTACGAAAAATTTGCACAGAGCATATTCCCAGAAGTAGCACTTCAGGCTTATAATCAAGGCTTCAGAGACTATAGAAACGGTAGATTTGAAGAGGCTATACCGAATCTGGAACGGGCATACAAATATGAGAAAGACAACTATTTTTCGGATGAAGCTTTATATTATTTAGCAAGAAGTTATCATAGGTTAAATCAGAATGAACTGGCAATAAGTACCTATCAGAAGATGTTAGATGCTTATCCGAATGCCAATTTTAAAAATGATGCGACGCGTTTTCTAAAGGCTTTAACCGATAGCTAAATAAAGTTAATAGGAACGATCAGTGAAACATTGTACTATTCATGATCAAATATAGATTAAATGCATGTGGTACTAGAATTGAGTTTGGAGGCAATACTATGATTAGAGGTATTGGCGTTGCAGAAGGAGTCACCATAGGAAAAGCCTTTGTTAAGCGTGAAGTAGAGATGAAGGTTATATATAGAAAAATAGAAAACCCACAACTTGAGCTTGTACGATTTAATGCAGCAGTCGATAAGTGTCGAATTGAACTTGAAAGACGTTATAATAAAACACTCAATATTCTTGGACAAGAAGAGGCAGAAGTTTATAAAAGACATCTAAGTGTTTATGATGGGTCCATATTGTTGGGGCAAGTTCGTAAAGAGATACAAGAACAGAAAATTAACGCAGATTATATTCTAAATGAAGTCAAAAAAAAATATGCAGCTATGTTTGACAAGGTTGCAGATGATTTTCTGAAAAAAAAATCAGAGTCTATAAAATATATCGCAGAACAAATTATTAAAGAGCTCATTGGCTTAGAAAATAAAAGTCTTGGTGATCTGACAGAACCGGTCATTATTTTTGCCAGTGAATTAGAGGGCACGGATATCGTTCATTTGGATAAGAAGAGTGTGCTTGCGATTGTATGTGAGCTGGGCGGTAAAACGTCATACAGTGCACTTATATCCAATAACTTGAAGATTCCGGCAGTATTAGGTGCAAAAGGTATTTTGTCACTTGTCAAAGATGGTGATGAAGTCATTGTTGACGGACAAAAAGGTGAAGTATTCATTAATCCGGATAGAGAAATGATTGACTTTTATTTCAAAAAAGCAAATAAAGAAAAAGAGTTGGAAGACATCCTTTTGAGTTTTGCAAAGCAAAAAACCAAAACAGAAGATGGGCATCAATTTGAGATTGCTTCTGAGGCAGAAAACAATAATGCTTTATTAATCGCTAAGGAAAAAGGTGCCGAGAGCATAGGCTTATTCAAAACAGAATTTATTTTTCTAGGACAGACAACCATGCCGGATGAGTTGGTTCAACTTGAAGCTTACCGCGAGGCTGTTATGTTGGCTGAAAATGCGGATATTATTTTCAGAACAATGGATTGCTCATCCAACCACGATATGCCTTTTATCTATTTCCATGAAGAAAGAAACCCTTTGCTTGGCTATAGATCTATACGTGTCACACTCACAGAACGCACCCTTTTTGTAACGCAGATAAAGGCATTGCTAAGAGCAAGTGCATATGGAAAAATAAAAATCTTATTACCTATGATTACGAAGATCGAAGAGCTTTTAGATGCTAAAATGGCTATTGAAGAAGCCAAAGTCGAGTTGGATGTACGTCATGAATTATATGACAACAACATTGAAATCGGTATGATGGTGGAAGTACCTGCAGCAGCGATGATGGTGGATGTTTTTGCAAGAGAAGTGGATTTTCTCGTAATAGGTTCATCTGAACTTATACAATTGATGACAGCCGTTGACCGAGCAAATGAAGACCTTTTTGAACTTTTTGATATGTATCACCCAGGACTTCTTCGGACAATTCGTCAAGTGGTCATTGCTGCGCATAGAGAAGGTACTTGGATTAGTATTGTAGGTGATATGGCAAACAATGAGATACTGCTCCCATTTATGATTGCTATCGGTGTGGATCAGGTATGTGTGAACCCGGGTATGGTTCCAAAGGCCAGATGGCTAGCCAGTAAAACAAGTAAAGCCATATGGGATAAAGAAATTGACCATTTGTTATCCTTAAGTTCCGGCAATGAAATCAAAGAGTATCTGGAAAAAAGGTATTATGAGATTTATGTTTGGTCATAAAAAGCATACTGTTTTTGTTGACGATATATGTAAAGTATTATATAGTATATTTGGGTTATGATATTTTTTATAATTATGATCATGACAAGATAAAAGCTATGATCGAAAGAGTAGTCATATCAAGAATCACAGAGAGAATGGCATAAGCTGAGAGTCCATTTGTTTTACTGGTTGATGAAGTGCATTCGTGAGCTTATCAAGTGAAATTATATTAGCTTGATGCGGGAATCGACCGTTATATCGATATCAAGTGGAAGCAAAGCTTCAACAAGAGTGGAACCGCGGATAAACCGTCTCTTATTTTACTAAGAGGCGTTTTTTGATTGAGGAGGTAATTGGATGAACATTATGAAGTATATAAAAGAAGAGATTGAAGTTATCAAGGAGAGAGACCCGGCAATCAAAAAAACTTCAGAGGTTTTTCTATATCCGAGTTTTCATGCCATTCTCAGATACCGTTTATCTCATTGGTTATTTTTAAGAAAACATTATTTTTTAGCCAGATGGGTATCACAACGTGCAACCCGAAGAACAGGTATAGAGATTCACCCGGGTGCTGTTATTGGATCAGGACTGTTCATTGATCATGGACATGGGGTGGTTATCGGTGAAACAGCAATTGTTGGTAACAATGTGACCCTATATCAGGGCGTAACGCTTGGTGGTACAGGCAAGGAACATGGTAAGCGTCACCCCACAATTGGTGATAACGTCATGATTAGTGCAGGTGCAAAAGTCTTAGGATCGTTTACTGTTGGCGAGGATTCAAAAATAGGTGCAGGTTCAGTAGTCTTAAGTGAGGTACCGGCCAATTCGACTGTGGTAGGGATACCGGGAAGGGTTGTAAAGAGAAACGACAAAAAAATAACCCACCCTCAAGATACATTAGATCAAGTACACTTTCCGGATCCTGTGCGCCATGAGTTGTGTCGGCTTTTGATTCGAATAGAGAATTTGGAAAAGGGCAAAGGTGGCTTAACTTTAGAAGCCTTAAATACTTTAGAAGATGAAAGATGTAGAAACTGTCCGGATTTTATGGAAGATGAACTATGAGGTGATGCTATGAAATTATACAATACATTAACGCGAAAAAAAGAAACATTTGTGCCTGTTGAGCCGGGAAAAGTCAAGATGTACGTGTGTGGACCAACAGTGTATAACCACATTCACATCGGAAACGCAAGACCGTTTATCGTATTTGACGTTGTTAGACGCTATTTTGAGTACAAAGGTTATGATGTAACCTATGTTCAGAATTATACGGATGTGGACGATAAGATTATTAACAAGGCCAAGGAAGAAGGCATAACTTCGGAAGCGGTTGCAGAAAAATACATTCAAGAAGTTGAGCAGGATGCAAAAGGTCTTGGTATCCATAAAGCAACCCATACACCAAAAGCTACAGAAGAAGTACCACATATGGTGGATATGATTCAAGTACTACTCGATAAGAAGTTTGCTTATGAAGTAGAGGGTACGGTATTTTTTGCAACAAGAAACTTCAAAGATTATGGTAAATTATCTAAAAAAAATCCGGATGATCTTGAAGCGGGATCAAGGGTTGCTGTAGATGAAGCCAAAATCAATCCTATGGATTTTGTTTTGTGGAAGCCAAAAAAAGAAGGTGAGCCATCCTGGCCATCACCATGGGGAGACGGAAGACCGGGTTGGCATCTGGAATGCTCTGTCATGGCGAAACGATATCTCGGAGATACCATTGACATTCACTGTGGTGGTACGGATCTGATTTTCCCCCACCATGAAAATGAGATTGCCCAAAGTGAAGCTGCCAATGGTAAACAGTTTGCCAAATATTGGCTTCATAATGGTTTCATTAATGTAGACAATAAAAAAATGTCCAAATCACTAGGTAATTTCTTTACAGTCAGGGAGATTACAGAAGAATTCCCCTATGAAGTGATTCGATTTTTTATGTTAAGTGCTCATTATAGAAGTCCGATTAACTTCAGTCGTGATTTAATGGAATCAGCATCTAATAGCTTACAGCGCATCCAGACAGGTGCAAAGAATCTTGTGTATCTTTATGAAAATAGCAACTCTGAAAGTATGAAAGATGAAGAGAATGCTGATTTAGAGCATTTAGATAGCTACAAAGATAAGTTTGAGAAGGCCATGGATGATGATTTCAATACAGCCGATGCTGTGTCTGCTATATTCGAGCTGATTCGTTTTGCGAATACCAATGTCACCATAACATCTTCTAAGACTTTTATTCATAAAGTATTAGAGGCATTAGAGGCATTGTGTGATGTGATTGGCATTGATTTAGATATGGAAAAGGATATTTTAGATTCAGATATTGAAGCATTGATTCAAAAACGCCAAGAGGCAAGAAAGAATAAAGACTTTGCCCTATCGGATAAAATCAGAGATGATCTCATGGAAAAAGGTATTCTGCTTGAAGATACAAGAGAAGGTGTCAAATTCAGAAGGGCATAGGTGAATGTAGTGAATGATTTTCTGACGTTTTTAGAAAGAGAGTTATCATTGGATGAAATGAAAGTCCATACATATTCACCGTTGGCTTTAGCATTTATTGGTGACTCAATTTATGACTTAATTATTCGAACATATATCATCAGCAAAGGTAGTAAAGCAGTTGGTAAAATGCACAAGGAATCCAGTCTTTACGTCAATGCCAAAACTCAAGCTAAGATTTATCATGCAATTAAAGATACTTTAACTGAAGAAGAGTTGAGTGTGATGAAAAGAGGCAGAAACGCTAAAACAGGTTCAAAACCAAAAAACACTGACTTAATTACATACAAGCATGCAACAGGATTTGAAACGCTTATAGGCTATTTATACATCACCAAGCAATTAGAACGACTTGTAGCACTTATAGCCGCGGGTTTAAAAACAACCCAATTAACCCAACCGGACGATATGCCCGAAACCATAGAAAATGAGATGCCCCATAGTGATTAGGCTATATGAAAGCCACTCAGAAAGAAGGATTAGATGAATCAGAAACGAGTTAATCGTATTTGGACGTAATGCTGTCATAGAAGGCATGAAATCCGGTAGAAGTGTGGATAAACTTCTAATGATTGAATCCGGCCAACAAGAAGGCAGTGCACAGAAAATACTAGGATTAGCCAAAGACATGAATATTCTTGTTCAATACGTAGCAAGAGAAAAGCTGGATCAATTAAGCAACCAAGGCAAACATCAAGGTGTATTGGCTTTTATGGCCGCTCACGATTATGTTGAACTGGATGTTCTTTTTGAAAAAGCTAAGAAAAGAGAAGAGGCACCATTTTTCATAATTCTAGATGGTATCGAAGATCCACATAATCTAGGCGCAATTATTCGTACGGCTAACATAACAGGTGCTCATGGTATTATCATACCTAAAAACAGAGCGGTTTCATTAACAGCAACCGTGGCAAAAACTTCTGCGGGTGCCATAGAATACACACCGGTCTGTAAAGTGGTTAACCTTGTTAGGACCATTGAAGATCTCAAAAGCAAAGGCATATGGGTGGCAGGATCGGATATGAAAGGCACAAGCATGTATGATGTGGATTTCAAAGGTCCTATGGCTTTAGTTATCGGTAGCGAAGGCAAAGGTCTTAGCCGCTTGGTTAAGGAAAAATGTGATTTTATCGCCAGCATTCCTATGAAGGGTAATGTTGATTCTCTAAATGCAAGTGTTGCTGCAGGTGTTTTAATGTACGAGGCATTAAGGCAAAGAAATCTATAAGAATTTAGGACTTAACAATAAAGGTGAAATCTGATATACTGATATCCTAAAATTATAGGCGAACATATACCTAGAGAGGCGGTTCGGACTTGGCTAAAGAAGTACTTCTCGTCGATGGCTATAACATTATCCATGCATGGCCAGAGCTTAAGAAAATGGCGATGGAGGATCATCTTGATAACGCAAGAACACGTCTGCTAGAAATTCTAAGTGATTACCAAGGCTATAAAAAGAATGAAATCATTGTGGTTTTTGATGCCTATAAGGCGAAAAATCCACTCAGAAGTATTGATGCATATCATAACATCCACGTTATTTACACAAAAGAGCATGAAACGGCGGACCATTATATTGAAAAAGTGGCCACAGAATATGCCAGAGATTATCAGATTCGAGTTGCGACTTCCGATGCCCTTGAGCAAACCATTATATTAGCAAAAGGTGCTGCGAGGATGTCTGCAAGAGAACTTCTGAGTGACATCAAAGCCACTAAAAAAGAATATAAGGCTGATTATTTGGAAAAATCAACAAGGACAACAAATCGTTTAGAAGGTCATTTGAATAAAGAAACATTAGCATGGATGGAAAAATTTCGTCGTCAAAGATAGGGGTTGTCTTAAATAGAACGAGTCATAGCATTTGAAGAACTAACCATTTATACAGATGAAGAAATTGTCGTACTTATTCGAGAAGGTCATGATTATGCGTTAGACTATCTTATGAACAAATACAAAAAATTGGTGGAAAAAAAATCGAAATCCTATTTTCTAATGGGTGCAGGCCGTGATGATCTGATACAAGAAGGCATGATTGGTCTTTTTAAAGCGATTCGAGATTATAGAAATGATACAGCATCTTCCTTTTTTTCTTTTGCGGATCTATGTATTACGAGACAAATCATCACAGCCGTTAAAGCGGCTACACGGCAAAAACATATGCCCTTAAACTCTTATATTTCTTTAAACAAGCCAGTATTTGAAGAAGATAATGACAAAATAGTACTGATGGATCTTATGCCTTCGAAACAGATTGTAGATCCGGAAGAATTGATTATCGACAAAGAGAATATGCATATTATTGAAGATGAGTTGGCAGATAAATTAAGTGATTTTGAAAAAGATGTCTTGGAATATTATGTTGAAGGCATCGGCTATGTAGAAATTGCAGAGATACTGGAAAAACCGGTAAAATCTATTGACAACGCTCTACAGCGTATTAAGAAAAAGCTGGAAATCATTATGAAAGAAAAAAAGTAAAGATTTATTGTTGACAAGTCATAAGATATGGTTATAATAGATAAAGTGGCCTGAAAAGTAGGCTGGATTATAATCATATTCATGCTGGTATAGCTCAGTAGGTAGAGCGCATCCATGGTAAGGATGAGGTCACGAGTTCGAATCTCGTTACTAGCTTAGTAAAGAAAAGGAATCTCTTTGGAGATTCCTTTTTTTTTGTTTAACGCTCAAAGAGATATAGGCATTTGGAAACATTATGTTTTGGAGATTATTTTAAGGATATCATCAACATTTTGAGAATTAAACAATATATTTAGGTCTCTTGGGTTTAACAATAATTGCATTAAACTTGTCAATGCGCTATAATGACTTGTTTTGTCAGACGGTGCAAGCGTGAATATGATTTTAACCGGGTCGTGTTCATCGTGGCCAAATTCAACAGATTGGCTTAAACGTATTAGACTCATACCCAATCGTTTGACACCTACTTTATAAGAAGCATGAGAAAAAGCTATACCGGGTGCAATAACAATATAAGGACCAAGTTTGTGAATGTTTTCAATTAAAGCATCAGTATATTCAGATGTTATAAAACCTCTTTTAAGTAAAATATTTGCACCAGATTTTAAAGCATCTTCCCAATTTGGTGCTTCAACATTTAACTGTATATGTTCAGGAATAAGTAATTGGTCAAGACTTACTTGGATAGGTTGCGTTTTTGATAATTGAAGTTCTATACTTTTAGGTTGAGGAGAGGGATCGTGATGGTTGAAGATAAAAGCTTCAATTTTTTGAATGTCTTCTTTCATAAGCAATGGATTCACTACGATGCAATCATAATTATTTTGCTTGAGTGGTATTGTGCTAATTACCAAATCAATGGGTTTATTTATTTGGTTGAAAAAATCCAAGTAGGAGATTGAGTCGATTATATTAAAATTATTAAAGTTAGTTATAATTCGATTATGCAACATTTTTGCTGTGCCTATACCACTGGCACAAACCAAGAGTACATTGAGTCTTTTGGCAAATAGCACGTTTCCTTTTTCGATTTCAGCAGCAAAATGCAATGTTATGTAAGAGACCTCATGATCATTCATTTCTATTGGATATTTAAAATTAAGAAGAAGTAATGCCTCCTTTACAATCAAAAATAAACGAAAATAGTTTTGTTTGATGTCATCTAAGATAGGATTGGCGAGAAACATCTTATAATTGCAACGGTGGACAGCAGGTTTAAGATGAATACATAAATCAAGCATCATTTGATTTTCATTTTGAAACTCAATATTAAGTTGAGTTTTAACGTATTTGGTTATATCGGCGGCCATTTCCATAAAATTGATGTTATCATCTTTGAGAAGTAATTCGGTAGCATTCAAATGATTTGTAATTGGAGATAAAGTAGCGTTTAGTGGTGTTTTATTTTCTTCAGACTTTTTATGGAGTTGCGCAGCGAGTATATGTAGCGTGATATAACCGATTTCAGGTTTAGGGATGCTAACGTGAAAATTTTCATTTAATATTTCAGCAAAGACTTCACAAATTTTATATTCTTTTGTTTTTTCCATTAAAACCAAATCCTCAGGTGGAAAGAAAATATTCTTACCAATTTGGATACGTTGTAAAGCAATAGCCAGATGTGTGAAAAGACTTGCAAATGAATTGCCACCCAATTTAACACCTAGCAAATCTTGTAATTTAAACAATGATTCTTCTAGCAATTCAAGGTTTATATTAGACATAAGTATATCATTGTACAAGTACTTCTGATTATTTACAGGAGATTTTTTGTTGAGATCAATAGTTCGGATTATGCCAAGTATTTGCTCTGTAGACATGAAATCTTTGGCCATACCAATTAAGGCATTTCTTTTGGAGGTTTCTGTGCCTTGAATTTTTATACCATAATTGGGTTTCTTCAAAAGGACAAGTTTGTACTTATTAAGCCATTGTTCCACAATTTTCAGTTCTTTGATAATGGTCCCTCGACTAACTATTAATCTCATCTGAAGGTATTCTGTCTTTATAGGCTCATCAGAATTTAGCAGTTCAATAATAATAATCTTCTGACGCTCTTCACTTGAATAGTAGTCATAAGAAGGTTCATTTATTTGAAGTTGATTTAAAATCTTGGCCTTTTGCTGTTGATCACAACTTAAGGTTATACCTTTAGCATATATGGTTTTGATGGATCCTAAGTTATTATGTTTTAACCAATCTTCAATTTCTTTTAAATCATAACGTATGGTTCTCTCCGAGACCTTGTAGCTTTTTTTAAGGTCTACTATAGCCATTGGCTGATCGGATGAAGCCAATTGAATCAGGATACCTATGCAACGTTTATTGAGAGCCATGTTGATACCTCCATTAATATGAACTTCTTCTATAATTTAAGCATAAACAGAGTATATTTTCAACAAAATAGCAAAAAAATTGTTCAAAATTGCAGAAAGTTGATAATCATATAAAGTTATTTGAGATACTCATATATGCATACTTATGTCAATAATGGTTACTTTGAGCATTTTTTTTTGTTTCATACTCATATATATTCGTCGAAATAAGCCTTATACATAGCACGAACAATAAGTATAAGAAAGGTTTTAAGTATAAAAATATTAAGAGTCTGAAAACCATAGAGAGAATTAGTACAAAAGTGCAGAATTGATTCGGAAGTATTTTGGATGGTTTATTGATAGAATAATACTAATATGCAGGTTATAATTAATTTATAAAGTTGCTCGAGCATAAAGGAGTCCAACAGTTAAAAAGGTGGTTAATATGTTACTAAATGAAATGTTATCAAAAAATCATATTCAAGTTAATGTGGAAGCAAAAGACTGGGAAAAAGCAATTGATCTTGGCGGAGAAATTTTGCTTAAGGAAAAGTTAATCGAACTGTCATATATTGAGGCAGTCAAAAAGACTAAAAGAGAAATTGGTCCATATATTGTCATTGCGCCAGGAATAGCGCTGTCCCATGCGAGACCCGAAAATGGTGTAAATAAAACATCAATGAGTTTAATTCAGTTGAAAAATCCTGTTAAGTTTGGTCATGAGGAAAATGATCCTGTTAAATTGATATTTACACTAGCAACAACAGATAATAAAAGTCACCTTGAGTCACTACGACAGCTTATGGGTGTGATGACTGAAAGTAGTGATATGGATATTCTCTTTACTACAAAAGATGTAGACAAGATTGTAGAAGTAATCAACAAACACTCATAAAAGAAAACGATTGGAGGAGGAAAGAAATGCTAAAAATTCTTGTAGTATGTGGTAATGGCTTGGGAAGTAGTTTTTTAATGGAGATGAATATCAAAAAAGTCTTAAAGGAAATTGGTGCAGAGGTAGAGGTAGATCACAGTGACTTAACATCAGCAAAAGGCTACCATGCTGATATCATCGTTGGAACAAAAGACATAACGAGTCAATTGAGTGGTTATGCTAAAGAGTTGGTCGAACTAAATAATATTCTTGATTTAGAAGACATGAGAGAAAAAGTGGTTAAAGCACTAGAAAAATTCGAAAATCAATAAGAAACTATGCTAAATAATAAAATATGATGGTATAAGAGGAGGTTTAATATGAATATATTACAATTTTTAATGAGTGAGGTACTTAGTCAACCTGCTGTTTTGATTGGTCTTTTTGCACTGATTGGTTTATTGGCACAAAAAAAGTCAGCTGCAGATGTTGTTTCAGGTTCGCTTAAAGCAACTATTGGCTTCTTGATTCTCGGGGCGGGTGCAGGAACATTAGTTGGAGCACTTAATCATTTCAGCGTAATATTTACGGAAGCATTTAATATTACAGGTGTAATACCTAATAATGAAGCAGTAGTCTCAATAGCTCAAGAGGTATTAGGTACTGAAACAGCTATGATTATGGTATTTGGTATGTTAGTAAATATTTTATTAGCAAGATTCACAAAATTTAAGTATATATTCTTAACAGGTCACCATACATTGTTTATGGCTGCTATGTTATCAGCAATCCTTGTAGGTGCCGGCTTTAAAGGTGTCACACTGATTACTATCGGATCAGTTATACTGGGATTTGTCATGGTATTGTTCCCTGCAATGGCTCAGCCATATATGAAAGCGATAACAGGTTCTGATGACGTTGCACTAGGTCATTTTGGCACCACGGGATATGTAGCGGCAGCCTTGGTTGGAAAAGTAGTTGGAAACAAAGAACACTCAACTGAACATATGAAGTTTCCCAAAGGCTTAATGTTTCTTAGAGATACGACAATTGCCACTGGCTTAACCATGTTAGTGCTCTTCTTGGTTTCAGTTTTATTTGCCGGACCGACATTCGTTGAAAGTCAAGTAAGCGGAGGCCAAAACTTTATCATGTTTGCAATCATGCAGAGTTTAGTATTCTCTGGTGGTGTTTATATCGTTCTTGCAGGTGTTAGAATGATTATTAGTGAAATTGTTCCTGCATTTAAAGGTATTGCAGATAAGATTGTTCCAAACGCAAAACCTGCTCTTGATTGTCCGGTCGTATTTCCTTTCGCACCTGTAGCAGTTCTTGTTGGCTTCATCTCAAGTTTTGTAGCGGGTATTGTAGGTATGTTTGTATTATCATTTGTAGGTGCAACTGTTATTATTCCAGGGGTTATACCGCATTTCTTTACAGGTGCAGCTGCAGGTGTCTTTGGAAACTCAACGGGTGGTAGAAGAGGCGCTGTTATGGGTGCATTTGCTAATGGTTTAATTATTTCTTTTCTACCGGTATTATTATTACCTGTTCTAGGAGCATTAGGATATGCAAATACTACGTTTGGTGACTCTGACTTCGGGATTATTGGAATAATTATTGGTAATATTGCAAAGTTATTTTTATAGATAGATCGTGAAGGCATTGAATATGAGAGATGATGTATAATAGAAACAAAAGTTAGTCGATTAAAAACAAATGATATGAAGGAAGTGTAGGATTAATTATGAAATCATTTACTATAATAGTACCATTTGAGGAAGGATTGCATGCAAGACCAGCATCACAATTGGTTAAGGTTTGTCAGAGTGCAAAATCTGATATTAAAATTATTAAAGGAACAACTGAAGTGAATCCAAAAAGTATTTTAGGCATTTTAACATTAGGTGCAAAATATAATGATACTTTAACAATGGAGATTTCAGGTGAAGATGAAGATGAAGTTGTTCAAAAAATAAATAATTTTTTCGAGGTATAATGAGGATGGCTGTTTACTAGATTTTTAGATCATTGCAAGAATCGTTTTTCTATATTTATTGGGTACCAACTTTTATAGTAATGAGGTCACGAGTTCGAATCTCGTTACTAGCTTAGTAAAGAAAAGGAATCTCTTTGGAGATTCCTTTTCTTTTGTTCTTTAAGAAAGTCATACTTTAGTATTCAGCCAAAAAGTGTGGCTGAATACGTCAAAGACCTTTCCTGTCGAACCGTTCAGAAATATGAGCAGAGTTCATAACGAAGCGAAGCTCTTTTCTTATTTATCGCTCAGACAGAGAAACGACCACTTTTCAAACCTTCCAATCGCGTGTATAATAAAAACAGGTGATTTTATGGATAGAATATATCAGGCTCAAGCAGCCAATCAAGTTCGAAATGTTCAGATATTTAAAGAAAAAGTAAACGCTAGTGAGGTTCAGCAGTCTTTTGAAAATGTTAAGACAATGGGTGGACCTTTTCTTGATGGTGGGAAAAAGTCGCACCAACAATTGGCTTATTTGTCAAAAGCAGATCGCCCTTTACAATTAAGCAATAAATTAGTGCCTTCTGAGCAGCGACTGTCAACACTTGCAGACGTCTTTGATGACAAAACATTAAAGCGCATGGGCGCTGTTGAATGTGCAACTTGCGCATCAAGAACTTATCAGGACAAGTCCGATGATGCAAGTGTGTCCTTTCAAACTCCTACACATCTAAGCCCAACTCAGGCGGCTTCAGCGGTGATTTCTCATGAGATGGAGCATGTCTCTAATGAACAGGCAGATGCCAAAGAAGAGGGAAAAGAGATTATTGCTCAAAGTGTACAAATATTTCAAAGCATCTGTCCGGAATGTGGAATAAGCTATGTATCGGGAGGTCTTACCAAGACCACAACCGTTGGAAAAACCAACCCTTATAAAGATGTTATGACGCATCAAGCAGCTGGGAACCTGGTGGATATGATGTTATAATATAAATAAGATATAACGAGGCTATACTAGGTTAGGAGCTTATATGGAAATGTTGCTTTTTGCTCAACTTCTAGAAATCGCTACTGTGTTAGTGCTTATCTTGGTTTTGACAATGCTGCACCGCTTCGGTGGGATTAAGTATATTTACAATTTAAGAATTGCTTTCATAGGCTATTTTATACTGATCGTACTAACAACACTCAATCTCTTTGAAGAACAAGTGGTATTTAATGGTCTATTAAAATATACTCTTTTAGTCATTATCAGTGTGTATATATACGTGAGTTTTTCGGCCGGTTCAAATAAGACATTTCGCTTAGTTAGGTTTTATGGGATGATTGGAATCTTAATATTAACGCTAATGACTCTAGTTATTCTTGAGAAGGCTGATCAACTTGAAGGCATTGGCTATGTTTTATTTGGCATAACATCTATTTTTGTTGGTTTCTTCTGGATGAAAAAAGTACTGCGTCATCTTCTTCCATCAAAAATTGTTGGTGTAACGTTCATACTTTTTGGTTTGCATATCATGAATTTCATTATCGTACAGTACGATGAAGAATTTCTTATCTTAGGGTACATGGTTGCAGCGGCATTTGAAGCAATCATAACTATTTCTTTGGTTTTTTTAAATTTCAATTATCTTAAAGAATTAGATGACATAACTTATAGTAAATACATCAACTTATTCAATAACTCTTCCGATGCCATTTTACTCATCAGCAATGAAATTATTTTTGATTGTAACAGACGGGCAGAAGAGATCTTTGAGCGATCTAGAGAAGATATTATTGGACGTAGTCCAATGGATATTTCGGAATCGGTTCAAGACAATGGGCGAGAATCTTATGATTATGGAACCGAATTATTTAGTAGTGCATCTGAGGGTAAAATCACGAGATTTGACTGGATTCATACAAGTGCAAATGGTAGGAGGATTAATTGCGAAATTTCTCTTTTTTTATTAGAGGGAGGCGAATTTGCTGCGGTTATTAGAGATATGACGGCCAATTATGCCTATGAGGAAGAGATTAATTTCCATAAGTATTATGATGCAGTGACATTTTTGCCGAAACGAGAATTATTTATTGACAGATTGGCCCGCTTTTTAGATGAAAGGTATAATCAGGTAGCCCTTATTGCTTTTAACATAGATAACTTTAAAGAAATCAATGATGAGTATGGCCATGAAGTAGGTGATGAATTATTACGTCAAGTTGCGCATAAAGTTACTTCAGTCTTTAAGAGTGAGGTTACTTTAACTAGGCTTGGTGGGGATGAGTTTGTTGTGATTATGGATAAACTGATTCATACAAATCGCATATATTTACCTTTAGAAAGGATTCAGTCGGTTTTTAATGATAATTTTGAGATTCAAGGTCAACAAGTGAATATAAGTGTGTGTATGGGTGTGGCTTTTCCCGAATCTGAAACAACACAACCAATGGAGTTACTTAAAAATTCAGACCTTGCTCTTAACCTTGCAAAAAGTAAAGGTAGAGGGCGCATTGAGTTTTATTCAACGAAAGAGAAAGAAGTTTTTATCACAAGAATTAACATCGAAAGAGATATGCGTTTAGGTATTGAATCAGGAGAGTTTATTCCTTATTATCAACCAATTATTCAACCCCATTCAGGAGAAATTGTGGGAACAGAAGTTTTAGCTAGATGGATAAAAAAAGACGGGTCTATGATCTATCCAAATACTTTTATTCCTATAGCAGAGGAAACTGAATTGATTAATATCATAGGAGAACAAATTCTATCAAAAGCGTGTGAGGATTGTAAAGATTTACTTGGAGACAACAGAGATTTTGTTATTCATGTTAATCTGTCACCTCTTCAACTTCAGGATGATTCAATCATCACAATCCTCCGTGAGGTTATGGAAAAGTACGAAATCACAGCGAGGCATTTATATATTGAACTAACAGAAACGATTTTTATTGAAGATGCTGAGCATGCAAATGAAATTTTGAAAGGCATTCGTACTATGGGTGTTGGGGTGGCATTAGATGATTTTGGAACTGGGTATTCTTCATTATCCTATTTGACTGAAATGCAAGTAGATACCATTAAAATCGACCGTTCCTTTGTCGTTAAGTTGCCAGGCAACCAAAAATCAAGGGCAATGATGGAGTATATAGTCGGTCTATTGCATGACTTAGGCTATAATGTAGTGGTTGAAGGTGTTGAAGAGAAGGACCAAGCAGATTACTTAAAGTCTATTGGGTGTGATGCCATACAAGGCTATTACTACCATCGACCGATGTCCATTGAAAAGTTAAGAAAACTCCTTATATCCTAGGAGAAAGGTATAAGCTAGATTAATGAACCATGTCTCAAAGACAGATTAAATGAGTAGGAGTTAGTTATGAGTATATTTGTGGAACTCAATGACGTTACAATATGTTTTGAGAATCAGCAGGTTTTTGACCGATTGAATTTGGTCTTAGAAGAGAATATAGCTTATGCCCTTATTGGAAAATCAGGTTCAGGCAAAAGCACTTTACTCAATCTAATCGCAGGATTTCTTAATCCGGATAAAGGGAGAATAACCATAAAAGGTTCTATCCTCAATCAACCAAGAAGAGAAACTTCATTTTTGTTCCAAGAGCTTGGATTATTTCCGTGGCAAACGGTGGGAGAGGCAATCGCCATGCCGTTAAAGATTAAAGGATGGAAGAAGGATGATAACTGGGTTGTTGAGGATATGATAAAAGAGATTGGCCTTGATGGTCATCAACATAAGTATCCAAAAGAATTAAGTGGCGGTGAACGGCAAAGGGTGGCTCTGGCTAGGACGCTCATAGAAAAGCCGGACCTTCTTCTGATGGATGAACCCACATCGGCTTTGGATGCTATGACCAAAGAAGTATTACAAAAATTAATCTTAAAGGAGCAAATGAAGCAGAAGGGGACCTTATTGTTTGTGACCCACGATGTCGAAGAGGCTATGATCTTAGGCCAGACCATTCTAATCATTAATGATGATGGTCATATTTCCTCAATAACTAACCCATATTTTGGTATAACTAAACCGAGGGAACAATTGGGATTTTATGATGCATGTATCAAAATTCGAAAAAGATTAAATATGGAGGTGTTAGGTGAAAGATAATACTTTTCTATTTAAAAACATGGCTGTAGGTTTAATTAGTTTTTTGCTGATATGGCAACTTTTTCATGTCGTATTAAAGACACATACAGTGCCGTCGCCCATAACAACAATCATCTATACTTTAAGTCATATCTTAATACTTTCTCAACACTCTTTAGCAAGTATTTTAAGGGTAGTAGCAGCCATTGGTATCTCGCTGTTGACTTTCTCTATTTTATATATCCAATACCAAAGGTGGCTTTTCTACCGGTGTTTATGCTGATGTTCGGACTTGGTAATACGTCCAAGATTATTTTGATGGTTTGGATTATTGTATTTCAGATTATTTTATCTATTAGAGATGGCATTAAGCATATTGACAATATATATTTTAAAGTAATGGATAGCTACCTTGTAAACAGGAAGCAGAGAATAAGATATCTGATACTACCGGCCATATTACCCAATCTTTTCACAGGCTTAAGAATGAGTATAGGCATAGCACTTGCATCCTTGTTTTTTGCTGAAAACTATGCAACAACCTATGGTATTGGTTATTATGTGTTAAGCGCTTGGACAAAGATGAATTATATTGAGATGTTTAGTGGCATTTTGGTATTGGGATTTGTAGGTATTTTGTTATTTAAAATTTTAGACTATATAGAAGTATGCCTAACACCTTGGCAATAAAAAGAAGCTGCAAATCAGCATTTAAACTGATTTGCAGCTTCTTTTATTTTTGGCATCTTAGTCAATATAAGAAAAATCTGTAAGCTCTTCAAAAGAATATAATCGACTAATCTGTTCTTTTTCTTTGGTCCATTCCATAATATCATCAAATTGTTCAACGCTTATATGTCCCGCATATTGGAAAACTTCTTCTTGATTGGACAAATAGTCATTAATAGATTCAGGAAACTGATAATTGGCTAAGATTTCACTATACGCACTGACTTCAACTTCGTTCATATAATCTATAGCTTCATTATAACTTTCATAAAATGCTTTTACATCACCGGGTCGACCTAGTAACACATCTTCCGTGAAGATAAAGGCGCCACCTTTAATACCTGCTGTTTTTGAACTGCCCAATAAATGAGCGCCATTTGTAACCAACATACCGGCTTGAGGCTCAGTGAAAACAACACCATCAATTTGGTCAGACATGAGTGCTTCCGCTCTTGCAGCAAAAGAAGGTATCTCGACAATGTCATAAGTGATATCGTTCTCTTTAGCAAAGGTATCCATAATATATTCTAAAATGAAGTTAGGAACAAGAGAAACTGTTTTGCCATCTAATGCTTTTATGGTCCTAACTGAAGAATTAGGTGAAGAGAGTATTTTGAAATCCTCTCGTATATCCGAGGTGATTTTCATGGGTATACCACGATCAACAAAAACAGCAGCCGTCATAACATCACCGATTGTACCATCAATCTCTTTGGCTTGAACAGCAATATTTCTATCGTTAGGTGATGTAAATGTTTTTATCGAAACATTGACACCAATCTCTTCGAAAAAGCCTTTTTCTTTTGCAATGATGATAGGAATGGAGGCTTCGGCTGGCAGAATACCGATATTTAAGACCTCACCTGAAGGTAATAAGTCTATTGAGGTACCGGAGTTCATTTCTTTTGAACAACCAAAGAGGACGGAAAGAAGGGTAATTAGCATCAGTAATGTGATTGTTTTTTTCATGATGTTCTCCTTTATATTTTATGAGTTGAGAATCAGATTGAAAGTCGACAAGTCCATGAAGTGAGGGATTACATTTCTATTTAACAATAATGGATTCGTATCCCTTGTATTTTTGCCCGTGGCACTGGTGAATGCCAGTTTGAAACTTTTGTCTTTAAGTAAAGCGATATTGGCATCATTATATAGACCGAAAGTATAAGCAAAAACTTGTGGTGAAGTAATCAATGGGTTAGCATTACAACGGTCTAAATCTTGGGAAAATTCCAGACCACTTGAAATCATCGCTTTATTTGTTGTTGGATTAAGTCGTATATGAAATGCGTGTGTATGGTTGGCATACTCAAAGACATCACTCATATTTTTAAGGCTCTCGGCAGTTAAACAAATAGATTGATTGGGGTTAAATGGTTCTGAGTGCTCGTTTAACCAACCTGTAACTACAAAAGCTACTGCATGAAAGTTATATTTTTTTAACACAGGATAAGCATAATACCATAGAGATTGATAACAGTCATCAAAAGTAATCAACACAGACTTCTTAGGTATTTCGGCACCACTGTAATAGTAATCTATGACTTCATTTAAGGTTAATGTATGATAATTTTGTTCGTACAGATTCTGCATTTGTGCTTCGAAATTCTCTAAAGTAACAAAAAGTATGGTAGGTAATAGATCTGTATAACTTTGTTTGACTTTTATGGGGGATGGTGAATCGGGTCTTAGTGTAAGACTTTCCCTGATCTCGTGATATAATAAAGTCGTAAAGGACATGCGATAACGCCTCCCTGATCATGTTGTGCTGGATGGACTAACAATTAAAAATTATAGCATATTCATCATTATAATACTAGAAGTTAAAACATGCCAAGTAGGGCTATAAAAAAATAATGAGCGGAAAAAAGTGACTAAAGTCATCAAAAAATAATTATCAATCTAGTGGGAGGCATTATGATTTTTACTGAGTTTATATTTTATGGTGCTATATTCTATGGTGTCATTTTCATGTTGATTATTATTAACAGCATGATACATATGCTTAACATTGAAAAACATAATATAGGTAAAAATCATTTGGCGGTTTTGTGGATCGGTAGTCCAAGGACTCAATTCATGATGATATTTATGATTATTACCAGTCTCATTACCATATTCAATTATTATCAGGTTCAGAGTTTTAACGATGTGATTGCGTCTGAGCATACGGCGAGTATTTTTTCATTAAAAGTGAGCAAAGGACAGCATGAAGCTTATTGGATTAAAGATCCAGCGGTTATACATGACATCATAACAACACTTGAAGAAACCATGTACATACCTTCTTTTAAGGAATCTACAACCATTACAAAAAGCCCGACACTAAGTGGCGACATTACCGTAGAGTTTCTGGCTATGGAAATGCTTGATTCCATAACCATCAGCAATAAAGGCATTATATATAATAACAGAACGGGACAAGCCTATGATGTATCCAGTCTGAGTCTATTTGAGTGTATACATGAGAGAATTGATTTTGGCATACAAAGTGAAATGGATCAAAAAAATAGATTTTTTTAGCACTGATAATAGTTTTAGAATAAAAAAGTAGCAATCTATGAGATACATAGTGGATTGTTACTTTTTTGTACTCTGAGTCATGATTTGACACATTGGTCTTTCCTTGTTAGAATTGTAAAGACGTTTAAGAAGACTTCATGCTTTCAAATTCCTAAGACCTATAGTATAATAGGAATGCTACAGAGAATTTGAAGAGTCATGAAATAATCAGCAAAGGCTGAAAAAAATATAAATGGCTAAGGAGTCAGTATATGAGTGAAAATGTTGCGTTGAATTTTGTCGACCGATTGGTATATGAGGATAAAGAAAACAGAAATATAGACAAAGTTGTTACCAGATTCCCCCCTGAGCCTAATGGCTATCTACATATCGGAAGTGCTTATGCCATCA
Organism: Firmicutes bacterium HGW-Firmicutes-2; assembly: GCA_002841495.1. GTDB lineage: Bacteria > Bacillota > Clostridia > Lachnospirales > Vallitaleaceae > Petrocella. Next base: position 84,344 of record PGZV01000022.1, on the reverse strand, counting down.
ACATCAGTTATGGTATAGCAAAAAAATATGGTGGTCAGTTTAATTTGAGATTTGACGATACAAACCCAATGAAGGAAGATATGGAGTACGTCCATGCGATTATAGAAGATATGGCATGGCTTGGTTGTGATTATGGTAAAGAACCTTTCTTTGGCTCGGACTATTCTAAGCAGATTTTTGATTATGCTACCTTTTTAATTAGACAAGGCAAAGCCTATGTTTGTGATTTGACCATGGAAGAAATGCGAACTTACCGAGGTACTTTAACTGAATCAGGTAAGAATAGCCCATATAGAGATCGTTCACCGGAAGAAAATTTGAAATTGTTTGAGGACATGCGACTTGGTCTGGTTGATGAAGGTGTACGTGTCCTAAGAGCGAAAATTGATATGGAAAGCCCCAATCTAATCCTTAGAGATCCGGTTATTTATCGTGTACTAAAAGAAAAACACTATAGAACCGGTAGTGAATGGTGTATTTATCCTATGTATGATTTTGCCCATCCCATTCAAGATTATATTGAAGGTGTAACCCATTCCTTATGTTCAAATGAATTTATTAACCACAGACCATTGTATGATTGGGTACTTGATGCCCTTGATTTAAAAGGCGTATTACCAAGACAAATCGAGTTTGGAAGATTGAACCTTACAGGCGTGGTAACGTCCAAACGCTATCTGAAGCAATTGGTGGACAGTGGTATTTTGGATGGGTGGGATGATCCTAGATTGCCTACCATTAAAGGTCTTAGACGACGTGGTGTTACTAAGGAAGCCATATTTGATTTTGTGAATGAAATCGGTGTACCGAAAACATCAACAACCGTAGACTACAAAATGTTGGAGCACTTTGTACGACAAGATTTGAAGGAAAAAGTGATGTGCCTAATGATGGTACAAAGCCCCTTGAAAGTTGTCATAACCAATCTTGAAGAAACGGAATATGTGGATGTGGATAACCATTTCTCAAATCCGGAATTTGGTTCAAGAAAACTGCCTTTTACGAAAGAACTGTATATCGAACGTGAGGATTTTTGTGAGCAACCTTCTAAAAAATTCAAAAGATTATCTCCGGGAGAAGAAGTTCGTTTAAGATCGGCATATTTTATAAAATGTAATGAGGTTATAAAAGATGATCAAGGTGAAGTGGTTGAACTTCGATGCACCTATGATCCTGCAACTAAAAGTGGGTCAGGCTTTAATGAAAGAAAACCCAAAGGCACCATTCATTGGTTAAGTGCGTCAGACGTCACCAAGTGTACAGTTAGGCTGTATGAAGATTTATTTTTAGAAGAACCCAGTGATGATCAGTTGGTAGAGTCCATTAATATGAATTCGAAAAAAGTATATGAGGATGCTCTTGTTGAAAGATCTATTTTGAAGTTTATAGATCAAGGGGAGAAACGTTTCCAGTTCATTCGAAATGGGTACTATGTTGTAGATAAAGAACTTACAACGAAAGAGCTATTGGTCATGAATCAGATTGTTTCATTAAAGAGTAATTTTTAGTTTATAAGAAGGTTCTTCAATTTAGATACGGATTGAAGAACTTTGGTTTTGGAGTAGCTATGAATGAATCAATAAGGAGTATATAATGGAATCAATGTTTTCAGATTTAGGCGCTTTTGGATTAGATAGTGATCAACCTTTGGATTTTAATAGTCAACCCAAAGATGAAAAACAGGTAAAAAAAGTGGTAACAACAAAGAAGACACAACAACTGGTATTTGATAGAAAAATCAAATGTCCGGTTTGCGACCATGAATTTTTATCAAAAACGGTGAAAACAAGTGTCAATAGATTTGAAAAAACCAGTCTGACATTACGCCCTGTTTACTCAAAGATTGATCCATTGCTTTATGACGTTGTTCAATGTAATGCTTGTGGCTACGCGGCTCTAAATACAAGTTATAATAAGATTTCTGAGCGTCAGGTTAAGGCCATAAGAGAAAAGATATCCTCCAAATTCATACCTAAGGAAGAACAAAAGGATTATGATTATAAAACGGCTTTGGTTAACAATAAGCTTGCGTTGTATAACGCTATTGTTATGGGCTCTAAAAGCATTAACAAGGCATATCTTTGCTTAAGAATTTCCTGGATCCTTGACGGGTATTTGGAGACGCTTACAGAAGAGGATAAAAAAGAGGCATTAACCTTAGAACGCCTCAATTTTGTAAAAAATGCCTATATGGGTTTTCTTGAAGCTTATGAGACCATCAGTTTTCCTGTTTTTGGTATGAACCAACCCACTTATTATTACTTATTAGGTGTTTTGGCTTATGAATTAGGTGACCATAGCCATTCAAAACGTTGGCTGTCTAAGGTAATGGTAGCTGAAGGTAGCCATCAGAGACTAAAAGACAAGGCACGAGACGTTAAAGATTTGGTCAATCAAAAAATAAAAGAAGAAAAAGAAGCCACTTCTAGTGAATAAAGGCCATGTAAAGGCTGATGAGAATAAGCTGAACGATAGCAAAAAAAGGAATGCCGACATAGAATCTAGGTTTTTTAACTTTATGGCGAAAAAGCTTCATACCAAGTAAAGAGCCAAAGGGTCCTAACATAGATAAACTTAACAATCTTTTTTCAGAAACACGCCATTCATTGTTAACGGCTTTTATTTTATCAATGCCGTAAACGGCAAAGGTGAAACAATTAATAACTGCAATTGTAATTAATAGGAAGTTGTCAATCAAAGTTGTTGCTCCTCTCAATAAATCTAAATTGATTATAGCGAATTCATATAAAAAAAGCAAACGCTATAAAATATAAATGCGAGGCTTATGGTGATATAATCCCACTAAGTCTTTTTAGTGTATTATTGATATAGATAGTATGTTAGAATATGAGTAACAGTAAAATTAGTTTTTGTATGGGGGGTTAGGTTTTGGGTGATAAAAAGAAAAAAATAGCCAATAAGGTTTATTTGAAGAAGCTAGATGAATTGCAAGTGGAACTGGTAAAATTACAGGAGTGGGTAAAAGCAAAAGGACTTAGGGTTGTTGTGGTCTTCGAAGGTAGGGACGCAGCCGGTAAAGGTGGCGTCATTAAGCGTATAACGGAAAAGCTCAATCCTCGTGTTTGTAGAGTTGTTGCCCTTGGTATCCCAACGGAAAAAGAAAAGACCCAGTGGTATTTTCAAAGATATGTGTCGCATCTTCCAGCGGCAGGAGAAATCGTGCTTTTTGACCGTAGCTGGTACAACAGAGCCGGTGTTGAGCGTGTTATGAGTTTTTGTACGGAAGAGGAATATCAGGAGTTCTTAAGAAGTGCCCCTGAATTCGAAAAAATGCTCGTGCGGTCAGGTATTATATTGATCAAATACTGGTTTTCAGTGAGCGATGATGAACAAGAAAGTAGATTCCAAGATCGCATCAATGATCCTACAAAACGGTGGAAGATTAGCCCTATGGATGTGGAATCCAGAAGGTTTTGGGTTGAGTATTCCAGGGCAAAAGACACGATGTTTGCCTATACAGATATAAAACAGGCACCATGGTATGTGGTGGATGCAGATATTAAAAAGCATGCCCGTATTAATTGCATATCCCATTTATTAAGTAAAATTGATTATCAAGATTTAACACCGGAAAAAATTAAACTACCGGAAAGACAGGAAGAGACCAATTATATTCGACCTCCTTTTGAAGAACAGACTTTAGTACCGGATGTTGCAAAAACGCTCATCAAAGATAAATCATAAAGATTAGAAAAAAAGTGGCTTGCCACTTTTTTTTTTATTAGAGGTTAAAACACTTACCACTTGGTAAATAAGAAAAAATACAGATAAATAATACCATAAACTTAAAAATGACAAAATAGTCCTTGTCAAGAGGTGCTGAAATCATTATAATAATGGAAATTGATAGATTACAAGAGGATGAATTTAGATGACTTTTATCAATCGTTCAAATATAAGTGGAAATGAGGATTAAAAATGAGTTTTAATTTTGTACAGGAAATACCATCATCACAAGAGATTATCGATATGTTACCTCTGTCTGAAAAGGGTCACAAAATAAAAGCTGAAAGGGATCGAATCATTAAGAATATATTCGAAGGAACAGATTCGCGTTTTATTTTGATTATCGGACCTTGTTCAGCGGACAATGAAACGGCGGTTATTGATTATGTGAAACGCCTAAGTCAGATTCAAAAAGAAGTAGAAGATAAGATTGTTATCATTCCAAGGATCTATACCAACAAGCCTAGAACAACAGGAGAGGGCTATAAGGGGATGGTGCATCAACCGGATGCCAATAAAGAGTCCAATATGGTAGAAGGCATTAAGGCCATCAGAAATCTACATATAAGAGCCATAGAAGAAGCCGGGCTATCTTGTGCGGATGAAATGCTATATCCGGATAATTATGCCTATCTTGAGGACCTTCTAAGCTATGTTGCCATCGGTGCAAGGTCTGTCGAAAACCAACAGCATCGTTTGACTATAAGCGGGTTAGAAATTCCATCAGGTATGAAGAACCCAACCAGTGGTGATTTATCGGTTATGTTAAACGCGATAAAAGCGGGTCAGATTGAGCATACATTCATTTACAGAGGATGGGAAGTGGCAACAACGGGGAATCCTCTTACCCACTCTATCATGCGTGGTTATGTTGACCAATATGGTAGAAGTTTTCCTAACTATCATTATGAGGATATTCGTCATTTAATTAAGTTATATGAAGAAAGAGAGTTACAACATCCAAGTGTGATTATAGACTTAAATCATGCCAATTCGAACAAACATTTCGAAGAACAACCGCGCATTGCTTATGAGGTCATAAGGAATCGTCACTATGATGCTGACTTTAAGAAGTACGTCAAAGGTTTGATGATAGAAAGCTACATTGAAGAAGGCGCTCAAGGGATAGACGGGGGCATTTACGGAAAATCCATAACAGATCCTTGCCTAGGTTGGGAAGCTTCTGAAGCACTGATAAGAGAAATTGCTAGGAAGTTATAGGGGTTAAAAGCGCTTTTTTAAGTGACAAAATGAGAGCATTTTTGAAGTAGGTCCCATGAAAACCCTTTCACAGTGTGTATGATTACGGTCTCCAATTGGTGCATCCATGCACCAAAAGTCGACGGTCAGCATCCATGCTGACTAGCTCCATCTTACACGCTGCTTCAGGAACTTCATGGTCGATTTTGGCCTATTATTGCATTTCTGGAATGAGGAAAGAAAAAGCGCTGATCAATCACAGTTCTACATGGATGTAGAACGTCCTTCATTTTTACATGGATGTAAAAGAGAAGGATGATTGATCAGCGCTTTGTATTGACGAAATGACGACCTATTACCGAGTAGATGTGATACATAGGTTTTCCGATGACCGTACGAAGTGTAAGGCGAGGAAAAGCTGTGTGTTATATCTACGATTATAACCAAGAGTTACAGTTGAGAATTAAAGCTATCTCATAACCAAAGACAACTTATTTTGGTTCTGAATCAAAAAGATTTTGAAGTTCATGGGCGGTTAATTTATTAATGAACGTTTCACCAGGCTTAATAACATGTTCAATGAGATTTTGCTTTTTCTGCTGCAATGTAAATATCTTTTCTTCGATGGTACCGGCTGTGATTAACTTGTAGACTTGAACACATTTTTTTTGACCGATGCGATAGACACGATCCGTCGCTTGGCTTTCTACCGCAGGATTCCACCACGGATCAACATGAATCACAACATCAGCACCGGTTAAGTTAAGTCCCGTTCCGCCGGCTTTAAGTGATATTAAGAAAACACTGTGGAAACCTGTATTGAAGTCATGGACCATTTCCTGCCGCTTGTTAGGTGGTACAGAACCATCAAGATAATAGGATTCGATTTTATGCTTATCCAGTAAAGTCTGTATCATACCTAACATGGAAGTGAACTGTGAAAAAATCAACATACGATGACCACTTTCAATACTGTCCATGACCAATTCCAAAAGCAAGTCCATTTTAGAAGATCCATGGGTATACTGATCGATGAACAAGGATGGATGACAACAAATCTGTCGTAAGCGCATGAGTATAGAGAGGATCTTCATATTTTTTTGACCGCCGGACACATATTTAAAGCTTTCCATTTCCATTTTTGCTTTTTCAATGTAGGCCATATATATTTTTTTCTGATGTTTATTAAGCTCAATGGTCACCTTAGTTTCAATCTTAGGTGGTAGCTCTTTTAACACATCTTGTTTGATGCGCCTTAGAATAAAAGGTGCAATCATTTGATTTAGCTGCTTTAAACAATGATAATCGTTGTCCTTGGTGATGGGCCGTTCATAGGTTTTAGCAAAATAATGGGCATTGCCTAAGAAGCCCGGTAAAATAAAATCGAATATGGACCATAGTTCTGTTAGCGTATTTTCTATAGGTGTACCGGTCAAAGCAAAACGATGCAAAGCGTGAATATGTTTAACGGCAATGGCGTTTTGAGATTTTGGATTTTTGATATGTTGGGCTTCATCAATAATACAAAACATAAAAGTCTGTTTATAATGGTGTAGATCTCTTTTAAGGGCACCGTAAGAGGTAATGATGATGACATCATTGCATAGGTTTTCAATTTGCTCAATACGTTCATTTTTATTACCTGAAATGACAATGGTTTTCTGATTGGGTGCAAATTTATGTACTTCTTCCTCCCAATTATAGAGTAAAGATGTGGGAGCAATAACGAGAGAGGGTAAGCTTGCACCATAACTCGTCATCAGCGTGATGGCTTGTAATGTCTTACCAAGTCCCATGTCATCCGCTAAAATGCCGCCAAGTCCATATGAAGTAAGCGCACTAAGCCAGCGATAACCGGTTTTTTGGTAATCCCTTAATATGCTGTCAAGATGTTTTGGCACCTCAATCAAGTAAGTTTCAGGATTTTGAATGGCAGTTAATAGCTTCTTATAAGCTTGATTGTAGTGGACGGTTTGTGTATTGCTCATAAGATGATCTAAGAAGAAAGCATGGTGTCCCGGAAGGCTTAAGGGGTTACCTTCTTGATAGGAGTCCATAAGAGGATAGTGGCTATCTAGAACACTCATTTGATGGGCTAAGGTATCTTGTATCTTGAAAAAGCTGCCATCAGATAATTTGAAGTAGCGTTTCTTCTCTACAATGGCTTTTAAAAGTGTGAATATTTCTTCTTGACTGATACCCTCCATTTCAAAGCTTAGATCCAAAAGATTGGAACTGCTGTTGTATGCAACAGAGGCACTGAGCTGTTTTTCAGATCGTAAGTAAGTGTCTTTAAACGTATCTGAGTAATAAAGGCTCCCAAGCTTTTGGAGCTTTGGTAGAACTTGATCGATGAAATGAAATTGATCATCTTCGGATGCAAGTGTTAAGAGTCCTCTTGAATCAATGGTATGAGGGGTATCTTTGAGTAATTGTCGAATACGTTGCTCAATATCCAAGTGTCTGAAAATAATTTGGTCACCCGGTTCAGGATCGGATTCGGGATAGAGGCCAAATTCATAAGGACCATAGATGAAAAATGCCCTAAGCTTAAGTTGTTCCATATCCTTATCCAAATAGATTTTTGCATCTAAAGGATAGCGTAGTACTTTTTGAGCAACAGTAGGTTCAAGGGTAACATAACCAATCATTTCAAGTACAGGTAAGATTTGATTCATAAAATTATGAATATGGTCAAATTGAATATCTAGGGATTTATCATTGAAATAGGTGTAAAAGAGCTTGAATGCGTCTGCTTTTTTGGAAGATAGGTAACTAATCTGGTTGTTATAAAAAGCAAATGAAAAATCTTCTGTTAATGGAAAATATATATCATAGGCGTTGACGGAGATGTTATAGTGACCGTTCTCTTCCATCAAGAAGAGATCCACCTCCAAATGGTCTATGATTTCCTGGTCTTTAAAGAGCATACCATCATAGTCCAAATTAAAGGGCCTGTATTTTAGAAGTTCTAGCAACCTTTTCAAATACGTATCCGGCAAGATTTGGTAAGACGCCTTAATCGGCGTGGTGACTAAGCTCTGACGTTTTGGCAGTAAAAATAGACGCGTTTTATAAAAATCATAAAGCAAAGCGATAAGTTTGCCGTCTTCCTCATTGAAAGTAAACGTATTTGGGTCATAAGTTAAGTTTTTTGATAATTCATAAACATGTTTTTCCATAACGGCATAGATGAAAGCTTCAATATTTTTGACCACATAGGTTTGGTAGAGCCCTACTTTTAGAGAGATGGCCGATTGAAGGGTTTTGTGATAAGCATCCTTCGGATGCAGATTCACTTCTAGATTTAAGAGCGCCTGTTGATTGGAAGATGTAGGATCATAGAGTACATGTTCAAAGGACTGGAACATTTTCAGGGTTTGGTTATGGGTGAGATCAAGAGTCAAGGACTCTTTCTTATAAAGTATATATAACAAAGCCGCTATTGTGTGAATACATGGCTCTGGATCATAGCAGGTGCATCTGGAATTTTTAAAGGTGCCGGTATCAGAATAAAAAGATAAATAGAGATCAAAAGGTTCATCTTTTAAGTCTTTTAAGATAACATGAAAGCCATTTTTTGAGCTGGCTTCAATGCTGAGTATATTATTTTGTTGATGAATCATAAAGCCGGATTTGAACTTCCGATCATTACCGGCAAAAGTCTTAATCCATTGTAAAGTGAGTTGTATCATATTGTCACCTGCTTTTTCGAGTTTTGACACATTGATCTTGGTTGCAATGTTTATGAAATCCTATATAATAAAATCAAGGTTAGCTTTGAATGAATCTGAAAGGAAAGGAAACCATATGGTCGTAAGAGTCGACGGTGATGCCTGTCCGGTGCGGGCATCGATCTTGAAAATCACAAATAAACATGGGGTTGAAACGGTCATGTACACAGATGTCAATCATGAGTTCTCTTATGAGACAACTTGTGTGATTACAGTGGATCAAGGTATTGATTCAGTGGATTTAGCCATCATTAGGGATATGAGAGTTGGCGATGTTGTTATTACCAATGATTATGGGTTAGCATCTTTGGTACTCGGAAAGAAAGGATATGCTATGGATGCTAATGGCAGAGCCTTCACCCTGAACAATATTGATCAGCTTTTGTTTGAAAGACATATGCATAAATCATTAAGAATGATGAAAAAAAGACATAAAGGTCCTAAAAAAAGAGATCGTCATGCGGATGAGTTATTTAGTCTTAATTTTGAAGCCTTATTATTACAAGTTAAGGCTTAATACCTGAAAGCTTTTGGATACTCCTACTTACAGCATCTTTTGATTGCTTCCAGGACTCATTCTCGTATCTGTAATCGAATTTAGTGATGAACCACTCAAGGTCTTTTATAACACGGTCAAAGTTGGTTTGCTGGATGGCTATGAGGTCGGTTTTGAAGTCTTGAAAGTCTTTGTCCTTCAAGACATGTTCGCCGATACCGTATAGTTGACCAAAATGCTTGATGCAAAAACCTTTAGAAGCTGTAACTAGAACACGGAAAGATGAATCTTTTTTCCAAAGATAAAAAAAAGTATCCATATATCGATCCAAAAAATCTTGAATCCGGTCACAAATGTAGCAATGATCTACCAGCGTATCTGTGAAGTCTTTTACTGGATCAAGTGCTGTACGTTTACCCATTTTAAAGCCTTTCGGTTTATCGGAGTTCATACGATCTTCAAGATCCTGGCGTACTTTTTTCATATGCGATTCAAGAATTAAAGCCATCCCTAACCGGTTTGTTTCATTAAAAAGCTTGGCAAAGTGGGTAGGACAAAAACCGGTTGTGTTGGTGATTTGTCTGATACTGACATCCATATAAGATGGGCCTAAAACAAAGTCAATGGTATCCTTTTCAAGGCTATCAGATAGATGACAAAAAGGGCACTCACAATCGGTATTAAATGCATCTAGGATCGGTATGGTATAGATTTCTTCTTTAGACATAAAACCACCTTAATCTCAATAAAATAGAGGTTGATAAATCGTATTTAAGGTATAATAAATAAACAAAGCCTATTACATCAGTATAACATAGCGGTGCGGAAGTTGCATCAATTTCCACGTTTGAAATCGAGGTGGTAAAATGGTTGAGATCGTAGTGGATGATAGTTTTTTGATTAGTCAGATATTGGAATGCGGACAAAGCTTTAGGTACAAACATATTGAAAATAATATCTACGATATTATTGCTTTTGAAAAACGTATTCGAATCAATCAAGTTGGGAAACATGTCTATATGGATTGTTCGAATGAAGAATATAATCGTTTGTGGGTACGCTACTTTGATATGGATAGGGATTATGAACAGATTCAATCTGTTTTAGTCAAAATTGATCCGGTATTGAAAAAAGCCATTACTGAAAAAAAAGGGCTTAGAATTTTAAGGCAAGCACCTTTTGAGATGTTGCTTACTTTTATTCTGTCACAAAATAAAGCCATTCCTCAGATAAAAGTCTTAGTAGAGCGATTATGCGAAACATACGGTCATATGGTTTTAGATCACTACGGTTCTTATTATACGTTTCCAACTGCAGAAGTTCTTGCAGAGGTTTCGGTAGAGGCATGGAGAAAGCTAAAAGTTGGCTTCAGGGCGCCCTATTTATATGATGCAATACAGAAGGTTGTGGAAGGTGTTATAGATTTTGCAACTATTGAAGAAATGGATGATAACATGGCCCGTGATAAACTTATGGAGATTAATGGTGTCGGACAAAAAGTAGCGGACTGTATTTTGTTGTTTGCATTCGGAAGAGTAGAGGTATTTCCGCTGGATATTTGGGTTAGACGTATGATGACCCATGCCTACTTCAACGATCAAATGATCACGGATCAGATTATTCTTGAATTTGCAGACAGGTATTTTAAAGGGTTAGGCGGTTTGGCACAACAATATCTTTTTTATTATGGAAGAGACCATCAGATTGGAAAATAAACACTGAAAAATTTGCTGTCTATGCTTTGTTTTTTTGCTTGCATATCATGAATTTTTTTGGTAATATAAGAACATGATTTAGCACTCTCCAATATAGAGTGCTGACAAGAAAATAATTATTTATGAAAGAGGAGGAATATCATGAATTTAAAACCATTGAATGATCGTGTTGTCCTAAAACAGCTTAAAGCTGAAGAGAAAACCAAGTCGGGTATAGTGTTGCCAGGTCAAGCACAAGAAAAGCCACAAGAAGCTGAAGTTGTAGCCGTTGGCCCAGGTGGCAATGTAGATGGCAAAGAAATAACCATGCAGGTTGTTGTTGGTGATAAAGTCATTTACTCAAAATACGCTGGAACAGAAGTTAAATTAGATGGTGTCGAGTATATTATTGTAAAACAAAACGATATACTTGCAGTTGTGGAATAGAGGAGGTTCAATATGGCAAAAGAAATAAAATTCGGTGCAGAAGCCAGAGCAGCACTTGAATCAGGTGTAAATCAATTGGCAGATACAGTTAAGGTAACCCTAGGCCCCAAAGGCAGAAATGTCGTTTTAGATAAAAAATTCGGAGCACCTCTCATTACCAACGACGGTGTAACAATAGCAAAAGAAATAGAATTAAAAGACCCTTTTGAGAATATGGGAGCACAATTGGTTAAAGAGGTTGCAACCAAAACCAATGACGTAGCCGGTGACGGAACAACTACAGCGACTGTCCTTGCTCAAGCGATGATAATAGAAGGTGTGAAAAATATTGCAGCCGGAGCAAACCCTATTATCTTAAGACGTGGTATGAAAGCTGCTACAGAAGAAGCGGTTAGAGCCATTGTTGAAATGAGCCAAACACTAAAAGGTAGAGAACAAATAGCAGAAGTTGCAGCAATTTCTGCCGGTGATGAAGCCATAGGTGATTTGATTGCAGAAGCTATGGAAAGAGCTTCTAAAGATGGCGTTATCACCATTGAAGAATCAAAGAGTATGGACACAGAACTTGAAGTCGTTGAAGGGATGCAATTTGATCGAGGCTACTTGTCACCATATATGGCAACAGATATGGACAAGATGGAAGCCGTACTTGAGCAACCTTACATCCTAATTACAGATAAAAAGATCTCAAACATTCAAGAGATCTTACCAATCCTTGAGCAAATCGTTCAAGCAGGTGCAAAATTACTAATTATAGCAGAAGACGTTGAAGGAGAAGCCTTGGCTACCCTTGTCGTTAACAAATTAAGAGGTACTTTTAATTGTGTAGCAGTAAAAGCCCCTGGATTTGGTGATCGACGTAAAGCCATGTTACAAGACATTGCGATTTTGACAGGTGGAACGGTTATTTCAGAAGAACTGGGCCTTGACCTAAAAGAAGCAACAATGGAGATGCTTGGTAAAGCAAAATCCGTTAAAATCATGAAAGAAAACACCATAATTGTAGATGGTGCCGGAAGTAAGGACGACATACACAGTCGTGTAGCACAAATCAAGAATCAAATTGAAGAAACCACGTCGGATTTTGATCGTGAAAAACTTCAAGAAAGATTAGCAAAATTATCAGGCGGTGTTGCTGTGATTAAAGTAGGTGCAGCAACCGAAACGGAAATGCAAGAAAAGAAATTACGTATGGAAGATGCTTTGGCAGCGACACGTGCAGCAGCTGAAGAAGGTATAGTAGCAGGTGGTGGTGCAGCGTATATACATATCACCAAAAGAATTGAAGCCATCGTCGACGGTTTGGAAGGCGATGAAAAAACGGGTGCCAAAATTATTCTAAAAGCACTCGAATCTCCTTTGCGCCAAATCGTAGTGAATGCAGGTCTTGAAGGTTCTGTTGTAGTCAATAAGGTGAAAGAATCCGATATGGGTATTGGTTTTAATGCATTAACTGAAACATATGTGGACATGGTGGAAGCAGGCATTATAGATCCTACAAAAGTAACCAGATCAGCCTTGCAAAATGCTACATCTGTAGCATCAACATTGTTGACGACAGAAGCTGTTGTAGCAGATATTGAAGAAGAAAATCCGATGCCAATGGGTGGAGGCGCACCAGGCATGGGCATGATGTAAAGTGACATCGTCACATTAATCATCATATAATCAAAAAAAGGAGACGACAGTCTCCTTTTTTGTATGATCTATGCCTAAACAAGGCGGACTTCGATATACAAAACATAAAATATGAATAACGGTTGTTTCTGTAAGATCAATCCTATATAATGTAATTGACTCAATTTCCCGAATGTAAGATAGAACCATAGACTTCGGAGGCCATAATGAAGGTAAATGATATTTTTAATGAACAACTTGTAGAAAGAAAACAAAATATGACCGATAATCTTAAAAAGGTAACTATCCTGGCAGCGGGTGTTTTATTGTTAGCTACAGCTTTCTTAATTCCTGGACTTAGAAGTTTAATCTATGTAATCGCCATAGGCATCATCGCCGCTATCGTCATTTTACTGAGACGATTTAATGTAGAATATGAATATATTTTTACCAATGGCGAGTTAGATATTGATCAGATCACGAATAAAAACAAACGAAAAAGGCTATTGTCCGTTCATGTAGACAGTTTTATGATTATGGTTCCAATCTCAAACAAGGATTATGGAAAAGATGTTGATAAGTATTCAAAGCTTTATGACGTTAGTAGCGGGGTACTTCATGATAATACATATGCGGCTATTTTTGATAAAGATTCAAAAAAAATCAAGCTGGTCTTTGAACCAAACGAGAAGATGTTTAACGCAATCCGAGCTTATATCCCAAGAAAAATCAAAAAATAGATAGATAAAGATTGGCAAGGTGGTTGTTCATATGCGTAGAGTCGGAATAGACAAACTAAAAAAGGATATGGTATTAGCAAAACCCATATATACCAGCAATGGTGTTATACTCCTAAAAGAGGGCACTTTATTAACTGAAAAATTCATTGATAAGATTCATGACATTGATGTAGACTACATTTATATCAGAGATGAATTGTCAGAGGGTATTGAGATTGAAGCGCTTATTAGTGAAGAAACCGTATTATCCACAAAGAAAGCGTTGGAAGACAGCATGGAAAAAATGCGAAAGGGCTATTTCAGTGCCAGCCAAAGTATCGTAGAGAAAGTGGATGCGGTCATTTCAGAAGTGGTTGCCAATCCACATGTGATGGTTAGTCTCCAGGAAATACGAAGTAGAGATGAGTATTTACATATGCATTCTATTAATGTATGTGTCATTTCGCTTTTGATTGGTAAGAAATTAAATTATAATGATGCTCAATTAAAGCACTTAGCATTGGGTGCTATTCTTCATGATGTGGGAAAAACTCAGATAAATTATGATGTTATAAGATATAGGGAAGATTATGTCGACAAAGAGTATAAGATTTACAAAGAACATGTAAGGTTAGGCTATGAAATGATTAAGTCTATTCCGGATTCCTCATTGTTAGCTGCCAATATAGCCTTAACCCATCATGAGCATTACGATGGAACCGGTTTTCCTCTAGGGAAAAAGAACACATCGATTCATGAGTTTTCACGCATTGTTGCTGTCGCCAATGAGTATGACAACCTACTTTATAACCTACCAAAAGATACACAGATGCGACATTATGAAATTGTTGAAATGATTGTTTCAAGAGCTTATACATGGTTTGACCCTGAAATTATAAAAATATTTAGAAAATCCATATCTCCGTACCCGGTTTCAACAGGTGTTGTGCTTAATGATGGTCGAATTGGTATCGTAGCAAGACTTAATGAAGACTTTCCAACAAGACCAGTCATCAGAATCATTGATGAAGCTTCAATGGTAGCCATAGGTGAAGTAGACCTATCTGTAAACTTGAGTACCTTAATCATAGATGAAAAAGAGATTGACAAATAGGCTGATATTTGTTAAACTCTCGAATTAATAACCAATGTGAAAATTCAATAAACAATCGTGCAATAATTTGATAAAAACAATACATAACAGATTAGAGTGAAGACACTCTAATCTTCATTGTATCTACCATCCATAGCATACTGACTATGGGCCTGATAGATTCAACAACGCGCTTATAATGAAAGAGAGGCCTTAATTCATGCAAAAGATTCTTAAAGAAGGAATAACCTTTGATGACGTGCTACTGGTTCCAGCCCATTCCAAAGTCCTACCTAATGAAGTCAACTTAAGTACACAACTTACTAAAAAAATAGGACTAAGTATACCTTTAATGAGTGCAGGTATGGATACAGTAACAGAATCAAGAATGGCAATCGCTATGGCAAGACAGGGTGGTATCGGTATTATACATAAGAATATGTCAATAGCGGAGCAGGCGGATCAAGTTGACCGCGTAAAGCGATCTGAGAACGGCGTCATAACCAATCCTTTTTCTTTAACACCGGAACATTATGTTTATGAAGCCAATGCTTTAATGGCAAAATACCGAATATCAGGTGTACCCATCATTGAAGTTGGGACTAAGAAATTAGTTGGAATCTTAACCAACCGAGATTTGAGATTTGAAACAAATTTTGATCAAAAAATTAAGCATGTTATGACCAGTGAGAATCTGATTGTCGCACCTGAAGGTACAACATTAGATGAAGCAAAAAAAATACTGGGTAACCATAGAATCGAAAAACTGCCAATTGTGGATGCAGAAGGCAATCTTTGTGGGTTGATTACCATTAAAGACATTGAAAAGGCTATACTTTATCCGGATTCAACAAAGGATCATCAAGGTCGTTTAAGGGTTGGTGCCGCAGTTGGCATTACAAATGACATGATGGATAGAGTTTCAGCTTTAGTAGAAACAAAAGTGGATGTAGTGGTCTTAGACACAGCACATGGTCATTCAGCTGGTGTTATAAATGCCGTAAAACAAATTAAGACAACCTATCCAGATTTACAGGTTATAGCCGGTAATGTAGCAACAAAAGATGCAACCGTTGCTTTGATTGAAGCAGGCGCAGATGCTGTGAAAGTCGGTATAGGTCCGGGCTCTATATGTACAACTAGGGTGGTAGCGGGTGTTGGTGTACCTCAAGTTACGGCAATTAGTGACTGTGCAGAAGGGGCTAAGCCTTACGGAGTACCTATAATTGCTGACGGTGGTATCAAATACTCAGGTGATTTGGTTAAAGCTATTGCAGCTGGTGGGTCGGTTTGTATGCTAGGTAGTCTCTTTGCCGGATGTGAAGAAAGTCCTGGAGATACGGAATTATTCCAAGGTAGAAAATATAAAGTATATAGGGGTATGGGTTCACTGGCAGCTATGGAAAAAGGCAGCAAAGACCGATATTTCCAAGGTGATAAGGGTGACACCAAAAAACTGGTACCGGAGGGTGTAGAAGGTCGTGTGGCATATAAAGGGCCGGCTGAGGATACGGTTTATCAACTCATGGGTGGCTTAAGAGCCGGTATGGGCTATTGTGGAACCTCTAACATTAGAGCATTGATTGAAGAAGGTCAGTTTATCAAGATAACAGCAGCTTCATTAAGAGAATCTCATCCTCATGATATCCAGATCACAAAAGAAGCACCCAATTATAGCGTTGAGAACTAGAATATAAATTTAAAGATAGCAATCATGGTGTTAAACTGTGGTTGCTATTTTTGTGGAACTTAAGCTTAATTTCAATACATAATACTTTCATGGTTTGTTGCAATTACATACCAAAAAGTTTATACTGAGATTGGTTAAGGTATCAAAACTATATAGTATGGAAAAGGAGCAGATAAAATGAGTATGAATATACCAACACCACATATTGAGGTGAAAGACAAAGGGGTTATCGCAGATACTGTTTTGATGCCGGGTGATCCATTAAGAGCAAAGTTCATTGCAGAAAAATTCTTAGAAAATGTTGAACAATTTAACAGTGTAAGAGGTATGCTAGGTTACACAGGTACTTATAAAGGCAGAAAAATTTCTGTTATGGGTTCTGGCATGGGTATGCCCAGTATTGGCATCTATTCTTATGAGCTTTATGCCTTTTATGATGTGAAGCGGATTATAAGAATTGGTTCTTGCGGTGCATATACAGAGGATTTAGATGTTTATGATGTTCTGTTGGTCGATGAAGCATGGTCAGAGTCCAGTTATGCAAAAACACAAAGCGGCTATGCGTCGGATACAACTTATGCAACACCTAAGCTTAATGACAAGCTTGCGAATATAGCAAAAGTATTGGATATTCCAATGAAAAGAGGTAAGATTCATTCCTCTGATGTTTTCTATAGAGAAAATTTCAATGTCTACAAGAATATAAGAGATGAATATGGCTGCATGGCAGTCGAAATGGAATCCTTTGCTTTGTTTGCCAATGCAAGTATCCTTGGTAAAGAGGCATCCTGTATTTTAACGGTGAGTGATTCCTTAGTAAAAGGGGACCTTACAACATCAGAAGAACGACAAAATTCTTTTGTGAAAATGATGGAAATTGCATTAGAGATAGCAGAATAAAAATAATCCTACCAATTATATATTGGTAGGATTATTTTATTCATTGCCATGACGCCTTTCCTATGAAATAAACTGATATATTAAGCCAATGATGCCATAGATTGTGTTATTATTAGGCTGGATGTAGAATATAATTTGTTCAATTCGCTATTTACCAAGAATTAATATAGCTTTATCTACAAAACTCTTTAATAAAATAAGTTCGAGTGTTATAATGTTAAGAAATATAAGCAGGGAGTTGTTGGAGATGGATATAATAGATAAGCGAATTTTACATATTTTACATAAGAATGCAAGAATAACAGCCTCAGAAATCAGCAATCAAATCAATCTATCCGTATCAGCGGTAGGTGATCGGCTAAAGAAACTAGAAGCGTCGGGTATGATAGAAAACTATACCACCATCTTAAATTCAACAATGCTTGGGAAGTCTCTTACTGCAATTATTATGGTTGCTCTTGAACGACCCAAATATGCAGAAGTATTTGAAGAGTTTGTTAATAATGAAAAAGATATCTTAGATTGCTATTATCTAGCAGGAGATTATGACTATGCGCTAAAAATAGTAACAAAAGACACGGCTACTTTAGAGACTTTGATTGGAAAGATAAAAAACGTAGAAGGGTTGTTAAAAACCAAGACGACCATTGTTTTGTCTACAATCAAGGACGTACATTCAGTTTTGCCGGAATTATAGGTTTATACTCATAAACTAAAATAATTCTCAACGATGATTTGAAGGATAAGGGGAGGTGCGATATGTCATACGTACAGCTCATATACAACCCTAACTCAGGACAAAAACTTTTTTCTGTTCATATAGACACATTTTTAGCCAAATTTCAAGAAAAAGGCATTGAAGTACGAGTACATCGGACATCCATAGAAGATAATTTCGATAAAATACTCAAGAAAAACATGTTAAAGGACTGTGTTGCCCTGATTATTGCCGGAGGAGACGGTACAGTCAATAGTGTGGTCAATGTTATGATGCAACAAAAGATTGATATTCCTCTAGGCGTAATACCGGCAGGTACGGCAAATGATTTTGCGAAACATCTAGGTATGCCAACTGATATACCTAAATCCATTGAGATGCTTTCAAAAATGCAGATATCTCAAGTAGATGTGGGCAAAGTGAACGATCGCTATTTTGTAAATGTGTGCTGTGGCGGACTCTTTACCAATATATCTCAAAATATTGATGGTGAACTAAAAAATACTATTGGTAAACTGGCTTATTATATTAAGGGCGTTCAACAGCTACCGGGATTTAAAAAGCTTAGGTTCAAGATACAGCATGACCAAGGTGAGATTGATGATTATTTTTATTTGTTTTTAGTGCTCAATGGCTCCAGTGCTGGTGGCTTTTCAAAACTAGGACAAAATGCTGACATCAGCGACGGCCTTATGGACTTTGTAGGCATTAAAGCTTGCCCGTTAGCGGATATGCCAGGGCTTTTTGGTAAAATTTTAATTGGTGAGCATTTAAAAGACAAGAACATTGTAAGCTTTCAAAGCAAACATATATCAATTAAGTGTTTAGAAGGTGTTGAAGGCTTTGAAGAATCGGATATAGACGGTGAAGCGGGACCCCATTTTCCTTTGGATATTGAGGTTTTGCACAAACGATTGAATGTAATCATGTAAATAGCAATGCATTATGAGTAGAAAGAAAGAGGACCAAAATGTTAAAAATGAATTTAATTGAATTTAGAGATGAAATAAAAACAGAGATGCTCGGTTATGAGGAAATAACGGAAGCATTGATTGAGAAATGGTTTGAGAATTTTGATGCTTTTATTGAAGCAAAACGACCAAGTAGCCAATTAATATACAAAGGCTCAAATGTGGATGTGACATTAAAGGATGAAACAGATTTATTTATGATGGTGGACCGCTATTTAGCAGCTATTGTGAACGAGGATTTGGAAAATTATTTCACGGATTGGACATTTTAAGGAGATTGACATGAAAGCGATTCATACGAAACTATTAGTTGCACTAGGGACTATGATGGTTTTTTCTTCATGCACAATGGGCATTAACATAGAAGAACGTCAAGTGGGTGATGCGGATGAGCAAAGCCAAACTATAGATTACCAGGATGAAAGTTCAACTGTGGTAGCGGATATAAGTGATGAATCAAAAGAGCAAGAAGATCAGGAAGAAGTAGTTCCTCAAGTAACCATAGATTATAAAACTTTAGGTGTAAATGAGATTGGTGATATCATGGTTGTCATGTATCATGGCATTAAAGATAATCCGCCGTATCACAGGAGCAAAGAAGATTTTATTCGTGATTTACAATTTTTTTATGACAATAACTATTATTTGATTTCAATGAAAGATTATCTAAGTCAAAAATTAGATGTACCTCCTGGTAAAACACCCATTGTATTAACTTTTGATGATGGCTTGTCCTCTACTTTTGCTCTTGTTGAAAATGAAGCGGATCCTGAATCCGCTATTGGTATCCTTGAAGCGTTTGTAAAAGACCACAATGACTTTGGAAAAGCCGCTACATTATTTATACATGCGACCAAGCAAAACTTCCAAGGTGATGGAACGGCTTCACAACGTTTGGAATGGTTGGTGGAAAATGGCTATGAGATTGGAAATCACTCAGCAACCCATGCAGATCTAAGTAAGTTATCAAAAGAGGCACTTATAAAAGAAATCGGGCAGGTCGATTATTTTCTCAAAGAAATAATGCCGGAATATAATATGATGGCCATAACCTACCCGTACGGCAAACGCCCCGAAGCATCATTAGTCGAACATCTATCTTTGGGTGAATATGAGGGTGTTGAATTTGGATATAAGATTGGTTTTAGAGAAGGTCCTAGTAGTAAAATGGTAGCACCAAGTCACATAAAGTTTGATCCTTATAATGCTCCCAGAGTAAGAGGTTCAGAAGGGGATCTACAAGATTTATGGTGGTTCCTTGACTATTATGAAAAACATCCAGATCAGCGTTATATATCGGATGGCAACCCCAATACCATAGTAGTGCCCAAAGAAAAAGCAGACTTGGTAAATATTGACAAGGTGATAGATATGGAACTGATTGTATATGAGTAAGAAATGAATAAGTATGAGAAAGTGCTTTTGTAATTTGAAAGCACTTTCTTTTTTGTTTTTTCTTGTGTTAGAATAAAGATAAGGACCCATACAAAACCATATAGGAGCGGTTAGGCATATGAATATGGAAATGAATATGGAAATGACTCAAAAAATCATAATGACCCCTCAGTTAGAATATTCATTGAAGATTCTAAAGCTTAGCTACGAGGAATTGGTTGATTTTATACAAGAAGAAATGCTATCGAACCCAATCTTAGAATATATAGAGCCAAGGGAAATTAAGATAAAAATAAGAAATGATGACAGTGATGGTGATCATTTAAGCTATAACCGTGATTATAAGGAGGACGATGACATTCATACCAATGGTATACCGGATATGAGCTCATATAAAACAGACTTAGTGAGCCATCTGAAGTTACAGTTACATATATTAGATTTACCCAAGGTCATGACAGAAATCGGCGAGTTTCTGATAGAAAGTCTAGATGAAAAGGGTTATCTAAATATTGATAACAAGGATGTTGCGAGTATGCTTCATGTAGAAGTGGAGCACGTAGATTTGGTACGCCAAAAAATCCAAAAATTCGACCCACCGGGGATATGTGCCCGAGACTTGAAGGAATGCTTGAAATTACAGTTAGATGATCAACCAGTTAATAAAGAGTTGAGGGCATTAATTGATCATCATCTAGAGGCGGTAGGTGATAATGCACTACCTAAGATTTCTAAAAGTATGGGCATACCCATAAGTGAAGTGCAGTCGTTAATCGAAGATATACGCAAACTCAACCCTAAGCCGGCAAGTGGGTTTCAAACAGATGTAACCCATTATATCCGTCCCGATGTTATTATATCGAAGCAAGATGAAAATTATGTAATTGATATATGCAAGGACAAGATACCAATAATAAAGGTTAATCCATACTATCTGGACCTACTCAAAGAAGGGGATAAAAAATTAGGCGATGCCTATCCTTATATACAGAATAAGATTAACAGTGCCAATTGGTTGATTCATTGTATTGATCAAAGAATGGAAACCTTGGAAAAAGTGGCAAAGACCATATTCTTCCAGCAGTTGACTTTTTTTGATAAAGGTAGAGCTTATCTCATTCCTATGAACCAGAGGGAAGTGGCAGATGCTTTGAACCTTCACGAATCAACCATCAGCCGAACGGTTAACGGAAAATACTTATTATGTCAATGGGGCTTATTCGAGTTGAAATATTTTTTTTCAAGCAAAGGTATTAAACAAGAGATAGGGGAAGATGCTTCATCAGCTATGGCAAAATTTGCCATACAACGTATTGTGGAGCGTGAAGATAAATATAACCCATATAGTGATTCGAAGATATGTACATTATTAGAGAAAGAGGAAATCCGTATATCCAGAAGAACAGTAGCAAAATATAGAGAACAGTTAGACATACCATCCGGAAAAATTAGAAAGCATTATGCATGAAATGGGTAATAATTACCAAACTTAATCGCCCTTGTAAAAAATTGACAACTACGATTGGCATTAGGGGGATAGTGATGTTATAAGTCGGGCATGATAATTGCTACAACTATGAAGCATACAAGATTGTAATAGATAAGGGGTAAAAAAATGAGTTCAAACAGCATTACGAGAAAAGTCATGATTAAGCATAAAAAGGGTTTGCATGCAAGAGTAGCTGCAATGATTGTTCAAAAGGCCGTAGAATTACAAAAGGAATATGAAGTTATTTATAAGGTGCAAAAAGGCGCCTTTAAAGAAGTGCCTTTAACCAGTATTTTGCTGTTAATCTCCATGAAAATCAAAGCAGGAGAAGAAATAGAGATCTTAACAATCGGTAAGGATACAAAAGAGGCATCTGAAAGAATGGGGCTGTATTTGGAAAGTGATTTTGATTATGATCAGACTTCCATGAACAGCATTGACAATATTTTGCAGGATAATATTCTGACGGCAGAGAATATATTTAATAATATTGGAAACGGCTTGTTGGTCATAGATGAGAACGATATCGTAACACTTTTCAATGCTGAAGCAGAACGACTTTTTGGTATAACCTCCGATCAGATTATAGGTAAGAATATAAAAGAAGTGATGCCGGAATCAGAATTGCCGGAAGTGGCTAGAACCAAGAAATCAAAAATCGGCTATACACAAAATAGAGGGAAGTATACCATTGTAACCAATACCACGCCTTTGATTGTTGAAAATGAAACAAGGGGCGCTGTCAGTGTTTTTGAAGACATTTCAAAGCTGGTTAAAATTTCGTGGCAACTAAAGGAAATCAAAGAGTTAAAAGAAAAGTATCAACTGATCTTAGAGTCCGTGCAAGATGGTATCTGTGTTTTTGATCACAAAGGCAAAATTACTTATGTGAATGTGGCCTATTGCCAAATTGTGGGAAAAAATATTAAGGAACTCATGGGAAAAAATATTCATGATTTATCACCGGAGGGTGATCGGGTTAAGGTTCTAAAGACGGGCCAACCGATACTGGGTGGGATTAGTGAAAAAGAAAACGGTGTTACCATTGTAGCGAACATCAACCCACTCATTGTAGATGGACAGATACGTGGTGGTATATCCACCATCAAAGATATTACAGAATTACAAGATATGATGGAAAAACTGAATCAGATTTCAGCAAAGGCAGATTACCTTCAAGAAGAACTGATTAGAACCAAAAGACTTGGTCCTGCCTTTGACCGTATTATTGGTGTCAGTGGTAAAATATATGACTCGATGGCCATTGCAGCTAAGGCTTCCCTTAGTAACTACACAGTTTTAATTAGAGGTGAGAGTGGTACCGGTAAGGAACTAATTGCTGAAGCCATTCATTATTCAAGTGCTAGAGACAAAGAACCTTTTATTAGGGTTAATTGTGGTGCTATACCACCCACACTCCTTGAGAGTGAGTTATTTGGACATGAAAAAGGTGCTTTTACAAGTGCTGTAAAGACCAAACTGGGACGCTTTGAGTTAGCACACAAAGGTACGATTTTTCTAGATGAAATCGGTGAGTTAGATAAAAGCATGCAGGTGAAGCTGCTTAGAGTGGTTCAAAACAAAGAATTCCAAAGAGTGGGTGGAGAAAAA
Organism: Firmicutes bacterium HGW-Firmicutes-2; assembly: GCA_002841495.1. Classification (GTDB taxonomy): domain Bacteria; phylum Bacillota; class Clostridia; order Lachnospirales; family Vallitaleaceae; genus Petrocella. The sequence goes on along the minus strand of PGZV01000022.1, from coordinate 60,823 downwards.
ACCATAAAAGTAGATGTTCGTATTGTCGCAGCAACCAATCAAAATCTAGAAGAGCTCCTTAAAACAGGTGATTTTAGAGAAGATTTGTATTATAGGCTGAATGTGATTCCAATATGGCTACCGCCTCTTAGAGAACGAAAAGAGGATATACCGGTTCTTGTTGAATATTTTGCAGAGAAAATATGTAAAGATTTGGAAAGAGATACAATAACAATTGAAAAAGAGGCGATGCGTGCCTTGATTCAATATGATTGGCCGGGTAATGTACGGGAACTTGAAAATATTATGGAAAGGACCATCATACTTCTAGAAGGTGATGTTATTAGACTGGGTAATATTCCATCCTACGTTGTAGGGAATCATCAAGAAAACTTGAAAAAGCCAGTAGAATCCTTGATTATGGACTTAGATCATGAGCTTACATTTGAAGAATATGAAAAAATAATTATAAAAAAAGCCCTAAAAAAACATGGTAGTTATAATAAAGCCGGTAAAGCACTGGGGCTGACACATAATACTGTAGCAGCAAAAGCAAGGAAGTATGATATAGGTTTTGATGAGGTATCCGATTAAGTTGGCACAGTTTTTGCTACTAGTTAATTAGAGTTGTTATAGATGGTTTAAGGCTTAAAACTAGAGTATGACTTTCCTTGAAAACTAAAAACAGCTAAGAAGGAAAAAATGGAGGAATTTATTATGGCAGCAACAGTAAGCAGTTTTATAAGTGCAATCAATGATTCAATAACAAGCAATAAGGTTTTTTTGACAGATCTAGATGGAGTAATAGGTGATGCAGACCATGGTATTAATATGACCCGAGGTTTTAATGCTGTCGTGTTGAAAGTGAGTGAGGAAGATACAGATGTAGGTGCGACACTGAAAAAAGTAGGTATGACACTCATCTCAACAGTTGGAGGTGCTTCAGGTCCTCTATATGGTACAGCTTTTATGAAAGCTGGAGGTGAAGCTGTAGGTAAAACAACTTTGGATGGTGAAACCATCATCAAGATGTGGTTGGCAGCACTTGAGGGCATAAAAGCAAGAGGTAAGGCAACGCTTGGTGAAAAAACTATGATCGATGCCATTGAGCCGGCTATGGAGGCATTTAAAAAAGCCATGGAAGAAGGGGCTACGATTGAAGCGGGCCTTGAACGCGCTGTTGAAGCGGCAGAAGCGGGTATAGAGTATACCAAGACCATTCGAGCTACAAAAGGAAGAGCAAGTTACTTAGGTGATCGTAGTATTGGTCATCAAGATCCCGGAGCGACTTCATTTACCATTATTTTGAAAACTTTAACCGATCATTATAAAAAAGAAGTATTGGGGGTATAAAAATGGTAGGTATAGTAGTTGTATCCCATAGTAAAAAAGTAGCGGAAGGCATTGTAGAGTTATCGATGCAAATGGCCGGACCTAACCAGAAAATAGTACCGGCAGGTGGTATGGAAGATGGCGAAATAGGAACAGACGCCGTTAAAATAGCAACGGCAATTAAGGAAGCGGAAACAGGAAAAGGTGTTGTCGTATTGGTAGATCTTGGTAGTGCTGTCATCAGTTCCAATCTGGCTATTGAACTTCTAGAAGAAGAAGGCTTGAACATAGATATTCGTATAGCAGACGGACCGGTACTTGAAGGTGCTGTCAGTGCTTCTGTACAAGCCTATATTGGTGGAACAATTGAAGAGGTTGTTTCAGCAGCAGAACTGGCAAGAGATGTACTCAAGCTACAATAGAGTCATAAATGAGACAACGAGGAGGTGCTAAGGTGAAAGAAGTTGCTTATTTGATTGTAAACCGTTTGGGTATTCACGCAAGACCGGCTGCGGAGATTGCAAAAATAGCATCCAAATATGATTGTGATGTAACATTACTCGGTAATAATAAACAGGCAAATGCAAAAAGCTTACTTATGATAATGGCCTTAGGCATTAAAAACGGACAAGAGGTAACCATAGCTGTAAATGGACCGGATGAAGACAAGGCTATAGAAGCCTTGGATGTCCTGATAACAAATAACTTTTACGAGGATTAGAGGTGCAAGTAATGGAATATCTAGGCAAAGCTGTTGTTGAAGGCATCGGCATGGGTAAAGTACAACTTCTTCTATCTACATTTGATCATGAGCTTGAAGCATATGAAAAAGAAGATCAAAAAGCAGAGAAAGAGAAACTTCAAAAAGCCATCGAAGGTGGTCTTGAACAAATAGACAAAATACTGGATCAGGCAAGAAATGGTACCAATAAAGACCAGATTGCTATTATGGAAGCCCATGTACTTATGATGGATGATCCGATGTTGCAGGATACAATAGATCGATATATTGAAGATGGTCTATCGGCACCGGAAGCAACATTAAGAGCCTCAGATGAGGTAGCAGCTGTTTTGGGAAGCTTGGATGATCCTTATATTAGAGAACGAGCAGCGGATGTCAAAGATGTGGGGAAAAGAATCATAAGGTTACTGCTTGGAATTCCTGATCCCAAGTTGGATGGGGAAAATATTATCTTATGTGGTGAAGACATTGAACCATCGGTGATTGCAAACTTATCATCAGAGCAAGTGGTAGGTATCGTTATGGGCAGTGGTAGCGCCACTTCTCATTCGGTCATCATCGCCAAGTCTAAAGGCATTGTTACCATAGTAGGTATTGGAGAAGAGGTTAGCGAACTTAAGAATGATGATATAGCCATTGTAGATGGTTATGAAGGCATACTGGTTATACATCCGGATGAAGCAACAGTCAGGAAGTATGAAGAAGCATTGAAGAAAGAAGAAGCGAAGCGCGCGTATTATCTGAGTCTAAAAGACCTTCCGGCAGTTACAGTGACAGGACGAGAAATAACCTTAGCGACCAATATAGGAAACCCCAAGGACATTGATGATGCTTTGAAATATGGGGGAAAAGGCGTTGGACTTTTCAGAACTGAATTTGTTTTCATGGGTAAAAAGAAAATGCCAACAGAGGAAGAGCAATTTGAAGCCTATCGATATGTTGTTGAAAGATGCGAGGGCAATCTGTGTGTCATTAGAACGATGGATATAGGAGGCGATAAACCTTTAAGTTATTTGGACATAGGTAAAGAAGAAAATCCTTTCTTAGGATGGCGAGCGATTCGTATTTGTCTAGAGAGAACAGACATATTCTTAGCACAGATCAAAGCGATTCTTAGGGCATCCGCCTATGGGAAACTAGCGATTATGTTACCGATGATTATTAGTTATGAAGAAGTTATAGCCGCAAAATCTTTAATTGAAGAAGCCAAGAACCTATTAGAGAGTCAAGGTCAAGTCTATGACAAAAATATTGAAGTCGGCATCATGATAGAGACCCCTGCTGCGGTAATCATGTCGGATGAATTGGCCCAAGAGATGGATTTCTTTAGTATCGGTACCAATGACCTAGTTCAATATACTCTAGCGGTAGACAGGGGTAACCAAAGGATCAGTCATATGTACGATCATTTTAATCCGGCTGTTCTAAGGTCTATAAAAACAGTTGTAGATGGGGCGCATAAGCATGGGAAATGGGTTGGCATCTGTGGTGAAATGGCCGGTGATCCATTAGCAACAAAGCTGTTGGTTGAAATGGGTGTTGATGAGCTGAGTATGAGCGGGCCATCCATACCCAAAATCAAAGAGATCATTCGAAAAATGGATGTTAAGGAAAAAATTGTAGAAGAAGTTCTTAAGCAAAAAGAAGTGAAAAAAGTAAGGCAACTATTAGCTGGCACAGTTCTTGCTAATAATATAAAGTGATACCATTAATCAAAAGGAGGATGAAAAATGAAAAAAATTATCAACAATCCAGACAATGTAGTAGATGAAATGCTCAAAGGGATTATCGCAGCACATCCAAGCTACGTAAAGAGAGTAGAAGGTTTTGAGGTATTGGTAAGAGCCAATGCACACCACAACCCAAAGTTGCCTTGGTTAGTGGCGGAGGCAGTGGTCATGAGCCTTCACATGGTGGCTTTGTTGGAAAAGGCATGCTAGATGGTGCGGTTGCCGGTGCAGTATTTACATCACCTACACCAGACCAAGTTTATGAAGCAATCAAAGCAGTTGATGGCGGCAAAGGTGTGTTACTGGTTGTTAAAAATTACACTGGGGATGTAATGAACTTTGAAATGGCAGCAGAAATGGCAGCAGAAGAAGGCATCACCGTTGAACATGTCGTTGTCAACGATGACGTAGCCGTAGAAGATAGTACATGGACAACAGGTAGAAGAGGTATAGCCGGTACGATATTGATTCACAAGATTGCAGGTGCAAAAGCTGAAGCTGGTGGCGACCTTCAAGAAGTTAAGCGTATTGCAGAGAAAGTTATAGCGAATGTGAAATCAATGGGTATGGCACTGACCACTTGTACAGTTCCGGCAGCTGGAAAACCAAGTTTTGTTCTTGGTGATGATGAAGTTGAAATCGGTATGGGTATCCATGGCGAGCCAGGCACACATAGAGAGACCTTACGTTCAGCTAATGAAACAGTCGACCATTTACTTGGTAAAGTATTAGATGACTTAAGTCTTGTTGAAGATGATGAAGTAGCTGTATTGGTAAATGGCTTAGGCGGAACACCAATTATGGAACTTTATGTTGCGAATTTAAGAGTAGCAGAAGTATTAGCAGAAAAAGGTGTTAGAATTGCAAAGACATATGTAGGTAACTATATGACTTCTTTAGACATGGCTGGTTTTTCAATAACAGTTCTAAAATTAGATGCTGAGCTTAAAGACCTATTATTTGCTCCTGCAGATACACCAGCACTTGTTCAAAACTAAGATTATTAGTAAAAACTTAAAGGTTGTAGAACTCTGAGTGTTAAATGAATCAACCAAGTCTCTAAGTGAAAAAGCTTAGGGACTTTTTTTATGAGCCTGTCATATACACTGCTTCCAGGAACTTCATGGTCGATGCTGGCTTGTATGGTGTTATGGGTTATCTTTAGTTCATCATATGGAGTATACGATTTTTAACCTATTGAAATTTCGTATAACGTAAACATTCAGTGATTGAAAGATGGAAATTTAAATGTTATAATATGCGCGAAACAGTCTTAATTAGACCACTAATGTGTTATAAGAATGTTAAAATTAACTAGAAAGAGGTAACGTTTATGTTATGTAATAGAAAAGAGTGTGTCGCAATCCGGGAGGCTTGCAAAAAATAATTGAATAGAGCCTCCCATAAAGTATAAAAACTTTAGGAGGAGCGAACGTTGAAGTATTCAGGAAGAGAAAAAAACAATTATCAAACACAAGCGTGTTTTGATGACTTTATATGCAATAACTGTGGAAGTATGGTTGTACCAGAAGGTGCAGGGAGCAATCATAGAAATCATTGTCCTCATTGTTTAAGTAGCAAACATGTCGATGAGTTGCCAGGAGATCGTGCTGCTAGTTGCAGGGGACTTATGGATCCGATTGGTGTTTGGGTTCGTAAAAATGGTGAATGGGCAATTATTCATCGATGCAACAGATGTGGGCACTTAAGTTCTAATCGAATCGCAGCAGATGACAACCCAGTAAAATTAATGTCAATAGCATTACAACCATTAGCAAGGCCACCTTTCCCACTAAACGGATTTGGATTTAAGGAAGGGGGGCGTTAATAATGTGTTATGATTTTGTAAAAAAATATGGTCTTAATGAGAAAATCATTAAAGAAGCCATGCAATACGAAGGCTTATTTCTAGGAAGAGTCTTAGTACAATCCAAAGATATTTATCGTGTGGTTTCAGAAAAAGGTGAATTTTTTGCTGAAATATCTGGAAAGTTTAGATTTCAAATAGAGCAGCACAGTTCATATCCTGCTGTTGGTGACTTTGTGATGTTAGATCGAGACTCAGGAACTAATGGGAATGGCATCATTCATCATGTCCTTTCGAGAAGAAGTGCCTTTATACGTAAAGCAGCTGGAAAAGCTACCAAAGAACAAGTAGTTGCGACAAATATTGATACAACATTTATTTGTATGTCTGTAAATAATGATTTTAATCTTCGTAGATTGGAAAGATATTTGGTGCTCGTATGGGAAAGTGGTTCAATACCTGTGGTGGTATTGACAAAAATCGATTTATGCGAGGATATCAACACCTTGTTTCGCGCAGTTGATTCTGTGGGGATGGGGGTTGACATACTGGGGATTTCCACTATAGAAAAAGAAGGCTTTGAAGATGTGATGTCCTATATTACAGAAGGGAAAACAGTTGCACTGTTGGGTTCATCAGGCGTTGGAAAATCGACGCTAATTAATTGGTTGACAGGAATAGAAACACTCGAAACACAGACAATCAGAAATGACGATAAAGGACGACATACAACCACGAGGCGAGAATTAATGTTGATGCCAAATGGTGGGATGATTATCGATACCCCTGGTATGCGTGAACTTGGTTTGATGGATTCTGAAAGTGGGTTAGATAAAACATTTGGTGATATTGAAGTCTACTTTGGAAGCTGTCATTTTCGTGATTGCAAGCACACAAATGAACCTGGTTGTGCGATTTATGCTGCTATCAAAGAAGGGGCTTTGTCAGAAAAGCGCTGGCTATCCTATTTGAAACTGAAAGCAGAAGATGCGTTCTCAGAAAATCCTGACGCGTATTTAAAGAAGAAAAACGAAAAGTTCAAAAATATTTCGAAGCTTCACAAGAACAAAAAATAGTTGAACATTTAGGGATATGAAGATTTTTATTTTCATATCCTTATTTTAATGTGAAATTTGTATCTAGTACTTAGCGGAGACAACTATTATTGGATCAACTTCCTTGTCGCCCATGTAGAAAGTTACTAAAAAAAACAATTCTATGAAAAAAATAATGTGTATATTTTATGAGGTAAATTTGCGGATATTGCTCTATAATATAATATAGAGCATTCTTGTTTAACGAAGATATCGATGATTATGATTTTTTGTGATAAATGACAGAGCCGATTGGGGTGATACATTTTGGGCGTTCGAATTGTTATGAATAAGCCAGACAGTGGTAAAGCGGAAAAACTATATAGTGAAATCATAAAGGCTTCTATGGCGTTGCCTGCAGATGAAACCATTTTGCTTATTGTACCAGAACAAGCCACTTTGAATGTTCAACATGAGATGATAAAGGCCCATCCCAATCATTGCATTACCAATATTGAAGTTCTAAGCTTTGGAAGGCTTTCTTATAGAATGGTGGATGAACTCGGCGTTGCAGGTAAAGCATTGCTCTCAGATGTTGGAAAGACCATGATGATTCGTAAGATTATTGACACCTCAAAAGCAGAATATCCTTTTTTAAGTAGGCATATACAGAAAAAAGGCTATGTGAATGAGTTGCGTGATTTGATGTCAGAATTCTCAAGGTATGGTATCTCAGAGCATGACTTTGAAAGTATCGTGGAGCAGACCGATGTGGAGATCCTAAAGTTAAAACTAAGAGACTGTGGAAAACTCTATAATACATACAAAGAACAATTGCTTGCCAACTTTTTAAGTGGTGAAACCCTTTTCGAACGCTTAGTTGAGATTGCTCATGAGAGTCAGTGGTTGAAAAAAGCCACCATCATGATAGATGGTTTCTATGGTTTCACACCGATACAATATCTATTAATAGAAAAACTCATGTATACCGCTAAGGATTTGACCCTAACCTTAACTGGTGAAGCTTCTGTTCTTAAGGGAAAACCCTTAGACGAGAGCCATCTATACTATGAGAGCTACTATACCTATCATGGGTTGCTGCAAAAGATTCATGAGCAAAGGATTCATGATTATACAGAAGAAGAATGGATAGAAGAACCAACAGGTGAAGTGAACTTCATTTGGCACTTAAGAGAAAACCTCTATCAGTACCCATATGATGCATTTAGGTCGGGCCCGAAAGGGTTGCATTTGGCCCATGCTTCATCGATGAAAAAAGAAGTGGCTTACTTAAGAGACAGCATACTCAAGTTGGTTATGGATAAAGGTTATACATATAACGACATAGGTGTGTTAGCTGGTGATCTAAACCGTTATGAACGCCTCATCAATGAAATGCTTCCGGAAGCCGGTATCCCTATTTATTTTGACAAGAAAAAGCCTTTTGCATCCAACGACGCGGTGATTTTCGTGATGTCCATGATTAAAGTATTTAAAAGCAATTTTAGTTATGAGGCGATTTTTGAATATCTAAAATCAGACTATGTGGATTATGATCAGGAAGTATTAGACCATTTAGAAAACTATGTCATCCGTTACGGGATTAGAGGTCTATCAGCCTGGTCAAAAGATTGGGTCTATAAAGTTCCGGATATACACAGGGAAAAAGATACGCCACAAACCAAACATCTGTTAGCAGCCATCAATGAATTAAGGGAAGTGATTATTTTACCTTTTGTGACCGTCAAACATGCTAAAAAACAAAGTGTCAAAGATCACTTAGTGTGTATTTATGAGCTATTGGTCCATCACCAAGTAGAATCGAAGATTCAGGTTAAGGCAGATGATTACCTATCGACGTATCTTTATGACGAAGCAAGGACTTATAACCAAGTCTATAAGGTTTTAATGACATTGTTTGATCAATTGGCCTTGATGTCTACAGAGGAAAAGGTGGATGATGGGACTTTCTATAATCTAATGGAAGCGGGCATTGAACAACTTGAACTTGGCCTTGTACCGCCTAGGATGGATCAGGTGATTATCGGGGATCTGACAAGAAGTCGAATGCCGTGTAAAAAAGCTATTTTTGCCATTGGTTTAAACGAAGGTGTTGTACCCATGCTAAAAGAAGGTTCTGGGTTATTAACAGACCGTGAAAGAGAATGGATGGTAGAAAAAGGGATAAAATTAGCCCCAACGACCATTAAGAACCTATACCGAGAACAGTTTTATATCTATATGGCCTTGTTAAATACAAGTAAGAGTCTATATTTAAGCTATACCCTTATGAATGAAGAAGGAAAAGCAACAAGACCCTCTCATTTAATTCATATGGTTAAGAAGATATGTCCTCTCGTAAAACATTATAATATTGATCAACTTTATAAAGATAAGATCGTTATCAATAGACCGAGTGTGGTATTTAAGCAGCTGTTACAAAAGCTACAAGAGGATAAGGATATCCATATAAAGGGTGATGCGGATGTGGAATCGATTCTAAGTTGGTATAGAAATGAGCCGATGTGGTCATCAAGGTTAGAGATGGCCCTAAGAGGTCGCAGGGATCATTTGTTAGAAGATCATTTGTCAGATCATCATAGGTTATACGGAGAGACACTCAAGAACAGTGTGTCTCGGCTTGAACAGTTTTCTAAGTGTCCTTTTGCCCACTTTGTAACTTATGGCTTAAAGGCACATGAAAGAGAAGCTTACGAGATTACCATGCCTCAGCTGGGTTTAATCTTTCATAAGGTCATCGAGCTGATATCCAATCGTGTACAGATGCGGCACTTAGCATGGTCAGAGGTCACTGAGACGATGCGAAAAGAATGGATCGAAGAATTTGTAATGGATCTTGTTGGTGAAGAGACACAAAGGGTATTTTTTGACTCCAATAGAAACATCTTTTTATTGAACCGTCTAAAGAAAATCCTGAATCGATCCATATGGGCTATTGCTTATCAAATCAGTCAAGGTGACTTTAGACCACAGTTTACTGAGTGGCATTTTGACGGTGCCGATTATGATGTGAACAGCTTAAATCTAGAATTGGATAACGGGAGAAAAATGATATTAAGAGGTACAATCGATAGGATCGATAGTTATTCGAATGATACCTATACCTATATAACAATTATTGATTATAAGTCATCCAGTCAGGACCTAGATTTTGGCGATGTCTATCACGGTCTTCAATTACAATTATTGGTGTATTTAAATGCCGCACTTCAAGTACAAAAAAAGGCATCGGATAAGAAAGTTATACCGGCCGGTTTATTCTATTTTAAGATTGATGATCCTTTTGTTACCGGAACTGCTGATTACAATGAAGCACATATTGAAGATGGATTACTTGAGTCTATGCAGTTAAAAGGTGTGGCTTTAAATGATTCCGATGTTATAAAAAAACTGGACAATTTATTTATAAAATCATCCAAAGTCATACCCGTGTCAAAGAATAAGGACGGTCAACTATCGAAGGCTTCGAAAGTCTTAGAGCTAGAGGATTTTGACATATTGTGTGGTTATGTTCGAGATGAAACCCAAAGAATAGGCAATGAAATCGTAAAAGGCAATATTGAAGTCAAACCCTATAAAAAAGGGGAACAAAGTGCTTGCGATTATTGCAAATATGGGGGCATATGTCGTTTTGATGAAAAGATGCCAAACTTTGAATACAGAAGAACGGACCTTGAACAAGATAAGGATTCTCTAGAAATGATGAAAAAACATTGTCAACAGGATTAATTCAGTGTTACACTATACTATAGGGCAATTTTTAAACCACGTAAAATGGAGCTATGTATAAGCAGTCCAATGAAAAGAGGTTTCAAAGATGGAAGATGTCATTAAGAGAATTATTGATATTGAAGAGAAAGCACAGGCATTGATGAATCATACTTTACAAGAAAAAGAAGCGCTAATAAAAGAGTATGAAGAAAAAACTGTAGCAATGGAAAAGAGAATTCATGAAGAAGCAGTCACAAAAATAGAACAGATTAGAAAAAAAGAACTGAGTGACAGCGCAGCTGAAAGAAAAGCAGTCGAAGCCCAATGTGATCTGAAAATGAAGACCATTGAAGAAAAAATCAGAAAGCATAAAGAAGTATGGGTTACGGATTTGGTTAATCAAGTCTTAAATAGGTAGGTAGAGTTATGTTAAATGCTTTTAAATACGCACATCTAACAACTAAAATCAGGGCCATGCAAGGTAAGATGCTTAAAGATGAAGACTTTGTTAATTTGCTTAGATTACAGTCTGTTAAGGAAATAGCAAATTATTTAAAGAACAACACTTATTATAAACAGAATTTTGAGGATATGGACAATCAAGACATTCATCGTGGACAGTTAGAGATTATGCTAAACCGTGCATTGATTCAAGATGCCCTCAAGATTGCCAAATACTTAAAAGGGAAAGAAAAATCTATTTATAGGTTCGTCTACCGAAAACAAGAGATTGAGGATCTCAAGAAAATGTTACGTGCCCTACAGATGGGTAAGCCATTGGACAAAATAGATCGAAAAACCCTTTTTATCAGCCACCATAGTAACATTGACTTTAATACAGCATTAAAGGCCAATACCATTCGTGAGTTAATTGATACCTTAGCAGATACCAATTTTTATCCGATTCTATCACCTTTACTTTTAGAAGACAATAAGATCAACCTCTTTGCAGCAGAGATGGCACTTGACCTTTATTATTATAACCAGGTTCATGCTCAGATTCACAAGAATATATCTGGAAAAGACTATGAACTTATGCACATGAGTTTTGGTCTGGATGCAGATTTTAGAAATATGATGTGGATTTATCGAAGCAAACAGTTTTATAACCTTAGAAAAGAAATCATTTACAGTTATATCATACCCAACGGGCATAAGTTGAAAAAGCAGGATATCATCAAACTGGTGGAGGCAGATACAGGAGAAGCGGTCTTAAAACTTCTAAAAGCCGGGCCTTATGGAGAGATTGTTGACTTTGATAGTGGTCATTGGGATAACAGCTTTAACAAATATTATGGCAATAGACAACTGAGACAGATGCGTCTATTACCATTTACAATCGCACCGATTATCGGCTATATTTTTATTAAAGAGATTGAGATTTTGAATCTGACAACCATTATTGAAGGTGTTAGATATAAAGTTGATCCAAAAAAGGTTGAGTCATACTTGGCACGACAGAGTAAGGGAGTAGGGAATTATGATTGAGAAAATGCATTTTGTAAACATAGTCGGACCGCTTAAATCATTTGATACATTCGTGATTCAAAGCTTTATACCACATGAGATTCAGCTGGAAAATGCTTATAACATTCTTCACTCGGTTAAAGGATTATTTAAGTTTGATGATGAAAATCCTTATCAAAAGCTTGAAGAAAAAGTAAATAAATTAGGCGAGGTGGCTGATGTTGTTTTTGAATACGACGATACGGCCCCGGTTGGTATCATGCCGGTCCATATGTTGGAACCGGAGATTGAAGGTTATGAGCGGCAGATAGAAACCATTAAACATATCAGTAATTCTCTTAAAGAAGATTTAGAATACAAGATCCAACTTAGAAATCAGATACTTCCCATACAGAATCTGGATGTTAAGGTGAATGAACTGTTTGATTTTGACTATATGAAATTTAGATTTGGATCCATGGCAATTGATAACTTCAAAAAGCTTCAGGATTATATTGAAGCTATGGATGTCATTGCTTTTGAAGTTTCAAGAACAGACAAACTGGTATATTTGTTCTACTTCACGCCGAGAACAAAAAAATTCAACATTGACAGTCTTTTTGCATCTTTGTATTTCACTAGAATTCGATTATCAAACGACATCAAAGGCTATCCGAAACAAACCTTAGAGCAATTAAACGAAGAGATTGAAGAGCTAACACTAAGGGTTGAAGAATTAGATCAGCAGTCAAAATCCTATATACAAAAGCACATCAAGCGTATTCAGGAGTTATATACCTATGTGGCTCAGTTAAACGGGACTTTTGATGTTAGGTCTATGGCTGTAAGGTCAAAAGATGCTTTTTATATGACTGGTTGGGTGGCAGATAGTGAACTCTCTTCTTTTAAAGCAAAGATGGATGTCTTTCCAAGTGTGACATGTGTTTTTGAGGATGACGATACGAATAAAAACTCAAGGCCACCGACCAAACTTAGAAACAATTGGTTTTTCAGACCCTTTGAACCGGTCGTCAAGATGTATGGTACACCTTCATATAATGAGTTTGATCCGACAGTATTTGTCGCCTTAACGTATATGCTCATGTTTGGAGCGATGTTCGGAGATGTTGGACAAGGTCTGGTGATCAGTCTTGTGGGATACTTGCTCTACCGAAAGTCCCAAAATGCTCTAGGACAGATAATGATTTACTTAGGCGGTGCTTCAGTTATTTTTGGTTTCATTTACGGATCCTTTTTCGGGGATGAGCATCTTCTGAGTAATACATTCAATTATACACCCATAAACAGTATGGAGAATATGATGCAAATGTTAGGTAGTGCCATAGTTTTAGGTGTGGTGTTAATCCTAATCGTTATGGTCATTAATATCCGTAATGCATATAAACAGAAGAATATTGCAAAGATGCTCTTTGATCGTAATGGTGTGGCAGGCTTAATCTTTTATATTGCGGTACTAGGTATTGCACTATCCATTGTTTTGAAAGTTGAGGTTCATCCAATCATTATTTTATCATTCGTGGTTGCACCTTTAATTCTGATATTCTTGGCTCATCCCTTGGACAATTGGATTCAGAAAAAGGAGCATATTTTCCCGGAGGACAAAGGTAGTTACATCATTGAAGCTTTATTTGAGCTTGTAGAAACATTATTGGCATTTTTGAGTAATACCATTTCCTTCATGCGTGTTGGCGCCTTTGCATTAAACCATGTCGGCTTTTTCCTTGTTTTCAAGATATTATCCGAAATGGTATCAAAGACGGACAATTCCATAAACGGTGTATTGGTGATGATCTTTGGGAACATATTAATTCTAGTACTTGAGGGTTTGATTGTTGGGATACAAGGTATCAGACTTGAGTATTATGAATTATTTAGCCGTTTTTTTGAAGGCGAAGGAACGGAATTTAAACCATTTACCATAAAAAAGTCATAAAATAATCGCAACAGCGGGATTAAAAAATGGAGGAATCAAGATGAGTTTTATTTTAGTAATGGCATTAGTATTGGTATTATCAACAGTAGTTGTAGGTATATGGAGCATAAGAAGAAATATTAAGCAATCTCATGCAAAAGCATATATCGGCATTAATCTTACGACTTTTTTCATATTGATGATTGGTGCGACTATATTTATTTTTAGCGGACCGGAGTCTATGGCGGCTACAGAAGACCTTGCGGTGGCTGTTGCATCACAAGAAGGCCTAAAGTTTATTGCAGCTGCGCTATCAACGGGACTAGCATCTATTGGTGCAGGCATAGCGGTTGCGATATCCGGATCTGCAGCTATTGGAGCGATTTCAGAAGATCCTAAACTTCTGGGTAAGACGGTTATATTTGTTGGACTGGCAGAAGGTATTGCGATCTATGGATTGATCATTTCGATTATGATTCTTGGAAATTAAGTAAGAGTTACCAAGCATACATAATACTCTAGGAAAAATGCTATATTAACTAACAAGGAAGTTTTTTCCACCGTGAACAATTTGCTTCGCAAAACGAAGCGTAGCTTCTTTGTTTAACTTAAGGAGGTGCTTGTTATGAAGATGTTTTTGATTAGTGATAATATTGACACAAAAACAGGTATGCGTCTAGCAGGTGTATCAGGTGTTGTGGTGCATACAAAAGAAGAAGTTATTGAAGTTTTTAACGATATATTAAAAAAACCGGAAATAGATATTGTACTAATGACCGAAAAGATTGCATTGTTAATACCGGAGATGATTGATGATGTGCGAATGAATTATCAGACCCCTTTGATTGTCGAGATTCCTGACCGACATGGTTCTGAAAGAAAATCAGATTCAATAACCCGTTATGTGCGTGATGCTCTTGGACTTAAGATATAAGGTGGTATAAGATGAGTAAAGTAGATGAAAAACTTGCACGCTTTTCCAATGATATTATGACAGATCTTGGTGAAGAGCGTAATATGATGCTAAACGAGGTTGAAGAAAGAGAAAGGCAAGCCTTTGAGACAAAGGAACTTGCTTTATTGACCCAAGCCTATGAGAAAATACAATCAGCCCTCCTTAAGATTGATAAGGAGAAGAATGAGCTCATGTCAAAAACATTGGTAGATAATAGGACGCGGCTGTTGCATAAACGTCTGGAACTAATTGATGAGATTTTTAATGAAGCCGTTTTACGCCTTCAAGCATTTGCTAAATCAGAGGCTTACATGCCACATTTACTTGGTCTGATTGAAGAAGGAAGGCATATCTTAGGTGTAGGTAATTTGGAAGTGTATCTGAATTACAGTGATCATTTAATTAAAGAGCAGGTTAGTGCAACAACCGGATTGAAGGTGGTTCTAGAATCTAAACAGGTTAATCTGATCGGAGGATGTAAAATATATAATAGAACCAGCCAAAAGGTTGTAGATTATTCTTTTGCTAATGCATTGGAAGATTTGCGGGAAGATTTCTTGCACAAATGTAATTTGGAAGTGGGATAAAGGGGGTGTCATAACATGATTGAACAAGGTACAATTGCCGGTATCAATGGACCGGTTATTACCATTAGAGGCAGTAAAAAATATCAGATGCTTGAAATGATATTTGTAGGACATCTAAAGCTTATTGGTGAAGTTATTAATATAGAAGGACAAGACGTAATTGCTCAAGTTTATGAGTCGACAACAGGTCTTGGAATAGGAGAACCTGTGTATGCAACAGGAGAGCCAATGTCTCTGGAACTTGGACCGGGTATTGTAGGTGGTGTATTTGACGGTATACAAAGACCCTTGACCACTATAAATAAGAAATCAGGTGCTTTTATCGGACGCGGGCTGGACGTAGTCGCACTTGATCGAGAGATTAAATGGCAAGTTGAGTTGCCGGTCAAAGTCGGTGATGAGCTTAAAAGCGGTGATGTTTATGCCTTGGTTCAAGAGACGGAACTTGTTATGCATAAAGTTATGCTTGGACCCAATCAATCAGGTAAAGTCATTGAGGTCGTTGATTCAGGTGCCTATACCATAGACCAAACTGTTGTAAAAATCATGGACCGATACGAGGATATTATTGAATTAAAGTTGTATCAGAAGTGGCCGGTTAGACAGCCAAGACCTTTTGGTTCACGTAAACCCTTATCAAAGCCACTCATTACCGGCCAGCGGATTATTGATAGCCTCTTTCCCATAGCCAAAGGTGGTGCAGCTGCCATTCCAGGTGGATTTGGAACAGGTAAAACCATGACTCAACATCAATTGGCAAAATGGAGTGATGCAGATATCATTGTATATATTGGTTGTGGTGAACGGGGGAATGAAATCACAGAAGTGTTAGAAGATTTTCCTAAGCTTATAGACCCAAAATCAGGTAAACCATTAATGGAAAGAACCATACTCATTGCCAATACTTCGAATATGCCTGTTGCTGCCCGTGAGGCATCAATATACACAGGTATTACCATTGCTGAATACTATAGAGATATGGGCTATCATGTTGCCATCATGGCGGATTCAACGTCAAGATGGGCGGAGGCTTTAAGAGAAATCTCAGGGAGACTGGAAGAAATGCCGGCAGAAGAAGGCTTTCCATCATACCTTCCATCTAGGCTTTCTCAGTTTTATGAACGTGCCGGTTATGTAGAAACATTAAATGGGCAAGAAGGATCTGTAAGCATCATCGGTGCGGTTTCACCTCAAGGTGGCGACTTCTCGGAGCCAGTCACCCAAAATACCAAACGTTTTATACGATGTTTTTGGGCCCTTGATCGACAATTGGCCTATTCAAGGCACTATCCGGCTATTCACTGGTTGAACTCTTATAGTGAGTATATGGCAGGCATGGCAAGTTGGTATCAAGAAAATGTATCAGAAGATTTTCTAACAATTCGACAGGAAGTCATGGCATTATTACAAGAAGAAAGTAAGTTGATGGATATTGTTAAGTTGATTGGCGCTGATATATTACCGGAGGAGCAAAAACTGATCCTTGAGATATGCTCCGTATTAAGATTAGGCTTTTTACAACAAAATGCATTCCATGATGTGGATACCTATGTACCCTTAGGCAAACAAAAGGAAATGATGCGAATTACACTTTATGCCTACGAGAAGTCTAAAGAACTACTGGAGTTTGGCATACCGGTTTCACAAATGCGCAAAACAGGCATCTATGAAGAATTAATAAAAATCAAATACACGGTAGGCAATGAGAGTTTGGATGCTTTTGAGCCAATATTTGCTCGTGTTGACAAAATATTTACAACACTTCGTGAGAGTTATAAAAGCTTTGAAAGGGTGAAGAACGGATGAGTATTGAATACTTAGGCGTAAGAGATATAACTGGATCCATCATAATCCTAGAAGGCGTTAAAGATGCTGTTTTTGAAGAGATGGTTGAAATCACTATGGATAGCGGCGAGGTGAGGCTAGGTCGTGTCATTGAGTTGCTTGAAGATGTGGCAGTTATACAGGTTTTTGAAGGTACAACAGGTATGTCCAGCTCCAACACAAGAACCAGATTTACAGGTAAGCCTCTTAAAATACCTTTGTCCAAAGAAATTCTAGGTCGAAAGATGAACGGTCTTGGAAAACCGATTGATGGTTTAGGCAAGCTCTTTGCAGATGTCAGATGGGATATTAACGGCGATCCTATTAATCCGATAGCAAGAAAGTATCCAAGAAACTTTATTCAGACTGGTATTTCTGCTATTGATGGATTAACCACTCTCATACGAGGGCAAAAATTACCGGTTTTTTCCGGAAATGGTTTACCCCATGATGCACTGGCTGTGCAAATCGTTAATCAAGCCCAACTCTCTGCAGAAAGTGATGACGAAGATAACTTTGCTATTGTTTTCGCAGCTATGGGGGTCAAAAATGATGTGGCGGATTATTTCACCCAGAGCTTTACCAGTAGTGGTGTTATGGAAAAGGTTGTAACCTTTATGAATCTGGCCAACGACCCTGTAGTAGAAAGAATTGTAACACCAAGATGTGCTTTGACAGCAGCGGAGTACCTTGCATTTGAACATAATATGCATGTACTTGTCATACTAACGGATATGACATCCTATTGTGAAGCGCTTAGGGAGATATCATCTTCCAAAGGCGAAATTCCCAGTCGAAAAGGTTTCCCGGGCTATATGTATAGCGACTTGGCTTCTCTATATGAACGTGCAGGTATGTTGAAAGACAGAAAAGGTTCCATTACCCAAGTACCCATATTAACCATGCCCAATGATGATATTACCCACCCCATTCCGGACTTGACCGGCTACATTACTGAAGGTCAGGTGGTACTGGATCGAAGTTTGCATCAGAAAGGCATTTATCCACCGATTATTGTATTACCATCCTTATCAAGACTGATGAAAGATGGTATAGGTGAAGGATATACAAGAGCTGACCATCCTCAGGTAGCGAATCAGCTTTTTGCTTCCTATGCAAGGGTCCAAGAGGTTAAAGCTCTAGCATCGGTTATCGGTGAAGATGAACTGACAGAAATAGACAAGAAATATATGGACTTTGGTCGGGCTTTTGAAACCGGATTTGTAGCACAAAGATTCGATGAAGATCGGGTCATGGAAGCAACCTTAGATATAGGTTGGAACTTGCTAGGCATGCTTCCCAAAGAAGAATTGACCAGACTGGATGATGTCATATTGAATAAGTATTATAAACCAACGACAGAGTAAGGAAGTGAGTCGTCATGGACAGTACATTATTTCCAACAAAAGGTAATTTAATACTGGCTAAGAATACATTATCTCTTTCGAAGCAAGGTTATGATCTTTTGGAACAGAAAAGAAATATCCTAGTACGGGAGGTTATGCTCTTAATTGATGAGGCAAGAGAGATTCAGAGTGCCATCAGTAGCACGTTTGCCAATGCTTATGCCGCACTTCAAGAAGCTAACCTCACCATCGGCATTAATACAGTAGAGCAGATTGGTGAAGCCATTGAAGAAGAAGACGGAATAGAAATCAAAGTACGTTCAGTAATGGGTGTAGAAATGCCGGTAATTAAGGAATTGTCAACGGATTTGGAGCCTCAATACGGTTTTTCCAGAACCAATTCGTCACTTGATGAAGCATTTTCCATGTTCGTAAAAGTGAAAAACTTGACAGTACACCTGGCAGAGGTGGAAAATGCCATTTATAGATTGGCAGCTAATATCAAAAAAACACAAAAAAGGTCCAATGCCTTAAAGAACATTATGATTCCAAGATATGAAGCGGTCACAAAAAATATCGTGAATGCACTTGAAGAAAAAGAACGGGAAGAATTTACAAGACTTAAGATGATCAAAAAAAGAGGTTAATACATAAAGATTTTCAGACAGATTCTATTATTAAAGGCTTATTGAAGAGACAGTCCGTGAGGGACTGAAACCAAAATAAGCCTTTATATTTATTAGTATAAATCTATAAAGTTAAATCAATATGGTGAACCGTACCGACTTGTCCATTTTCCTTTAGGAATATACCGGTTTGTCTTATGTAGCCATCCGGTGATAAAGGGCTAGTGCCAAGGGAGAAATCTGTAGCCACATGACCAAGATAGATGGCGCCAATACCAACTTCTCCAAGTCCTAGCAATACATCTTGCCCCAGTTCATTTTTATTCCATATACGTAGCTTGGAAAAAACAGAGTCATTTTCATCAATCCAACCATTATGATCTTCATCATGAAGGGCAAGATCTTTGAACCCGTTACCGGAAGACGGTCCAAATAGTTCACGGCCGTCATCAATTTTACCGTTACCATTTAAATCAATAGCTAAGAAGCCACTACCTTTTTGTAAAAAAGAAATCTGGTCATCCGTACCGTCAAAGTCCAAATCAAAAGCATATTTTGATTGAGTCAACTTAGAAGAAGGACCGTCATAATTAATGACTAAAGGATCAACAACCTTACCGTCTTTTGAAAGCAGATTCTCACTTCTGAAATGAAAGGATTCGTGACGTTGTAATTGGATGGAAAAATCAATGGTTCGTCCATCTGAGGTTTTAACGGTACCGGCTGCCTTAAAGGTCATAGATTGTGACATATCGTAACTGACTTTTCTTCTATAATAAGGCATAGGTGCTTCATTTAAAGCCTGCACACCACTTTGACCCGCTGTTTTACCATTTGCATCCGTTACTTCTAGCTTTTTTGGTAAAACAAATTTAATGTCTTTTCCCGTAAGAAAACTAAGGAGTTTTTCAAGGAGCAAGACTTTCTGGTAGTCTTCTTCGCGAATCTCATAGATCTTCGTACCACCAACATTTGATGACCCGGCAATGTCCTTTGACTTTTGTTGAATTTGGAGGTCAAAAAGATCTTTAAAAGCATCTTTTAGTGAAAGTCCGGTAGCTTGCTTTTCTTCATCGAGCTTGGATATTTGTACTGTGGTCTCTTCTTTGCGTTTTGAATGGGCATACATCTCAATGCTTGAACTTTGTATCTTCATAAAATCACCTCTATAGGATAATAAAACAATAGTGTCCATAGGTAATATCGGATGATACTTAAGTCGACTTTAATTATTTTTAGCTAATAAGTTATTCCACTTCCATGACTTTCATTAAGTTGGTATTGCCTTTTGTATTGAGAGGTACACCGGCTGTAATGACAATGGTATCACCATTTTTAGCAATTCCCATATCCTTAGCATGCTCTATAGACTTGTAGAATAAGATGTCAGAAGAATTTTCTGCTTTCATTATAATCGGTATAACACCCCATAACATATTTAATTGACGTTGGGTAATGGGGTTAATGGTAGGTGCGATAATCGGTGATTCCGGTCGGAACATGGAAATGAGTCGAGCGGTTTTACCACTATAAGTAGGACAAATGATAGCCGCTGCATTAAGATTCATAGCGGTTGTACAGGTTGCATAGCTGACGGCGTTAGTCACGCTTTTATCAAGAACCTCTGTGATTCTTTTGTAAACAGCTTCGTAGTCAGCGGTTTCTTCGGATGCTTCTGCAATTTTTCGCATAATTCTAATGGCTTCAACAGGGTAGGATCCAGCTGCTGTTTCACCGGACAACATAATAACATCCGTACCGTCTAAGATGGCATTAGCAACATCAGATACTTCTGCTCGTGTTGGTCTTGGGTTAATGATCATGGAATCTAACATCTGAGTTGCAGTTATAACCGGAATACCAGCAGCGTTACACTTATGAATGATTTTCTTTTGAATCTGAGGGATGAACTCAGCAGGTGTCTCTACACCTAAGTCGCCTCTGGCAACCATGACACCATTAGATGCTTCGATAATCTCATCGATATTATCGACACCGGTTTGGCTTTCTATTTTTGATATAATATGAACGTGCTCACCATCATTTTGATCCAGTAGAGTACGAATTTCTTCCACATCTCTTTTGCTTCGAATGAAAGAAGCGGCTAAATAATCGATGCCTTCTTTTATACCGAAAAGAATATCATTAATGTCAGCTTCAGTAAGAGCCGGCAGTCTCACATCTACGCCGGGGACATTAATACCTTTTCTATTTTTAACACGACCACCATTTTTGACAACACAGACAATATCGGTACCATCAATTTCGGTTACTTCGACTTCAATAAGTCCGTCATCAATTAAAATGCTACTACCAAGCTTAACATCTTTATAGAGATTATCGTAAGTAATACAGAACCTTTCTGCTGTTCCCTCAAAGTCACCAAGACACAGACGGATTTCTTCCCCTGCAAACAAGTCAACACCACCATCTACAAAAGTCTTGGTACGAATCTCAGGGCCTCGGGTATCCATAAGGATTGCGATGGGAAGGTTCAGTTCCTCTCGTACTTCCTTAATCAGATTCATATTTTGTAGAAGATAATCTTGATTACCATGGGATAAGTTTAGGCGTGCCACATTTAATCCGTTTTTTATGAGCGCGGTTAGTGTTTCCTTATTGTCACTTGCAGGACCTAAGGTACATATTATTTTGGTTTTATTCATGAGAAGGGTTCTCCTATCATATAATCTATTCTATTGAATGCATACACATTTATTATACCTTTCTGATGGATGTCTGTAAACATGAGGGAATATTTTCTATGAAATACCTGTTTATCTATGGCATAATCTCATGTTTTCAGCTAAAATAGACAGAGAAAGTGGGGTGCACTATGAGTGAAGTAAGATTTACAGAGCAACAAAGTAAAGTTATTATGACCCACGGAAGAAATCTGTTGGTTTCAGCAGCAGCCGGATCAGGGAAAACGGCTGTCTTAGTTGAACGCATTATTCGCATGATTACAGACCAGTCAGAACCTATATCAATTGACAGCTTACTTGTTGTGACGTTTACCAACGCAGCTGCATCCGAGATGAGAGAAAGGGTTGCAAGTGCACTCTACAGTGCAATTGAACAAGATCCGACGAACCTATATTTGCAGCAGCAGCTTACCCTATTGCCCTCAGCCAGTATCATGACTTTGCATGCTTTTTGCCTGCAGGTTATCAAAAACTATTTTTACAAAATCAACCTAGACCCAAGCTTCAAGATTGGGGATGAAATTGAACTCACGCTTATGCAAAATGAAGTCCTTGGTGAAGTTATAGAGACGTTCTATACAGAGGGTGATGCAAATTATCTGGAATTCATTGAAAGTTATGCACCTGGAAAAAGTGATAAAGCGGTTGAAGCCTTGGTACTTTCCGTATATAAACTCAGTCGAAGTCATCCCATGCCGGAAAAATGGTTGGCTAGCAGCATAGATTTATTAGATATTAAAAATCTGGATCAATGGTATGAATCGCCTTATATCACTTATATGATGGAAGAAATATTTGAACAGATCAAAGACCTTAAACTTCTATCTAGAGAAGCCGCTGAGATTATAGAAACAGATATACGTCTTAAGCCAATGATGGAAACCCTTATAATCTACGACACCTATCTAAGTGATCTTGAGTCCGTTAAGGACAATAGAATATTTGTTTTTGAGATATTGAATAATTTAGACTACCCAAGAGCCAAGTCTGCCAAGAGAGGAACAGAACCGGAAGTATGTGAGCCGGTTAAAGCTCTGATTGGCCGTATCAAAGATCAGCTGAAAACCATGCAAAACCAATATGGCTTTGATTATGATGAGCACTTCATAAAGATGACAGCCATCAGTCATGGTCATATGAAAACACTGGCCTCTATCATACAAGCATTTTCAGAAGCCTATCAAGCAAAAAAAGCCGATAAGAACATGATTGATTTTAATGACATCGAACATTTTGCTCTGGATATATTATTAGAGGACAATGGTATACCTTCTGAGGTGGCTAAGATCTATGCAGACCGCTTTGTGGAGATTATGGTGGATGAATACCAAGACAGCAACTTAGTTCAAGAAACATTGATTCAGAGCGTATCAAGAATAACAGAGGGAAAGCCTAATATCTTTATGGTAGGGGATATGAAGCAAAGCATCTACAAATTTCGTCTGGCTAAGCCGGAGTTGTTCTCAGAAAAATATGATACCTATACAACAGAGGATAGCCATTATCAAAAAATTGAGTTACATCAGAATTTTAGAAGTCGAAAACAGATTCTGGACATGACCAATTACCTGTTTACACAATTGATGTCTAGGAAAATTGGGGATGTACATTATGATGCTTCTGCAGCCTTGAATCTAGGAGCGGATTACAAGATAGAGTCAGATGTCTACAATACGGAAGTCGTGTTAATTGAACGAGAAGGCTTTAGAGGTCTAACAACCAGACAGATTGAAGCGCAAACAGTCGCCGTTGAGATACAAAAACTTATGGCCATGGACCCGCCAATGATGGTCTATGATGGTCAAGAAAAGATTGAGCGCAGATTGGCGTATAAAGATATTGTGATCCTTATGCGCACCATGACGGGTTGGTCAGAAGCCTTTGTTGAAACCTTTGCAGGTTATGGCATACCGGTGGCCAGTCGAGTGGCTACAGGTTATTTTGATACCATCGAGATTAAGACGTTACTCAATATACTCAGAATCATTGATAACCCTAAGCAAGATATACCATTGCTTGCAGTACTGCGTGCACCTATGTTTGGCTTTAAAGGTGATGAGTTGGTGACACTTAGGTTAACAGATACGGATGTGGATTTTCACAGCGCCTTGACCATATACTATAACAGTATTATTGGAAATACACCTTTAGATCAAAAAGTGATAGAGTTTCATGATGCTCTATATAGGTGGCGTCAAGTCAAAAACAGCCTAAGTTTATATGGCTTGGTTCAAAAGATTTTTGAGGATACGGGTTATTATGATTATGTATCTATGATGCTTGGAGGTCCTAGGCGTCAAGCTAATCTGGACATGTTCTTAGATCAAGTTCATAGGTACGAACAGACAAGTTTTAAAGGTCTTTTTAATTTCTTAAGATATATGGACCATATGAAAAAGCATAGTATTGATCAAGGGGAAGCATTGCTTCATGATGAGCAAGGGAATCAAGTTACCATTATGAGCATCCATGGCAGCAAGGGGCTTGAGTATCCGGTGGTCATTTTGCCTGCACTAAGCAAGCTTTTTAATAAAAATGACATCAAACAATCGGTGCTTATTCATCAGGAATTCGGTTTCGGAACAGACACGATACTTTCTAAGGAACGTATTAAGATCCAGTCGCCCATTAAAGAAGTACTAAAATCAAAAATGGATCAGGAATTGAAATCAGAAGAGCTTAGAATTCTATATGTAGCCTTAACAAGAGCAAGAGAAAAACTAATCCTCATAGGTTCAGTTAAAAATATGGAAAAGCAGATTGAAAAATGGTCAAGAGCACTAAGCACCCAAAACACGCATCTAGGTTACCTGACGATTAAAAGTTGTCAGAATTATTTGGATTGGATTATGTTAGCGTTGATACGTCATAGTCAAGCAAAAGCTCTTTACGCCAATACCGGTATTGAATATTTTGGAAAGATTACCCTTCAATCCATTGAGCCGGATGTAACCATACATCAAAAGACATACATAGATTATCATAGTGATCCTTCAATATTAAAGAAATTTACTTCTGAAAGTCAGGAAAAGAAAACCCAGTTGGATCTGGATTTTGAGTCTAGAATGGCATGGACATATCCTTATGATACTCTAACCAAGATGGATATCAGTCAATCTGTATCAGAAATCAAAAGGCTTGAAGAAGAAATCCATTCAACGTTGCCCACCCGAGAAAAATCATCTATTAAGCCTGTTTTTATTGCAGGCGAGCAACCTATGACAGGTGCCCAGCGTGGGCAAGCTTATCACAAAGTTATGTATCATCTGGATTTCTTGTCTCAAATGGAGGAAAAAACTATAGCAGATAGTATTCAAGAACTATGTCAAAATCAGATTATAACAGATCGTGAAGCCGGAAGTATATCCCCCAAGTTAATTAAGGCGTTTTTAGATTCTGATATAGGAAAACGGGCTAAAAATGCGGCTTCAAGGGGACAGTTGATTAAAGAAAAGCCATTTGTAATTGGGCTTGAACCGGAACTTGAAGCAGGTGTAGTCACAACAGAGTATAGAATGGTTCAAGGTGTTATCGATTTGTTTTTTGAAGAAGATGAAGGCCTTGTGATTGTGGATTACAAAACAGACCATATATCAGAGGGTGCTATAGATGAACTGACAAAAAGATACAGCACACAAATGCGCTACTATAAAAAAGCCTTGGAACAAGGCACCGGTAAGAAGGTAAAGGCCATATACCTATATGCTCTAGGTATATCAGAGACCGTTGAAATCAAGATAGAAGCCTAGAGTAGATGAAACATCCAGGAAAGAAGAGGCAACAATGGAAAAAAATAAAATGGGCATTGTGCCCATACCCAAACTTATAATAAGCATGTCCTTACCGGCTATTTTTGCCATGTTGGTACAAGCTATGTATAATGTGGTGGATAGCATCTTCGTCTCTAGAATCAGTGACACAAATAACGATGCTTTAACAGCCATATCATTGGCCTTCCCACTACAACTCATCGTCATTGCGGTTTTTGTAGGATTAGGTGTGGGCATGAACGCCAACATATCAAGAAAACTGGGGGAAAAAGATCATAAGACGGCTGTTTTGATTGCAGAACATGGTGTTGTTATTGGCATCTTTGTATACAGCATTGTGGCTGTACTGGGCACTCTTTTTGCCAGAGATTTTTTCGAGCTCTTTACAGAAAATACTTTGGTCATCGATTATGCCACATCGTATACAAAGATTATCATGATGTTTGCTTTTGGCAGAATACTGGGACAAGTGGGTATGAGTGTGCTTCAGGGCACAGGTGAAATGATCAAACCGATGATCGCCATGCTTATTGGAGCAGTACTGAATATTATACTAGATCCGATTTTGATTTTCGGCCTTTTCGGTGTACCGGCAATGGGTATTGAAGGTGCAGCCATTGCAACCGTTGTTGCTCAGATTATATCTATGATCTTTGTTTGGTCGGTCTTGTTTTTTGGAAATAACATCATCAAGCCAAATCTTAAAAGCTTTACATTCAAGTTGTCAATTATCAAACAAATCCTCGTAGTTGGGATCCCGGTGTCCATTATGCAAGGTTTGGGATCTGTTATGCTTACGGGCTTTAATTTGATTCTTTCAAAATATGGTGATTTGGCCATTGATGTAATGGGCTCCTATTTTAGATTGCAATCCTTAGTTTTCATGCCGGTTTTTGGTCTATCTACTGGAACCATGCCAATCATAGGGTTTAACTTCGGTGCAAAAAATAAAGAGCGCCTTCTTGCTGCTATTAAGTTCAGTACCCTAGTAGCTGT
Organism: Firmicutes bacterium HGW-Firmicutes-2; assembly: GCA_002841495.1. Lineage (GTDB taxonomy): Bacteria > Bacillota > Clostridia > Lachnospirales > Vallitaleaceae > Petrocella. The sequence continues at coordinate 34,279 of PGZV01000022.1, read as the reverse complement.
ATGCTTTATGACATTTTGCATGCTCATATTTCAAATCTTTCCGACAGCATTGTTAGGGCTTTATAATGCCAACGCAAAGATGCTTGAACTTGGGGTGCCGGCTTTTAGAACCATAAGTTTGATGTTTCCCTTCTTAGGCGTCAGTGTTATACTCAGTACAGCATTCCAAGGACTGGGCAAAGCTCATTATAGTTTGTATATATCCATGATAAGGCAACTGGTTATTCTTTTACCTGCCGCTTATATCCTTGGAGAGATTGGGGGCCTTCGTGCTGTATGGTTCGCTTTTCTCATTGCGGAGATTTTCGGAGTGACCATGGTACTGCTTTTGTTTAGAAAAACCTATACCCATAGTGTTAAAGATTGGCCTCTTAGTGTGGATGAAGAAAAAACAATTCTAAATAATAATAATTAAAATGAAAGTGGGTGAGGTCATTGGCTTCCTATGAACAATTTGCTATGATTTATGACAGTGCTCTTAATGAGTTACCATATGAGGCATGGCTTGCGTATATAGAATCAATATTTAAGAAATTCAATCTTGAACCGGAGCTCATCTTGGATCTAGGCTGTGGTACAGGGTCGATGACCAATTTGATGGCTAAAAAGGGCTATGAAATGATCGGTGTTGATCTTTCAGAAGATATGTTGGCCATAGCAAGGGATAAGGCGAAGGATGAAAACTTAGAAGTGATGTACTTGAACCAGGATATGACGGAGCTGGATCTTTTCGGGACAGTGGATGCAGTCATTTCCGTAGGCGATGCGCTCAATTATATTACCTTTGATGAAGATCTGGAAAAAACTTTTGAAAAAGTGAATCTTTTCTTAAACCCCGGCGGCCTTTTTATATTTGACATGAACACCGTCTACAAATTCAAAGAAGTATTAGGGAACAAGACATATGCTGAAAATCATGAAGACTATGCTTATATTTGGGAAAACTATTACTACGAAGATGAAGCCATTAATGAATACGAAGTGAATGTATTTATAAAAAATGAAGACGGTTTATACGAAAAATCAACAGAAGTGCATCATGAGCGAGGATATGATCCCAAGGAAGTGATAAAATGCCTTGAAGCGTCAGGCTTAAAGCTTTTAGGTCTCTATCATGACAATACTTTTGAGGATCTAAAGTCAACCACCCAACGTATGTATTTTATCGCACAAGAAGCCATGAAGGAGAAATAAGATGTCAGACTATATAGTAAGAGTGGCAGATAAGGACCATCAAGTTAGGCTCTATGTTGCCATAACAAAAGAACTGGTAGAAAAAGCTAGAAGTCTACATAAGACAAGTCCTGTAGCCACAGCAGCTCTAGGTAGAACCCTTACGGCCGGCGCCATCATGGGCAGTATGATGAAAGGTGACAAAGATTTGTTGACCCTCCAATTTAAAGGCGATGGACCTTTGGGCGGCATTTTGGTTACAGCGAACTCAGATGCCCTTGTAAAAGGCTATGTGAATCGACCCGACGTGGACTTGCCACTAAAGCCCAACGGTAAACTGGATGTATCCGGGGCTATAGGAAACGGTTTTCTAAACGTCATCAAAGACATAGGCATGAAAGAACCCTATAATGGGCAAATTGACCTAATCAGTGGGGAGATTGCAGAAGATCTGACCTACTACTTTGCCACTAGTGAACAAACACCTTCAGTGGTGGCACTAGGCGTTCTTGTAGATAAAGATTATACTGTAAGACAAAGTGGAGGCTTTATTCTACAATTGATGCCCGGCGCCAAGGATGAAGTTATTGACAGAATTGAAGACAATATCAAGAATCTACCGTCTGTGACAGCTATGCTGGATGCGGGCACCGATGGAGAGGGCATAGCTAATAGAGTACTAGAAGGTTTGCCATTGACTTTTCATGAGAAAATCTATCCTAGATTTGAATGCGACTGCTCCAAAGAAAGGGTTGAGAAAGCCTTAATCACGGTGGGGTCCGATGAGATAAAAGATATGATTCAAGAGGGTAAGCCGATTGCTATGTCCTGTCAGTTCTGTAACACAGAATATAGCTTCAATTTGAGCGATTTGAGAGATATTTTAGGCAGGATGAATATAGTGTAAGAAATCTGTTAAATTGGAGATTGAAATAACTGACTATAGGGTGTATAATAAGACAAAGGTAACTTCCGGAATACCTTTTTAAACGGATAAATGTACGTACGATTAATGTATCTGACCGAAAAGGGAGTGGATGTAAAATGAAAATGCTCCAGACGGTAGGACCAATCCGAGCAGTTTAATTAAGCCCCTGTATTTGAGTAAAGGGGCAATCAGCAACATATTGTGGTTAAATAGGCGCAAAGAAGCCGTTTAATGACTATACGTTAGATAGACATATAAATGACGATTGAAGTAGCAATTGTATATGGTCTCTACAGCGTATATATGGAAGTTCATAAGTATGTTGTGAACATGGATTAGTTTAGTAGCACAATTCTTAAGTTTAGATGATTGTTAGATTGTTTGAAAAGGGTAAAATGGTGAACATCCCCATTGCATTGTAAACCCGA
>PGZV01000022.1:0-31597 GCA_002841495.1 Firmicutes bacterium HGW-Firmicutes-2 | reverse complement strand
CAATGAAGTATAGAAGTATGTAACTGTAGTTTTATAATTCTGACTTTGTAATTGTAATTTGCAATAGTATGAGTAGTATGTAACATGTAACATTATTATTTTGTAAATCTAACAGGATAAACGAAAGAATTGCATGAAAAGAAATTGAATATTGAGTAAATATAATGCGAAGGTCTAATATGACCTTCGCATTTTTGTAGAACTATATAGTTTTATGCTTAAATAATTTATGATGTTTTGGTGCTGTTTTTATTAGCACGAAGTCGTTCTGTTTCTCTTAGGATTTTCTTACGAAGACGAATGCTGTCTGGTGTGATTTCAACCAGTTCGTCATCAGCAATGAACTCAAGTGCTTCTTCTAGGGAAAAGATCTTTGGTGGTGCCAGCTTGACAGCGTCATCGTTACCGGATGATCTTGTATTGGTTAACTTCTTATTTTTTGTTGGGTTAACCGACATATCATCTTTACGTGAGTTGATGCCAATAATCATACCTTCATAGACTTCTGTTCCGGTATGTATGGTCATAGTAGCACGATCCGATAAGTTATTAAGAGAATAGGGGGTAGCAATACCTTGCTCACCTGAGACAAGAACACCATTATTTCTACTTGGAATCTCACCTTTGTGACGCTCAAATCCTTCAAAGGAACGAACAATCGTAGCTTCACCTCTTGAATCTGTAATCATTTCAGAACGAAAACCAAGCAAACCACGTGTAGGTGCGACGTATTCGATTTTAGTAAATCCATTTTCAGAGATCATGTTCTCCATAGTACCTTTTCGATTGTTTAGAGAAGAAATGGCCATACCTACATAAGAATCCGGTAAAGTAATTAAGACACGTTCTATAGGTTCAACGGTTTTTCCGTCTTCTTTATGCATGATAACCTCAGGCTTTGAAACACTTAGCTCATAACCTTCACGTCTCATATTTTCAATGAGTATGGATAAGTGTAACTCGCCACGTCCGGAGACTTTATAACCTTCAAGTCCGCCAAGATCCTCTACTTTCAGACCCACGTTGACTTGAAGCTCTTTTTCCAGACGGTCTCTAATATGTCTTGTGGTTACGAACTTACCAACACGACCGGCAAAAGGTGAGCTGTTAACCAAGAAGTTCATGGATAACGTCGGCTCTTCTATATGAATCATTTCCATACCTTGAACATTATAGATGTCACAAAGGGTTTCACCGATGGATAGATCTGCAATGCCGGCAACAACAGCGATATCACCACTAAATAGCTCATCTTTGGGGGTTTGCTTAAGGCCTTCATAACAAAAAAGCTTCAGAACTTTACCGGTAGCAACACTGCCATCTCTTTTTGTTATCGCGACCTGTTGGCCGGCTTTGATCGTGCCTTTTGAAACACGTCCGATACCAAGTCTTCCGATATAATCATCATAGCCAAGTGCAGATATTTGCATCTGTAACGGTTCATCATCGAAGTCAGGATAAGCATCGACGTGTTTAATAATGGTTTCAAAAAGAGGTGTCATATCACGACTTTCTTCGCCCATCTCATTAATTGCATAACCATCCCTTGCAGCACCATAAAGAACTGGGAAGTCCAGTTGCTCATCGGTTGCGTCAAGATCTACGAAAAGGTCGAAAGTCATATCCACAACTTCTTCAGCCCGTTCATCTTTTTTGTCAATTTTATTAATGAATAGAATGGGTCTTAGGTTCATTTCCAAAGACTTCTGAAGTACGAATCGTGTTTGTGGCATTGGACCTTCACTGGAGTCAACCAGTAAGATAACCGTGTCCACGGTCTTCATAATACGCTCTACTTCAGAAGAAAAGTCCGCATGACCGGGTGTATCTACAATATTTATTTTATAATCTTTATAACGAATTGAACAGTTTTTAGAGTAGTTGCTGTCCATGACACAATCAATGACCTCTTCATTTGCTCTAAATACACCATTTTGGTTTAAAAAAGTGTCAACCAACGTGGATTTGCCTGCATCGACATGGGCAATAACGGCAATGTTAATGATTTTTTCTTTACTCATAAAATCCTACTTTCTAAATAACTATATAAGTCGTAATTTATTCTTAGCATCCAATCATATAGTTTAACCGCCAATCGGTCAAAAAGCAAGTTTATTATGCCCTAAAGGGAAAAAACTGGCATAACCAATAAAAAAAATCATAATAAGGAAAGGTTATTGGACATAATAAGGACCGATATAACATGTGCATCTTCATTTTATAAAATCATTGGGCTACTAAAGTAGGTTGATCTTGTGTGGTGAAAAGTTTAATACAGATGACTTAAGTAATTCATGTATGTTACCATAGTGACTTGAAGCTATTTTAATATAAGACTATAGTAGTTTCAGAAGGTATCTTATGTATAACAAAGAACAACATCAACAACGTATAATAATGAGGTAAGAATTTTATTACTAAAGGAGAAGATAAAGTATGGCTTTAGGTATATTCATTGTGGTATCAGCAATTGTAATGCTTTTAACGTTTATTGGAATCATATTTCTAATTAAATTAGTGAAAAAGAACTAGTTTATGTTTTCTTTAAAATTATAGATTGAGTTTGCTTTGGGTAATGAATCTGAATTAATGAGGTACATATTTTTGTAAGCCTTGCCTCGGTAAGACATTATTTCACTTACCAACTCAATACTTCTGTAGAGGTTGATAAATTTAATTAGTACCTCTCAAATAGTAACAAAATGCTGAATATAAGATTCGAAGCAAGATTTTATGGATATGTAAATATAAATGGACAAACCGTATCGATTCTTCTTAAGGATGTGGGAAGCAGTATGCAGTTGGTTCCTTAAAGTTAAAAAGGGGACAGAAATATCTATCCCCTTTTTAATTAGTTTTCATTATCTGTATATTCAAGAATGTCACCAGGCTTTAACTGGAATTACAACGATATCGCGACCAGGTCCATATTATTCTGGATCAACTCACAACTATTGACTGCAGGTATTGATGATGTATCATTTCTAACTCAGACTACAAGTGCAATAGGCAAGATGGAGTATGTTTTTATTTGTCAGGAACCAATTGTGGGTGAAGTATATACGTTGGAATTGAAAACTAAATTTTAGTCAGGGGTTCAACTATGAAATATAAAATAATACTTGCAGCAGTAATTGTGATAACATTAACCTCAGTAACGATGTATGCGGTTAGTCAAAATCAATTGAAAATCGAAAAAATGAAAGAGGCAATTCAGCTTGAAGAAGAAAACCGCACAATCACAAGTGCTTTGATTTCCGGTAATTGCCCAACTTGCATTCCTATAAAACTTCGAAATAAGTCTTCCTTATCATATCGCAAAATGTATATCGAATTGAGGTAAGCTCCTATTTATATGTTAGATATCCTTTTTGTTAATGTTCTAGAAATATGAAAATGTCTTAGGTAGGTGACTCTGTGAATTGTAATGAGATAATAAAAATCATGCTAACATTGTGGGTTGTAGGTTTTATGTTATCAATTAAGAAACATAGTTCTTTGTATCTTAATCTTCCTTTATGGTTAAAATGGGTACTATTCTTGAAAAATAGTCCGTATAAAGTGTGGGTGTTAGCTATTGTTTGGCAAGGGTGGGTATATTTGATGTCTATTAGTCTAGCGATAGTCTATTTATTCTTCAAAGATATTTATAATGTATATTGTTTGCTTTTAGACAACTTTATAGTTGCTCTCATATTGACTATCTTTGTAATAGGTATGATTGACGCGGTGATTACTGATCGTAATGAAGAGTTGTTAAAGAACATGCAGTATTTAGTTAAGAAAAAGACAGTAATTGGTTTAGTGCTTGATAAGGTAAATCATTTGTTTTCGAGGATGATTAAAAAGGAAAAGTATGATTATTTTATCGTAACTGATGAACTTATTTTAGCTAGATTTGAGAATAAAGAATGGCAGGAATTTGAACTTAGAAACTATTATAGCCATGAAACATTAAAGACATATGTAGATATTTTTAAAGATAGGAAGTTAATTTCAAAGGTAATTATGGCTATTAATAAGGCTACAGGTTATAGTTTTTTGAGTAAAGTGTTTGGAGAAGAAAAGTATGCAATGGTCCTCTTTGGGTTTGGTGTTAATGCAGAGTCTAGGATAAACGCAATAGATAATGCTTTGTACCATAGAATGCATTATTCAACAATAGCAAATGTTGAAATAGGACTGGTCGTAGCAGCAACAAGTGTTGTTAATGAAAAGAGCCAACCGATTATCGTTGTCTCAGCTATAAGAAACCATACGGAATACTCGCTATTCTTTGCTGGAACAATTGTTATTAAGCGCCATTATAAAGGGGAGTTAAAAAATGAGTTTGATGATTTTTGTTTGGAATGTATAAAAAAAAGAGAAGAGAGCTTTTCAGAGTATGTTGATACAAGTGATTTTAGCGCAGAAGATTTAGAAGAGCTTAATGAAAAATGGCGTAATAACAGTGAATTTATAATTATTATGGCATCAAATAATACTGAGTCTAGTCAAGTGATTTACAATACAATTACTTTTGATTCTTATGTTAATTTTACGGAGGTTACTGATGCAATACCAAGACTTATTGAAGTAACATTTACTGGAAAGAAAGACATTATTTTGTAAGTGTAAACGTCATTATTATAACATTTGAATCCAAATCTATTGACATTAAGATTATTTATTGTTAAAATATGTCTAACGTTAGACAAACTTTAATGTTAAAAATTTTGAGGAGATGTATGTATATGAGTGAACTAAATAATCCGATTGTTGTTGATTTTCCGTTAAGGGGAGAGTGGTCGGTCCCGAATACACCGGCAAAGGTTATACCTAGTCATGGAACAGATCATCTTGGACAACGGTATGCGTATGATTTTGTAATGATAGATTGGAATCGTAAAGGTAGGCCCTTTTATCATGGAAGTAGCATACGCTACTATGGGATAGGTGTAAAGCTAGATGAATGCTATGGTTGGGGAGAAGAAATATATGCACCTTGCGATGGTAATGTTGTGATAGTAAAAGATGGTATATGTGAACGTAGTAGAGTTCACTTGATAAGAGATCTAGCATTCGTGTTTAAAAATGCGTTTTTTTTCAACCCGGACAAACACGATATAAAAAATATCATCGGTAACCACATAATCATTAAGTGTGGAGAGGAGACATATGCATTTTTAGCGCATTTGCAGAAGGGTTCCATTAAAGTCATTGAAGGACAAGATATTAAGAAAGGTGATGTTATTGGGCGAGTCGGTCATTCAGGTAATTCAACAGCTCCACATCTTCACTTTCAGTTGATGGATAGCCCAGACTTAAATACTGCCAAAGGCATTGCATGTGCTTTTAACCAATATAAGGTATTTAATAGCGGGAAGTGGACTATAGTAAAAAACGGCATACCATCTGATATGGAAAGAATTTGTTATTAAGGAATTTCAGGACTTCCAGAAAAACAGTATGAAGCAGCAGATAAAAGTGATTAATAAGAGACGATAGAGGTTTATAATGAAAGAGAATACAGAAACAACTGAGGATAATAGAATCGTTATAGATGAAGGCGAGAGAATATTTATAGCATCGTCTGAAGAGGAACTGCAAATTTTATCTTCTCCTCAGCGACAACGCATCATAAAAATATTACAAACTGAGGGCATCCCCTTGCATGGAAAAGAGATAGGTGATCGCTTGGGCATTAAGGCTGCCTCTGCACATCACCATATAAAAAAACTTGAAAAAATTGGCGTAATTGAGCAAAGCCATACACAAGTAATTAACGGTATTACTGCCCGGTACTACAAGGTGTTGGTAGATGCCTTTATTTTAAGTGAAGATTTTTTTGATGCGTCAGATGATAAGCTTATTAAACAAAAAATGCTCCTTATACATAATACTTTTAACGCAAATAGGGATGCTTTTATTAGATCCTTGCATCAGAGCCTACAAAAGGAACAAGCTGGAGACGTTGGGGAGATTGGGTTACATCTGGCACTTGACTTTAGGCTATATTTGACTGAAGATGATGTCAAAGCAGTTAAGAAAGGTATCGATCAGCTTTTTGCTAAGTACACCAAACCCGCTTCAGGCACTAACCCACACTCTGTCTGGCTTAGTATTAGTACAGATGAAAAAAGCTAATATTAAAGTTGGCGAAGGATGAATCAAGAGAACCTTGACAAAAACCGGCTTGGTGATACAATTATAATAATGATTAAGATGTCAAAACTCTATAACTGAACTTTTACATACAATATATAGTTACGAATGTATCGTCGTAACTAAAAAAACTCAATCAACTAACGGAGGTACAGCAATTGGTGGATCTGGTTGAAGAAGTCAAAGGGCTCATTCATGATGCTGAAGATGGTGTGGACTGTTACGATGATATTACCTATGTACTTGGGAATCTGAAAGACTATACAATTACTCATTTTGCAGATGAAGAGGCCATGATGGAAAAATATGGCTATGATAAAATCAATGCACACAAGATGGAACATGCAGCCTTTGTTGCCAAGGTGCAGGAATTTTTAAGTAAAGATATTGACTTTGATCAGATGTCCGTGCTTGAAGATCTTGTGACCTTTCTTTTAGATTGGCTCATCGATCATATCTTAGTGACAGACAGTCAATATGTTGGTGTTGTTAAGTAAACAGAAGGGCTCATATCGGGCCCTTTTTTTGTTGGCTTTTTTTGTTGAATACCGCCATTGGTTAAAGGGTCAAAACTAAGTTTCACTAAATTTACATACAATATATAGATTACGTTGATGCATTCATAACTATATATTGTATGCAAAAGTTCAACTATATAGTTTTGACATCTTAACCATATTAGACAATAAAGATTCAGAAGGTATGTTGAAAACAAAGAGATTATTGTGGTACTATGATTAAGAATGAAGATGGTTTTCCAGATTACTCGGTAAACACCTTGACAAAGGAGATAGTGATATGAACATCATTAATGCAAAATTCAGCCCAACTGCGATAGAAAAAGCATTTATACAACGTTCAGAATTACTTGAAAAAATGACAAGAGACAAAGATAAGAGTGTGATATTTGTGACCGCGCCAGCAGGTTATGGTAAAACAACATTACTATCTCAATTCAACCATATGACCGATGAAAAAGTGATGTGGTATCATTTAGATGTGTTTGATAATGAGATTGTAACCTTTATGACCTATTTATCAGAAGGTATTGCAAGATGTCTTGGTAAACATCAAGAGGATATTATACCTTTTTTGAACGAAAGGATAAATCAAGGCGATATCAAAGGGCTGGTTGCAGATTTGTTAAATTACTTATCACATAAGTGTCAGGATCATCTATGTATTATTTTTGATGATTTTCACTATCTTACAGAGGACCTTATTCATGAATGTATAGCTGTTTTTATTAAATATATGCCATCTAATATACGCCTTATTATTGCATCAAGGACCCAACCAGCACTTGATTTGGATTTTTTATTTACCAGTCATCGCTTTACAGAAATTAATATTGATCAATTGAAGTTCTCAAAAGCTGAAGAAAATAGGTTTGTTGATAAAATTAAACCTAACCATCAAGATATTTACAATATAGAACTCATTAGGAAGAATAATGGGTGGCCCTTTGGGCTTAATCTCTTACAACATGCAATAAGTGAGAACCTTGTAAGTGGCTATGAGATTCAAGAACTTTACAAAAAATGCTTTGATAATATGTTTGAAATGTTTGACGATCAAGAGTTTTTACGTTCTACTTGTCTCTTGGAGATATTAGATGCAGAAGCCTGTAACTATATTACCAATAGAACCGATGCCTATGACACGCTTAAGAAAATGTCTAGAAAAGGCCTTTTTATTAGCAAAATTCATTCGGGTGTATTTAAATATCACGACTTGTTTAGAGATTATTTGCAAGAAAAAGTGTCGAATAAGAAAGAAGTTTATGAAAAAATAAGTGCTTACTATATATATAGAAATAATATTCTCGAAGCCATCGATTATTTACTCTTATCAAGAGACTATGATAAAGCGGATGCACTGCTAAAAAAAGACCAGTACATATATGTTTCTATTGCCTATTACTCAAAAATCTACCACTGGGAAAAGAAAATATCCACAAAAACGGCCTATCAATATGGGAGTTTTTCACTCATTAAAGCATTAATAGCCCTTAAGAATCTGGATGTAGAAAGTGGAAGACGCTTTATTGAAAATGCACGTACGCTTTTCTTGAATCAAAAGGAAGACGAAGGCTTATTAAAAGCAGATATTATATGGGTGAAGGTGTTGCGTATGGAATACAAGGCAGATGAAGCCTACGCCCTTGCTAATAGGATTTATAAAAAAATACAAGATCGACCACTAGATGAAAAGATGGATGTGTTAAGTGAAAAATTATATATCAGCTCCTTTTTAAGCAGGGTAGATGAAGAATTTATTGTATTAAAAAATGAAATATTAGGGATTGACGAAAAGGATATCAAAACTTCTGAGGTGCAAGCATTTGCGCTCTTAGAATATGCGGCTTATTTAATCGGAGAATATCGCACGGCTATGTCCATTCAAGCTAAATATCGTGATAAAATATCACCGCTCAACTCAATTATTTATACCATACGTATTTACATGGTTTGGGGACATCTGGAAGAAGGAAAAATGCATGTGTTAAAAGAAATTGATAATGCCAAGCGATTTGGTTTAAATGCCAATTTACCTGAGCTTTATGGTATTTTGGCAGAACTGGAATTTCATCATGGTGAATATGGCCATGCTGAAAAATATTTCAAAAAAACAATGGAGTGTTTTGAAGACAAAAACAATAATTTGTACCATTTAAGTACCTTTACCTATGCAACTATGTTGGCTTTTTTGGGACGTAAGGATGAAGCCTTAGAGATGGTAAGCAATTATTATCCCCGTATACCTAAAGATAACCATTTAGGTTTTATGATGGTGGATATGATGTTATCTCAAATGTATTTAATTCTAAAGGATTATGACTTGGCCATAGCACATGCTAAGAAATCAATGGTGCCTTCGGAAAGTTTTGGAACAAAACTTTATATAGCAACCTTGAGTGCAGTCATCGCTACCGCATATCTAGCTAAAGGAGATGAGGAAAATGTCTTAAAGTATGCGCGAGTAGCGATGGATTTGTCAGAAAGCGGTTATTATATTCAAGACTTTATAACTTTCTATGAATACTACAAACCTTTATATCAATTTTGTTTAAAAAACGGTATACATAAGACTTTTATAGAAGAAATCAAAAAAAATGTGGGCCAAGTTTTAGTAGAGCAAGAAACGCATGATTCAGATAAGCTGTATGTTCGATTTTTTGGTGATAATATTGTAAAGGCAGGCGGAAAACTTGTTCGTTGGCGAACGGTAAAAGCAAAGCATATCTTTTACTATTTACTTTATCATAATAAAACAGGTGTCACCAAGGACAAGCTTATGGACACATTTTTTGAGCATTATGATTTAGACAAAGCCAATGGTAACATAAGGACATCCCTTACCTATATTAGAAAAGCAATGCAAGATGTTGGGTTTGAAGACATCATATGGCAAGCAAATAGCCGCTATTTTATTAGTGATAAGTTCATTGCGACAGACTTGATGCGTTTTAGCCAATGCCTTGAAAGTATGAAAAACAGGGATGAAGGGTTCATTTCATCTGCAAAGGCATTAAGTGATCTCTATAAAGGGGCTTTTTGTGAAGATATTGATATCTATGAATTTAATCTGGAGAAGGAAAAATATTATAATACGTTTCAAAATGCAATATTAAATGCAGTATCATTGCTAGAGGAAAAGAAAGATTACAAAGAAGCCGTTAATTTTATGAATATTCTGATCCAACACCAAAACTACAATGAAAGCTATTACCAGAAAAAGGCAGATTTGTATAGTAAGATGGGTGATCAGGTTATGATGAAAAAAACGGACGAAGAATTATGGCGTATCAAGGAAAAAACAAATTAGTTTATACATATATTTTGGAAAACACATTCAATGAATGTGTTTTTTTTTTGTTAACAATTGGTTGATGAATTGTTAACAAGCATTGTTGTACCATAAATAATTAGAAAGACAATCAATAAAGGGAAGGAGGCAATTGGGAACATAGCTTTGGCATAGATCGAATATTATATTAGGAGGCGTAAGTGATGAAAGGATTTAAAAAAGGTGCAAAAAAACTCATAGCAATTGTATTATCATTAGCAATTAGTATTCCTGCATTAACAATCAGTGTATCAGCTAAGTCAGACATTGAGAATCATTGGGCAGGTAACACAATCAAAGAATGGATGGAGAAAGGTTTAGCCAGTGGCTATGGAGATGGCTCCTTTAAACCGGATAACAGTATTACGAGAGCTGAATTTATGAAGCTTGTTAACAACGCATTTGGCTATACTGCAGAAGCAGAGATTCGATTTAGTGATGTTAAAGAAGGTATGTGGTATTACAACGTCATTCAAAAAGCAGTTGCAGCAGGGTATCTTGGGGGCTATCCTGATGGTACAATGCAACCGGAGAATCTCATTTCAAGACAAGAAGCAGCCATTGTCATAGCAAAAGTGAAAAATTTGGCACAAAACTCAGAAATTGCTATGAATTTTACAGATTCTAGTGAAATGGCATCATGGAGTAACGGCTATATAGGTGCGGTTGTAGAAGCAGGATTAATGGATGGTTATCCAGATGGTAGCTTCAAACCGATGGCGCAAATAAAACGAGCAGAGGCCATAGTTGCTCTTAATCAAGCCATGAGAACCGTAATTTATGACAAAGCAGGTACATATGGCCCGCTAACTGGAGCCGAGAGAATTGAAGGCAATGTCGTTGTTAAAGCAGACGGGGTTATACTACAAAACCTAATAATTACAGGAAGCTTGACCATTGATGAAGGGGTTGGACAAGGTGATGTCACTTTGAACAATATTACAGTTAATGGAGAAACCTTTATTCGAGGCGGCGGAAAAAACAGCATTCACATTAATGGTGGTCAGTATAATAGGATTATCATTCAAGAAACAGCCGGTGGTGCGGTTCGAATTGTAGCCATAGGTGTAGAAGGTGCAGATATTGTAATCGCAGAGGAAGCGGCAGGCGAGACGATTATACTTGAAGGAAAGTTTGATAGTATTCTATTGCAAGCCAATCAAGTAGCGTTACAAACACAAGGAAACACTGAGATATTATCTATGACCGTATCAAAAGATATAAAAGACAGTACAATTCTTATTGGCGCAAATACAACAGTTACAAAGCTATCCATTGAGTCACCAATTAAAGTAAGTGGTGATGGTAGAATTATAGCTGTTGATGTAAAAGCGGCGGGTGTTGTATTTGAGAAAGCACCAGTAGAGATCAATGTAACAGAAGGGATTCAACCACCTGTTGTTGAAAATACTTCAAATAATACGGGTGGCAGTAGCGGTGGTGGAGGAAACAACACACCTACGAAGCAAAGTATAACAGGTGTACTAACAGCTTCAGCAGGAACACCAGATTTGTCAGTTGCTTCGATTCAATTGATGCAATCAGGTGTCAATGTAGGATCTGTAATTCGTCCGGCAGCAAATGGTACATATAGTATGAGTGGCGTTTTGGCAGGTGAAAATTACACCATTACCGCTTCCATAGATGGCTATTATGATTTTACTACGGCTGCATTTACAGTGACTCAAGGCACCAATGTAACAGGTAAGGAACTTCAAGTTGCAAGAAAAGAACCCATTATTACAACGGCTACACTTGGGGAATATACAGCAATATCAAGAAATACAGCAGGATTAACATTAACAATTGATCTAACCTCCGGCAAAGATTATGATATGCAAGTTGAGAATTTAGGGCATACATTTGCAGAAGCTTTAACAGTACAGGATGTAAGTAATTGGGATATTGACACAGGAACAACAGGTTTAGATGTAAATACCATAACCAGAATGAATGATACGCAAGTGGAAATCAACTTTACCGGCATAGCATCTGAAACGAGAGCATTTACGATACAGGCATTAGACACAGCAATCGACGGTGATTATGCATATGATAGTAATATTTTACATTTTAGTATTGTGGATGACGGTTTTATTGATGATGCGACAGGTACAAAGCAAATTTATTATGCCGTTAATACCGATGTGACAAGTATGAAAGGTGTCGTTGTATTATCACATGGTCTGGCAGAACATCTTGGCAGGTACAATGAAGTTGTAGAGGCACTTAATACAGCAGGTTATGGTACCTACAGAGTGGATCACAAAGGACATGGAAGAACTGGTATTGAAAACGGAGATAAAGGTATTGTGGGCGCATATAGTGAATACTATGAAGACCTAGATTTGATTGTTGATATGGCAATATCAGAAAACCCAGGCAAGCCTATTTATATGTTAGGACACAGTATGGGTGGCTTAATTGCAGCAATGTATGGTGTGACCTATCCGGATAAACTGGATGGACAAATCTTATCAGGTGCGGCGACAGGGCCTTATTATTTAAGCTTCGGGGCTGAAGATGCTTTTTATAGCCAATTTGGTGGCAATGCATTATACATGCTACCAAACAGTTTAACAAGTACTGTTAGTCGATATCCGGCAGTACAAAATTATTATTTTGTTGACCCGTTAAGATTAACGGAATTTTCCGCACAGCTTTACTGGCAAACCTTTGCAGGTGGATCAAAATACTTAACGGATCAAATAGAAGACGGACAGTATACCTATTCTGTATTAATAATTCATGGTGGCGATGATCGAATTGTTACAAAAGCTTTTTCTGAGAACTTATACAACAACATTGATTCAGTAGATAAAGAAATAGTAATCTATGATGGCTTATTCCATGAATCTCTGAATGAAAGAAATGAAAAGGCATTCGTCATGAGTGATATTATTGATTGGCTTGATGCAAGATAACGCGTCTGTCATACATAAGATACTATGGACCCCTAGTCAATACGCTAGGGGTTCTATCTAGGAATATGATTACACAGATAAAAGAAGAAGAGTATCCACTCTCACCTTAGAACTTCGTGTTCCTTTGGTTCATATGAGTTATTAACTTGGTAGTACCAAGTAGCTTATATATGTGGGTAGATCTAGGTCTAGCTTTTTTTTATGTTGAAAAGCAGACTCAAACAACAGTATACCATATGGAGGTGTCCGACTATTAGCGAACAAATGATTAATGAGCAAATCCGAGACAGAGAAGTACGTGTTATTGATGAAGAAGGCGGTCAATTAGGCGTCATGACATCAAGAGAAGCGTTGAATATAGCCAAGGAAAAGAACCTTGACTTGGTAAAAATCGCGCCAAAGGCGAAACCGCCCGTTTGCAAGATTACAGATTACGGAAAATTCAAATATGAGCAAACGAAAAAAGACAAAGAGGCACGTAAGAAACAAAACATTGTAACTCTTAAGGAGGTGCGACTATCTCCGAATATTGAGCAACATGATATTAATACAAAGCAGAAAAATGCGATTAAGTTTTTATCAAAAGGTGACAAGTTAAAGGTTGCCGTTCGATTTAGAGGTAGAGAATTAGCACATACAGCTATTGGTAGAGATATCTTATTACAATTTGCAAAAGACTTGGCGGAAATAGCGGATATCGAAAAATATCCTAAAATGGAAGGTCGTAGCATGGTTATGTTCATGACCCCCAAAAAAGATGTCAAGTAATTTATAAGGAGGATTAAACAATGCCAAAAATGAAAACACACCGTGGTGCAGCAAAAAGATTTAAAAAGACCGGTACAGGAAAAATCGTGAGACATAAAGCTTATACAAGCCATATTTTAACGAAAAAAAGTCCTAAGAGAAAAAGAAATCTAAGAAAAGCAACCATCATGTCCGCATCAAACGCAAAAGTAATCAAGAAATTATTACCATACTTATAATAGATCGTTAGGAGGTTTAAAACATGGCAAGAATTAAAGGCGCAATGCATACACATAAAAGACATAAAAGAGTATTAAAATTAGCTAAAGGTTATAGAGGTGCAAAATCCAAGCAATTTAAAACAGCTAAGCAAGCAGTTATGAAGTCAGGTATGTACGCATACATCGGCAGAAAGCTTAGAAAAAGAGATTTTAGAAAACTATGGATTGCAAGAATCAACGCAGCAGCTCGTATGAATGACATGAGCTATTCTCAACTTATGCACGGTTTAAAAGTTGCAGGTATAGAAGTGAATAGAAAAATGTTAGCCGAAATGGCTGTAAATGATGCTCCGGCATTTGCAAAACTTGTAGAAACAGCAAAAGCAAACGTATAAGCATCATTCATAGACAAGAAAAGAAGCTTCGCTTCGTTATGAGCTCTGCTCATATTTCTGAACGGTTCAAAAGGAAGGGTCCTTGACGCATTCAGCTAAAGTATGACTTTCCTTGAGAACAAGACAATAAAACAGCTATACTTGAATCGAAATACAATTCAGGTATAGCTGTTTTATTGTGAACCTTTTTATGCTATTTATGATTGAACGATATAGAGCTTGATAAACTTAATGGCTTTTCCAATGCTTTCAATCACACCGATTATGGCAACTAATAAGATGATAGCTCTAAACCCAACGAGCGATGTGTAATTAAGATAGAGTGCTGGATTGAAAACCATCCGAAAGAGCAAAGTAGCACTAAGAATCTCAATTAACAAATCAAATAAAACCATTTTCTTGGTTTGGGTACCATACAATAGATTGAGGATATGATAGATTCAGCAATAGAGGGTAAGAAGGGCATCGTATTGATAATCACAATAAATACAAGGATGAAGAAAATGGAGAGACCGCTTTCAATCTTAGATTCCCCTTCAGGACCAATATGGATATCAGCCAAATCTTTTGGGGTCCAGTCATCCTCTAGATCGATATGATGATCGTTATTCAAACGCGTCAGTATGATAAAACCAATACCTACCCAGGCTATAGCGCTTAAACTTGCACCTATGATGCGTGCGATGGTCCTAGCAATATCTACGATAATTTTATTGGGTGTTAAGTCACCTTCAAGTAAACCAATGACAAAAATGATAGTAAAGGCAATACTTAGGGCAAAGATAATGAGTTTACTGATAAAGAAAAACAAGTCTGTGTAACCACTTCCTATGACAAGGTTATTCTCTTTGTACCGATTGGCCACTTGACGGGGAGTACCATAAGCGGTGATGGCGGCTTCTAACTCTTTTTGAGTGGGGTTTTCCCCGTAAGTTGCTTCAATCTCATCAAGTAGGGAAGCATAAAGCTCCTTCTTGATGTCTTTACGGCTATTATAAGGCAAGTATTTGCCGATTGCGTAGATGTATTGTTCAATAAGTTTCATAATTAGACCTCCTCTAACATTGTATTAATAATTTTATTTGTTTCTTGCCAATGAGCGGTTAAGTCGTTTAGAACTTCAAGTCCCAGTGGGCTAATTTGGTAGTACTTACGTGGTCGTGATTCTGTCGTATCCCAGCTGCTGCTGAGTAAGGCCTGTTTTTCAAGTCTTCTAAGAAGTGGGTATAGCGTGTTTTGTTCGATGTCAATGCCAAGGCTCTGCAATGCTTGAACCAAGGAATAACCGTAAGTAGATTCTTTTGTGTTTAGAAGGACACTTAATACCAAGGTGCCTCTTTTTAGTTCCCCAACCAGATTCGTAACAATAACGTCTTTTTGACTCATGTAATCACCAACTTTCTTACTGTTGATTTAATTATACTGTATAACACACACTATTGTCAATAGTAAATTATAGTAATCCTAAAGAGTATAAGAATATAGTTCATAATTAGATATAATATGAAGTAATGATACGTAGTTATGGTGATTTTATACAATAATCTAAAATCACTCTTTTCATAAAGGTCAGAGTAAGGTATCATAGATTTTGACACCTTTGTTAGAATGAACGTTATGGAATACGCGATAGAAAATATAACGAGTCATGACAAAGAAAAAGGAGTATATGTATGTGGATTCAAGTATTGTTGTATATAGCTATTTTATTGGTTAAGATTGTGGAGGTTACATTGGCCACCACCAGGATTGTGTTAATCACCCGTGGTGAACGTCTGAAGGGTGCTTTTATAGGCTTTTTTGAGGTTTGTATCTGGGTTGTATTGGTATCAACCGTATTAAAAGATATCTCCAGTGATCCGATTAAGCTTTTTGTCTATGCACTAGGCTTTGCTTTGGGTAACTTTCTAGGTTCTGTTTTTGAAGAAAAGCTGGCCATTGGTACCACAAGGGTAGAAGTTATTGTCAAAGAAACGGATGGCATCGAACTCATTAGTAGAATCAGAGAACATGGGTATGCGGTAACCTCGATTTCTGGCGAAGGTATGAACAGTAAGAGAACCGTTTTGATTATGCATGTCAAAAGAAAAATGGCTTCTAAACTGATTCGTCTGATTCATCAATATCAAGAAAATGTGGTTATAACCGTAAATGAAATCAAGCCGGTATATGGTGGCTTTGGAACACTGAAAAAGTAATAAGCAAATAGAAACAATAATATGAAAATAGAAATAATAGGTGAAGAAAATGAAATATAAAGACTTTGAACCAAGTATTGACGATACAGCTTATGTTGCACCTGGTGCAATGGTTATTGGGCAAGTCATATTAAGAAAAGACGTGAACATATGGTTTGGTGCCGTGTTAAGAGGCGATGATAATAGTATTTTTGTAGATGAAGGTGCTAATATTCAAGACAACTCCACAGTTCATGTGGCCAAAGACGCCAGAACCCATATCGGCCGTCATGTAACCATCGGTCACAACTGCGTGATTCACGGTTGTGCAATCGGTGATGAGACTTTAATCGGTATGGGTAGTACCGTACTGGACAATGCCGTTATCGGCAAGAACTGTATAGTAGGTGCGAACAGCCTTGTAACCATGGGTAAAGTATTTCCGGATGGGACCTTAATCATGGGCTCTCCGGCTAAGGTTATTAGAGAACTCACCGAAGCAGAGATTCTAGGGCTAAAATCCCATGCGGTTGAATATGTGGCATTGTCAAAAGATTATAAATAAGGACATGGTTAAAGCGTCAAAACGATATAGTTGAACTTTTGCATACAAAAAAATAGAAACTTTGTTTTGATACTTTAACCATTATAGGACAATACAGAGAAGTACTATGATTCATAAGAGGCTTCATGTATAATGAAAGCGGATATCTAGAGAGATAGAGAGCAGTGTCCGAAAATAAACAGAATTGGGGCATATGAATGAAGAACATTGGTATGTTTTATTTTACCGGAACCCAAAGCAGCTATTATGTTGCCAAGGAATTAAAAGAAGCCTTAATAAAAAAAGGCTACAATGTTAAAATGTTTAAGCTTGAAAAGGCTTTGAATAATACAGTTGAAGTGGATCCCAAACGATTTGATATGTTGGGTTTTGTGCTTCCCATCTATGGCTTTGGATCACCAAGAATAGCCAAGGCCTACGTGGATGCTTTGCCACGAAATAATGCCAAGGTTTTTATTATTCGAACAGGATGTAGTAATGGCTGGATTAATAAAAGTGCTTCGATTAGCCTGATGCATCAACTTAGAAAAAAATGGTATGATGTATTTTATGACCGTATTTTGATAGTATCTTCCAATTGGTTATTAGATATGGAAGAAGATGTTGTTAAGCGTCTGTATGAAGTGACAAGAGATAAAAAGATTCCTCATATTGTAAAAGAAATCACAGAAGAAACCAGAAGAAGGCATCATAGAGATTTCTTTAGGGAAGTCTTGGTGACGGTGATACATTTTTTTGAGGAACAGGTAGGGGCAAGGTTATTTGGTAGATCCTTATGGGCCAATAAGAACTGTACCAAGTGCCGTTTGTGTGAAAAAAGATGTCCTGTAAGCAACATCAACTTTGAAACCGGTAGCTTTAGAGCCGGTTGGCGTTGTATTTGGTGTATGAAATGTGTCTACAGCTGTCCGGAAAATGCTATTCATTCAAGAGGCTTAGACATCGTACAGTTCAAAAACGGTTTTAATTATAAGTGGATTATTAATCGAAGATTCAACCAGAAGAAACTCAACGTTAATAAGAAGTTATGGAAGTATATGGAAGACAAAGAAAAATAGAATAGAAATATAGAATATAGATTTTAGAATATAAATATAAATAAGAAGATATATGATAAATCGAAAAGATAAGGACAACTTGAGGTGATAGAATGATTTGGAACAAATTGGCAACAAAGTATGACCGTCTCTGGGTGCAGAAATATTCTCTAGAGCCGACAAGAAGAAAAGTGATGGTACTCATTGGTGGTTTTAATTTTCAGGAAGCGACTGTTTTAGACTTAGGTTGTGGTACCGGTCAAATGCTGGATGAGATTAGTCGTGTCTACCCGAGATATAAGTTATATGGTATGGATAAGTCAGAAGAAATGCTTAAAGTAGCAAAAAGTAAGAAAATCAAAGCCAATTGGATCCATCATAACATTGATTCGGATCATATACTTGAACTGGATGGCAAGACCTTTGATCTGATTATCTGTAGTCATTCTTTTCCCTACTATAAGAAAAAAGAACATGTGTTAAACCAGGTGGAAAAGTATCTCAAGGAAGATGGCATCGCAATCTTCACCCAAGCCAGCATCAACAATCATTATGATAACTTTGTCATGAAGAGGATAGAAAAAACGGCGGAAAGCGCAGCCTATTTATCTAAGGCGGCTTTCAAAAAACTGGTTTCCAGACATTTTACAATTACGTATACGTTTGCCATCGCTGAAAAATGGTTTATGCCATCAATCTGTGGCTTTGTCATGAGGAAAAAACGATGAAAATCCTACTCATCCGGCCCAAACCCCATAAAGAAACCATAGGTCTTCAAAGTGTCATGGTCTGTGAACCCTTGGAGCTCATGACACTGGCCGGTGTGCTTATAGAAAATGGGCACGAGGTTCGGATTCTGGATATGATCCTTGAGAAAAAGGGATTGGATGATCATATAAGAATGTTCATGCCTGATTTTGTGGGCATTACAGGTTATATCAGTCATATAGGTATTATCAAAAACTATGCAAAAACCATCAAAGCAGTCTCAAAAGAGATTGTAGTCGCTGTAGGTGGCGTTCATGCCACAGTCTGTCAGGAAGATTTTGTAGATGAACATATTGATAAGGTTTGCACAAGTGATGAGGAGCTTTATCTTTATTGTGGTTGCAAGGCACCTTTTGATGCCCTTCCTTATCGCAATCTACCTAAAAGCTTGTGCATTGATTAAAACATCCTATGGCTGTCCTTATCAATGTAATTTTTGTTTTTGCAAGGAAATAACCCCTTATCATGCACGACCTATAGCAGAAGTCATAAGGGAGCTATTGACCATTAAGCAAGAGGAAGTCTATATTGTGGACGATGATTTTTTATTTGATGAAAAACGTTTAGAGAAATTTATAGAAGAAGTCAAACGTCATAACATCAAAAAGCATTATCTGGTCTATGGGCGGGCAGATTTTATAGCAAAAAACGATGTCCTTATAGGTCAGCTTAAAGAGATTGGGCTGAGTGCGGTGATTGTCGGTATAGAAGCAGCCAGTCAGGAAGAACTGGACAGTTACAACAAGAAAAGCCTTGTAACGGACAACGAAAGAGCTATAGCCATACTGCAAAAGTATGATATAGAATGTTATGGTACGGTTATACTGGGCATCGACTGGGATAAGACCCATTTTGACAACTTATATGCATTTATTAAAAAAACTGGTCTTATCTTTGTGAACTTACAGCCACTAACGCCCATGCCTGGAACAGGTATGCTAGAGGCTTTCTCAGATCAGTTGATTATTCCTTATAAGGAACATGAAAAATGGGACATGGCCCATCTGGTTGTTAGGCCGACGCGGTTAAGCATCAGAAGCTATTACCTACAGATATTAAAGCTTTATTATAAGATTACAGTAACACCAAGTCATATACACTACATGTTTCGCCGATATGGTATAGCAACCACCATGAAGCTGTCCATAGGTGCCGGTAAGATTACTTGGCAATATCTGAAGAAAATCATGAAAGGATAAAGTGAGATGAGAGTATTACTAGTTCGACCATGGGTGAATAAAAACATAACAACGGTAAAGAATTTCCTATTTGGAGAGCCACTTGGCATTGAATGTGTCTCAACGGTTCTTAAAGAATTAGGTCATGAGGTCCTTTTACTGGATTGCATGATAGAAAGAAATGCATCCATAAAACAATACTTAAGCATATACAGACCGGATATGGTAGGCATCACCTCCCAGTGTACGGATGTTGAGAATGTTCTAAAAATAGCGGACATCGTAAAAAAATTCGATTCAAAGATCGTCGTAGCCGTTGGCGGTGTTCAAGCCACTTGTTTCCCGGATTCCTTCTTTAGCCCTCATGTGGATTATGTTTACAAATCTACTACAAGACAGAACTTATCGGACTTAATGAAGGAAGTTGAAGGAACAAGACCGGCTGAAGTAATTGAAGGTATCTATAGTAGAGCCTTGGATTTTATAAACGAAGGTGAATTCTGTTTCAATGAATATATCGTTCCTGACCGAGAAGTTACCAAGCGTTATCGCAAGCACTATCAATATATTGGTTTTCAGCCTTGTGCCATTGTACAAACGGCTTATGGATGCCGTAACAAATGTACATTTTGTGTGCGTTGGAAGCTGGAAGGCGATAGTCTTAGAGAAGTTGGCATCGAAGAGATTGTAGACCAGATTGAGGCTTTAGATGAACCTTATGTGATGATCTGCGACAACGATTTCTTAGTCCACGAAGACCGCTTGATAGAATTTTGCAATCTACTGGAAGCAAGAAACATCAAAAAGAAGTACATGTGCTATGGCAGTGTGAATTCTGTTTTGGAAAAGCCGGACTTAATGAAACGCTTGGCAAGGAATGGTATCATGGCGGTAATCATCGGCTATGAAGCTTTTGATGACAGCAGACTTGTAGAGTACAATAAGCAAGCCACAACGGATCAGAACGAAAAGGTGACTCGAATACTACAAGATAGCGGCATCGCCTGTTGGGGTTCTTTTATTATTCATCCCGATTGGGAGAAAAAGGATTTCAAACGTTTATTAGCCTATATTAAAAGGTTGCGTCCGGAATTAATAACCTTCTCACCACTGGTGCCCCACCCATTGACACCTTTGTATGATCAATACGAGGATCG
The DNA here is from genome assembly GCA_002841495.1 of Firmicutes bacterium HGW-Firmicutes-2. Lineage (GTDB taxonomy): Bacteria > Bacillota > Clostridia > Lachnospirales > Vallitaleaceae > Petrocella. Next base: position 10,435 of record PGZV01000022.1, on the reverse strand, counting down.
CTTGATCTACCCTAAAGAAGATTATGATAAGTGGAACTTTGGTGATGTCTTGATCTATCCTTCTAAGATGTCCCTAAAAGCTTACTACTTACAGGTTCTTAAGTTGGCCTTGGTGGTGAATTTTAATGCCTATTCCGTGGCGTATACAAGGAAAAACATTCCAACCAAAAATTCAATTAAGATGGTGCTGGGCTTTAAGAATCTTTTTGGTGTGTATGTGAAGAATATGCTGATACGAGGACGTAAAAGACCGTGAAAGTATTATTGATTCGTCCCAAAGCACCCAATAAACTGAGCTTTACCAAAATACTGGATAATGAGCCATTAGAGCTTGAGTATCTGCATACCGGTCTTGCAGCTGCAGGCTATGTGGACTATATTTACGATGGCTTTATAGAGAAGATCTCCATAGAAGCGACGATAAAAAGGGAAAAACCGGACATTGTGGCAATCAGTGGCTACATTACCCAAGAAAACCTAATGAAATCCTACTGCACAAAAGCCAAAAAAATCAGCCCGCAGATTATAACGGTGATAGGTGGCGTACATGCTCAGCTTAATCCTCATAGATTCTTCGATCAAGACGTGGATTATATCTGTCGTAGTGAATCCATCGATGCTTTTGTAACTTTGGTCCGATGCCTTGAAGCAAATAATAAAGAAGTCACGACCTTGTCAAAAATCAACGGCTTGTGTTTTAAAGATGAAGGTGCTGTGGAGGAGGATGGTGATGGCTACATTATGAACCCCATTACCCCCATTGACATTAACACCTTGCCCATACCGGATCGAAGTTTCTTTTATAAGAACAAGTCAGAATACCGTTACTTGGACCTGACAGAAGCAGGAACCATCAAGACTTCTTTTTCCTGTCCTTATACCTGTAATTTCTGTTATTGTACTTTATTAAATGGCAGTCGGTATCAAGAGCGGGACCTTGATCTGGTGATAAAGGAACTAAATTTTCTGGTTAACAAAAAACGCCTATGGCAATTCATTGATTTAATTAAGACCCATAAGATTCATAAGACTTATACTTGCTATGGACGAGCGGATTTTATTGCAGACAACCCTGAGTTGATCCATGCTTTATCAGAAATCGGATTTAAGTATTTTCTAGTAGGGCTTGAAGCGGTTACGGATAAAGAATTAGACGGCTATGGCAAAGGCAGTAGTTTGGACCATAACAGTGCTTGTGTGAAAGTGATTCAAGAAACGGCTTCTCATTGTATCGGTTTGATGATTGCACCCCTTGAGGCAACAGAAGCTTATTTTGATGATCTATACGACTGGGTTGTTTTACATGATCTAAAATATGTCACCGTGTCGATCTTTACGCCCATACCGGGAACCCCACTTTATGAAACCTATAAAGATAAGATTACGTCCACGTCTATAGAAGATTGGGATTTTCTGCATCTGGTACTGGACCCTATACATATGAGCCGACAAGCATTTTACAGAGCTTATTATCGACTCTTTATCAGGCTCTATAAGATAGCTAAGAAAACAGGCATCTATGATTTCATGGATTTGGATTTTTATAGAAAGATGTTAAAAGCATATCTGACAGAAAAAATCAAAGGGGGCTAATATGAAAATCTTGTTTATACAATCCACCCCTTATCATAATCGGGACCGGTTGGTGAAAAAAAGCAGACTTTATTTCGTAGGTCTGGCACCGGCCATACTCTCGGCTTTGTGTCCACCGGACGTTGAATTTGAAGTATGCCTTGAAACCATTGAAGTCGTGGACTTTGATACGGATGCCGACCTGATAGCCATATCCGGTATGGGCCATGCCATCGTCAGAAGCATTGATATCGCCAAGGCCTTCAAAGCAAGAGGCAAGACCGTTGTCATGGGTGGCTATATGGTCAGCCTGATGCCGGAAGAAGCCGCCAAATACTGTGACAGTGTGGTGATTGGCGATGCAGAGATCAGCTTCCCCACATTGATTGAAGACTACAAACAAGGCAAGCTGAAGCCCTTATATGATATGCCCCTTAAGACATTGACCTATCCGACACCGGACTATGGGCTGCTGACACAGAAAAAAATCGGCGATTTCCTACCGGTTCAAGCCGGAAGAGGCTGTCCCCACGCCTGTAGTTTTTGCAGCGTTTATTGCTTGTATAAGAACAAATATTATAAGCGTGATATAGAAGAAGTCATTCGGGATATCAAAGCGGTTAAGGCGCTGGGCTATAAGAAATTCCTATTACTGGATGATAATATTTTCTCAGATACAGATTATCTACTGGACTTATGTAGGGCGATTAAAGACTTGAAGATGCAGTGGCTCTCCCAGTGCTCCATTAATATAGCCGACCATGCTCAGGTTCTACAAGCAGTAGCAGACAGCGGTTGTATTGCCCTGTCCTTTGGCATTGAGAGCATCACCCAAGATAGCCTGATACATATGAAGAAAGCTTGGGCCAAAGTCGATCGGTATGGTGAACAGATTAGAAAGATCCAAGCAGCCGGTATTGATGTATCCACAGAGATGGTCATCGGTGCAGACGGAGATACACTAGAGAGCATTAAAGCCACAGCTACTTTTATTATCGACCAAAAAATAACGGTGCCCAGATTCTACATACTAACACCGATACCGGGGACGTTGTTTTTTGATGAGATGGAAGCGGCAGGGCGCATCGTTATTAAAGACATCTACAGTTATAACGGTACCATGGCGGTTCATGAACCTATTCATATGTCTATGGACGCCTTAACAGAGGCCTACTGGGATCTGTATAGAGAAGTATTTGGTATCAGAGCCATTATCAAAAGAACCCTCATAAGGCCCCAGTTTTTCAAGCAACCTTTAAGGTCCTTATTTTATCTGTATGTGAACCTCTATTATCGCCATCAGATTCATCAGGGCATCACACCAAATATTATATAAGCCAATGAATGAATGAAGCATGAAAAGAAATCCATCTATAAGCAGATGATCAAAAAAATATATAGCAAAGATCAGACCTTCAAAAATAACAAAGAAGGTCTATTTGCTCTGGTCTGTAATCCTAAAGGCGTTTTTTACAAAAAGTCCAAGCAAGTCATGATAACGGTCAGTGTAGATAAGGACCTCCATTGTCAAGGGGTCTTGATATGTCATGAGCAACAACCAAAAGTCCTGTATTTGGCTTTCTTTGAAGCGATCATGGAAGCTAAAGAAAGTGTAGAACATCTTCTAAGTTATGCAGAAGCCTATGGAAAGACACTGGGTTGTGATAAGTTGGTCATCGGTATAGACGGTCACTGTAACAACGGACTGGGCTTTCTAACCATTGGCTCCGGGCATCCTTCTTTTGGTGAAGCTTATAATCCGGATTATTACGCTGAATTTTTTAAGACCTTTGAAGGTCATACCTTTGTCAGCTATAAAGACGAAGTACAAAGTATTGCCCCTAGGGTAGTACATCTGCGTAACAAACTGCATCTAAGGATGGCGCCCTATACTTTGGAAGCCGCTGATTTTTCAAGAAAAGGCCTTAGGACATCCTTGAAAAGATATACAGACTTGAACAATAACATTTTTACCGATCATAGTTATTATTTCAGAAGGGATTATGATGAAGATGTAGAACTTTTTAAGAGTATGATGCCTTTACTGGACCATCAGAATCTGCTTTTTGTAAAAAAAGATGGCAAGGACATTGGTTTCATCCTTTGGTATCCGGACTTTAATGAACTGGTCAAAAGCAGTAGAGGTGCAGGTATACGTACTTTTCTTCAATATAGGCTGTTGAAAAGAAAGCCAAAAACAGTAAAAATTGTGGAAATCGGTGTCGAAGCCAAGTACCGTGGCACACCGGCCATTTTTATTCTTTTTAATGGGGTTATGGAAGCGGCAGAAAAAGCATCACAACATCTCATATCCAGTTGGATCCATGGAGATAACAGTGCCTCAAGACAGATCACCTCAAGATTCGCTCAAAAACCATATAGGGAATATGTGACTTATGAGAAAAAAATATGAAGTAAGATGTTCATCACATCGTCCGGCAGATTGGGACAGATATTGTGACAATGATTGGCTAAAAAAAGATGCACTCCTATTTGATGAGACATGGGAAGAAGGCTTTACTTATCACTTTCATCCGGAATTTGCTTGCTATACTTTTAAGAGAAGGATGAATCTATTTACGTTTGGAAAGTTCAAATTGCATGTACCCATTACCATGGTTGCCTTGCCCGTATCTATAGATGGGGAAGGCTATTTTGGTGACATTGAAGCCTTGATTGATTACCTTCAAGAAGAAGGTGGGCTTCATCTGATATTGAATATTAGAGCATTAGAAAAAATACCCCAAGGTATCCCTTATGGTAGAACCTTGGATACATGTATTTTTGATAACAATTATGAGGATTTTGAGACCTATGTGTCAGCCCTTAGAAGTCCTTATAGACGCAGACTGAGACAAGCCTTGAGGAGACTTGGAACCGTAAGAATTGAGAGGATTCATAATGAGACCTTTGATGATCAGCTATATGCCTTGTATAAGGCGGTGCTTAACCGATCTAAGTATCCACTAGAGACCTTGCCCATAGAATTTTTCAAGACTTCTAAGGATGATATTCATGTCTTTTACCATGATCAGAAGCCGGTAGCCTTTGTCATGGTAAAAGTAGAAAAAGATAGGTTGTATTTCTTATTCGGTGGCATGAACTATGCGAAGAGGGATGCACTCGACTTATACTACAATATGCTGATTTATATTCTAAGATTAGGTATAAAGCAAAAATCCAAAACCATCTATTTTGGACAAACAGCGGAAAGCTCCAAAGAACGTCTAGGCTGTAGGCGAGAAAAACGGTACATGTGTATTTTCACAGGAAATAAGACCATCAATAAAGCCTTATCAAAGTTTATTGGTTTATTTGAATACAAGCCTGACCCAAGGGTTTACCATGTCTTTGCTGAGAAAAACAAGGATGACATCTTTGCTTAACAGGCCCACGTATGCTTCCAAGGTGCAATCTTCCGAAATAGCGTACTCATATAACATTTGTCGTTATGTTCTGAACATTGGTAACCAGACCATAGATATGAATGAACCATCCGTAAAAGCCATATTGATTTAATTTTAAGGCTATTTTTTTTTGCATTTTTTGTCACACCTATCTGGAATACTATAAGCCTTATGAAGGTAAACATCAATATTATTTTCTGGATTGGGATAAATGCCTTCTACTTTTTTCATAATAATCATGATTAGAAAAGGGCAATAATATGAACTCTAAAGATATCGGAAAATAGTTACAAGTGTCTAGAGCATAGGGTATTAGAAGTGTTTTTAGCACATAAGCTTGTCAGTAATACTGAGAAATGGGATAATATGAACAGAGGTGAGGGCCTCTAGGGTTATAGGATTGAAAAAAAGTAGTGTCAAAAAGCTCAAAATTTCCCATAAGCAAAAACAAATATAAAGAATAAACGTTCTTCTAATTGATGGAGGATGTTTAATTTGGACATCATAATAATGCTTTTGGGATAGTATGAAGGAGCAGCAAAAGAATGTGTGGCCATTTGTGAAAATAATAAGCAGTATATTTAGAAATCAATTCAAGTCTGTGAAAGGTTAAGGTCAGGTTTATAATAGCCTAAGGGAGTGTGAATATGTTAGCAATTGCAATATGTGAAGATGACAAAATGCAACAAATAGAAATTGAAAAATATGTACGTGATTTGTTGCTGGATGAGTCGATTGAGATTGATTTGTTCGATTCTGGAGAAGAACTAGTGGCAGCTTATGAAAGAGGAAAGAAGTACTCTATCATTTTACTTGATATGCAGATGAAAAAATTGGATGGCATTCAGACTGCAAAACTCATTAAGAAGCATGATAAGTACGGTATTATAATAATAGTAACATCTGTAATTGAATATGCGGTTGAAGGCTACAGTATTGATGCGTATGATTTTATACTAAAACCGGTTGATGAATCAAAATTACATCGAGTACTTGCTAAAGCAATAGATGAAATTCAAGTTACAATGAATAAATCATATCTTATCAAGTCAAGAGAGAAAATAATAGCACTTAGGCTATTAGATGTGCTTTATTTTGAAAGTAATAAGAAGAAAGTGATTTTGCATACCAGTGATAACGAATATGAAAATAACGAAAACATCAGTAATGCAGAAAAAAGATTGTGCAAGGATGGATTTATCAGAATCAGCAGATTCTATCTGGTTAATGTGCACCATATTAAAGAAATTGGGATACGAGAAGTTGTTATTTCAAATGATGAGAGACTAATTTATAGCGATAAATATGCTGATGTGATAAAAAATAAATATTTGGTATATATGATGGGAGAAATGTAATGATTAGCCACATTAGTGAAATCATTTTTTTTATGAGCAATATTGTTGGTATATTTATTGCATTAAGGTTATTTAACTGCCTATTAAGTATGAAAAAGATTAAATCTATTAACATGAAATGGAGTCTAATTGCGATACTTGTTATTGCAACGGTAATCAATACTTCACTCGAAACATTAGGCATTAGTTTAATTGTCGGGTTTGTGCTTTATTTTGTAATAGGTCACTTCTTCTTCGAGGGGAAGGCTCATGTTAAACTGATAATTGCAATATTCCTTTTGGTATTTTCGCTGATTACAGAGTTAATAACAGTGATTTTGATAGGAGCTATGTTAAGAGATCAGATACAAAATGTAAGAGAAAACATAATGTTTTTATTTTTAGGAAGCATTGTATCAAAAATTCTCATGATGCTTCTTATAGAGTTTATTATTAGATTTAAGAGGAGAAATGCATCCAGAATATCTCTGAGTTCCTGGATGCTAATCATTACTATTCCAATAACCAGTATAGTACTAGCGATTGCAAGTATTTATGAACCGGTTGTGAGTGGAACGGTGAGCGAAATAGGAGTGTTATCATGCGTTGTAATTCTTTATATTAATATAATCGTATTTCACCTATTTGATAGTATCATTGTTCAAGTAGATGAGAATAATAAATACAGATTTCGTGAACAGCAGCTATTGTATCAGCAGGATCAATATGAGAATGTGATTGCCGGATATAATCAAATTAAGAAGGTTCGACATGATATGATTGGGCACTTCATTGCAATTGATGGATACCTCACAAAAAATATGATACAGGAAGCTATAGAATATTTAGGGAAGTTATCCAATGAATTGAATATTGAAAAGAAGGGTATTCTGTCAAAAAATATTGTTGTTGATGCAATAATAAATAACCGTAAAGCAAAAGCAAATACATTAGGAATAGCTTTTGAGCATGAAATTGCAATACCTGAGCTTCTTTATGTTGATAATATGGATCTTTGTATAATTATTGACAATGCTTTGAATAATGCGATTGAAGCGTGTGAGAGAATAACTGACGATGAGCAGAAAAAAATGATCCAATTACAAATGAAGTATAAAAAAGGGTGTGCTTTGATAGATATAAAAAACACATATAATCCCAAAACAATAAAAGTGAGTAATAAAAAGTATATTTCTTCGAGAAAGGAGCGAATTATAGGCGAGATTGGAACAGGTATTGAAAATATTGAATCGGCAGTTGAGAAATATGGAGGCATATGCCATATTGATTGCAGTGATATGTATTTTAATGTTCAAATAATGCTTCCTGATAAAAAATTAAGTTTATAGTTTTTGATCTAAAAACTATTTTAATTGCTTTTCAAGGGTGTTTGGTTCCATTTCGATTGTAAAAAAAATGTAAGATGTTATAGTTGAATCAAATTGTTGGAGGTGGAGGATTGATAAAGCAATTTGCTAAAACGTTAACATCTTTTTTTATGCATGAAATGATAATTGAATCTGAAGATTATGAAGTATATCTATATGGAACAGAACAATTATTGATTAACCTGTCAATTTTACTTGTTGTAATTACAACGAGTGCCATTACCGGCTGGTGGAAGGAAACATTTTTTTTCTTCTATGGAATTATACCGATAAGAGTCGTTGCTGGTGGGTATCATGCAAGTACTCCATTTAGGTGTAACAAATTGACCATAGTGGTGTACATAGTCAATTTGCTGCTAATAAATGCTCTTGTAAGTAGAATGACTGTGTTAGTCCTAATCATGATGTTTGGTTTTATAGTCTTGAGTGTTTTCAGGATTGGACCGGTCGATAACAAAAACCGAGAAATTAAGAACCGGGAATATGAATCAGTATGGAAACGTAGTAAGAAAGTCTGCATATTTATTGTGATGATTTGCGTTGTCCAACTACTTTTGCTTGGACCTCAGAGTAGTATTTTGATGAGTACATTGATGGGAGCGGTAGTAGCGACAATTTCATTAATCATAGGGAGCATAGTAAGAGGAGGTGGAAGGAATGAAGAAAATAGGTTTTGTACGTAAGTACTCTGGTACCGCATTTGCATTTATTGCTTTGGTTGTAGCTCAAGCGGCATCAACACAGTTTAGTCTGATTTTCTATCAAAGTGAGATACCAAATAAACTGAAGCATTAAATGAAGCGATTCAAATAACAAATAGGAGTGTCAAACTTGACATTACCGACTAAAAAAGGAGAATATTTATATGAAAAAATGGAATAGTTTACTAATTATTGTATTGATACTCACATTGGTAACATCAACTACTGCTTATGCAGGAAATGTTATCGAGAATAAAAAAGCACTTGAGAATACTATTGATAAGATTGCTCAAGTCAATAATCTAAGTGATGCAGAGAAATATATGCTTAGAGATAGCTTGAGTGAACAAATACTCAATATGGACAAGAATGAATTGAAAGAATTAAAAGAATCAATGAAGACACTCGATAAGGAATACCACACCTTTTTGAAAGATAATATAGAGGATGCTAAGCTTATTCAAGATGTAAGAGAAGTCCAGTTACAAAAAGATTATTCTGAAGGTGCAAATATTCAAATGGCAACAAGATCAAGTAATATCTATGTAAACTTTGTCTATATCGGTGTGGCATTAGCGCCTCTTACTGGATTGCTATTATGGTGTAACCAAGGTGGCTATGACCTTATTGAAGAAATAGTAAAAGGTTGTGGTATTGCTGGTGGCATGGGACTTATGATTATCAAATTATGTGCATCTGCAAGTGCTGTAGCTATGGCAACACCAGTAGCAGCAATAATTGGGGGAGTAGTAGCTCTTAATCTAGTATCTCAAAAAATCCAATTGATGTTCTCACCAATTGCACATAACTTGAGTGTACTCATGATATTTAAGAATATTGATTATTCCTTGTTAACATGTATACTGTCATATTTTGTTGTGACAATAATAACCATTTTTAAACCAGAGCTTATTGGGAATGATAAGGTCAGTGACTCATCAGTTAAATTAAAAGAAAGTATATGGAGTTTTGTCTTCATCATTATATTGCTTATCATATGGCTCTTATAGAAAGTTAAATTATATATAAAGATGCCCTTGAGATAACTTTTCTTATAATCAAATATGATTAATAATCTAAATAAGGCTTGGATTAGAAGTATTAATTTTGACAACCAAAGAATGTCGAAAATTGAGAAGTAACTAGACCTGGGATGAAACTATTTCAAGGTATTATAGTGGGATTTTAGTGGAACGTTATAAGCGAAATTATAAGACTTACCGATGGTGATAGGCTATTGTAATATATATGGAAAAGGTCTATTAACGACTCCTTTTGGGGATCCTACAGGTACACTTTTGAGTTATACTAAAGATCACAATTATTCATTTAGTATTAAACCATGATAATGTGTTGGAGGTATGCATGGAAATAATTGGATTTGAAAATGCATGGATACAAATTATTTCACATATAGTAGGTACTTTTATTTCTATAGCTATTACTATTTTGATATTAATTTTCTTTTTTAAGTTGTTAAAGAGAATAAGCAATATCGAAGAATTATTGAGAAAGATTGTTGAAAGAATGAACGTTGATGATAAGTAGATTCGGATTTTAGCAATGTTATGAAGTTGATAAATACAACAAAGTCTTATGTTAGGGTCACATCAAACTAACAGAGGATTTTTGTGTGTTTTTCATAGATAAGGTCTCTAAATTAAAAGGAAAAGATAGGCAAGTAACTGTGAAAAAAGAAGTGGTAATCACGACTGAAACTGAGACTAAACAGATAAAACCAGTAGCCTCATTATCAGAGATCCAAAGCTATGTTTTTAGAATCCTGAAAGATTCAACTACATGACAACTAGTCTAACACTTAGGTTCTTGCAAGGGAAATGCTAAACCAGAAGTTGATTTTACAAATTGGAATCTCTGATTCCAATTCACCCTAATAATCATTAAATCAAGAAAACATAGAATAAGAGTATGAAGGATCTTAAAGTATTTGAAGACTAACTATATGAAGTCAAGAAGAAATTCATAGTTTTTATGTTTTGTTTAATAGTTAAAAAAACGCACAACAAATA
>PGZV01000021.1 GCA_002841495.1 Firmicutes bacterium HGW-Firmicutes-2 | reverse complement strand
CTATTTGTTGTGCGTTTTTTTAACTATTAAACAAAACATAAAAACTATGAATTTCTTCTTGACTTCATATAGTTAGTCTCTAATGTTTAACTTGATAGACTTTCGACAAATGATTTCTTTTATTTTTTTTATTTGTTTTTAATTATAAATTCCCTCTCCTGCGTGAGCTAATCAACACAGGAGGGGATATAATTGTTACTCAATCATTTGTTTATTACTTTGATAAGCGCTCTATTTCCTCTAAAACACTATCAACATAGTCTGAACCGATTTCGACTTTAAACTTATCAATCGTTGATTTGGTAGCATCTTGAAATGCTTTAAGTTCTTCATTTGATAGTTCCGTTACTGTCATACCTTGTTCTCTTAATCCGGCTACAAGTTCGTCCGTATAGGCACCATTGATTTTTCTTTGTTCATCTCTTGCTACCAGGGCGCCCTCTTGTACAATAGCTTGAAGATCAGCTGGTAGTCCATCCCAGAATTTCTTACTCATTAACAATACAAAAGGACTATAAACATGACCGGTAAGTGTTGTATAATCTTGAACCTCTGCAAAATTTTGAAGATAAATCGTAGGAACCGGGTTCTCTTGTCCATCTACAACCCCTTGTTGCATAGCTGTAAACAACTCACCAAATGGCATTGGTGTCGGATTGGCTCCAAGTGATTTAAAGAAATCTAAGTGAACTTGGTTTTCCATGGTTCTGATTTTAAGACCTTTCATATCTTCCGGTGCTTTGATTTCTTTAACACTATTGGTTATATGTCTATACCCATTCTCCCAATAAGCAAGACCCACAAGGAAATTGTCGCTTAGACCATCTAGCAATTCTTGTCCCAGTGGTCCGTCTAAGACTGCTGAAGCGATTTCAGAATTTGGAAATAAAAATGGTAAATCAAAAACCATAAATCTATTGTCCATGCCTGTCATAGGTGCCGAAGAAGGACATGTCATTTCTTGGCTTCCAAGTTGCAATGCTTCAATCATCTGTACGTCATCACCCAATTGACTACTATGGAATAATTGCATTTCAATTCTTCCACCACTTTCACGTTCAACATATTCTTTCATGACTTCTAATCCTTTGAACTGTGGATGTTGATCATTAAGACCAATACCTGCTCTGATAAGAAATTTCTCATCAGAATTCACAGCGACTGGTGCTTCATTACTTTCTTCTGTTACAGCCTCTTTTGTTTCAGAAACCTCTTTGTTTTCCGGAACCTCTTTACCACACCCCGCTACCAATACCATTAGTGCCAATAGCAATACAACGTACCTTCTCAACTTTTTCATTCGTAAACCTCCTTGAATTTATGTGTGTATACCCCCTACGCATTTGTAGGCGATTGCTACCAATAAAAAAACAACACCCAATCAATATTACTTATGAATTTCTTGCCTTTACTTCTCTAATCTCTTCAATTGTTCTCGTCAAATGTCGACGCATATATAGTGCTGCTAGCTCAGAATCTCTATTCTTAATCGCACCAAGTATCTTCGCATGATCTTCAATCCCTTTTGAGGAACCTAGGTAATGGTTCAATTCTTTTTGTTGAGCTCTCCATATATCCGTTAAGATTTCATTCACTTTTATGATTAATGAATTCTTCGTTCCTTTGGCTATTTCCACATGAAACATATGGTCTGCATCTGTAAAGGTTTCAGAGGATTTACTGTTTTCTAACATAATGTAATAGTATTTTTCCAGAGCCAAAATTGTTGAATCATCACACCTTTGTGCGCACATTGCAGCACTATCTACTTCAATAACCTTTCTGAATTCCACAACATCCAGCAATTCATCTTTATCAAACAACATCATCTGAATCAAACCATTAATGTAAATAGATGGCGATAAGTTACTGACATAGGTGCCACCACCCTTTTTTTTAGTCAATACATTCAGTGCCACCATTTTCTCAATAGCTTCTCTTACAGACATTCTACTAACATTCAATTCATTAGAAAGTTGAACTTCAGAAGTAATCTTCATTCCCGGTGTCCATTCCTGATTGATAATCTTTTCCCTTATTGATTGATATACTATTTCACTTACAACCATTTTCTTATCTTCCATAATTCTTCCTCACTTTAATTTTTAGTCACTTAGTTATAAATAAGTTATTGTAAGACAACTTCGTTTTAATTATTGGCTATTAGTAGCACTAATTATTGATAATACCTCAGTTTCTTGTAACTATTTTATATTTATATGTATATAATCGCATTTATCTGTCTGACAACTTTGTCTATGTTTGTGATTATATATGATAAAGCCAAACGTGTCAATTGTTTTAATTACCAAAAATAGCATTTTGATTAAGAACGTATTGTTATTGTTGTAATTCTACACCATAGTGTTCCCATTCAAAAATCTCATATACATCATCAATCATTGCCTTAACTTTGAGAGATAGTCTATAGGATGCAAGATCTGTTATGTTATTAGCCGCTTCAAATCCCATTAATACTTCATATGAAGCTTCTAATTCTTCTTCAATTTTTTCAAATTCTTCTTCGCTTATCGCCGTTCTTTCTAGTTCAACACCATTCACTTTTCCACTTAAGATCTCAATGGATGTAGCTGTTGTTTTATCGTCTCCTAATAGTAACCATGATTGAAGCGCTTCTTCAAAAGTGTTCACTACATACATATTAGCATCTGCAAGACTCTTCATTGTTGTAAGTTCTACTGTTCGTGTTTCTTGATCCCAGCTCACATCATAGTTGAAGGCTTCTGCTAAATATCTAACAGGTGCATAAGTTCTTGAGTTCACAATAACTGCTTCAGTATCCATTACGACATCATACGCCACTAATGCAAAATGATCGACTTCTACTTCCGCTACAACTTCTGTTTCTTCTTCAACGTCTGCTTCTACATCTGCTTCAACGTCTGCTTCTACATCCGTTTCTTCTGCTACTACTGCTTCTTCTGTTGCTGTTTCTTCTACTTCTTCTTCAATACTCATCCAATGTGCTCCAAAAGCCGCTTGGTTGTTACCCACTTCAAAAGCTAGGACTTCACTTGACAAGTAAGCATCTGCTTTGCCATCTTCATCAGCGTCATAAGGTGCTGCTGCTACGGATGCATCATAAACTCTCATAAAAGCTGCAGTCTTAAGTTCAGCATCCCATTCAACCACTAAGCCCATTGCTTCTCCAATAGCACGTAATGGCACCAATGTCCTGTTGTTGCTGTCAATAAATGGTTGTGCGTCTGTGAAAACCACAAGTTCACCATCTATTTTTACTTGAATTGTTGTTTCTGCTGCATTTACGCTGATCCACGTAGATACAACAAGTGTCATTGCTAATACTAATGATAATACTCTCTTCATTTTCATTTTTAAATCCTCTTTTCATTTTTTTTCTAAATTCAACCTATTTCTACTCTTAGTATAGAAACAGAATCTCCACGAATCTAGACTTTATCTGATTATTTTAACATTAACCATGCTTTCATACAACCTTTTCAGGAAAAAACTGTATTACAATCCTATTAAATATGGATGCCTGTTTGATTCTGGCGTCAAAATCTCCTACTTCTTAGCTTGCTTCAGGCTTGAAAACTGGCCGGATACTTTTTCCATGAAACCCGGTAAATCACTGCCAAGACCTGCATCTCTAAGAGCTATATCGGCTGCTTCGGGCTTTAATTGACCTTTTGCGACTTGGTCGATAATATCTAGGCCTTTTTTGATCTCAGGTGGCGCTGCTTTTACCTTATAACCTTGTTTGATATAGCCTTCTTGAACACCTTCTAGGGTGTGTTTCGCTTTGGCCGCTTGGGTGTAGGCATCCAGCTTGTTGTCGGTATAGTAGGCATTGGCTACCTTTGTCTCATAGGTTTTGCCTAGTCCATCAGGATCGGCCAGTGTCCGTTTACCATCTTTGACTAAGTCCACATTAGGGGTTTTCTGTGTCTTAACCCATTTACCTGTCTTAGGATCTTTTACTGTGGTCTGGTCGGCCATATCAATTGCCGCTTCCGAATGGTAACCGTCTGTTCCCAGTTGCTGTCGGCTCTGAGCATATTCAAGGGCTTCTGCCGGATTTGTTGGTCCTCCTACTTGCTCTGAGAATAACTGACCGGACTTATTCTGCCACTTCTCTTTGGGTATCTCAACAAAGACCTCCCTACCGGTTATAGGATCCTTCTTGACCATGCCTACCCTATAATCTCTGTCAATACCATCATCTGTACCAACGTTACGGACTTCGATATTCTCACCTTCCATATCGGGCACATGCTTCTTAACCCATTTCTTAAGGGCATCGTCATGATTCTTATAGACTTCTTTTCGGGTATTATGATAGGCTTCCCAAGCTTCCGGATTGGTTTTCTTTAAAACTCTTGCACCGTCAGGGTCTCGCATGATTTTTTCCATGGTGTCCACATCAATCTTAGGCTTCCCTGTACTGTCTTTGCTTATCTTCTCCTTGATTTTTTTGGACATCTTATCTGCGCGTGTTTGTGGATCGACCCCTTCAAACTCAGGCGCCAACTTAGCCGGTTTTACTTTATTTATTTTATTGGATCCACTGGTTTTTGTCTTTGCATTTAGAGGCTTATCATCCGGTCCTGCAGCTTGAGGTGTTGTACCTGCTACACGTCTTAAAAAGCTGACCAATGCCTGGTCCCTTAACATCCGAGCTGTATTTTCCATCGCTTTTACGATGCTGTGTTGAGGTTCCATGGCCCAGTTCTTAATAAATGTATAAGCGATGAAAGCTGCCCATATTTTCGCCTTGCTGGCGCCACTTAGTTTCTGAATAAAATCAGGGTCTGTCCACTGCCCTTCCGCAATGGCCAGTACCATGCCCAACTGTTCATAAGCCCAGTCTTCCATGGATTTGCCTTCTACGTAAGCGGTGATGGCCGATACTAAGACAGGCTTCAACATACCGATGGCAATGCCGGCTGCTGTACCGGTTATTCGACCACTGGCAACTGAAAAAGCGATGTCGCCACACCAAGAAACCCAATCTAGGGTGTCTTCTATTTGTTGTATGGTCCAAGCATAATCCATCCAGTCTGCGGCTTCTTTTCTATAAGCGTTTTCTGAAAGACGCCAGATTCTTGTTCTCAGTTCATATAGACCGTCTACACCTATGGTAACACCTTTTTCAGCTACCAGATTAAAAAGTCTTTCCTTCATATCTTTGGGTGCATAGTCATGAATCATGGTTAAACAGGCTTCCTTCTCTACCAACCATGCATCTGAAAATGGTGCCAGATTAACCCCAATCAGACTAAGGGGTACAATCTTGGCGTATAGATCTTCATCTAAGTCCGGAATATAAGCCCGCATGGATGCGTTAATCGGGTCTCCTGATGTGGGTAACTTCCGATTCAGCTTCATCTCAAAAGTAGCTGAAGGTTGTTCCAACCTTCTAAGACCAAGCAATCGACATTCAAACTCAGGAAATCTTAATGCGGTTAGTCCCGGTGACGGGTCCTCACCGCAAGGTTCCCACAAAACGGCTTCTGATAAAGCAGTGGATAGTTGTACCGCACCTGTCTCATCTCTTACATAGACACGCACATCGATGCGTGTAGGTTTATCTTGTCCAGTAGCCTCAATATGGAAAGTATGATCTAGTGGATCCTGACCGATGGTATCAATAAATAGGCCTTCCCGTGCAACGATGACTTCTAAGTGTCTTTCAATCTCGCCGTATTCCTCTGAAGAAGCCACCAGTCTTAAAGTAGATGCAAGAACGGGTCTTGAGGGATCTAGGCTTTCCAAAGATTGCCCAGTCAATTGAACGCGGAAACTATGACCGCTTTCCGGTTCAATCACGACCTCTGCAAGGGCTTTATGGCCTTGACGCCAAAAATGACTAAACTGCCATTGTACATCTAGACCTCTCTCAATCCAACCTCGAATGCTTGAACTTTGCCCACCGCCATCATCCAAAGATACTTTATCCTGAGAAAGTTCAAAAACAGGCAATGGGGCAATCTCGATGCCCACCGTCTGAGAGAGCAGCTTACCATCCACTTGAGCCGTCACCTTAACAAATCCTTTGTCCGGTGGTGTTAAGTTACTTGTCGGATCCGGACTGGAAGCTACAACGTTCACCGCCTTACCTTCTTCCCAATCCACTGCAGCAGATAGGGCCAACCACTTATCCTCAACGGCGAATTTGATGGACTCTTTGGCACTGAGTAGACTGTTTTGACTGACGGATTGAGGGTCCGGCCAAAGCACCTGTGCTACTAAAGTAATGTGATCTCTACCTGTTGTTATCAGATGTCTTTTATGGACCGGTTCAAAGGTTACAGATAACCTATGTGCCACCACCGGAATCAATTCGACAACTGCCTGCATACCGCCACCACCATAAGAAGCACTGATGGTCATGGTTGTTTTCGTACTCATCTGTGATGCTTGCCATACTACTGTGTTAAGTGGTGATATGCCAGAAGCAGGTTGAACACCGACGCCTGTTGGTACTGACAGATCAATGTTCCCTGCAACCGGCTTCGTATGCCCATCGGCATAGATCTCATATATACCTATCGTGAGGGCTGCTCCGACATCTTCTTGTATACTAAGTTGGTTGTCACTGATATTAAGGGCGTAGCCAACAACCTTATTCGGGTCCTCTTCTTTGGTCGGGCTATTACCGTTTGAAGCCTTTGAGGATGCTTTTGTTCCTGCAATGGCCACACCGACTGCCGCTACAGAAACTAGACCGCCTACTACGGTTACCCAAGGTAGTCCACCTTCCTCTTCTTCGCCTGTTTGATTACCTGCCGGCGTCGTAACATCCTGACCGGTCGTTGGACCACTATTAGAGCCTCTAAACTGAAGGGAGCCAAGAACGCCTTCCACTTCTCCAATAACCATAGAAAAGTGTTCGCCTCTGTCCCAATTAGGGTCAAAGTCACCCATGATAGACCAATCAACAATAGCTCTCGCAAGAACTAAAATGCCGCCCTCATCTGTAGGCAAGAAATACGCCCATTCTTTAATTCGATTTGTATAAATATCATCTGCGACTCGCATTTCTGATTCGAGAAGATAGGCTTGGTAACCATTCAGGGTTGTTTCTGACACTTGGTCTATATCTACGGCTTGTCCCGACATAAGCCATGATAGATCTGTTCCTTCTAAAAAACCTCTGGCCAGAAAGTCTTCCGACGAATCAAATATATGCTCTGAGTCCGTGGATTCTACAAAGCGCATCTGCACGACTGCACTAGCATTCCAACCTTCATTCACCGTTTTGCTACCGTATTCCCCACCAAATGTTATCCAACTGTCGTTGAATTTGTTAAAACCTTGCAATTCATCAGAAATCCACCAATGAGTTGGCAATTGAAACTCAGTCACCGGCCACCACCAATCTTCTCCTGCCATATCCGGACGGTAAGTAGCATCATAGATGTTCGCCCATGCCAGATTACCGGTTAAGAGCATTAAAAGACATAGTCCTGCAAAAAAACGTCTAAGCTTAAATCCTGACTTGATCATGCTTTTACCCCCTTTGCCGTATGCCACAATAGTTTAAAAGCAACCGGTAGTGCGGAAGCGCTTGTTATCAACATAGGTAGTATCCCTACAAAACCATAACTCACCAAAAGACCTATGGCACTCAAAACAGAAGCGCCTTGAGTCCATAGGGTTAAAAAGCTCATGATGAGTGTAACGATTCTTAAGATGCCGGAGCTTGAGTTGGCATTTGAATTAGAGTTTGAGTTTGTATTGGATTTGGCTTTAGAGTTCGTGTTTATAAGTAAACCGGAAATAGATGCGGCCATGCCTGAAGCCAATCTAGGAAAAGCATAAAGGATGCTGCTTAGTCCGCCTGTCAGCATCATCAATACCAGGTCCATTAAGGTGATCATCGCCAAGGATAGAGCCGGTTTCTTGATGGAGGATCCTATGAGTTTTTTTGCTGTAGGCGCTACAAAAGTTAGTGTTTGTTTCATATCCGGCACTTGATGGCCAACAATGGTCTGCCACGGTAGAGATATGCTTCCTACGGCAGCCGTCATAAGCTGACCTGACAAATTCTTATTTGACTGTTGCTTCTTAGGCTGTTGAGTATTAGGCTGTTGATAATAAGGCTGTTGTTTGTTTTGCCCTTGACCTATCATGAATTCTGTAAGTGGGCACCTCCTGCCAATCATAGGGCCCTTCCTGTTTCTCCTGATCAAAAAGAAACCATTCTTTCATCACACACTCCCCTTTTCTTATTGTTATAGCTGAGCCGTTTTATATACTTTATAAGAAATCTTATCCCAGTGCAACGTCCAAGACCATCATGACCGTAAATCCAATCATACAACCAATGGTTGCTACGTCTGTTTTAGAGCCACCGACTTCTCTTTGTGCTTCCGGTATAAGTTCTTCAACAACTACATAGATCATCGCACCCGCTGCAAATGCCAAAGCATAAGGCAACAGATGTTGCATTTTAAGCACCGTATAAGCGCCAATTACTCCTGCTATCGGCTCTACGATACCGGACGCTTGTCCATACATGAAAGCTTTTCTTCTGCTAAAACCTTCTCTTCGCAGCGGAATAGATACTGCCGCACCTTCAGGAAAGTTCTGCAATCCGATACCGATAGCTAGGGCAACGGCCCCTGCTAGAGTTGCTGATGTGCCAAGTCCTGAAGCAACGGCTCCAAAAGCGACACCAACCGCCAAGCCTTCCGGTATATTATGAAGTGTAATCGCCAGAACCAATAATACACTCCGTTGCCAATTGGTTTTAATACCTTCAGCGTCTGCGGTCGATAATCCCAAATGAAGATGGGGCAGTACTTTATCAACGGCATACAGAAAAGCACCGCCCATTAAAAACCCAATAGCAACGGTTAAAAATGGCGTTTGTCCCAACTCTTCGGCCATTTCAATACCCGGCGCCAGTAGAGACCAAAAACTGGCTGCAATCATGACACCGGCTGCAAAACCAAGCATACCGTTTAGCACAATCTTATTGATTGTTTTAAAGAAAAAAACAAATGATGCCCCCAGTGCTGTTACGCTCCAAGTAAATAGCGTTGCTATAAGTGCTTGCTGTATCGGATTAAATTGACTAATCCATTGAACCATAATGCATAACCCCTTCCAATCTGTCGTTCTATGTTGATGATATTCCGATTATTTATGTGATGTTATTCTTATAATATCACTATATACATCGCTCTACTATAAAAAAATATCGTATTTCAAAATTGGTTAAAGAGTCAAAAAAGACACCCCATCTTATCTCATAAGAGGCGCATCTTTTAATAGGGTTGTTCTCATACATTTACAAATGATGTTTTTCCACCCGCATATGCTGACAGATCTTGCAGTACACCGGTGCCACTTTCAAGAAGGCTTCTTCATCATCAAAGCTACTGTTTAAGTAATCTCTACTGATGCGACCATCAGCAAGTTCAATGACGCGGTCTGACTTGGCTGCAATGTGGTCGTTATGGGTGACTATGAGTAAGGTGGTACCCAGAGTCTCATTAATCGTGCGGAAAAGTCCATAAACTTGGTCCGTGGATTCACTATCTAAGTTACCCGTCGGCTCATCTCCTAGAAGGATGGCCGGATCATTAATGAGGGCTCTAGCAATAGCCACCCGCTGTTGTTGACCGCCGGATAGATTGGTGACTTTACTCTTGATAAAGTCTTTTAGGCCAACCAACTCTAACAATTCTTTTGCTCTGGCTGCTTTAATATTCGTCCCGCGGCCTGCCTTGATCCACGTGGGAATTAAAACGTTCTCAATGGCACTAAATTCGGGCAACAAATGATGAAACTGAAAAATAAAACCTAAATTCTGATTCCTAAAATCCGCCAGTTCGTTCTGGGTCATCTTAGAGAAAGATCGATCATTAAAATACACATCGCCTTTAGTGGGCTGATCCAGTGCACCTAGTATGTTCAACAAAGTCGACTTACCTGAGCCGGAGTAGCACCTCTGTCTGAATGGTTGTACCATAGACTTTGGTTAATTGTTCTGCTCTTAATACTATAGATGATACATCAGCCATTGCGAATCACCTCCACGGGGTTAAGCTTACTGGAACGGTTGGCAGGTACAAAGGCTGCTATGGTACTGGAAAGACTAGATATAATGGCAATCACAAGAATATTCTGAGGTTGGATGCTCAGTGGGAACAAAGGTACACCTGTCGATAAGGAGGTACCCCAGAGAAACATCTGTACCAGTCCGATACCAAAGGCTGCGCCTATAAGAGAACCGATGATACCTAAGATTGAGCCTTGTAGTAAGAATATACGGCTGGCTTGACCACTTTTCGTCCCCATGGCTTTGAGTATGCCCAGTTGCTTGGATTTCTGTACCACGGATACGGCTAAGACACTGGATATACCGAGGGTGACGGCTAGTAATACAAAGACTTGTATCATGATGGAGGAAGCACTCTGACTCTGAAGGGCTGTCAGTAGTGAACTGTTGCTTTCAATCCAGTTGTCTACAACCACATGATCCAGACGGTTATCAATAGAAGCATCAATATTCTCTGCTTCAAATATCTCTTTGACTTGCATCTCTATCTTCGTGACTTCATTGCCATAACCCAGTAATTTCTGAGCTCTTGACAAGTCCATGACCATCCAGCTACTATTCACCGCTGAGTTCCCAAGATCGAAGATACCACTGATGACAAAGCTCTGACTGCTACCGGATGGTAGGTTTAACTTAATGATATCACCTGGCTTAAGTTCGTTGTCTGTGGCAAAAGTATGACCGACTAAAAGGTTATTGCCGTCATAATTGCTGTTACCTGTTGTGATTCTCGTGGTTATGTTATAGATGGCATCTGCCTTCTGGGAGTCAAAGCCTTTGATAATGACCGGTGTTGCCACGCTATTATTCACATAAAAGGCATTGCCTTCTACCAATGGTAGTATGCCTCTAAGGTCATCTCTTTCACCTAGGACCTCTATCATAGCCTGCCAATTATTAAGTTGAACCGGCCTTGGGTCTGCGTTCCCGGCTACAACGTTATCCTCTCCCATCTCACTAATCTGTTGTTCAAAAACCGACTGGCCTGTGAGCCATACATGGGCACTGTTGCCAACGGTCTGATTAATCAAATCCTCTTGAAGTCCACTGATTAATGTGTTCAGAAAAACCATGACCGCTACACCTACACTAATGCCGAGTAAAATAAAAATCGATTGGCCTTTGCCTTCCTTCAAAAAGCGTGTTGCCACTTTCCATTCAAACATCATGGCCCTTCCACCCCTTCTGCCTTTTTACTGACTGTCATACCTGCCTCAAAGCCATCCGGGTTAAGGATGGTCATACCTTTTTTTAGACCACTGGTTATATAGACCATAGGCAGGTTTCTGTTATAAACTTCAACTTGGATGGCTTCCACTTGATTTGCTTCATTAAGGGTATATACTTTTAGGCCACCATTTTCAACCAAATAATTCCCAGGTACAACCAAGGCTTTGTCAAAGGTAATGGGGGTCAGATCCACGCGCAAGGTCATATTCTGTAAAAAGACTTCTAAGTTCTCAAGAATCTCCACTTTGATGTCCACAGTTCCTGTCTCTCTGTTGATAGCCGGTGCAATTTCTTCAATTCTACCTTTTACCTTATATAAATCTGTGACCAACGTCGCTTCTTGCCCTATGTTGATATTTGGCAGATAACTTTCATCCAGAGCTACCACGACGAATTTTCTTGCATCCGAAGCGATTTTCATAATGTTCTGACCGGGCCCAACCAGCTCCCCTTCCTTAACATAGCGCTCTAAGATGACACCGGATATGGGGGACTTGATGTTATACTTCTCTAGGTCTTCTTCTGCTCTTTTGATGCTATCTTTTGCCGCTTCAACGGAAGCAGACAGTTCACGGGCTGTATAACCTGGATCTGCTAAGGCTTCCTGCCTTGCCGTTATGGTCTTTATGGACTGGTCGAGTTGCGCCTGCTGATCCAACAAATTATCCAGTTCTATTCTCGGACTGACGCCTTCCTCTACCAAAACTGTTGTTTTACTAATCTGATCTTGAAGCTGTGCCTTAGTTATCTCTATGCCGGCGCTTTCTTTATTCAGCACTTCTCTTTGTAGGGCAATAGTATTTCTATTGTTTCCATAGCCGGACTGATAGTCGGCTAATCTTGCTTGGGCCAATTTAAGAGATGTCTGTAGATCCTCGTAATTATTCTTGGCGTCATTGTCATCAATGGACACTAAGGGTGTCAGCTCATCCACTCGGTCACCGGCTTCATGAAATACACTAAGCAAGATGCCACCGACTTGGGTGCTTACAACCACTTCTTTTTCATAGGCCACATACCCAATGGTACTGACGACTTCTTGATACATACTTTCTTCTACAATGAAGGCTTCGACTGTAGGGATCTGATTATTGTTTGCCCATAGGGTGTATGCAGCAACCAGAACCAAGATACCAACTGTTCCTCCTATTATTAATTTTTTCTTCATAAAAAAGCCTCCCTTGACTTCATAGATGTATATTAACTTTATGTGATAACTATTATCATTTAACTAGATAATATCACATATTGTAATAATATACAAGTCCTATGAAAATCGGGAGACTCATTTTTATTGTCTAGACCTGCGCAACATGACGTCGTTCTTTATAGACTATTTATGTTAGCCTCTTATGCTTTTGCTACTTTCTTTTCTTTACGACTTATGAACTTCACATGCCAGTCATCAAATATAGAATAGACAACGGGTATGAACACCAAGGTCAATAAAGAAGATAGTAAGAGGCCACCGATAACAACGGTTCCCATGGAGGCTTGTAGTTCCGCGCCTTCACCGATACCGAGTGATAAAGGCAACAGACCAAGTATGGTTGTCATAGAGGTCATTAATATGGGGCGTAACCGGATAGGACCTGCGGTGATAATGGCTGTGGTGCGGTCCTCTCCCATCTTCCTTCTTGTGCCGATGTAATCCAGCAAAACAATGGCATTGTTAACCACGATACCGGCCAACATAATGAAACCGATGATAGAAGTGATGTTCAATGTTCTATAGGTGATAAATAGGGCAATAAGTCCCCCTGCAAATGCTAAAGGTATGGAGAACATAATGATAAATGGGGTTAATAAGGATTCAAATTGAGCTGCTATAATCATATACACTAAGAGGATTGCTAGTATAAGTGCCAGTGCCAAGTCTGAAAAGGCTTCTATCATATCTTGATTGGCGCCTCCAAAACTGAAGGTATAACCTGTCGGAATCTCAAGTTCTGCTACAGCGGCTTCATAATCTTTGACCACGGCGGCAAGGTCTCTACCATAAGTTCCTGCACTGACCGTTACTGTTCTGACAAGATCTTCTCTATATATAGACAAAGCACCTGTGTCAATGGTAATCTCTGCTATAGCATCAAGGGGTACGGATGTCCCCATGGGGGAGTGAATCTCCATCTGCTTTAAGCTCTCGATGCTGTCTTTGTATCTGGTGTCACCTTCTATGACCACGTCGACTTCGTTGCCTTCCATCTTATATCTGGTAGCAACACGACCGTCCAACATGGTCTTGACTTGGCTTGAAACCTGAGCTGTGGTCAAGCCGAACCTAGAAGCGTTGTTGCGTTTAAGGGCAATCTCTACTTGAGGGCTGGCAGATTCTAATGAAGAGCTGACGTTACGGGTCCCTTCAATGGTCTGTCCGACTTCTACCATATCGTTCGCTATCTTCTCAAGCACATCCAGTTCTTTACCTTTGATGCTGATGGCAATGGCGGAGCCGCCACCTGTCATCATACCGGATTGACTAACCGCTGACACACTGGTTTTGACACCGGGTATGTCTTTGATTAATGCTTCCACTTGGACAACGACATCAAAGACACTGATCTCTCTTTGGTCAAGAGGCAGGAGGGCACCGGTTATGGTCCCTTGGTTCTGACCGGCTATGACAAAATCACCACCGGTGGTGCTACTAAATATATAATCAATGCTCTCCATATCGATGATTCGGCTTACAATATCGTCCATGGCTGCACTGGTTTCTTCTGTCTTAGCACCATCTTCTAGTGTCACCGAAATACTGAATGCACCTTCATCGGATTCCGGCATAAATTCCATACCAACAAAAGTCATGGAGACCATACTTAAAATCAATATACCGATTGCCGTAAAAACAACGGTTTTTCTATGCTTCAAACTCCAGTCAAGGGCTTTTCTATAGCTGTTGTCCAGACCTTTGTAGACGCTGTCTGCATGATCTAGTAGCCATCCGGTCATCTTAAACTTATTTTCATGGTGCTTACCTTGAAACTCATCTACGATCAGAAGCTTGGATGACAACATGGGAATTAAGGTTAAGGATACCACCAATGAGGATAAGAGTGAGAAAGTAACTGTTAACGCGAACTCTCTAAACATTATGGAAGTTATACCTTCTACAAAGACCATCGGTAAAAACACAGCTACCGTGGTTAAGGTGGAGGCTGTAACGGCCATGGCCACTTCTTTTGCCCCCATAATGGCAGCATCGAATCGGTTATGACCTTCCTGAACGAACCTGTAGATGTTCTCAAGTACAACTACAGAGTTGTCCACCAGCATACCGACACCTAGCGTTATACCCCCAAGGGTCATCATATTCAGGGTGATATCGTTAAAATATAAGAGTATGCCTGTCGCAATAATGGATATGGGCATAGACAAACCAATGATGATCGTACTTCTTAGACTTCTTAGGAAAATAAAGAGTACCATTACCGCAAGGAGTCCACCAATCAAAGCATTCGATCCAACTCTTGCAATGGCTTTGTTAATAAAGTCTGACTGGTCCACGACCACTTTTAGATCATAAGCTGTGGTTCTACCAATCTCATCTAAGACCTTGTTGATTTCATTGGCAACGGCTACTGTATTGGTCCCGGATTGCTTCTGAATGGAAATACTGACCGCCGATTCCCCATTCACCTTGGTGATGGAGGATAAATCTTCGTTGGTTAGGTTCACGGTTGCAATGTCTGAGAGCCTTATCACACCACCTGATGGTAATGTAATGGGTGTTTGTCTGATGTCATTAAGTGATGAAAATTCACCAACGGTTCTAAGGAGTAGTTCCTTATCGCCCTTATTCACGGATCCGGCAGGTAAATTGATGTTTTCCGCTGCCAAAATACCGGCAATCTGGTCTATGGTTATACCATAATTACTTAGCATGCCTGTATCCACACGTACGGAAACATAATTGGTATAACCACCGTCTACACTAACTGAAGCCACACCTTCAATACGCTCTAGAGCCGGACGAATGGTGGAATCTGCATACTCGTATAACGTCGCTACATCTGCACCGGATAAGGCGGCTTGAACCACCGCAGTAGCGTTGATGTCAATCTGAAGTACCATGGGTGTGGATGCACCATCCGGCAAGAAGCCTTTGACCATATCCACCTTTTCACGCATATCCAAAGTAGCAAAATCCATGTCCGTTCCAAAATTAAAAACGACCACAACTATGGAGGAGCCTTCTGAAGTAATCGACTGTATTAAGTCAATGTTAGATACAGTACCGACGGCTTCCTCAATGGGTCTGGTAACCAGATTCTCAATCTCTTCCGGTGATACATTGGGATAGTTGGTCTGTATGATGGCAACAGGTACTTCTATGTTAGGGTAAAGGTCTATAGGTATTCGGGTTAGTGAAACAAACCCCAGAAGCACAACAATCAATATGAACATGACCGTTGTGACCGGTCTTTTTACAGATAATGATGATAAGTTCATTATTGATCACTCCTTATTACATTAATTCTACTGTTGTCGTCGATGAGTCCTATGCCTTTGGTGATGACCACATCTTCAAAAACCACACCCTCTAATATCTCGGTGTAATGGCCGGTGTCAATGCCGACTTTCACTTCAAGACGCAAGACGGTACCACCTTCACGCTCAACATATACATAGTAAAGACCATCTCGAAGAAGTACCGCTTCTGATGGTACATAGAGGGTATCAGTTTTCTCTTCTGTCAATATGATCACCGTTGCAAACATACCCGGCTTAATCTTGTGATCTGCATTATCCAGCTTGACCGTTAAGGGATAGAGTAAAGTTCTCTGATCCGCTGATGTACTTATGGTATCAATGGTGCCTTTAAAAGTTTGATTGCTTAAAGCATCTAACTTGACTTCTACAACCGCACCTATGCTGAGTTGGTTGATAAGGCTCTCTGTTACACTTGCATCTACAATAATCTCGCTGATATCTTGAATGACAATCGCCGGCTGTGTATTAGAAGCATAGTTATTATCACTAACGTTGGACATGGTGACAAACCCACTAATCGGCGCTGTCATGGTCATATCCTTTAACATTTCTCTTGCTTGTCTTAAACTTTCTTGTGCTTGTCTTAAGCTTGCATTAGCACTTTCGACGCCTATCTGCGCCTGATTAATCGTTGATTTGGATTGTTCTAATTGTTTTTCAAGTACAGATAGAGTCTCCGGTTGAGATTGAAGTCTGGCTTGTTCTAACTCTGATTCTGATATGATACCCTCTGCATATAGGGTTTCATATTTTTCCAGATTAGAGGCGCCAAAAGCATAACTGTCCTGTTGCATACTATAGTTGCTTTGGCTGAGTTCATATCCGATTTGTGCTTGGTTGATTCCTGCCTGTGCATTTTTCACACCGACTTGTGCCATGGATACGGCTATCTCCGCTTGATTCACTTGGTCTCTTACAGAGGTTTCTTCTAGCGTAAAAAGAAGTTCCCCTTTCTCCACAAAGTTCCCAACAACCACGTATACTTTTTCTACCTTGGCAGGTACAGCCGGCATAATGTTAACGGCATCTTTGGCTCTTGTTGCACCAATGAGCTCAACATAATTGTTTAGATTGCCTTTTTGTACTTGCTGACCTGATACAGCGACCTCAGTAACCGGCTCTTCTTCATTCGTTTCCTTATTCATAATACTAAGCACCCTTGGTGCTATGATTGCTGTTATGATGATTAAAATGATTGCAAAACTCATGAACTTCTTCATCGTTGATCCTCCTAAAATTTGTCTCATTGTTCTTTATGGCGATTAGATTCCTTAGTGCCGGCTTAAGGCCAAACTCAGTCAGTTCCAATAGATTGTACATGAAGGTCTTGTCATCCTTAGCCTCCTCTAATATGACACAAAAGGATTCTACTATGGCTGTGGATATGGCTTTATAAAAGAGGTGGCTCTTGATGATCTCCGGCTCACCGGGAGATAATTCGTCAAGCAGTGCTCTTGACTGTACCTCTATGTGACTTTTTAATTGATCTTTGGTACCTTCATAAGGAGAGCCTTCTGCTCTAAGAAATAAAATAAACAGTTCTTGTCTGTATTCAACTCTGGCATTCATGATGACATCTACAAGTTCGGAATTCTCAAGAATATTGACTTCGAGCAACTGAGGCTTGAACGGTCTTTGTTCGCAAGCTTGAAAAGCATCTATCAAAGGCTTGACCAGATGAGAAAACAGGTCTTCCTTATTCTTGAAATATCGATATAGATTGCCTACGGACATGCCTGCCGACTCTGCAATGCCCCGCATGGATGCTTTCTGGTAACCATCTTTGATGAAGGCATCTATAGCGGCTTGATGGATCTTGGTCCGCTGGTCATCTTTTAGTATCTGCACAATAATAAACCTCCGTTCATTTTTAATCATTCTACCATCTGAGGCAGAATTAATCCATTAAGAAACTATAAATAATTGATTAAAATAAACAGAGTGTTCTTTCATTTTCTAATGAAAGAACACTCTGTTTTTATGCTTTGACCCTATCATCATATATTGAATAAATAGCTTTATCTATAACTTGAATGTTTTGATCATTTCATCGAGTTCATGTGCTGCTGCAATGTTCTCTTCTGCTATTGCTAAGAAATTCTGGGTGTCTTTACTCATCGCTCGTGTACCACTTAAGATTTTTCCAATGCCCTCAGCACCTTCATTGGTCGAGTTGGCAAGGGTGTCCACCGTCTCTAAAATGGTGTCCATAGAACTAAACAATTCTTCTGACGTCGCACTTAAATCTAACATGATTTCATTAAATGCAACTGAGTCATCATTGTATTGTTCACTAATACTAATTAATTTCTTATAGTCATTCAAGACCTTTGTATCAATAAACTCCAGCATCAGCTTAGAATCTCCAACTAGTTTTTCAACAACTTGACTTACATTATCCGTTACCGCCCTAATATTCTCAACCATCCCGGAAGATGATTCTGCTAGACTCTTGATTTCTGATGCAACAACACCAAATCCTTTACCGGCTTCACCGGCTCTTGCTGCTTCAATCGATGCGTTCAACGCCAACAAATTCGTTTGAGCTGTAATACCCAGTATGGACTGAAGCAATGCGTTGATCTTATCCACTTCTTTTGCATCTACAATGGCTTTTTCTAAACTGTCACGTACATTATGATACATATTGGTGGCATTTGTCTCAGATTCAAACGCTTCTTTCTTCATTTTGTCAGCACGAAGATTAATGTCACTTGCCATGGTTGTTCCGTTTGAAGCTCTGTCTGCAATATTTTCTATGGCATCACGGGCCTCACCAACAACTAAAGCTACATCATGAGCACCTTCTTTTGTTTGCTCCATAATGGCTGTTAGACTTTCCGTACTCGCTTCAGATTCGCTGGTTAGATAAGATAGATTATCAAGGTCATTTTTTATAACATCAAAGCTTTGTGTTATAAGATCAGCACTTGCTGTTATCTTTCCTACAATCGATTGAATGCCCTCTCTTACTTGATTAAAAGCACCGGAAATCTCACCTAATTCATCCTTTTGATTAAGATCAATCGCTTCTCTAAAGTCATAATCCCTATATTTATGAGTACTGGATAATATTTTACGTAATGTTTTATTTAGGGGTATGGTGATTAATGCAACTATTATAAATGAGAATAGGATTACAATAATCGTTGTTAAGACAACATTTCTAAAGATCTCCGACTGGATTGCATGAAGATCATCAATATAAATACCTGTACCAACAACCCAGCCCCATTCGTCGAACTTTTCAACGTAGGATAATTTGGGTTGATCCTCAGTAAGATTACCATCTCCCGTTGGTTTGGGCCACATATAATCAACGAAGCCATTGAGTTTTCCATCATTATTCGTGTCCGCTTGGGTGACCTCAACAAAGGCTTGAAATAAATTCTTGTCCGTTTCAAAAGCAACATTATATTTAGGATCACTTAGTACTGTTCCGTCAAGTGAAGGGTCTGTGGTATGCATAATCATTGTAGGTATCGGTCCAGTATCATCATTAATCCAGAAATAACCAATACCATTGTCATATCTCAGAGATTTAATGGTTTCTTTACTCAGCTCTTTAGCTTCTTCTTCACTCAAGAGTCCATTATTAAATGCTTCATAGTTCGTATGAAGTACATTCATGGGCATCTCGACCATTTGTTCTAGGAAAATTTCAGTCCTGGATAATATTAGAGCATTTATTGTCGGTATGATATAGCCAATAATCAGTAAAATAAATGCTAAAATAACACCAATTGCAAGTCCAAGAATCTTATATTTAAGTTTTATGTTATTCATCATATAACGCCTCCTTTATTGTTGATAAATAATTATTATTTATAAAAATTATCTATCTCCATTATACTAAATTCTAAATGTTAAAACATGTACATTATGTTAACATTATACTAATCTGAGTATAATTATGCTGAAGCATGACATGCGTTATCGTGTTTTGTTTCTTTACACCTTTCAAGCTCTTATGTGAATACGGCTTTCCTTTTCATCATATAAGTCTTCATCTGCTTTGCTTCACTTCTAAGAGCCTCATGAAGCTCTTCTCTTACATCCTCTAATTGGTTTTCTCTTAATTGACTGAAAATCATGCAAATCTCATCGCCACCATACCTACAGGCGTAGCCACCATGTTCTCTGACAATTTGCTTGATATACTCTGCAACGATTTGAATAATCTTGTCACCTTTTACATGACCGTAACTATCGTTATAGCCTTTATAATAATCTATATCTACCATAAGCACCGTCAAAGGTGTCTTGCTTTTTTGAGCTTGATTATAATATTCTAAGAGCTTACGCTCCAGATTTCTTCTGTTATATAAGTTGGTCAATGGATCTCTAGAGGAAAGACGCTCTAAAGCTTTTTGCTGTTCAATAATCTTCTGCTGCTTCATAAAATCCTTGTGATGGTATTTATAAAAAATAGTACTGATGATCCAAGCAGTTAAGACCACCGTGGTGGCATTCAAGATATTACTAACCAGTTGTTCACCTGACAGACCAAAGACCGGATGAAGTAATAGATAGAGCAAATGGTTGCCAAAATAAATAAGAAAACTCCTTCTAGGCGAAATCACCGTTGCAGATGCAAAGGCCATGAGCATAAAAAAATAAGTAAAGTTATTCACACCTCGCATGTGATCTAATAGCGTTATGCCCATAGCCCACATTAAGAGTAAAAAGCCGGAGACAACCAACCAGTTTTCTACAAATGTATAAGAGATCTTTTTCCTAATGACAGGATGGGTGACACAAAGTAAATAGATGCCTGTATAAGCTAGGAGAAAAATATAAAAGCTTCTATAGACTTGTAGGTAATCTCCATAGTTTATGGGTAAGGCCGGTATAAATGAAATTAGCAAAAAAAAGCCCTCTAGGAAAATAATGAGTGCTGCTAAGATACGGGTTCTATGTATATTCAGTTTTAAAACTTCAAGGTCAAAGGCCTTCTTTTTATCCTTGTCCGTGAAATTGATGAAATATTCATTTAACCATTTCATTCCAATTACCCAAATAGCACCATTAATTCCATATGTTTAGAACTAAGATGTTACCCTTTATTTTATATTATAGTACTTTATGACTATTAAATCAAGATAAAATAGGTCCATGGCCTCATTAGTCAGTATGGAATAGTACAAACTAATGAACGCCTCGAACGCGCATGCCTTTTATCTTAGCAAAATTCATGAGTTCAAGGTCCTCATAAGCATGAAGAGCAAGGTTATGAACAGGCCTATATTGTTGAAGTACATAATGGCGGATATCCACCATCTCAAGGAGTCCATCTATATCATCAAAGCTGACTTTGGGATACATGGTTGTGCGAAATTCATAATGCTGTAAGGTTCTTACAAAGTCATAGCTTTCTCTGACTTCTTCAAAGTCCATACCGGTGAGGGCCTTATAGTTGTTCGGTGAGGTTTTTAGATCCATGGCCACATAATCTATCAAGCATAGGTCGTACAAAGCTTTTAACATATTCGGGTTAGAACCATTGGTATCTAACTTGATCTTATACCCTAGACGTTTTATCTTGGTAATAAAATCAATCAAATCTTCTTGTAAAGTAGGCTCACCACCGGATATGGTAACACCCGTTAGTATACCTTTTCTTTTTTCCAAATGCATGAGAATGTCATCTTCCCTAATCTCCGAAGTTAGATCGTTCAACTCTCTATTATGGCAATAATCACAAACCATATTACAGCCTTTTGTAAAGACAGTTGCACTTAGATGACCGTCAAAGTCCACCATAGAAGTTTTAATATAAGCCGCTNNNNATCATGATTAATGTATCAAAACTATAGTTGAACTTTCACTAGAATATATAGTTACGAATGCATCTACGTAATCTATCTATTCTAGTGAATTAGAGAAACTAGATTTGGGCATTAATCATCATGATTAATGTATCAAAACTATAGTTGAACTTTCACTAGAATATATCGTTAGGATGTATTTACGGATTGTATCTAGAAAAAACATTACCTTTAATCTTGCACGATTTAGGTGTATAATTAGTTATTGGTTAAAGTGTCAAAGCCAAATAGTTGAACTTTCACTTAAGATATATGTGAATCTAGAGATACTTTGTTTTGACACTTTAACCATTTTTAGACTATTAAAGTCATTAATCATTCGAGGAGGTTTTTACATGAAATTATTGGCAAAACAGGCTTTGGTAACGAATCTTTTGATACTACTTACAATCCTCATTCTAAGCATTTCATCTTACGTTATTATCAAAGATAGCTCAGAAAACAGCATCAATGAATTGGAAACCTACATGTATGATAACTATGACCTGAATCTCAAGTACCAAGTCGAGATCATTGTTAGCGAACTCCAAGGTGTGGTTAATCAAGTTGAGGCCGGTGTCTTGACACCTGATCAAGGCAAAAAGGTCGCGGCTGATATTGTTAGAGAAGCTAAATACGGTGATGTCGGGTACTTCTGGGCTGATGATCTTGAAGGAAATAATGTGGTCCTTCTTGGAAATCCCGATGTAGAAGGCAGTAACCGACTTAATCTTCAAGATGTCAACGGACTTTATATCATTCAAGAGCTCATCGCCAATGCGAAAAATGGCGGTGATTATCTGGATTATTATTTCCCAAAACCAGGTGAAACAGAAGCCAATCGAAAAAGAGGCTATTCCCAAACCTTCGAACCCTATGGCTGGGTCATTGGAACCGGGAATTATGTAGATGACATTGAAGCGACAATATTAGAAAAAAGGGCCAACCAAGACACTTTGCTAAGAAACAGCATGACTTTAATTATCATTGTAGCCGTGGTACTTCTTGTCATTGGCGCGTTTGTGGCTACCCTCTTTAGTATCACTATTACCAGACCGATTGCAGTCATGACGGAGCAGTTAAAGCTTATAGCTAACTTGAATATCAGCCCTTCTCAGAAATTGAAACAACTTGAAAATCGAAAAGACGAGATTGGTACGATGGCTAATTCCGTGAATCATCTGAATGAGGCTTTTAGAAGCATCATCAGCCAGATTCTGGATTTCTCCAAAACTCTTAAGCACCATGCCAATCAGATGTCCATCATATCTGCCCAAACCACTGAAAGCGCCACCAATGTGGTAACCGCTGTAGATGAGTTTGCTAACGGTGCTCAAGATCAAGCTCATGAAGCCAGTGAGAGTGTAGATTCTCTCGAATCTCTGAATGAACTGATTGCTACGAGTAATGAACTGGCCAATGATGTACTTGCATTCTCCACCAAGGTAAGTGAGCAACAAGGCATCGGCAATAAATCTGTATCTGAACTTGTTACTGAATTCGATACCACCTTGGTTGCCATAAAGAAATTAAGTGAGAATATTGAGAACCTAAGCACCCATTCCAGTTCTATTAATGATATCGTTACCACCATAGAAGGCATTGCCGGACAAACCAACTTATTGGCCCTTAATGCTTCAATAGAGGCTGCTAGAGCCGGTGAAGCCGGTAAAGGTTTTGCTGTGGTTGCCTCTGAGATTAGGAATCTAGCTGAACAGACCACCACATCTACAAAAGAGATCAATCAGATCATCAATCTAGTAACCGAATCCGTTAATGCCTCTAAAGGCAATATGTCCAAGTCCAATGATTCTGTACAAGTTGCTCACACTAAGATGTTAAATGTTAAAGCTACCATGGAAGACAGTAGCCGTTTCATTGAAGAATCTACGGACAAGATGGGACAAGTGCAAGCTTCCTATGGCGCTATTAACCAAGCTAAAGAAACAGCCCTTCATGCTATCCAGTCTATATCCGCAGTAACTGAGGAAAATGCGGCAACTGCCGAAGAAATTAACGCCACCATGGAAACACAAAAACAGACCATCGGTGATCTTGACCTTATCTCCAAAGAAGTCAATGACAATGTAGAAGTACTGAATGAAGTGGTCAGCCGTTTCATCATCGAATAAGCACGAAAAAAGACGTCCCTCTTGATTATGAACTGACCCTCAACAGTTAGACCTAAAATCTAACAGTTGGAGGTCGGTTTTTCTTAATATAGTCTAGGGCGTCTTTCTATCATTCTATGACTAAATTGTCATTTATTCTATAACTTATTCTATTAGGGTTAGTAGCTCATGAAGGTTATAGATCGTATAATCCGGTTGTATGTCATCCGGCAAATCGATGTTGTTTTTATTATACCAGCAAGTTGACAATCCATAGCGCATACCACCTAATATATCTGAATACAATCCATCACCAAGAATTAAGGTGCGCGCCTTGTTAAAGGGCCCGATTTGATCCTCTACTGCCTTAAAAAAAGCTTCATTTGGCTTATGGGCACCTACAACATCTGAGATAAAGATGGCTTCAAAATATTTGACTAGTCCTGAACGCACAAGCTTAATGTCCTGAGCCAATTTGGTGCCATTGGTAACGATGGCTAGCCTTACCTTACCATATATATTATCAAGTAATGCTTCAGCCCCAGGCTCTAAAGTTACATGATCCCCCATGGCCACCAGATAGTCATGGTTCACCTGAGCCGCATCACCGGAAATGCCCAGTTGTGCAAATAATAAATCAAAGCGCAGTATTAAAATCTCATTTTTCTTATAAATGCCTTTTTCAAATAGCTGCCAAAGTTCTCTATTGATCAACTTATAGACTTCAAAGTGGTGTTCTGTAAAGTCAATATTATTGTTTTTCATGGCTTGCATTAAGGCAGCATGTTCGCTTCCTTCAAAATCAATTAATGTATCGTCAATATCCATTAGGATTAAATCATATTTCATCGTATGCTCCTGTCCAAGTATGGGTGGTTTTATTAGTAGATGCTCGACACTATTGTCAAAATCTTTGTTCTATTGCCTTATACTTTGTTCTATTATTATAACAGATTTATAATGAAATGAAAGCTGGGACATTATCTGTCACGTTGACAAATTTCCTGCAAGATAGTAATATTGGTTATATATGAAAAAGATTGTATGGATGTGCAGATTTTTCTCTTACTAAAGAAGATTTGGATGCGCAGAAACACTTGATTAAATGAGGTAAAACTATGAATATTAGTGAGTTGCTGAACCTTAAGTCTACAGAGCGCTCGATACAAGATCAGCTGTTTAGTCAGATTCTTGTCATCATTCTGATTGTTTCAGTGACCAATATCATCTTGAATCTGGTGATTCAGTATCCTTTTGATGCTAATTATAAATGGGGTGTGATGCTTTTTGTCACATGGTTGGTTAATAAATACAAGAATCGATATTTATGGGTTCGTTTCGCTTGTATTTTATTTATTATTGTTTTCTTATTACCTCTTGGCTGGTATAATTCCGGTGCTCATAGCAACAATGTCATTGCTTATGTTTTTCTATGTTCTGTTGCTGTAAGCTTTTTATTTGGCGGTTGGCAGAGGTTGTTCTTTATCTTCTTATTGGTAACGATGATGTGCGGTTTTATTACCATTGAGTACCTTTATCCTGATTTTCTTCATGCACATCCACCGGACCTAGCTTTCTATGATCGCATTATTCAAGTGCCTATGAGCCTATTGGTTGTATTTCTCATGCTGCGTCAATTCTCCAACGTCTTCTATGAGAAAAATATATTGCTAAATACGCTAAATGCTAAGCTAGAGAGCATGGCTTATCAAGATGAATTAACCCAAGTTAACAACCGTGCTTATATTTTTGAAAAGTACCGTCATTCGATTGAAACCGATCAGCATTTTATTTCTCTGATGGTGGACTTAGATAACTTTAAAAATGTAAACGATCTCTATGGTCATCAGATGGGCGACAGGCTCCTTCGTGAAATCGGTGATTTGCTCAAAATCCATTTTAAAGAAGACGGTCATATTGCCAGATACGGTGGGGATGAGTTCATCATCATGCTCCACCTTGATCTGGAAACAGTGAAACAAAAGCTTGAACATTTCGTCAGCCAGTTCAACCTCTTGGAGGTCGTCAAAGAAACCGGTGCCACACTAAGTGGTGGTTATGGTGTTTTTGAACACGACTCTCTTGATGAACATCTAAGGGATGTGGACGTGGCACTCTATAAAGCAAAGAAATCCGGTAAAAACAAAATTCTACATATGAATAGAAGATATGATGATCCGGAATATAAGATATAAAAAGCTAATCGTTATAAACGCAACGGTTAGCTTTTTGTTTGCCTGTTTTAAACTTATTATTCTCTGATCCTAACTTTTTAAAGCCTCTGCCAGTTGTTCCATGCCTTTACTTAATACGGCTCTTGGACATGCCATGTTGATTCTCTGAAAGCCTTGTCCACCTAAGCCAAACATGTTACCATCATCCAGCCATAGCTTGCCTTCGTGAACAATAAGCCTGTTCAGCTCTTGATCGGAAAGGTTGTGTGTATGAAGATATCCTGAAAAATCCAACCAAAGCAAATAGGTCCCTTCAGGTTCTACTAACTTAACGCCTTCTAATTCAGTGTCAACAAAATTTCTCACAAATTCCAGATTATCCTCTAAATAGACTTTTAACTGACGCAACCATTCCTGACCATATTGATAGGCTGCTTTACAGGCTATGATACCC
The DNA here is from genome assembly GCA_002841495.1 of Firmicutes bacterium HGW-Firmicutes-2. Lineage (GTDB taxonomy): Bacteria > Bacillota > Clostridia > Lachnospirales > Vallitaleaceae > Petrocella. The sequence continues at coordinate 114,762 of PGZV01000021.1, read as the reverse complement.
ATAATATTCAGTTGAGAATAACCGCCTTTTGCCATTTCCTCTTTAAAACGTTTTTTGTAATTCTGGTTGGCAATGAAGATATTAGAAATCTGTAAACCAGCCAAATTAAAGGTTTTAGATGGTGCTGTACAGGTTATGGTTTGTTCCAGATATTCAGACTTGAGATCTGCAAAAACATAATGGGTCATGCCGCTAAAAGTAAAATCACTGTGTATCTCATCGGCGATGATGATGACTCCATGTTTTATACAGATGTCCCCCATTCTTACGAGCTCTTCTTTGGTCCATACACGTCCAACAGGATTATGCGGACTACATAGTATAAAGAGCTTGACCCGACCTCTTAGGATGCATGCCTCAAAATCTTCATAATCGATGCCATACCTCCCTTGGTTATAAGCCAATTGATTCACGACAACCTTACGATTGTTGATAGCAATGGTCTGCCTAAAAGGATAATACACCGGTTCTTGAATCAGCACACCATCCCCTTCTTCTGTAAAAGCTCGAATGGCTTGACTGATTGCATAGACCACGCCGGGCGTCTTAACCAGCCACTTGGGTTTGATTTGCCAATTAAACTGTGTTAGAAACCATTTTTCCAAAACTAGGTAATAGTCTTCTCGGCTTTCTGAATACCCAAAAATACCATGCTCAACCGTACTACCCATAGCTTCCATAACCGATTCGGGTGTCCTAAAGTCCATATCTGCAACCCACATCGGTAACAAATCTTCAGGCATGCCTCTTTTTTCTGCAAAGTCGTACTTAAGAGAATCTGTGTTACTTCTGTCTATAATCTCATCAAAGTTATATATCACTTGAACCAACCTCCATTGCCTGCTTTAAATCTTCTAATAAATCTTCAACTGACTCTAAGCCTACAGATAACCTTAATAGCCTTTCATTAATGCCTTTGGCTTCTCTCTCAGGCTTTGGAATATCGCCATGGGTTTGCAGCATGGGATAAGTCATTAAAGTCTCCACACCGCCAAGGCTTTCAGCATACTGGATCACTTGAACTTTTTCCAGAATTTGCCTTGCGAGACTTTCCGATGCGACTTCAAAGGAAATCATCCCGCCAAATCCACTGGCTTGACTTTTTGATATGGCATATCCGGGATGGTCTTCAAGGCCAATGTAATAGACTTTTTTAATCTGTTTCTGTTCTCTTAACCAATTGGCGAGAACAATGGCTGACCTTTGTTGATAATCCATTCTTACGGGTAAGGTTTTTATGCCTCTGATAATCAGCCAACTGTCAAATGGGGCCAAACAGGCCCCTATGGTTTTGGAGTAAAAGCTTAATTTTTCATGCAGAGCTTCTTCCTTAACCACCAGTAAACCTGCTAGTGTATCATTGTGGCCACCTAGATATTTGGTGCCACTGTGTATAACCACATCTGCTCCAAGCTCCAATGGTCTCTGATAATAGGGTGTTAGAAAAGTATTGTCGACCATGACCAAAAGGTTATGGGCTTTACCAAGCTGAGATATTTGTCTAAGGTCTGTGACTTGCATCATGGGATTGGTAGGACTCTCAATAAATATGCCTTTCGTCTCTTTTTCAATAAGTGCTTCTACTTCCTTAGGATCCGTCATGGATGAAAAACTAAATCGTATGCCATATTTCATACTGATATGATGAAACAGTCGATGAGAACCACCATATAAATCATCTGAAGCAATAATATGATCTCCAGGTTCAAAAAGCGTCATAAGCGTCGTGACTGCAGCCATGCCTGTAGAAAAAGCCAGTGCTTTATGACCGGCTTCTAACTGAGCGATGGTGTTCTCCAAATGCTCTCTTGTTGGATTCTGTAATCTTGAATAGTCAAACCCAGTACTTTCTCCAACACTTGGATGGGCAAATGTGGCCGACTGATATATGGGCACACTGACAGCCCCTGTTGTGTCATATTTTCTCTCATCACCATGAATACATTGTGTGTTGAATGCTTTTTTATTCATTGCAGCAACCCCTTTTCTTAACTAAATATAATACATGTTGGTGTTTTTACTTCGTAAGCTTTCAACTTCATTTTGAAGGTCTTCTAAGGTTTTACCACTCAAATATTGTTCGATCGCCTCATCTAAAGGTTGATAGACTTGACGTATGAGTACCACTTCTGTCTCAGGTGCTTTTATGGATGTTGTTTCGTTCGTTCCTTCAAAAAGACCTGCTTCTGTCGCTTTCATGATTTCCAGTAAGGTAATCTCTTTCGGTTTTTTAGATAAATAATACCCACCATGAGAACCTTTTATGGCGTTGACCAGTGCCTGTTTTTTTAGTAATGTGAAAACTTGCTCCAGATAAATCTTGGAAATATCAAGGCGCTCTGACAGGGTGACGAGTGATAGGGTTTGTTGGTCTTTATAATGGATCGCCATTTCAATCATGGCGACAATAGCGTACCGTCCTTTTGCTGAAATCTTCAAAATAACCTCCTATACATATCGGCTTAGTATGACTATAATATAGCTCAATCAAAAGCGCTTGTCAAAAATAACTTCGGACAATCATAGAAGTCTTACTTTTTTCGAATATGTAATTTACAAGCGTCACAGCCCTTGGCTATAGTATCACCTAACTCAAATTCGAATTGATCATAGGTGCTGACAATACCTCGGTCACCTTCCATGGCTATGTCACAATATATATCAATGTCTTCCTCGGGGATACCTAATTTTTTCCACGCTTCTACCAATGGACAGTAATGGAAGGTGACCTCTAAGTGATCCTCTGTCACCTCTGTTTCCATCTCAAATATCTTTTTGACATCGTCTGTTAAGAAAGCATCTGCAAATTCCTTCAGATTATCCGTATCCGGCAATTTGTGATTGCCATGAAATGAGCCACATCTAAATACGGCATTCCTTGCAAACTCTGTATCTAATCCTTTTTTCTTCGCTTCTTCCACCATGAGGGCAAACCAAGTTGCTCTGTGTTCAATGGCAGATCTTAACCCTTCTATGTGTTCTCCTTGATCCTTTTTATTATTATTTATCATGTTTTTCCTCCTATATCGTATGTTTACAGGTTGGAAGCCTGAAAAGATTGAATGACTTCTTGTGATGTATTATCTAAGACTTCTCCTAGATACGCTTTCTTGATACCTTCATGATGGCGTAAGTCCTTTGAAGCGCCACTTAAGGTAATTTCACCGTTTTCAAGTACATAGGTTCGATCTGAAATACTTAACGCTAAGTTGGCATTTTGCTCTATTAATAATATACTTATACCTTCTTTATTTATGGTCTGAATCATTTCGAAGATGATCTTGACCAACTTAGGTGCTAGTCCTAAAGAGGGCTCGTCCAGAAGTAACAGCTTGGGCTGACTCATAAGGGCTCTACCAATGGCCAACATCTGTTGCTCGCCACCTGATAGGGTGCCTGCTTGTTGATGCTTTCTTTCCGATAGTCTCGGAAATAAAGTGTATATTTTATCCATTGTATTATGAACCACTTGACGATTATTAATGATGTAGGCACCTATTCTTATGTTTTCTTCAACGCTTAATCTTGGAAAGATACCCCTTCCTTCCACCACCATACTGATACCTTTTTTTACAAGTTGGTGAGGGCGGTTCTTGGTGATTTTCTCTCCATTATAAAAAATATCACCTTTTCTGGTTGGATGGATGCCTGCTATGGAACCCAGTAGTGTACTTTTTCCTGCACCATTGGCACCTATTAAACTAATGATTTCTCCTTCATTTATGACCAAATCAACACCTCGTAGAGCATGAATATGACCGTAACTTGTATATACGTCCTTAACCTCTAGAATCATAGATGCACCTCACTATCACCGAGATAAGCCATGGCGACGGCTTCATTACTCTGAATCTCATGTGGTCTGCCTTCTGCAATCTTTTTGCCGTAATCCATGACATAAATATAATCAGAGACGTTCATGACTACGCGCATATCATGTTCGATCAGCAATATGGTATAGCCAAGATTTTTTAGATTGGATATGAACACTCTTAAATCTTCCGACTCTTGATGATTCATACCTGCTGCCGGTTCATCCAGTAAAAGTAGTTTGGCACCTGTGGCCATTGCCCGTGCTATTTCCAACTTGCGTTGTTCTCCATAGGACAAATTATCTGCGTAATCCGACAGACGGCCCTCTAAGCCTAAAGATTCTAAAAGCTTGGCACCTTCTTGTTTCTTTTTGTTCTCAACTTCATAAAAGCGTTTTGTTCTAAAGAGTCCGTCAAAAAAGCTATAATCTGTATTGATATGGGCTCCGACCAAAACATTTTCAATCACACGCATATCTGAAAAAAGACGGATGTTTTGAAAGGTCCTTGCTATACCTTTTGAGACGATTTTTCTGGCATGTAAGCCGTCAATGGGTTCCTCATTCATATAGATTTTGCCTTGATTCACCTTATATATACCGGTTAGAATATTAAACAGCGTTGTTTTGCCTGCACCGTTTGGACCGATGATACTAACGACTTGGCCTTCATTTATATAAAAGTTAAAATCATTGACCGCTGTCAGACCGCCAAAGCTTAAACTTATATTTTCTGCTCTTAGTAAGTTCATCTTCTATTCCTCCACTTCAACCATTCGATAGGACTTTTTTACTTCGCCTGGTATAGGATATTTTCTCCTAGATCTCCAACCTAAAACACCTTGAGGTCTAAAGTGCATCATAATTATGAGCACAAAGCCATAAACGACAAAACGCCATGACATTAAAGGTCTTGCAATCTCGGGGAAGATTATAAGGAGCGCCGCACCCAAATACATGCCCCTAATGGTTCCCATGCCGCCTAAGATCACCATACATAAGATTAGAATGGATAAATCAAAACCAAAGGAATTGTGGTCGATATAAGAGGATAAGGTTGCATAAAAGCCACCTGCCAAACCGGTAATACTTGCTGATAAGACAAATGCTAAGATCTTATACCTATCAATATGAATGCCCATCATGGTCGTAGCCAGTTCATCTGACTTAATCGCTCTTAATGTTCGACCGATCTTAGAATGAATGATGGTATAACAACCTAAAGTAACGAGTCCTAGAAGGAACAACATCAAATAATAGATACCGTGATTGGCCAAGTTCAGATCATAACCCAAGATGTTTGGCTTTGGTATCTGACTCATGCCTAAGGTTCCGTTTGTAACCGAATCCCAGTTCATGATGACCACTTGTACAATCATCGCAAAACCTAAAGTCACGATTGACAAATAGGTACCTGATAAACGGATGGTTGGAAGTCCTAGGACAAACCCCATGAAGCCGGACAATAAGGTTCCAATAGTAAGTGCCACAATGAATCCAACAGAATGCTGTATCATAAAGTAGGCTGTTCCATACGCGCCTATGGCAAAAAAACCGGCATGTCCGAGGGATACTAAACCTGTATAACCCACCAGGATATTCAACCCAAGGGCTAAAATTGTATAGATACCCATGAGTATGACGATTCGCATAACATACTGTGAAAAGCCAAGCAGAGGCAACCCCAATAGGAGTAAAATTATGGATGCTATTACTATTTTGTCTACTGTAAATTTCTCAGACATGCTTACACCTTATTTAAGCCTTTCTTACCAAATAATCCCATTGGTCTTAGAATCAGCACCAAGATTAAGACTATAAATGCTACAGAGTCTCTATACTCCGCCCCAAACCAAGTTGCTGCAAGTGCTTCCGTCAGCCCTATCAATAAGCCACCAACAATTGATCCGTAAAAAACACCAATACCACCTAGAACCGCTGCTGAAAAAGCTTTTAATCCAATCATCATACCCATCGTAGGATACACAATCTCATAATGACTTCCGATTAAGACACTGGCTATAGCAGCTGTGAGCCCGCCTAGGAAAAATGTAAATGAAATGATAAAACTCGTGGGTATACCCATTAAAGCGGCATTGGTTTCATGTTGTTCGACTGCGCGCATGGCCAATCCAATTTTTGTATACTTGACCAGGACAGTAAGGGATAAAAAAAGTACCACAGATACGACCAGCATCAATAACTGTATGTTGGTAATCTGGGCATCTCCTATCATGATGCTTCTGGTTTCAATAAGCTTTGGAAAGGACTTGCGTCCACTTCCAAAGCCAAGAACCAGCAGATTCTGTATAATATACGAAACGCCAATGGTGGTTATGAGTGCTGAAATATTAGGGGACTTTTTCTTTCTTAAGGGATTAAGTGCAATTTTGTCTATTAGAACCCCTAATAAACCGGATAAGAGTATACCGAAAACTACAGCCGGTAATAGTCCAAAGTTCATACCGATGAAGAAAACAACCATATGGGCTCCAAATGCATAAACAGCGCCATGAGAAAAATTCACCAGCCTTAGAATACCAAATACTAAGGTGTAGCCTACTGCGATCAAAGCATAGGCCATACCCAGAGCCATGCCATTAAGCAATTGTTGAAGCATCATCTCTATGACCTCCTCTCAAACCAGCGGTGTTAATTTTCATAAGGTACAAAGTTACCGTCTTTTACTATGAGTTTTGTATAATTCTTAGTGGCATCGCCTATTGCGTCAAACTTTGTTTCTCCGGTTATACCAGGATACGTAATGTTGTTTAATGTATCTCTAAGGGATGGTCGATCTAAGTTACCATTGGCTTTGATGGCTTCTAAAAGAATACCTATAGAGTCATATGCCTGTGCCGCTAAGGCTGAAGGTTCACTACCAAAACTTTCCACATAAGCATCTACGAATCTTTTTATTTCAGGATTTTGGGGATCACTGTAAAAGCTTACCGGGAATATAATACCTTCTGTTGCTTCGCCACCCAGTTCAATGAGCTGCTGCGCATAGGAGTTAGATAATCCAAGTATTTGAATATCCGGATCCACTGCTTTGTATTGTCTCGCTAATGGGGCTATCAAAGCGTACATGCCTACACTGATTACGGCTTCTGCTCCTGCCTCTTTTAACTTTGCTATTACAAGGCTATAATCATCGGATCCTTCCACCACTTCTTCATGTCCGACTAAAGTCAGTGCATCATTGTTACGAATCATATCCGCAGCTATTGCACCGGCTGTCGTTCCCCAGTCCGTCTTAATGGCTACAATACCAACTTTTGATAATTTTAGATCTTCTGTGAGCAAGGACTCAATAACTTCAAACTCATTGCTGATGACGGCGTTGTTTCTAAATATATAATCACCGATTGAAGAATAATCCGGGTGAGATGCGGTATTGGATATTTCTATAACTTGATTTTCTTCATATATCGGTGCTGCCACCATGCTTACGCCGGATGAGAAATGCCCTAATACGCCTACAATATCTGGTGTGCTTACTATTTTTTGTGCTATGGTTGCAGCCTCTTCACTAGAGTTCTTGTCATCATATGAAACCAACTCTATCGCTCTGCCTAAGACACCGCCCTTTGCGTTCCACTCATCAACTTTAATCTGAGCTGCAAGTAGAAAACTTTGGCCATATTCTGCTTGGTCACCTGTCATAGGAAATGCTACGGCTATTTTGATCGGGCTATCTTCATCATTATCTGCCCCTGCTGTACAGCTTGATAACAGGGCTAAAACCATGGATGCAACTAATATGAGACTCAATACACTTCTTAACTTTTTCATAAGATACCTCTATCTTTCATTGATTCTACCTTGGTTGTTTGTGACTGTTTTTCTTTCTTCACGATTAACGACAGCAACAGCAACAACAACACCCTTTGATTCTTATTCTTCTCATATGACATATCTCCTTTTCTTTATTGCATACTAAATCTATATGTTTTATATGTTTAGTGTTATGGAGAATTATATAGGCATAAGGACTCAATGTCAAGATAAAAAAAAAGAACCGATAAATCGATTCTTTTTAAGGTTCTTAATATAGGTTCTTTTTTCTTTCTAGCTTTCGTCTTTAGACTTCGTATTTTTTGTCAAAATCCAACTCCAGCTCTTCCACTTCCATTGGCTTACTAAAATAATAACCTTGGATGGCATCGCACTGACCATATTTTAGTCGTTTAACCTGTTTGTGCTCTTCAATACCTTCTGCAATTACCAGAAGATTTAAGCTATGGGCTAGAGCGATTAAGCTATCCATAACTGAAATATTATCCATCTCTAGGAACTCCATGCTGAGTGAACGGTCAAGCTTAATGGTATCAATCGGTAAAAATGTCAGATAACTTAAGGAGGAATATCCTGTTCCAAAATCATCAATGGCGATCTTGATACCATAAGATCGAAGTTCCTTGAGGAAGGCTATCGTCGACTCTTTGTTTTCCAAGAATATATTTTCTGTAATTTCTATCAGTATATAATTTGGACTGACGGCGTTTTCTCTTAGTAAATTCATCAAGTATGCTTTATACCCATAATCATACATCTGGACAGCTGAGTAGTTAATGGCCACCGGTTTAATGACATAACCTTTTTCCATCCAGCTTCTAATCTGCTCCACAACCAGCTTCGTCACAATACGACCTATGGCTATGATCATGCCGTTTTCTTCGGCAATTGGAATAAATTCTCCCGGTGACATCCTATTGTTTTTCAACCTAAGCAATGCTTCAAATCCGGCCACTCTACCTGAGGAAAGCTCCACTTGGGGTTGGTAGACCATCTTAAAACCATCTGTATCAATGGCCTCTCTAAGGATAGCTTCCGTTTTGGATTTGTAGATCTGATATTCTCCCATACCGGCGCTAAAGAAGGCGTAATTATTTTTACCACTGTTTTTAATGGTATACAAAGCCAAATCTGCGTTCATAATAAGTTGATTAATGTCCGTACTATCACTTGGAAATAAAGATACGCCCATACTAAATTCTATGTTCACTTCATTGTTTTCTACATAGAGCTTTCTATTGAACAATTCGTTGAGTTGACGAATGAATTCTAACAATTCATTCTCACCATTTTCCCACATATAGAGCAACAAAAACTCATCTCCACCGAAACGTGACACAAATACCCGATCGCTTGTCAATGCTTCTAGCTCTCTGGATATGTACATCAGCACCTGATCACCAAAAAGATGACCCAGCGTATCATTGATGCCTTTAAAGTTATCCAGATCCAGTAGCATGACAGCGCCTTTTTCATCGGCGTCCAGCACTTGGTTTAACTTTTTGTAGAAGCTACGTCGGTTGGGTAACTCTGTTAAAGGATCATGGTCTGCTAAAAAGTGGATATAGCTTTTTTGTGATTCTATCTCCTCCACTTGTGCTGTCAATTCCTCTTCTGAAGCCATTAACAATTCATTTTTGTTGGTAATCTCCTTTTGAGATGCCTTGACTTGATCAATATAACTATATACTTTATCTAATAGAGTATTAATGGATTTTGTGATACCGTGAAATGGGTTGTCCTTTGATAAGCTTAAATTATACCTAGACTTCTCGCCAATATCTATATTCTGAATCTCCTGATCCATGATATTTATACTGTTTGAGAGTTCAATGAAGTTGGTCTGCATGCCATGAAGGGCGGTTGTTATAGCACCGACTTCATCTTGTTTATGACTTATTGATACGAGGTCCTTGTCTTCTTCATAGTCGTCAAATTTGAAGCTTGCCATCCTATTGATAACACCGGCAATCTTAAGAATCGGTCTTGTAATGTAGTTGGATATAAGGAATATAAACAGCAATATAATAATCAGGGTTAAAAAATATATGAAAATCAGTGCATCCGTTAAAGCTTTGGATTGAGACATGACCTCACTTTTATCGATTATGGCGATGTACTTCCATCCACTATAAGGGGATATATGGACATTAAATACTTTGTCTTCACCTTCCATAGTACCCTCAAAGGATTGGGCGTTATAAGTCTCAATATTCACAAAGATATCTAACCCCAGTTCTTCCACTGAAGATAGGACCCAGTCTTCATGTTTGGGACTGTTAATAAACTTATTATTAGGGCTTAGGACTTTAACATAACCTGTATCACCATAGCTTAAGTTATTAATGCGTGTCACCAAATCATCTAAGCGGATAACTAAGCTTAGGACGCCAACATCGGTATTACGGGATTTCACACTTTTAGCAATACTAATCACCAGTTCGTTTGTTACGCTGGTCCGATAAGGTTCAGATACAATCACACCTTCTGTTCCAATGGCATTGATATACCAAGGTCTTAGTCTTGGATCATAGGGCGCATTGGGCTTAAATTCAGGATATTCAACATAGCCACCTGACTCCGTACCAAAGGCGATAAGGCCCAGAATCTCATGAGATTCTTTCATATTTTTAAAAAGTGCTAGAATCCTTCTTTCTTCATTGGAGGAACGACGTCTAAAGGATTCTTCATCATAAGCTACATAGCTATTAAGCTGTCCGTCGGCGTGAACAATCCGCTCGTCCATAGCCATCATCGTTACCAGATTCTCTTTGCTGATTAAGATGGTCTCGTCTACAAAGTCTGCAGTTTGTCTAAGTAATGTGTTGGTGCTCTCAAGGTTTCTATTATAGAGCCAATTTTCTGCTTGATTTTTAATATAAAGGCCACCAAAAAAATAGGGTATCAGACAACCCAGAAAAATGCTTATGATGAGTTTGTTTCTTATGGATAGTTTCTTAACCATATAGCCACCTTATTATTCTAGCCCCTTTTATATAACATTCAGGACATTTCTATGCCTTAATGTTACTATATATTCATTGTCTTTGCAATTCTTTCTTAACTTTTTGTTATATCTCACTAACCTCATGAACCAACACTAATGACATAATCCCAGTATTCTTTTTCAATAGAAATTTTCTCTGTTTTTTTGAAATAACGCTTATTTCCCGTGGCTAATTCGTAGTGGCATAGGGCGATACCTATATCAATCAACTGTATATCATAGCCTAATTGCTCCCCATATTTAGGCGTTCTATGAATATAAAAGTGGGCGTTTTTTTCTGAATCCATAACAACACGCCAAGGTTGCTGATTAGAAGCACTTGGTGCTACACGAACATATGCTAACTGCTTTTTAAGATTGGTGTCGTCTATAACTGTCTTCTCTTGATCATAAAAAAGCAAATCAAAGTCTTTTCGACTATCTGAATGGGCCATCTTTCTAAATAGATGATCCATCATAGCTTTTTTGCGTGCACTATAACCTACGGGTGATATGATTGGTATGATTTCATCTGTTGCCGGTCCTTCTACTAACTTAATTTTGTTACGGTTAAAGGTACCACCCAACCAACAGGTAGCAATTCCCATAGATTCAAGATAAAGCACAAGTTTTTCAAATACATAACCGCAATCTAACATCGCTTCTGAAGTGTTCTTACATAGTGTGATTAAGTATGCAGGTGCTTTTTTTATAATACCGTAGGTACCGATTTTTTCATTTTTTTGCTCGATGACTTTCTGATAATATATAGCAATGGTATTACCGTTGATACCGATTCGGTTTTTATCGTCTTCCAAGTAGGCAATTAGTTTCTTTTCATGATCTTCCGACAAAGGTAGACCTGTATATGTACGTTCTGATTTTCTATTTAACATTGCTTTCTTCATAGGTTCTCCATTCATATTCAGCCTTTTTTGATAAATACCAAATTTTGCTTATGGTGTCACATTCTCCTGTTGTATAGCCTTTACAAAAGCCATCACCAGATAGGGGTCAAATTGCGTACCTGCGTTTTCCTTAAGTTCTTCAAGGGCCATTTCAATGCTTCTTGCCGGTCGATAAGGGCGTTCACTGGTAATGGCATCGAATGTATCTACAATGGCTATGATTCTGGATTGTATAGGTATGTTGTCACCTTTGATGCCTGTGGGGTAACCTTTACCGTCCCATCGTTCATGATGGTACAAGACATAATTAGATAAACGCAACATCTCATTAGAGGTGTTAAGGATTCTAAAACCAATCTCCGGATGTTGTTTGACTGCTTCATATTCTTCTTCGGTTAATCTGCCTGTTTTGTTTAAAATATTCTCATCCACGCCGATTTTACCAATATCGTGGAGCAAACCTACCATCTCAATTTCTTTGATTTTCTCCTCTGATAAATGTATGGCTTTTCCAAGAATCTTCGACAATTCCGAAACGCGCCTAGAGTGTAGCTCTTCTCTGGCGTTTTTCTCATGTAAGGTTTTGATGACCACATCTATGGTTTTTCTACGCATGGTTGGACTCTCAAATACTTTTCTTTCCTGCATATGGTCTTCAGCGAGCTTTAGTGCTTCATCCAACGAATCCTCCGGCTTATTCATAATGGCGTACCCAAGTGATATAGACAGTTGAATGCCTTTGATATTCTGGATACGGGCTTGTTTTTTGATCTGCAATATCAAATCACCTACCAATAACATCTCTGTCTTTGGGCATATGATGGCAAATTCATCTCCGCTTAATCTGGCGATGATATCTTTTTTACGACTTGCATGCTTAAGTATCTTGGCGACTTTAATCAAGTACTGATCTCCGACTTCATAGCCGAAGGTATCATTAATAAGCTTAAGTCCGTTCACATCCGCCATTATAATCATCATTGGCATATTTTCTTTGGTCCTAAGCTGACCAAGAGCCTTATTAAAATAGAGCCTGTTATAAATACCAGTGAGTTGGTCATGATAACTGATATATTCCAGATTCTCTACCATTTTACTTTCTTTTGTGATATCACGGACCAAAGCATGAATAATTTCCTGTTCAATTAGATTTATTCTTGTGAACATGATCTGAAGAATCATGGGTTGATGATTACGCTTAAATAACTTGCCTTGTATTTTTAGAGACTTTTCTTCATTACCACGCTCTAAAAACTTCTCCAAAATATCCTTTTCCTCATCATCAAAATCCTTAACCAACTGCCGGATGTCTTTACCTATAAAATCAAAGCCATATTCTAACTTAAACATGACTTCAAAGGCTTGATTATAATCGGCCATAACTCGGTCTTCAATAATGAGAATGGCGTCTGCTGCCTCTTCGTACAAGCTTCTAAAAGCTTTTTCACTAATCTGAATGTTTTCATTGGTTATGCTCAGCTCTAAGGTTCTCTCCGCGACTTTCTTTTCCAGATCTTCATTTACATGTTCCATTTCCACCTTTTCCTCAGATTGCTTCAAACGCTGATAGAAGCTTTGGCGTTGGGCTATCTCAGAATAATAAGTCGATAAGCTTCCCGGTATGATAATGAATCCATACATAATCATTGCATCCATATGTATTTCTATTGAAATGGCCTTTGTATATAAATAGAATATATTGTATATGACCAATATAATCAGACTTGTCAATAATACGCTTTTGAATCTTAAGGTGCTGAATAAATACAAGAATATGGACACAAGCAATAGTTCATACCGATAAGCATATGCACCATAGCCTGAACTGATATAATGTATGACTAGCAAAATTATGGTGCCACATATAATATAGATGACTATGATTCTTTGACTGATTTTATAAAAATAATCTTTATAACTTAGATACCAAAAAATCAGAGCCATGGGCATAAAAAGGAGAAGACGTAAGGATAAAGATACTATAATGCTTTCATGAACATAAAAAAAATTCACAAAAACAAACAATAAAGTGGCCACGAAGCCAATCAAAATATTTGTTCTTTGATTTTTAATCTTGGACTTGTTGTAGTCCTCGATGAACTTTTCTTCAAGATTCTCATAAATACCTTCATATCTAAGGGTCCACGGGTTTAGATATTTTTCATCATTTTTTATGGCATGTTTATGCGTCATAGGCCCTCCATATAAATATTATTTAAGTATTTATTTAAGTATTTTCATTATACAATTTGGAACATGGATTGTCTATCTTATAAAACCTAGTTCGTAACATTACGTAAGACTTTTGACATCTTTATTTAACTTTACAAGTTACATTCCCTTTAGTAAGCTAATTAGAGTAAGGACAACATCTAATATAGAGATAAATTTGGTGTTAACGTCATATAAAAACCATTAAGAAGGAGAGATTTAATATGAACAGTCGTAAAAAGTATTTTGGTCAAATTGTATTTGTTATATTATTAACATTATCTTTAAGCATGCTAGCTTCATGCACCGCTTCCAATTCCACCTCACTTAAGCCTGAGGATTCAATTGAAGCTGTGGCACCAAGCTTCGACTTGGATACCTATCCTCGCGTAGATGGTTCCACTGTTACTATACCTTTGTCTGAGGCACTGGCTGCCAGACTTATGGACATGACCCTTGATGAGGTTCGACCTTATATCCTACATAACAAAACCCATCAAGCCTATGTCAACCTTATTGAAAAAAATACAGATCTGATCTTTGTTACAAGCCCTTCAAAAGAAGAACTGGAACTGGCTGAATCTATGGATGTAACTCTAGAAGTTATTCCTATTGTTAGCGAAGCTTTTGTTTTTCTGGCTCATGTGGACAATCCTATAGATTCACTAACTTATGAAGAGATTCGTTCCATCTATGCCGGTGAGATTACAAACTGGTCAGAGGTAGGCGGTCCTGACCTTCCAATCATTGCCTATCAACGTCCACTCAACTCCGGTAGTCAGACCGGTTTTCTTGAACTGGTCATGAAAGATAAACAACCTATGGAGCCGCCTACGGAACATATTATCGCAGGTATGAGCGGTCTGATTGATGCTGTTGCTGCTTATGAAAGTGCACCGGATGCTCTGGGTTATTCCTATTATTACTTTGTTGTAGATATGTGGGGCAATGATCAAGTTCGTTTACTTAAGGTGGACGATGTCTATCCAAGCCCTGAGACCATCGCATCCGGGGAATACCCTGTTGGTACTGCCTATTACGCTGTCATCCGTTCTGATGAAGCTAATGATAGCCCAGCAAGGCAAGTCGTCAATTGGCTTCTTAGCGATGAAGGACAAATTCTGGCAAAGGAGACCGGCTATGTTCCGTTACAATAGCTTTTCTGTTAAATATCTTATACTTAGCCTCCTACTATTACTTACCTTCAGCTTAGTCGGTTGCACGGAAAATTCAGATCCTAGTGATGACATAGTAATGGAACCAGGTGAAACGGATCCCGTCCTGAACCAAGAAGAAACATCCATAGAAATACTACGATCGCCTTTGGGTAAGGTAATAAACACCCCTTGTGATGTTTATTTTGTAACCGATAATCCGCTTGAGTTTGATTATATTGAAGAAAAATCACTTGATCGATTCTACAAAAGTTATTTTCAGATCTCGGGACTTAAGGATCAAACTGTTGAAGATAAGATCAATACAGCCATCTATGATTTATACCGTTCTTATTTACCCTATATAGAAGAAGGTTTTATGCCGCCTTTTAGAGGTTATGCCACCAATCCCAGTGCCAAAGGAGAACTTCAGTATTATTATCTGGAGGTGTCGCACCAATTCAACAGCAATCATGTGCTCTCTGTTCTCCTTAGACTTTCTGCTGAGCATAAGGGAGATTCAGATTCTATACCCTCTTATTATAATTTAGTAGATGGCTTGACTTTTGATCTGAATACCGGAGAAGAACTTCTTCTAATGGATATTTTTACCAACGATACGGATGGTCTTGCTATCCTAAACGATGCTGCACTCAGCGAGGTTAGGCGACAACAATTACTGGCCGATGCTGAAGATTTCTATGGGTCTAACTTAGAATTGATCGCACCCTTCAAAGGTTTTTTACCGACACAAAAGTTCTATTTGGCTTATGATAGCCTTCACCTTATCCTAGATCATGAGACACCAGCTTTTAATATCGGTTACAACGCTCATACCTTTTCAATCCCTCTAGGAAGTAGCCTTGGTAATATTGCCATCAACAAAAGGTTCTATCATGATGACGATCTTTTTGTCAAAGATGATGGGGTCAAGCGGTTTATAACCAGTTATGATGCCAATCATGCTGACTACCAAACAAAAAATTATGTAGAAGACGGTATACAGTTCTATATTGAATATACTTATCCTGTAGGTGCAACCGATGTTGTAAAGTCACTTCTAGATAATGCCTTTGATAATCATAAATCTACCGTTCTTGAGTATCATAAAAACCAACCCCTAGAACAGGCTAATCTACATTCATACCAGCTCAAGGTTGGCCCTTATACCAATGTTAACTATTATATCTATTTCTACGGTCCGGGAATCGATGGTTCAATCTCCTCCTATGATGTTCTGGATGCGTCCGGTCATATTATGACGCTATCTGATATTTTTGTTGATGGCTACGACTACAAAACCGCTATTAATCAACATCTTGGTAAAGAATTAGACTATGACGACTCGACCTTGTCTTTTGGTATCAGTGAGACTCATCTTCAAATCACGGTCCAGGCCCATAATCCTACGAGCAACAACTTCTACTCTGACTATTTCGAAGTTCCTTATAATGTGTTTGGATTTGAGGATGGGCTTAAGATTTTTTAATGTTTCACTTACAAGAATTTGCTGTCTGACTTTGACGTATTCTGCCGCGCTTTTGGGCTGAATACTAAAGTATGACTTGCAAGTGGCCAGCTTTGCTGGACACCTCCTTGAGTATAAAAAAGCATCGAACCCTTAACCAATATGGTTAAGGGTTCGATGCTTTTTTATAAATTATTTGGGAGTGTTATTATAGGACCACTGTTTGCTGGAAAACGTTTTGCATAATAATTAGGGCTAAAAAGGAGATGAACATTGAAAATAATGGGGTTAGTACCCATCCTATACCTATTCTACCAAGTTGCTTCAGATTAATATTTTTACCTCCTTTGGATATACCTATTCCAATAATCGCACCTACGACAGCTTGTGATTGTGAGACTGGCACCAGTGGAAAAGCCGGTAATCCCCTAGAAGTCAACCAAATATATAGACTTTCTGATGAAAATAAGAATAATACCGTTGAAGTTGCAAGGACTACAATACAAGCACTTATTGGTGATAACTTAAATATACTTGCACCAACGGTCATCATAACTTTTTTTGAGTAAGTAAATACACCGATTGATATGGCGATACCTCCAAGTAAAAATAACTGTTGCGTTCCAGTCAAGCTAAAACCTAACCCTAAATGTATGGTTTCAAAAGGGGATACATTCATAAAAACACCCATTACATTTGCAATATTGTTGGCACCTAAGCTGTAGGCACCAAAGGCGCCTGATACTAATAAGGCGATTCTGGTGTATTTATAAAGCTTTACGATATGAATTTTTGTGTTGTCTAGTCCCTTTTTTACAATCCAGTAAAAAATCATTCCAAACAGTGCTGCTAGTATAGGCGTAAAAACCCATGTGGCGGCTATTTTTTGCAATACGGAAAAATCCGTTTTTATGCCAGCAAAAAAGTTCCATCCGATGATTGCGCCTACAATTGCTTGAGAGGTTGATACCGGTAACCCTTTACTTGTCATGAACATGACTGTTGCTGCGGCTGAAGCAGAGACAGCAAATGCACCTCCTATGGCATTAATAGCGCCTAATGATCCAAGAGTATGTGATGCACCTGCACCACTTACGACTGCACCGATGGTTACAAAGATACTACATATTATTGCAGCTGTCCTAAACTTCACCATCCTTGTTCCTACAGCTGTCCCAAATATGTTTGCAGCATCATTTCCCCCTAAGGACCAGCCCATAAAAACGCCTGCTGATAAAAAAATAATTGATATTGCTGAACCTTGCATGCAAATCTCACCTCTTAATTATGGTTTATACGTATCTAGATACCTCTCTTGAATTTGAAGACTGAAAGCTTTATGGCCATTTGTTCGGCAATATCGGATAGAGCCGCTGTTTTTTTCACAAAATAACTGAGATGCATCTTTTGACTGAGGTCTAATGTTTCACTGTTCTGAAATATTTTTGTTTTAAGGACTTCTTCGAGCTTATCCACTTCTGATTCATAAAAGTATACCTTGCTTATATAATCGTCTATGGTTTTTACATGAGTGAAGAATAATCTTACGCCACCCATGAGTGCTTCTACCGCTTTTAATGATATTTTCGCAATCTCAATGAAATCCTCTGAAAATTCATCTTCCATATAAGGTCTTTCTATATCTAAATCCAGTAAGACTTGTTTTGATACATCGCTGATATCATCCATTGCATCCATCAACTCAAGAATATCTGCACTCAAATCCGGAATTAGATTGTAACGATATAAGGTGAATTTAAGATTCTTAAGGTGTCCATCTGCTTCTTTCTCGTGTTCTATGACAGCTCTGACTCTTTCTTTGAATCGCTTGTCATTTTTATGTATATAGTCCTTAATACCTTCATAGAAAATCATTGCACCGTTGTGCAGGCAACATAAATATTCTTCTATTTCATTTTCGAGCTCTTTATTTCTATCAAGAAAAATATCTTTCATTGATCTTTCTCCTTTTTTGTTAGGATTAGGATTAAGGTTCGTCCCAAGACATAATATCCGGATAATTTGTGAATATGCCATCTACGCCCATTTCCTCAAACATTTTTGCAATACTTCGTTCATTGACTGTATATGATAATACTTTTAATCCATTATTGTGGGCTTCTTCAATTAGGGCAGCATCAACAAATTCAAACCCTAGGTTCAGGCTGTAATTGTTAATCCCTCTAGATATTAAATAATCAACGGGTTTAATAATCTTAGCATCAATAAGAGCACCTGTCTTAACCTGCACTTCCCTGTGAACTTGTTCAATACAATAATGATCAAATGAAGAAATCACTGATTGACTCAGTCTATTTGAAGACTTTAAAATCTCAACTATTTTTTTCTCCACTGCTCTTTTTTCAAACACTGCCTTCTTTATTTCAACATGAAGGGTAATATCTTTTGGTATCATCTCTAGCACTTCCGTTAATAAAGGTACTGCTTCTCCCATGAATGCTTCAGAGAACCAACTTCCTGCATCGCATCTTTTGATTTCTTCAAGAGTTTTGTTCATTATATAACCCTTGCCATCTGTTGTTCTGTTCAATTTATAGTCATGAATGACTACGATTTCTTCATCTTTTGTCATTTGTACATCAAACTCTATGGCTTTTGCTCCCATTTCGACCGCCTTAATAAAAGACGCCAATGTATTTTCAGGCGCATAGCCCGAAGCCCCTCTATGTGCAATTATCTCCATATTAACCTCCTAGATTTACATAAGATTTGGTAGGAATAATATTAATGCAGGGAAGAATGTGACTATTATTAAAGCAACAATTAGCGCTCCAATCAGAGGTAGACTTTCCTTCACAAACTCATTCACCGGTGTTTTTGTTATCGAGCATGTTGTAAACATCATTGAACCAAAAGGTGGTGTAACGCCTCCGATCATTATATTAACAATGGCTATTGCACCAAAATGAACAGGATCAACGCCAAGACCTACGATAACCGGTACCACCAAAGGTGCAATTATGATGAGTGCTGCGCCACCTTCTAGAAACATACCCATGACTAAAAGCAAAAGATTAATGATAAGCAACATAACCCATTTATCTGTTGTGAGTCCCATTAAACCATTTGAAATGGCCTGTGGAATCCTTTCCCAACTCATATAATAACCAAAGACGGAAGCAGAAACAATGATTAAAACGACTGTACCTGAGCCATAAATAGTATCTTTGATAATGGCCTTAAAGTGAGAAATTTTTAGTTCTTTATAAACAAAAAATCCTATTAAAATCGTTATAAGGACTGCTATTGCTCCAGCTTCTGTTGGCGTAAACATGCCAAATCTTAATCCCAGAATAACACCAAATGGTAATAACAATGACCAGATGGATTCCTTAAGTTGTTTTAATATTTCAATAAGTGTGGCTCTTTTTTCTCTAGTCGGCAAGTATTTTCTTTTCTTGGATATAAAGCCAACCGTTATCATGAGACAACTACACATGATTAAGCCAGGCATGTAGCCTGCCGCAAACATTTTCGCTACTGAGACATTTGCTATGAGTGCGTATATAATTAAGTCTATACCTGGTGGGATAACCGGAGATATGGCTGAAGATGATGCTGTAATCGCTGCTGAAAATGCCCGACTGTAGCCTCTTTTCTCCATCTCAGGAACCAACATTTTTGACTGCATCGCCGCATCCGCATTGGCTGAACCTGATATCCCACCCATTAATGTACTGAGGACAACATTCACTTGAGCCAATCCACCTGTCATATGTCCGGTTAATACTTCTGCAAAGCTCATAAGTTTATTGCTGATACCGGAGTAATTCATAATAGAACCTGCCATAATAAAGAAAGGAATGGCTAATAATGGAAATGAACCGGTTCCTGATACAAATTTTTGAAGAATTAAATCTGTCGGCATACCCACATTAATGAACCCAAAATATAATAGTGCTGCAGCCAACAACGCAAAGGCTATGGGAATGCTTGAAAAATACAGAACTAAGACTAGAACAATTGGTAAATACGCCATCTATAAACCCTCCCTTGTCATCATTGCTTCTCTTAGATCCTTGTACAAAAATCTCACAGAATGGATTGTCATCAGGCCAAAGCCAACAGCTAATGCAGAATTAACATACATCGAAGATATACCTAAAACAGCGGTTGGTTTAATAGCGGATAGTCTCGTGAAAATAATACTTAAATAGAAGATATAGGAGGTAATCACCAACAACATGATATTTACTATGAACTTGACAACCTCTCTGAATTTTTTATTGCCTTTTTTTATGAGAAAATCAATACCGATATTCATTCTATGTTTGTAAGTTGCACTGGCACCGACAAAAACGCTCCATACGAAACTCATTGTCGCAACTTCTTCTGCCCAGTACAAGCTTGTATTGAAAAAATATCTAAGGACTACATTTGCAATAACAATGGTAACGGTTAAACAAATACAAAAGCCACTGATGATTTCTTCAATATTGCTAAAAATATGTTTAAGCGTCTTCATTTTATGACTCATCCTCCTGTCAATTTTGGTCATAAAAAACTCCCTTGCATACTATTACGATACAACAAGAGAGTTTTTATGACTTCTACTTAATTTCTTATTTTTTTAAGCTCATCTTGAATTTGATTGTACATTTCAATGTTTACTCCAGGCAAAGTTTCAAATAATCCCTTTGTCGCTTCTGTAAATGCTTCAACATCAACTTCGTTAAACACAACGCCGTTTGCTTCTAATTCTTTGACGGTTTCTTCGTATTCCGCTTTTAGTAATGCAATACTGCGCTCGGCTTCTCGTTCTACTTCTTCTTCAATAATCACTCTATATTCTTCAGGTATATTGTTCCATACATCTACAGAAATATAGAAACCACAAGTTCCCAAAAAGTGATTGGTCAATGCAACGTTTTTCTTGCCTGTTTCATATACTTTGGTTTGTGCATTAGTAAATTCCGATCCTTCTAGACCATCTACAACGCCTTGTTCCAAAGCACTAAAAGTCTCACCCCATGGTAGTGGTACAGCTGTTGCTCCCATTGCATTTAGTGTTTCTATAAATAATTGACTGCCGGGCGTTCTAATTTTCATACCTCTTAAATCTTCCGGTTTTGTAATTGTTTTATCTGTAATGACGCTTCTAAAACCAAAAATAAAGTCGAGTGCAAGGATTTTTATGCCTTTTTCTTCTGCTTTCATTTTCCAACCTTCGACCATATCCGTTCTAACAAGTTCTACATACTCATCATAATTATGAAATAACATGGGCCCAACTAAAGCGGTAAATTCAGGAACGTAATCACCAATGTAGGATGGGTCCTCAACGGAGATAAAGTTTGCACCTCTGACGACTTGTTCCACGCCATCTTTGTATGTGGCAATCTGTCCAGATGGAAACGTTTGTATTTCGATAGCCCCATTGGTTCTCTCAAGAATATTGTCTGCAATAATATCCATGGATTTGGTTAATTGTTCATCGGGATCGAAGACATGACTTAGTCTTAATACCAATTTGTAGTCATCTGCTGCCGAATTAGAGTCTGACTCTGAGGCACTAGCAGGATCTGATTCCACAACCGGCGTTGTAGCAGCTTTTGTGCAACCACTAAAAGCCATAACCAGAATAGATAAAATCATCAATAGCGTTGCCATTTTCTTCATTACTTGCTTCATTTTTTGTTCCTCCCTATTATTTAATAAATAGATTATATCAATTTTTTTTCTGTAATGATTTGCTTAGATTAATATTTATTATGGATTATTAACTATTTTCTTCTCTTATCTCTAAACTCTTTGGGCGTAATGCCTGTATTTTTTTTGAACGCCACGACAAAGTGTTGTGCGTTTCTAAATCCTGTGGTTTCAGCGATTTCATATATCTTCATATTTGTTGCCTCAATGAGTCTTTTAGCTTGCATGATCTTATGGTTTAGAATATAGGAGGATATGGTGATACCTGTCTCTTCTTTAAAGATACGTGATAAATATACTTTATGTATATTTAAAGCTTCTGAGATCTCGTTCAACGAAATGGGTTGGTCATAGTTGTCAATCACATATCTCATGGCATCCTGAATATGTCTACTGTATTTGTTGTTCTCTATTTTAATCTGAATCAATCTTTCAAAACAATCATGGAACCAATGAATGATTTCATCTACTGTGTCTACTTCATCCAACATATTGGCCGGTAGATAGCTATATCCTAATAGCTCCTTGTATGTAATGTTATTCCGATAACACATATCCGATAACAAATAACACATCTGACCATTCACTTCTTTTAGAAAATTATATTGCATAAATCCCTTAAGATTTTCTCTGTACAAATCTTTTATATGATCTTTCATCTTACATACATCGCAATCTTCTACCGCAACTTTTATTTTTTCAATTTTTGATTCTAATGCTTGTTCTGACATTTGTGTAAGCCTTGGAATCGATGTATTATAAAAAATATTTTTACCTTTTCCCAAAAAAAGCCTGTATTTTAAAGCCTGATAGGCTTCATTATATCTTTCCATAAATCCGTCCAAATCATTAAAATCTCTGCTGATGGCCATGGTCATTGTATGGGTTTGATCTGTTTTTGAAAAGTATGTTCTAAATCTGCTTAAAATATTCATTGTACTTTGCAATTTAATATGTTCATTCATACTGTTTGCAATTTGTATGATTACGATAGCTTTACCACTTCCCATATATGCAAAAGCATGTATTAAGTCCTGATTTTCTTTTTGATTGAATGATTCTAAAGCGCAAATTAAGCTGTTTTTCATTTCTTCTTGATCATATTCTTTGCTAGGTAAATTGCTTTTATAATAATCATCAAAACCTACTATAACCATTCGATACATGCAGCCTTTATCTATATCCATAAAGTTACGTACTTCTTTACTTCCTTGCTTTGCTATGTATTCAATCAATCCCTTATTATGCACCACCATACGTTGTTGCTTGTCTTCCATATGTTTCATCTTTTTTTCATTCTTATTTTCTGCGATGCTAAGTAACAAATGGTTGAGTTCATCTCCCCTCAGTAAGTCTTTGATCAAATAATCTTCAACATTCAATAAAAAAGCTTCCCGGGCGAATGAAAACTCTTCATGGCAACTTAAGACAATGAATTTTTGTTCTTGGTCGAAGCTTCTAATTTCTTTAATTAAGTCTAAGCCATTCATGATTGGCATTTGTATGTCCGTGATAATAATATCCGGTTCAAACATATGATAACCCTCAAGTGCTTCTCGACCATTTTTTGCTTCTCCGCAAATCTCAAAACCCAGTCCATCCCAATCAATAATATGCTTAATCAATTCTCTTGCAGGTTTTTCATCATCCACTATAAGCACTTTATACATCCCCATGCGTATCATCTCCTATGCCAATTAATGGTATTTCAAAAGATACAACCGTACCCATTCCTTCTTGACTATGTATCATCAATCGACTTGCTTGATCATAGTATAGGTTCAAACGGTCCTTAATGTTCTTTAGACCAATATTGTTAAACCCTTTTTTTCCTGAGAATGCAACTTGTTTATTCTCTTCATCCTTTTGATTCAGTAACTCAAATATTTTTTCTTCTGACATACCGATACCATTGTCTTCAACCTCAATCAAAATACTATCATGATCTGTTTTGCTAATTCTAATCTCTATAAATCCTTCTTCGTCTTTATTCATAATGCCATGATAGACTGAATTCTCCACAATGGGTTGCAATATCAATTTTGGAATCTTGACAGCCTCAACGCCTGCTTCAACACTTAGTTTTATCTTTATTGAATAATCATATCGAATCTCAAATATATTAAGAAAACTTCTAACACATTCGAGCTCTTCTTCGATACTTATAAAATCCCTGTTAATGGACATACTAGACCGTAATAATAGGTTAAATGATTCAATCAAGTCCACCAGTCGATACGCTTTTTCCTCAACGGCCAAATACTTGAGTCCGTTTAAGGTATTATGGATAAAATGTGGGTTAATCTGAGACTGCAATATATCCAGCCTTAGCTTAAGATTGTTCACTTCATATTCATGTTTTTCGTTTTGTTCTTGTTTAACTTGTAAGAACAAAACCTGTACATCTACAATCATTTTGTTGAAGCCTTCAACCAACGTTTTTAACTCGTCCTCACTTTTCGCACGAAGTGGCTCTGGCCACCTTCCTTTTTCCAACACTTCCATTGCATGGGTTACCTCAATGATGGGCTCAGTTATTTTTCTTGATATTATAAAAGATATTAAAATTACAAGTAAAAGACTGAATCCTGTTAAGAGAAACACAATTTTGCTGATCATTTCACTTTCCCTATTCATCGTTCCATAAGAGATACCCCCTATAACAACCCAATCTTTATAGTTTTCTACCGGCCTCGTTATAATGTATGTACTTAGATTTTCAACTGTGATATCATGGACGCCCTCATGCCTTTTTGTCATAAACGCCTTTACTTCTTGATTGTCTAAATGACTGTTGCCAACACTATGTATGATATTCGCCTTTTCATCTACCAGAATCACAAAATCAAATTCCTCTTGACAAGCTTGGGTGAATTTCCTGAAAATATTGTCTTTTTTTATGTTAAGTAGCAAATAACCTATCTGTACAAAATTATTTGTATTAATGTATGTTGAGAAGTAGGTTATTGTCGCTTTTGTCTCGGAAGTATTATGGTATTGTCTATTTGGAAAACTTGTTGGTTCAGAAAATCCACTAAGTCTGTTCGATTGTACCAGTTCATAAAACCAAGAAAATTCTTCAACAATCTCTTTATATGGTTCTATTTTATAAAGTGGATCCAGAATATCCAGATTCATGTCAAAGGCGAAAATTGAATTTACATTAATATTTTCATAGGCATATTGCCTTAAAACTTCTGAAATCTCTCTTTCTAAATATTGATCACTGCTATTACTTTTACCGACTTCAATAATGAGTCTTTGAAGTGACTCATCATCCTGAATTGAATTCTGAAGCTCAATCACTTTTCCAAGTTCCTCTTCAAGGTTTTTAACAATAATGTCCATTTTTTGATCTGTTATGATAGCCATTCTTCTCATCAACTCATTAGAATAGATATAGCTAATAATCATAGTTATGACCAATATGACACAGACCACAACAACTTACCTCCCTTGATTTCTTATTTCATCAAGAATAGGTTGTGTTTCTGTCTTTGCTATTTCTAATGCTTCTTTAGCTGAAATATTTTCTACCAGAACTTTGTAAGCAGCATTATTTAAAGCATCATATATTTTTCCATCTGTTGGGTCTATGAATATTTTCGTACCAAACTTCACTTGACTTATGGGGATAAAGTAGTCTGGATTTTCAAGTATATGGCTGTAGAATGCGTCTTCATCCATAGATGATTTTCTAACCGGTAAGAATCCGGTATTGGTTAACCAGTCTAAGCTTTTTTCTTCACTGGTTAAAAAATTCATCCACACCATTGCCCCTTCTCTTTCTCTAGCATCCACATAAATGGGTATACTTAAGGAGTATAGGTCTACGACGGCCCTTGGATTATCCAACTTATTCTCCCAAGAGGGAAGCAAGTATGTCCCTATAACACTAGAATCCAATTCTCCTCGGTCACCACATGATCCAATATACATAGCTGTTCTTCCTTGCATAATATCATCAATATTGGCAAATCTATTACCTGTAATGTCTCCACCATAATGCACTTTAATGAGGTTTTCATCATGGATACGCGCTCTAAAAAATTCCCAAGCTTCAATCCACTCTTCCTTATCAATCATTATTTCTCTGCCATCTTCGCTGAGAAAATTCCCACCATTACTAATAGCGCCATCAATCAAGTTTTTGGCACCATTCATTATTTCGCAACCATAGACCAGAATTTCATTTTCATCCTTTTGTGTTAGTTTACTTGCAACTGAGGACACCGCTTCCCATGTCAGTAAATCAACAGGTTTGATACGATGTTCTTCAAAAAAATCGCGTCTATAATACAAAACCGTCGTTTTTCCATACATAGGAATTCCCATTAGATTATCCTTGATTTTATTTTGTTCTATATAGGATTCGATAAAGTCATCCATCTTACCATCCGGATTAAAATCATTCACTTTATCCATAACACCTTTTGAAGCCAAATAATACAAATGCTGATTCTCCAATAGAACAACAGAAGGTACTTTTTTCCTTGCTATAGCTGATTTTAAAGCTTTAAAGGTTTCTTCATTACTGGATTGTTCCACGCCTACTACAGTATATAGTTCCTGACCATTGTTAAATGTATCTATATAACTTTTCATCAGTTCGCTTGAATAACCTGTCATACCGTACCAAAATTCTACCTCTACTTTTTTCTTACTGTTTTCAACCCTTATATAGTCCGGATCAAAACGGCTACACCCAACTAAAATAATCAACAACATTAAACTTGATATAACGCTCAAACTTCTCATAATTTGACCATCCCCACAACCCTATTATTTTAAAAATACATTATATCATATTTTATCGTGGCTTTTATTCAAACATTTTCCACAAAGTTTGAATTTGTACTGTTTTTCTTAATAAAAAAATTACTAAAATTAATAATCAGCTACTATTATTCTATTTTTTTCATTTATGGTTTCACTAAAGGGCAAATATGTTAGAATAGTTATATAACAAGCACTAGAAGGAGGTAATGATGAAACTTAGAAGAGCAAGATCAATTTTGTTAACCGTTATTTTAACAATCATCATGACAAGTACTAGCTTAGCAACACCTTATACGGACATTGAACATAACCCACATAGTGATGCTATCCTAGAAATGTCGAGACTGGGCATTCTAGCAGGTGTTGGTAACAATCAATTCGCACCACAAGCAGAACTTAATAGAGCTGCTGCAGCCAAGGTTGCCGGATACTTATTGGGATATACGGAGGCAGATGCGACTATTGCCTCTCTATCCGAATCTATCTTCACTGACATAGAAGGTACTCAGCATGCTTGGGCTCTGGGATGGATTAACTTAATGGCACAAAATGATATCCTAAAAGGTGTTGGAAATAATCGCTATGCACCTGGTGATTCCTTACAAATGGTACACTGGGTTGCTATTCTTACACGTATCTTACAACATGAAAATGAGGATATGACTTGGCCTGAAGGTTATAATGACATGGCCAACAACTTAGCTCTTGACAGAGGTCTATATTATATGGGTACTAAACTAATGAATCGCAGTGAGATGGCACGTATGACTACCACAGCCCTATATAATATAGAACGACCTGACGGAAAAAGAATTATTGATGTTGTTGCCTTCGCCCAAGAACCTCTAGATGAGTGGCATATCCCAGAACAAAATGAGCCACTATTTTATAATAACGCTAACATCACACAAAAGCTTAGTCGTGCACTTGTACCTACCGGTGGTGGCCAAATAATTACCATAACAGTTACTGCAACATATGGTGAAAACAACCTTCCTGCTGCTCATACACAAATTGGTTTTTTTGCTAATGCAGGACAAGCTGATAGACGGGCACAACTATCGGCAACAGAAGCCATTACAGATGCAAACGGCGTCGCTAGCGTTCAATATACTACACTGGCTGGTGATGACAACTTACAATTGCATTTTCTATCTAATATATATACAGATGGCGCTTGGATTGACAGAAGCATCTATGCAATGGCTTCAAATACAGCAGCTTTTATCAGTGGAAGGGTAATTAACCCTTTTAACGGAGCGCCAGCATCTAACGCTACAATAGGTATTATAGATGAAAAATCTAAATCATACACACCCATCTCTGTCAACCATGAAGGTTATTATAGTAGTCCTGTCAACGTTGGCGAATACAGTGTCAATATTGAGTTAAATGCTGCCCAAACAGTGCCTTATGGCGGTGTCTATAAAGGTTCACATTTCACACTTAGTAATAGCGGTGATATAAGAATCTCTTTGCGACCTCAAAAATTCAGTGTTGGTAATAGCTACACTATTGCATCCGAAATGGGTATTATTACAGGCATTCGCAATAGACCTCAAGGTAGTGAAATATACATACTGCGAAAGGCTGACAATGTTACGCAGATAGCAGAAATAGGCGCTAGTGGCCGCTTCATGATTACACTACCACCCGGTACTTATGATATCTATAATAATGTAGGAACCGTACTAAAAGGTAATATCATCATTCAAAAAGGTAATGTTACTGACGTAGGATCCTTCTAGTATTGCTGTAAATTTTCTTTAAGCAAAAGGGGCAGTCGGATAATATCCGATTTTGCCCCTTTCCAATTCCTCAAAACTATTTAATTACAGCAACCACTTGTTTTATTGGAGAGATACTTTAGCGAGAACTTCAGTTATTCTTTTGCATAGGTATCATACTTCTCAGGTTTACTCATGATTCTAAGTAAAGCGACCAGACTAAAGAGACCTAAGAACAAAGCGGGAAAACCACCTAAATAGGACATCATCTTGATGCCGTCTATTCCAAGTGTGGCGATAAATACCAAGGAAACTGCTCCAACGATCACACCCCAAGCGACTTTTATGAGTAACGGCGCTTCTTGACTACCCTCACGAATGCCTGTTGTACATATACTGGCCATGGCATTGGTTGTTGAGTCCGTGGCTGTAATGAAAGATATAAAGACTGCAATAAGATAAATGGCGATAATGATCCCGGATAAGGGAAGTTCACCTAGAACCGCATAGGCAGCTGCGGCCGATCCTTGTTCATTCATAATAGCTAGAACATCCACTCTACCTGTCATCTGAAAATTCAAAGTTGTTCCGGATAAAATGGTCATCCAAACAACACTAAATATGCTTGGTACGACGAAGTTCATCATAACCACTTCTTTGATTTTATAACCATAGGCGATTCTGGCTAAAAATACAGCAGAGACAGGTGCCCATGCCATCCAATTAGACCAATAGAACATGGTCCAACCTGATGCCCATGTATCTCCTGCAGCGGTCCCTGTGAATAATGCTTTACTGAAAATGTTATCTAAAAATCCACCAAATGCTTCTGTTCCGATGCTAGAAAAATATACCGTCGGACCAAGTATAAGCAAGGCTGCAATAATAATATAATACAGGTATACATTCACATCTGATAAAACCCTAATACCTTTCATCAAACCTGTTCCTGAGGAAATAATAAAAGCAATGGTGCCAATAATCGTTATAACAATCCATAAGTATTTATCATTGTTCATACCAAAAAGTGCGTTCATGCCACCGCCCATATTCATGACGGCTGTACCAAAGGATGCGGATATACCTGTAGCCACTGTAAACAATACGACTGCATCAATGACACCATTAAACTTCTTTTGAACGCCTACCGTTACTAAGGGACTAATCTGTGAACCGACACTAAAAGATCGCTTCATATTATAATAAGCAAATGCAAAAACGATGGTTGGTACCGCATAAATAGCGTAAGGAACGAAGGTCCAATGTAGGTACATGGTCTCCATGGCAAATATCGCCGCTTCAGCAGACATTGGCTCTATACCTAAGGATTCAGGTGGATAAGCCAGATGCCATATGGGCTCTGCCGTACCCCAGAATAATATACCTGCTGCTATGGTTGTACATAGCGTTACGGCAAACCATGATGATTTCTTTAGTAGTGGTATGGCGTCAGGACCTCCCAGGCGTACTTCACCTAATGGTGAAAAATAAACAAAAATAATGATGACCACACATAATACGCCGGATATACTAAATAACCAACCCATATCAATTACCATGAAATTTTTTGCTTTTTCAGTTATGGATAAAAAAGCTTCATAATTAACAAAATTCAATATGATTGTAACCAAAAGCAATATAAACGCCGGTAAAAAAACCAACGGCCTGATTTTTTGTTTTACTTTACCCTCTGTTGTACTTGAACTATGATGATCCAAAGCGTAAAACCTCCTATCTTTTTCAAGTAATACCTCTAATAAGATTAAGGATGCAAGTAAATGACAATCAGATGGCCATCTAGACCATCTATTGTCATTTACTTATTAGTATCTTTTTAACCAAATATTTCGTAGGATTTTTTCAACAATTCATCAGTGTGAGCTGTAATATGTTGATATACTTGTTCATTGATTTTTCTATAGAGTTCTACATTTTCCTCAATAGGTATAAAAGTGTCTTTACGTCTAATCATATGATCAATGGCTTCTTGTCTATCCTTGTAAATACCAAGAGCCAATGCTGTGCAAATAGCTGCGCCCATGCTGGCTGAACCATTGACTACGTTTCTATGTGCCGGAACACCGAAAACATCTGCAAATATTTGCATAAACAATTCGCCATTGGATCCACCGCCGCTGACAACAATACTGGATAATTCTATACCGCGTTCATCACACATTGCTTGAGCATGGTTCTTCATGGTAAATGCAATACCTTCCAATACAGACCTGAACATATGCGGGCCTTTGTGGGTTCCGTTGAATCCAATCATCATGCCACGTTCATGAAGCTGATTAGGACGTGCTAACCAATTTAGTATTGTGTATAAACCATCACAACCTACAGGAACATCACTGGCTAATATATTCAAGTACGCTTCCGGGGAAATACCTTGTTCTTTGGCTGCATTTACAATATCACTACCTAAAAGCTCTTTAATCCAAGTGACTGTCACCATACCTCTACGAATTCCGCTGCTTTCATATAGGAATTCGCCTTTGGTTGCGCCTGGGTTGCTCCAGAAATTCACACTGTTCATGTTATTCTCTTCACCAACCATCATGGATGTGATGTAAGTTCCAAGAGATACCAATACTGTACCATCATTGACAAGTCCTGCTCCTAGACCTTCAACCGCTTTGTCATTAGCCGTCGAAACAACCGGAATGCCAATCGGAATACCTGTCGCATCGCTTGCAAAATCATTTATTACACCCATTACTACAGCTGGATCCACTAAGTCAAAAAGCATTTCTCTTGGTGTTGTATAAGCATCAAATTTTTCTTTATCTTCAAACCAATCCAATGTTATGGGATCTATCGGCCATGGACCAACATAATTGGATCTGGTGTCCTTTGTCTCTCCGGTTAACCTATGTGTTAAATAACCGGTCGTTGTTGTGACGTATTTTACTTCATCATTATCATGCTCATAAGGTCTTGATAATCTAAGGTCCATCCAACTTTGAACCGGTGATGCCAAGTTACCATCTTCTTTGATTAAAGAGCGGCAGCATCTTATAGAACCAAGGCCCACACCTATAATGCTATTTTTGTCCCCATGAAACTTCTTGAACATTTCTTGACATGCCGTCTTCAAACTATCCCATAAATCATCATCCGGATGCTCAGCCCTACCATTGTCACTGAGTTCTATTTCTCTAAGTTGTACTGTGTGGGCACATACTTCTGTACCTAATACATCAAATATTGCTACTTTTGTACTTTGAGTTCCGCCATCGATTGCAATAATATACTTATCTGTCATAACCTTCTCCTATACAAATATGATTTATTGATGGTTAATTTATCGCATTAAGTAGCCGCCGTCTACTGTAAGTGTTGCACCATTAACATAATTTGAAGCAGCACTTGCTAAGAATACAGTAGCACCCATAAGATCTGCTGTGTATCCCCATCTGTTTGCCGGAATATGTGCTAGAATCTCTGCGTTACGCTTCTCATCTTTTCTTGTCATTTCTGTTAATGGTGTTGCATAATATCCAGGCGCAATCGCATTGACTTGAATGTTCCACTGCGCCAGTTCATCACACATGGATTTTGTCAATCCTACTATACCGTGTTTTGTTGCAGCATAAGCCGGTGACCATTGTCCTCCAAGGAATGCGTATAGAGAAGCTATATTAATGACTTTGCCGCTTTCTTGTTTGATCATAAACTTACATGATTCATGAATCATTTCAAAAGCAGCTGTTAAATTGATGGCAATCATCTTATCCCATTCTTTTCTTGTATATTGCGTCACATCTTGTACGTTGATACTAATACCTGCACAGTTAACTAGGACATCAATACTACCCCAAGTGTTGACACATTCCTCAACAATTCTTTTACATTCACCATCACCTGTGATGTCTGCCACCATGAATTTGTATTCAACGCCACAAGCTTCGACCAATGCTT
Source organism: Firmicutes bacterium HGW-Firmicutes-2 (assembly GCA_002841495.1). Lineage (GTDB taxonomy): Bacteria > Bacillota > Clostridia > Lachnospirales > Vallitaleaceae > Petrocella. The sequence goes on along the minus strand of PGZV01000021.1, from coordinate 82,326 downwards.
TCGTTGTTCCATCATCATCTGCAAGACTTGGTACCAATACATTTGCGCCGGCTTTTGCAAGTGCTGTTGTGAAAGCTTGTCCTAGACCACCATTACCGCCTGTTACCAATATGTCCCTATTCTTAAAATAAGGAATCTTATAGTTATAATAAAGTACCTTCATTTTCTTCAATTTTTTTCATCAATCCATCGATAAAAGCCACAGCGTCGCCTTCAACCACAATATCTGATAGGCTACATATGGGTGCATCCCGATTGATGTTAACTGAAATCATGTGTGGAACATTTTTCAATCCTTCAACATGTTGTATCGATCCATAAATACCAAGGGCAATGTACAGTTTCGGACTCACTGTTTTTCCTGATTGACCTACTTGGATACTTCTTGAAGCTAATCCTTGATCTACGATTTTTCGACTTGCTGATACTTGTCCACCTAGCTTTTTGGCTAATTTTTCAAGGTGCTGAAAACTTTTCACAACACCACCACCACCGGAAACAAGGACATCACTTTCTCTTATATCATAGGTTTGTTCTTTCTGTTTTACTGACAAACATGAAATACCACCATCTTTTACATGGGTCGGAACATATTTCATAATATCTGCAACTTTATCCGTCTGACCTTCATAATGAAAAACGCCTTGTCGCACGCTCATCATAATAGGGCTTTGACTTCTTGATATGATACCTGCCATGATTCTACCGCTAAAAGCCGGACGGATCATCTCAAGATTGTTGTTACTATGACCGATAGCTGTCACATCAGCGACTAAGCCAACGCCTAAGTGCATAGACAATCTTGGTGCTAAGATACGACCATAATAGGTTGCAGGTATCAGAATACAATCATATGCTTTTGCCTCTTGTATCTGAACCATCACATCCGTCACAGCCACTTGGTCATATAACTTTATCTCAGGATGATGGACCTGAATCAGATGATCAAATCCTCCAGTGAGGGTTACTTTTTGATCTCCAAATTCAACCCCTGTTGTTTCATAAGGTTCATCCTTAAATATCTGTCTCGCCACTTCTAAAAGATCTATGGAATTTTGTATTTCTTTATGATCGATATATATCAAGCAACTTTTCATATCAAATAAATCCTTTTTCTTTTAGAAACTCATAGACGAGAGAAATACCTTCATCATCTGTACCAATGACGGTACGTTCCTTTTGATTGAATTCTTTTGTGTAAGTTTTTGCTACTTTTGTCGGCGACCCTTTAATACCTACTTCATCTGCCTCAAAACCTAACTGCTCATTGGATATGATATTTATTCGGCGCGTCACATCCAGATCCATATTTTGTCGTTTTATATAAGGCAGCTTGTAAGCACTTTCTCTTGTCAAACTTAGTATTGCAGGCAACATCATCTCATATGTAGCAATCATATCCTCTGTCTCAACTTCAAATACTGCCAAAGTCTGACTCAGTGCCGCTTCATCTACTTTTATAATCCCAGACATTTGATTCAGTCCAAGCAAATCACCGAGTTGTGCCGGTATATGAGATGTGTCCCCATCAATGGCATGAGTGCCGGATAGAATGACATCATACGTTTGGGCGGATAAGTATCTTCCAAGAACAAGGCTGGTGGCATAAGTGTCACTACCAATATACAACCGATCTGAGATGATCGTACCTTTGTCAACACCCAATCGTAATAAATCTTCCATGTGAGGTTGAACGGACATTGGTGCCATCGTTACAACTTCAATGTGCGTCTTTGGATCCCTTGCTTTTACTTTCAGGGCAAAAGCAACCGCACAAGCGTCATCAGGATTTAGTGTTAATCTAACGTTCTCTCTGATGAGTACATTGTTCTCATAATCATATTTGAAGTTGTCCACGTCTGGAACATATTTAATAATACAGATCAACCTCATCATTCGTACACTTCCTTTTTATTCATTATATAAAACTAAACTTCTCGAATTGGCTCTAAGACTTTTTCCATTTCCTTTTCTTTACTATTCATCTTAGCATAGACTGAAAGAATAACAACACCTAGAAGTCCAAAGACTGCACTTACGATGAAGTAAGCATTATAACCACCGTTATCACCGAAAGTTGCCCATAAGAAGTTGTTCATTTGAGGTAAGATGATGTCAGGCAAGTACCCAATAAAGGAAATCACACCAATCGCTGTACCCATCATAGCAACTTCAATCTTGGACTTACCTAGAAGTGACCAATAAGTACCACGAATCATATAAAGGAAGATACCTAGAATAACAGCAACGATTGCAAACATGGTTTGTGGTGATGATACTGGCAACATCGCTGAAATAGTCAAGAATACTGCTGCACCAATAAGCGCAAAACTGATTGTTTTGGTCCTACCAAAACGGTCTGCTGCAAATCCACCAATGAATCCACCAACAGGTCGCATCCATAAAATAATAACTGTGATTGTACCAACGGTTACTGCGTCTATGCCTACATTAGTTTGCAAGAATCCACCGATATAATAAACGGTCCAGAACACTGCATAACCCATGAAAATGATGCCGCCCATTAAATAAACGTATTTGTTCTTAAGAAGCTTACCAACATCCTTAAGATGGAATTTTTCACTTTCTGAACGTTCACCACTATTTTCTGACATTGAATTCAGTTTTTCGTCATTATCAACAAAGATTAGAATCAAGATGCCAGCAGCTAAAACAACAGCCGAGTATAAGTAAATTACAGCTACCATTGCTGATTGTTTATCTGCCAAAAGTTCACTATTGCCAAGAATCGCCGCGAAAATACCAAGACCTATACTTGCCATTAGGGCTTCAACAACACCACGTCCACCATCCAAGATACCAAAAAAACGTCCTTCTTCATTCGATCTTGAAAGCATTTTTACAACCTTTAAATGAGAACTCCAGAAAGTAAATACTGAGAAAATACCCCATAAGAAGAAAATAATGCTAACAGAACCAGCACTTGGAATCTGAGCAAACCAGAAGCCACATGCAGCAACACCGATTAATGAAATACCAATTAATTTTTTAGCCGAAATCTTATCTGCTATTAGGCCACTAGGAATATAACCGATAATATAAGCCATGCCTAACATTGAGTAGAAATTATTCAGCTGTACTTGAGATAAGTTGAATACTTCAAGTAAAGTGACTTGATAATTGGTTCTTAAGTAAATAACAGGATAGATAGCACCAGCAGCAAGAATGATTAGAAAGAATTGAAAATATCGTCTGAAATTACTTTGTTTCATAAAACCCTCCTACACATGTTTGATTTTTTGTACTCTCTTGCATTTGATTTGATAGCTTTCGGATGGATCAAATGCAAGAAACTATTGATCAGTTACACTTCACATTACACCCTTTTACTTTATATACTTTTTAATACCCTCTTCTTGAGGGAAAATAGTACCATAGTTCATAATGCCATTTGGATCAAAAACTTCTTTAAGCTTTTCAAGCATATAGTATGCTGAGCCGTGCTCATCCAGAGTCCATTCACTTCTGAACTTTCCTATGCCATGATGGTGACACATAGACCCACCTGCTTTGATTGTTTCTTCAACAATAATGCGTTGAATCGGATGGTGATAAACCATCATTTCATCTTCCGGAGCACAGCTGATATCATAGTTATATACAAAGTACATATTGGTTCCATTGATATAACTGTGAGATGAATGACCCCCTAACATAGTAAGTTCATGGGCTCTAGGGAATTCTTCTCTTACGCGTTTGATGACTGTGTCATAGATTTTTGGAATGGTCTCCCAATCAGCTGATATCTCTGTCGTAAATCCTGCATGAGCGTCTTTTTCCATCATGCCTTCATACTCATCATCAATATCTTGTTGTGACCAATTCAGATGATTGAACCAGTCTTCGATATGTTGGCTGTCCACTTGCTCAATGATACCATCCTTGAACTTTTCTACCGCTTCTTCAATACCTTTACTTGTTGCACTTACGATACCTTCAGTTCCTTCTGCCATAAACAACAATACACATTTGTTTTTATGGAAGTGATAAAAGTGTTGCGCTGCATCTTCCTCTGAATAAGTTCTTGCTACAGATGGGCGATAACCGTTCACCATGACTTCTCTAAGAACACTGATTCCGGTAGCTACATCCTTAATAAGATAACCAAAGAACTTATTATTTTCCGGAAAGTATTTGAAGATCTTTACTGTGACTTCTGTTATGTAGCACAAAGTACCTTCATTTCCGATAGCGATATGCCTAATATCAGGTCCGCCTGCACGTCTTGACACATTCTTGATTCTTGATATATGACCATCTGGAAATACACATTCAAGGCCAACTACCATATCTTCGATACCACCATATAAGGTTGAGAATTGACCGATGCTTCTTGTTGCAACCAGTCCACCCATTTTGGCTACCGGCTTAGACTGAGGAGAGTGACCGGTTGTGTATCCAATCTTGCGAAGCTCATCTTCTAGGGTCTGTAACTCAACCCCTGCACAGGCTGTTGCCTGCATATTGTATGGATCTATTTTTACGATTTTATTTAGGTTTTTTGCATCAATAACCACGGTGTTTTCTTTCCAGTTTTCAAGACCGCCTTCTGTTGCGGTTTTACCACCTCTAGGTATTACATTTATAAGATTTTCATTGCAATACTTTAATACGCTACTTACCTCTTCTGTTGTATTCGGATAAACAATAGCTGTCGGCATGGGTACATCTAATGCTTTTCTAGCTTTTGCATATTTTTTGTATCGGTCTGCAGAAGCATCATACAAATCATCTTGATTCGTATTAACTTGTTCTTCAGACAGTAATGCCACTAAGCTTTCTACAATTTCATTATTATTCACAATCCTTGACCTCCTGATTTGTATCATTGACATTTTCACTTAAGGAATATGCTTCATTGTCCATTCAATGAAGCAATCATATGATTATAATTTCATTATAGGGAGCTAGTAACTATAAGTCAAGAAAAATATAGAAACTTTTCTATTTTAATTACTTTTAATTGCTTATATTGGAAATATTTCCACTTTAAATGGATTATAATGTTTTTCATTATAAGGTTTTCAATGTTTTTTTATCAAGATCTCAACCTTTACAAATAGGATTGATAATGCTAAAATCAGGTGAAAAGTACTGTTAGAATTTTAAGAAAGAGGCGATTGACTCAATGATTAACACTGATTTACGTAACTTGAATCCCCTTGAAAAGCAAATATATGACCGTCTTTTCATATACTCTAAGTCTAACCCGCCCTTTCGTATCCATCAGGCTGCAGAAATTTGCGATTGTTCTACTTCCAAGATTTCTAAATTTGTAAAAAAACTTGGTTTTAATAACTATAAACAATATATGCATTTTTTATATGGTGAGGAAATATTTCATCCAAAGGAATCCGGCGAGTTGAATCGACTACGTCAATTTATTGATGACTTTGATATGACTATGATTGATGAGTTCCTTGAATTAATTGAGGACCATAAGAAAATTGTTCTATTTGGCTATGGGCCATCTTTGATTTGTGCCCAGTATTTTGAGTATCGACTTCGTACTTGCTCCAATAAGATGGTTATTGCTGTATCTGATGAGATCTCTGTGGCTTCTATGGTAGACGAAAAATCTTTACTGGTAATCTTTACCGTAACAGGTACTTTCCATTCTTTCGAGAATGTTTATCATGCTTCTAAGAATAAAGGTTGTGATGTCACCATTGTTGTTGAAGAATATAATACTGCACTTTTTGCTCAGTGTGATAGGGTCTTCTGGTTATCCAAATACCCTCAACCCAGCCACCTTTTACCTTATGAGAAATCCAGAACCATTTTCTTTATCTTCATGGAAGAGATTATTCAACGTATTCAGTCTCAAAACAGATCTCTTGAGGAAATAGATAGCAAGAATGAATTAGAGGTATAGTCTGCATCCAGTCTGTTCATGGTCGATGTAGAACCCAAAAAAGCAAGAAAGAATCCTTATTGAGAATTCTTTCTTGCTTTTATTTAGTTATTTTCTATTAGTTATTTTTATTTAGTATTTGCTTTTCTATAAAGACGTATTGATTGTTTTCATAATTTCGTATATTTTACGGGCCGAATTGACATTTCGTACTGTCATTTTTTTGTATATAGGTTTTCCTGCAAGCTTCATTAAGCTACTCTTCGCAACATTGACTTTATCGACTTTCCATAGAATGGCGCCCGATACAGTTATCACCGTGTCTATAGCCGGCTTAATCTCTATTTCTTTTAGGCATTCTTCTGTAACCATTTCATCCCACAAAAACAATACATCACATTTCATAGTCGCATCGTTTTTCCATGTGTCCGGCAAGGCTTTTATTAGATCCTCAATATCCTTAAAATTACGAATTAGAACTTTAATGTCTAACTTGAAACCATCAAGAATTGCTTTTTCTAATATCTTTGCTAACTCATCTTTGCTATGCTTTGAGTCTTCAAATATAACATTGCCTGAATTAATATATGTGCAAACAGATGTCATACCTACCTGTAAAAAGGCTTCTTTCAAAACCTTCATGTCGATTTTGTTATTACCGCCGACATTTATGCCTCTTAGTAATGCTACATAGATCATTTGCTCACTCCTAATCATCTAAATCTGTTTGCATCTTATGTTCATTATTAATTATCTTGTAAGTAGCCAAATACCCAATACGAGAAAAATCAAAGCCCAAACATAAAAGAATATCTCAGTACCTTTAACCCCTAGAACCTTTTCAAATATCTGGATTTTTTTCATGTTCCAGATTGCTGCCGGCTTTGTAATTGCAAGCACAATAACTGCTGCCGCATAAACGATTGATACGATTGCCCATACTTTCATTGTCCATTCCTCCTTTTATGATTAAGATGTCAAAACTAAGTTTCATTCATTTCTATTCTAATCCTTTTCTTATTCTTGGTGCTAATATCAAAAATACCAAGGCACTTATACCCAGTACAATGCCTGAATATTTCATAATTTCCATCCACGAACCTCTGTTTGACAAAACCAAGTCATTGCCTTTGTATGTCCAATAAAAGGGAATCCAGTAAAAAAGGGGTTGCCACTTATCTGCCAATAGCTCTACACCGGCAATGGATCCAAACAAAGGTAAGAAAAGTAATTTCATGTTACCTGCTGCATTCATGACATCATCATTGTTTATGCCTTCAATAAATCCTATAAGAATACTTATAATACATGAGGTGGTTACCATGAAAAAAACATGGAAAAAGTTAATGCCACCAAATCCGGTGATGATTAAAAGCAGTATACTACCCACCACGGGAATGACGACACCCATCATGCTTTTCCCTGCTATAAAGCCCAATCTGGACACCGGTGATAAGTGAATGGCGCTGATGGTGTTATCTGTTTTTTCTTCAACAATATTCAATGCAATAATCATACCACCTAAAATAGACGTAAAGATCATAGCTGTATTGACCATCAGTTTTTTTAGTGGTGGTATCTCTCTGCCATAAGTCAGAATCTCAGCCGCTGAGTCCTCCATCCCAATATCAAAATGGGCAAAGGCAGCCAGATTCTTTACGTAATCCACAACATAATCCGGTTCATTTCCCTGTGTCAGAATATAATAATCCTTTGAGGCGCCTGGCAGTACGGCTATAATATTGTCTCGTTTTCTAACCCGGTCATGGGCCGCCTCTAAGCTCTCTGCGAGCTCCACCTTTGCAAATTGCTTGAAGTATTCGGCTTGCTGTGGATTTTCTCCCTTCAGTAAAAGGATTTCAACTGTGGTGTCATTGATACCTGGAGAAAACACATTAATGAGGACGGCAAAAATAACCGGTACAACAAGAATGTACAAGGTGATGAAGTTCCTTACACTGGTTTTCATATCCCGTAAAAATATAATGAATATTTTTCTTATCATTTTGTGACGCTCCTTTACAAGGACAGTGTCTTTTTGAATCTATAGTTTGCCAGTATGAAAATAGCCATTCCGGCATAATCATAATCACGATGACAATGTACATAGCACCAAAAGCTTCAACAATATCCTTAAAAAAGCTTGTAAGTAGAAGGCCAAGGGATGCTGCAAAGAATCCGGATGTCACCAGAAACAGCATCATGGCTGGATAGTTCGGTTGATTCCCCATAATCGGTATGGTAATAATGAGGCTGGTCATAATGCTCGTCACAATGATGACCCCTATCTTACTTAGCAAATAGTGCCAAACTGAGGATGCGGTTATTGCATATGCTTTAATAATACCTTCACTTTTATCCAGGAAGATATAGGCGGCGATAATAAACAGACTCATCAAACTACCGTTGAAGGTTAAAAATACCGGTATCATGTTCTCTTTGTCATTTAAAGGTGCACTGTCCTCATAAAGACGTCTGACTTCTATACGATTTGAGTAATCTTCAATGACATCATGCCCTGCCAGCCGGTTGTGGTACACCAATAAAAGGTTCTGAAGTTTCCTGGTCTCATAGCCCTGAAGATAGTATGTATAAACAATTTGCTGGTCTTCATTGACACGAACGTGAACCACAGGAACCCTTTCCGAATTAGAAATGGCATCAAGTGCTTCTCTACTTTCAAGCAAGTAGATTTTTGATTCTTTTGTTTCGTAAAGTTTGGCGCTATAGATTTGATTGTCTGCCTCCAACTCTACCTGCTCGGTAATTGTGTCCAAATCTTCCTCAAGTAAGTTCTTCATATATCTGTCTTGTACTACCTGAGGTAAGTCAAGATAGAGATAGTCCTTACCTTTACTGTCAAAATCTTCAGGCACAACAAATACAAGAATCACCAACAGTACGATGGCCATACCCAGTTCAATATAAAAATACCAGCTTTTTGAGGATAAAATCAACTCTTTTGAAAAACTGTGCCAGAGTTTCATTTAGACCAGACCCCTTCCAGTAACTTTAATGAATATTTCCTCAAGGGTGGCTTCCTTAGTATGCATGGTCTGTATATCATAATTACTGATAACTTCCACGATCCTAGCCTTTTCTGATTCAGCAACAGTAGATAACTGCTCTTTAATCAGCTCACCGTTTTTAAGGTATTCCACATCAACCAGTTTTTCACCATATTTAAGTTTTAGTGCTTTTGGTGAGTCGATTAGTCTTATCTTTCCATCCACAATGAAGGCCACACGATCGCACAGTTCATCCGCAATGTACATGTTATGGGTTGTCAAGAATACAGTGGCACCCTTCTCGTTTTCCTGTTTGATGATATCCTTTATATTGGCCGCAATCGATGGATCTAGTCCTGTGGTCGGTTCATCCAGAAACCATAGCTCCGGGTTATTAATCATGGATCTTGCAAAGGTAAGCCGGTGCTTCATCCCTTTTGAATACTTGCCTGCTTTTGTATTTTCTTTGCCGTCCAGCCCCACAAGTTTTATTAATTCTTTGGGATCTCTTGTCTTCACATCAAATAGTTTTCTGTAGAATTCTAGATTTTCAATACCGGACATCTTACTATAGACATTGGATTGTTCAAAGGACATGCCAATCTTATTGAACATTTTATCCTTAATATGCTTAACATCATAGCCCGCAACCTCAACCTCACCCTTCTGCAGCTGAAGAAGACCTACAAGGATATTCTGGGTGGTTGATTTTCCGGCACCGGAAGGACCCAAGAATCCAAAGATCTCACCTTTTTCGATTTCAAAATTAACATCATTCACTGCATAATTCTCATCATTATTATATGAATGATACAGGTTTTTGACTTTTATCATCCTTTTCATCCCTTCTACCTTGATCCGGATTATTTATGACAATCTGTTCATGAACTACTCGTTCTGATAATTCAATACGACCTGATCGCCTTCTTCGAGGCCACTTATCACTTCTATGTTGCCCTCTACATATATGCCGGTTAGAATCTCTCTTTCAATGGGTGTTCCGTCAACAAGAACCTCCACATATTGCTTTGAATTTTTTTCTATCACCGCACCTGTAGGTATAAGTAACATTTCTCTCGGTGGTTCAATCATGACCATCGTCTCTACTTCAAGTCCAAAAGCAAGTGTATAATCAGATGTGGGTAAGTCAACGGACACTGTCTGACGGTTCTCTTCAACGCCAAGCTCTGATAAGGTCATAAAGGCTTTAGGATATATCTGATTCACTTTTAGATTGTCAATCTTAATGCCTAGATTCAAATCCTCAATTTTGGCTCCTAAGCTAGGACGCATCCTGATTGCATCTTCCACCATAAAATCAACCAATACCACTTTTTCTGTCGGGTCTTGTATTTCAAGCATCATGAGACCGGCAGAGGGTTTATCACCTTCAAAAGTATGTAGTTCTGTCACTATACCGTCTATGTCTGCAAATATGATATTGTCTTCTTTTCTTTTTTCTAGGATCTCTATAGACAAAAGCAATCCATCTATTTCTGCCTCATATTTTTGCCGTATATTGCCGGAAATACCTTTTGTTAAGCGGCTATAATTGTTCTGAGCAATCTCCAATGTGCTCTGAAGCTTTTCTATGATCTCTATGGACTGTTCTAGGTCAATGAGGGGTACAATGCCTTCATTGTAGAGTGTTTCTATCCTATCTTTATCCTTAGTTGCTGTATCTATTTGGCTTTCGATTTTAGAGATTTCTATTCTGGCGTTGTTAATACTTTGTATATCTGTGCCGGACTTTGCATCCTTATAGATAGCTTCAAGCGCTTCTATCTGCTTTTCAATCTTCTGGACTTCAAGATCAACCGTATCCGTATCTGCTTCATATATAATGAGGGGTTGTCCTTTTTTCACATGATCGCCTAGCTTAAGCGTCATCTGCTCAACCTTATCTACGCCATTGCCGTAATACCTTCTGATATTTTTGGAACTGATTCTACCTATATCCTGAACATATATGCCGGCTTCATCTTTCATCACTTCGACTGTATTATATTTGACGCCGATATTCCCCATTGTTAATAGATAAAAAAGACCTAGACCTATGGATATGAATATAACAAATGCGATAATCAATTTCTTCTTCATAGTAACCTCCAAAATCATTTTGGCAGCTGTTTATTGATTAGAGTCGATCATGGGCGTACCGACCTATGGTTTTATTTATAGAGCGTGTTTCTAAAATGAGTCAAAAAGCCTTCTACTTCATGAAAGACATGATCCATGTCAGGCTCTATGCCCATGTTGCGCTGTATCGTGTAACTTTCTCCAACCTTTTCCAGTGTGTATTGAATGGTTCTAACTGCTATGGCCACATCCACCCCTTCTTTGAAAAGTGTGCTGTCTACATTGTGGGTGTAATACATATCCAAAGGAATGGGATTGTATTTTTCTATGGACTTCTTAATCTCTTCATACCCCATCCCTGCATACATCGTTTTAGAAAAAGCCAGAAGCTCAGGTATTTCCTGAATGATCTTCATCTTCAGTTTGGTAATGCGTTCCATCCTCCTTATGATGTCAGTATCCTCCAAACCAATCTGCTCTGCAATTGGTAATGCAACGGCCTTAACAGCATAATCAAAAATATAGGCATATAGATCATCCTTTGTACTGAAATAGTGGTACAGCAGACCTTTAGATATGCCTGCTTCTTTAACAATGGCATTGGTCGAAGCTTTATCAAACCGGTTCTCTCCGAACTCTTTCATAGCTGCATTGATGAGACGCACTTTTTTGTCCGGACTCATTTTATCCAATATATCTGCCAAGAACGCTCATCTCCATTCCATTAACTAGCTCTGCTCATATTTCTGAACGGTTCGACAGGAAAGGTCTTTGACGTATTCTGCCACGCTTTTTGGCTGAATACTAAAGTATGACTTTCCTTGAGAAAATAAAAAGACACTACCTCTCTATAATGAGAATGAAGTGTCTGTTTGTCAGTACTTTACTATATTAATTTAGAGGTGCAACCCTTCCAGACTTAACATCTTCAAATGTTTCTACCAATGTATGAAATAATCCTTTGTGTCTGTACATCAGCAAAACATTAATCCGCAGTCATTAATGATAGGGTTCTGGGTACAACACTAACTTGCGGTTTTTTCACTTGTCAAAAAGAATGTCGATATAATTCTGCCTTGTATCTATGATGCGGATAATCTTTACTGTTTCATGTTCCAATCGATAGAACACATAATTTTTCTCTAAAACAAAATACATATAATCTGTTGGTAGATCTATGATATTCATCAGTGGCCTACCCATTAATGGATATAGCTCAAATCTTTTGATGCTTTTAAGTAGCTGTTTTATCTTTTCAGAAGCGATTTTTACATCGAATTCTCCCTCTAAATACACTTTGATTCTTATCAAATCTTCCTTTGCCAAAGGTGTAAACTGAATATTATACATGCTTATAATCCTAAGGCTGATTCAATATCGTCCATCGAAATCCAACCGTCCTCTCTGGAGGATTTTTCACCTTCTTCAATATGTGCCATAAGCTTCAAGGTCGCTTTCATTTTTTCATAATCTTCAATATCCATTAACACATATTTACCGCGTCCTTTTTTCGTTAAATAAACAGGTTCATTTTCTCTGCAGGCATTTAATACATCATTATAATTTCTCAAGTCAGAAACCGGTCTTATATTTGACATTTTCATCAACTCCTTCTATTAAAATTATATAAGAATATGCTGTAAAATACAATGTATTTTTTACAGCATATTCTTATGTTTAATCTATATTAAATCTATTTATGATAGGGTTCATTCCTTATTATCTTATACCCTCTATAAATTTGTTCTAACAGGATGACTTTCATCAATTGATGGGGGAAGGTCATCTTAGAGAAGGAAATCTGGGTATTGGATCTGTTTATGACCGCTTGACTTAGGCCGAGGCTTCCACCAATGACGAAGACCAGATCGCTGTTACCATAGATCTGTAGCTGGTCCAGTTCTTTGGCAAAGGCTTCTGAAGTTCTTTGCTTACCACTAAGGTCTAGGGCGAAAACATATTGGCCTTCTTTGATCTTAGAGAGGATTTTCTCCCCTTCTTTCTCTTTGATCTGTGTGGCTTCTTTGTCACTTAAGGTCTCCGGTGCTTTTTCATCGGCCACTTCAATACAACTTAAACTGCAATAGGCGGATAATCTTTTGGTGTATTCACTTATTGCATCTTTCAGATACTTTTCTTTGATTTTACCGACGCTAATGAGCGTTATCTTCATACTTGGCTCCAATCCAATGCCTTATAATTCCAACTCATGTAATAATCTCGGGTAATCATAGGCTGTTATGATGCCCAGTGGTTTTTCATTCCGGTCACCAGTTTGGGTCATGATGTAGAGACTAAGCTTGCTCTTTTGCTTACGACTTAGTCTAATAAAGTCATAGATGTCCATGTCTTTAGGAATGAAAACCACAGTGTCGGTTTTCTCATATAAGGTGAGCAGTGTTTCTAACGTGACATCTTTCAAGCTTTCTTTGATTTCACCGCTTTCTTCAATATGGTTTGCCATCCATCTTGCTACAATATTACCACTGAGCAGTCCAATATAAGTATGCCCGTTATAAACAGGAATCTTGGTGTAATCATGCTTCCTCATAAGAATCAGTGCATCTGCCAGACTTCTATCCGACTGGGTTCTTACGACTTTATGATTGATCATATTATAGAGTGGCGTGGGACTTGCGTATTTCTCAACTATGGCTATTAGGGTACTTACGGCCGCTTCAGAGGGAATGGCTATAATATCGTTACCTTCTCCGTGCACCAGTACATTTCTAAGATCACCTAGACTATTTAACATTTCTTTTTTAGTTTTGTTTTTAAGGCGGATTCCAGTCGGTTGAAATGCTCTAAAAAAGTTTCTGTCATATGATCCATGATTATCTCCCTCATGATAAAATTATCTAATGTTCCGGTGACTCAAGTATATCTATGATATCTGCAAATGTTTCAAAAGGGTAATAGGTATGTCCACCAGCTTCTAATAGTTCTTGCAGTTCTCCCTTTGCAAAGCGAATGTCCGCTGCTAGTGCTGCTTTATAATCCGGCTCTGAATCCCCTGCAAAATAAACTTTTTTGTATTTTTTCTTATAGTGAAGGACCACTTTCTGTTTATCTATACCGTAGACTTTGTGATAGAACCATGATTTTTCATTGGCCTGCATCTTAAAATGACCATCTACGAAACTTCCTTCATTGGTAATGATGGGTATATGAGACAAGGCTTCGTTATCCATCGCGTAGTCAATGTAATACCTAAAACCTGCACTTAACACCATTAGGTCTAACTTACGGCTTTGTGTCCATATCTCAAAGCTCTTAAAGCTTGGGTCAATGACCACATCCGATAGTATCTTATCGTGTTCTGCTTGAGTAAATTTATGCCATGTAAATATTTTGTTGAGAAAGGTTAGACCGATTTTTTCCTTCTTTTTCCATTTATAATAATGGTCTCTGCCTTTCTCACCAATATAGTCGTCTATTACAATCCAATAAAAGTCTTTGAGCGTTATGGTACCGTCAAAATCAGAAATAAATATATGGTCTTTCATTTTTTGTCCCCTTTGTTTAATCTGATTTTACTATACCATAATCTCTAAGAATTTGAAACGCATGACAAGATAAAAGTGGTGTAAAGAACTTATGCACCTGCCTTAAATTGTGCCATATAAAGATTGTAATAAATACCTTCTTCCTGTAACAGTTGGTCATGATTCCCGGATTCTAATATCCCCTGATTGTCGACAACAAAGATGCGGTCCGCATTTTTTATTGTTGATAGTCTATGGGCAATGACAAAAGAGGTCCGGCCTTTTAGCAATGTCTCAATGCCTTTTTGCACCAGTTTTTCAGTATGGGTGTCAATGCTGGATGTCGCTTCGTCCAGGATTAAAATCTTCGGCCTTGATAACATCGTTCTGGCAAAAGCAATAAGCTGTCTCTGGCCAACTGATAGTTTAGTTCCTCTTTCGTTTAGGTTGGTATCATAGCCATTTTCACAGGCCATGATAAATGAATGGGCACTGACACTTTTTGCTACTTCTATAATCTCTTCATCGGTTGCGTCCAGCTTACCGTATCGGATATTCTCTTTGATGGAACCTGAGAAAAGAAAAGTATCTTGAGTCATGATGCCCATCTGACTTCGTAAGCTCTCAATGTTCACCTTAGCAATATCTAAACCGTCAATTAGAATTCTGCCTTCCAAAATGTTGTAAAAACGACTCATTAGATTGATAATGGTGGACTTACCACCTCCGGTTGCACCAACCAAAGCGATGGTTTCCCCAGCCCCTACCTTAAAACTGACGTCCTTTAGAACCAAAGTCTCTTCTTCGTATCCGAAGGTGACGCTCTCAAATTCCACTTGGCCTTTTATGCTTGGCATCATAACCGCTTCCGCCTCATCCATAACATCCGGTACCATATCCATAATCTCAAAAATCCGTTCTGCACCGGCTAGATTCATAATAAGCTGGTTATAAAAATTACTGAGATTCATAATCGGATTCCAGAACATGGTGATATAAGCTGTAAAGGCAATTAAAGTACCTACTTCTAAGGTGCCTGCCATACTTAATGAAACACCGATATAGAGTACAAGCGCTGTTCCTGCACCCCATGATATTTCCACAATTGGCCAAAATAAGTCATTGAGTATAATGGCAGATATAAAGGATTGCTTATGTTCCTCAAGTATTTCTTCAAAGTCCTCTGAGGTTTTCTTTTGTGCTGTATAACTTTGTACAACTTTGATGCCTGAGAAATCTTCATGAATAAAAGCATTCATTGTAGAATTCTTCTTTCTGAAAATACGCCATCTCTTATGGGCTTTGATCTCACTGATGTACATCATGCCAATCAGAAACGGTAACAGAATAATGGCTGAAATAGCCAATCTGGCGTTAAGGAAAAACATGATTACCAAGGTTATTAGAATCTGTAAAAAATCCGGTATTAAGGTTACAACACCATTAATTAAGACATCCTTAAGAGAATTAACATCACCCACAACCCTTGCCAAAATCTTCCCCGCCGGTCTTTTATCAAAGAAATTAAAGGAGAGCTTTTGGATATGGGTATAGAGCTCCTGTCGTATCTTCATGAGGACATCGTTAGCCACTCTTGACATAATGACGATGCGCCATTTGATGGCAATCTTGCTCAAAAAATTAATAACAATTGTAATGCCCGCCAGCATGAGCAGGCCTTTAATATCACCTGATACCACGTAAGTATCTATGGCAATCTTTATGAATATAGGATTTACCACACTAACACCAATAATTAATATCATCAACATCAAGACTTTGATGACTTCTTTTTTGTAATCCAGCAACCGACCGAATAACCGCTTAATGGTTGCTATTTTAAGACTTTCTTCTGAGTGTTCATCTTCCCTTATGCTATCAAGCGCCATGATGTCACCTCCTTATTATGCCATATAACCTTCGTACTGTTCGTTGAAGGTATTAAAATATCGACCTTTTTGTTGTAGTAACGATGCATGGGTACCCCGTTCTACGATTTCCCCATGATCTAATATGATAATCTCATCTGCTTCTTTAACTGCAGATATTCTGTGGGCAACGATGATTTTCGTCACGCCCTTTAATTTATTGACTTCTTTTTGTATCTCATGTTCGGTTTCCATATCAAGAGCAGAAGTAGCATCATCCATAACTAATATCTTGGCTTCTTTTGAAAAAGCTCTTGCTATGCTAATCCTCTGCTTCTGACCACCGGATAAGCCGATACCTCGTTCACCTATGACCGTATCATAACTTTCTTCCATTCGGTTAATAAAGTCATGGGCTTCTGCCGCGCTGGCTGATGCCATGATATTATCCATGGCTAAGAACTTCTTGCTTCCAAAATGGATGTTATTGAGTATAGAATCCGAAAATAAGAATACTTCTTGCATAACCACTGCAATCTTACTTCTTAAGCTCTCAAGTGTAAGCCCCCTGATGTCTCTGCCATCTAACATAATCTGACCTTTGGACGGATCATAAAACCGTTCCAATAGGTTAATTATAGAAGTTTTTCCTGACCCGGTTGTGCCCATAATGGCCAACATTTGCCCCGGTTTAACTGTAAAATTGATGTCTTTTAAAACTTCCTGATCTTTATAGGACAGGTGAACATGGTCAAAGGTAATGGTACCTAAACAGTGCTCTACCGATATAGCTTCCGGACTGTCTGTAATCTCCGGTTGCTGATCAAAGACTTTATCAATCTGTTTCATCGCACTAAATGCCTCTGCCATAATACTACTAATCCAGCCAATCATACGCATCGGCCATACTATCATATAAGAATAGCCCATGAATTTTGCCAACGTTCCAACGGTGAGTGTTTCATCGATGACGAAAGCACCACCTAGTACCACCACCAATATAGGTATGATATCGGATATGAATTGGATATTAGGAAACCTCCTGCTCATACTTTTGGCGTAATCCATATTCAAATCATAGTAAGCTTTGTTTTGACTTAAGAATTTCTTTATTTCATGCTTTTCTCTAGCAAATGCCTTAACCAGTCTTACACCGGCTATGTTCTCTTGAGCGGTTGTGTTCAGCTCTGCATTTTTTTCACTTATTTTCTCATAAACACCGTCAATCTCTCGCTCTAGTTTGTAAGCAAAGTAGCCAATAAATGGCAAACCGATAAAAGTGATGAGTGACAATTTGACGTTGATGCTCAACATCAGTATACAGGCAACTATTAATACGATGAGCATTTCAACAACCAGCATAATGCCAAATGAAATACCATGCCATATTTTATCTCCATCATCTTTAAGCCTCGACATAAGCTCACCGGTATTTTTTTCTTCAAAAAAATTCTGTGAAAGACCTTGAATATGATCAAAAAGATCTTTTCTAAGTGCTTTGATGATATTCGCACCGGCGATGTCGAAGGTTAACTCTTTAAAATAGCCAAAGAAAGCACGCCCCAGACTGATCATCACAAGTAGAAGTATCAATGTCTTAAACATGGACACTTCACCACCTATGATGACTTCGTCAATAATTCTTCCTGTAATAATAGGGCTGTTCATATCAAGGGCTATGGCCAATACCATACCCAGTGTTCCAATTAGGTATAAGTACCAGTATTTTATCATATATTTGATTGTTCTTTTCATATGCCTCACCTCTTTATGTTAAGTCATAATGACTTCATAACTTCTTGATTGGTCTTCATTCGTTTTAGATTCTAAACGCGCTCATAGTTTTCATTTTCTTTTCTCCTTAGGGTTTTTGTTAGATTCTTACTTGGTTGTTTGAAGATGTCTCTAATAGACTTTCGAACTTTCATTAGTAGGCTTCTAACTTTTTCTTTTCTGTCATTTCGGATTGCTTGATCGATTTCATACATCAAGTGGGTACTGTTCACGCCTTCTGTTTTGCAATAACTCTGAATTTGTTGTTTCATGGTTCTTCCTCCTCTTGGCTCATAACCTTATGTATTTCATGCGGTTATAATGCCTTAAAACACTGCTTGCTAATTGATTGAGACTTCATTTTGGAAAATTATGTTCAAAAAAAGCCATGGTATCTTATAAGATGCCATGGCTTTTTTATCGCTAATGGGTATAGGTCTAGTGATGACCTATTGCTTCCTTGCGTTAATTTTTCATTTTCAGAGTATAATCCTTAAGAATCTAAGCTAATAAAAATGAAAAAGCCATGGGTTCTAGGCCCATGGCTCATTATCTATCATTCATCTTGTAGACTGCAACTTGCAGCTTTTTGGCTACAACTTGGCAATCTTGCTCATTGTCTTATGACAATTACGAGATGTTAGAATAAGTGAGGTAGGGTCTAAATATTATTCTGTTGTCTTTTCTCGGTGTGCTCTTTAAAGTTTTCATTATTTCTACCTCCTTTTCTTTCTTATTTTTTAGTTGAGTTACTTTGTCTTTAATTTTTAATTCTTATTTAGTATAATTCCTTATAATATAATTGTCAACTTCTATTATATTACAGTTTTATTACACCGTGGTAAATACGGTTTTACTTCTTGTTGGTGGTAACTACTTTATCCCATACCTTCTGATTGATATCTACAGTATACTCTTCTTTCCAAACTTCAAATAATTGATCAAATTCTCCTTGTTTCTGGTTTCTTGCGTATTGATCTTTGATATAACCTTCGTATTCTTTTACACTCATTATTTCTTCTTCTGAAGGGTAAATATGGTCCATTTTCTTAATGATGTGGTAGCCGAAATCACTGACAACCAAGTCACTTATTTCCCCGTTTTCCATTGAGAAAGCTGCTGCGTCAAATTCAGGTACCATCTCGCCTTGATAAAAGGTGTAAATACCGTTGTTTTCTATTTTACCGGGATCTTCAGAGTAGGTCTCTACAAGTTCAGTAAAATCATCACCCGCTGTTACTTTGGCCAAGACTTCCTGGGCTAACTCTAATGCCCCTTCTTTGTCTGTTCCGTCTTCATTTTTATTGGCGATTAAGATATGCTGGGCTTGAACTTGTTCAAGAACACCGTCATACCCGTATTTTAATATCTGCTGATAGGATAGATCACTTTGCAAGCTTAAGGTAAGTTCTTCTTCATTCACAATAAATCCTTCGAGTTCCAGATCCATCAACTTTTCACCTAAAGCGTTGTTGACAAAAATCATCTTAACATTCTCTAAGCTGATGCCGTCTTCCTTTAATACTTCTTCTGATTTTGTAAGTAGATATTCATCTATTCTTGTATCAATAGTCGCCATTTCTTCATCTGTTAACTCAATGCCACGTTCTTTTGCGATTAATGCAGATATGTGTAGTCTTGATAAAGAGTCCAGTGCCGCTTCTTTAGCAATTTCGTCAAATGTTTTGCCTTCATAGCCTTGTTCCCATATGGTTGGTCCATATTGAGACTCATACATCGCTTCTAATTCTCTTAGTACAAATGTAGCTTCACCTACCGGAACGGACTCCCCATTAACCGTCATAACTGAATCTCCTGACGCACAACCCGTTATAAGACTTAATATTAATATACTTGCTACAACTAATGATATTATTCTTTTCATTTTAAGCTCCTTGTTTACCTATTTTTTACTTATATTTGCTAGACTAGCTATTCTATTTTATCGGAATTTGGCTTATAAATCAACCTATTTAACAAACTGTCATCACAATGACCTTACCTTGCCATAAATCTGCCACATTGCCAGTAAGACTTTACTAGACTATAATAGAGTTAAAAGACCAGTACAACCGGAAAATTTATTAACAAATCTAACTCTAGGATAATATTACTAGGAGGTTCACAATGTATAGAGATTTTATAGAGAAGCAATTCAATGTCAAACTACATCAGATTGTTATAAGCCATCCTCGGCTCAAACAACACCCAATTAAAAAAGTGGTCATTAAACCTTACTTAAAAAGTGATCAATTACTTTTCCAATTTCAATCCTACTCGGCAACACAGGTTTTTCATAAAAATTATGGTTTTGAAGATGCTCTGATTGTGTTCAATGGGTACTTGGATCAGAATCTCTTTAAGCAGATTGATGGTTTCTCCAATAACTTGACTTGGCATGCTTTAATCAATAAAAAAGGGCAAATGACCTTAAAGAAATCTCAGGCAAACTTTGAAAAAGAACCTGACCTAAACCATAACCGTCAGAAGCAATATCTACTTCCTGAGGGAACACCGGTACCTTATTTGGTGGAACTGGGCGTTATGACAAAGGAAGGTCAAGTACTTAAGAAGAAATACGATAAGTTCAAACAGATAAACCGTTTTCTTGAGATGGTGGAGGATGTACTCTATGTTCTAGATCACAAAGAGCGTATTAAAATCATTGATTTCGGATGTGGCAAATCCTATCTAACTTTTGCCCTATACCATTATCTGACTGTCATCAAAGGGAAGTCTGTTGATATCATCGGCTTAGATCTCAAAGAAAAAGTTATAGAAGATTGTAATGCTTTAGCAAAAGTGTGTCACTATGATCATCTTCTTTTTGAACAAGGGGATATTGTAGACTATGAGTCCAGTCATGACATCGATATGATGGTCACGCTACATGCCTGTAACACAGCAACAGACCTTGCTCTTAAGAAGGCCGTAGATTGGCACGCTCAGGTTATTCTATCCGTGCCTTGTTGTCAACATGAACTCAACCATCAAATTCATATCGATCCTCTAAAAGACATCTTGTCTTATGGTATCATCAAAGAAAGAGTGTCTGCACTTTTTACAGATGCTATGCGTGCCAACTGGCTTAAGGCTAATGGTTATGAGGTCCAGATTCTTGAATTCATAGATATGACCCACACACCAAAGAATCTGCTGATACGTGGTATCAAAGCAGATTCTAAGAAGGCTGGAACTATGGATTTATCCGGTTTTGATACACTTCAGGATTATCTAGGAAGTGATCTTACCATTCGAAAATTATAACGTAGAATATATTGTTGCTTATGTGACAATCAGTTTGTAACATCATGTAGTTGTTCTAATACTCTGGAAAGTAAAACTGCGCAGTCTTCACGAGTGGCTTTACGTTCCGCTGAGTATGGATAGTAATAGATGTCACTCGGTTGAATCAAGCCTTGATTGACCACATCAAGAAAATAAGCATTACTCCAGTGATTAGACAGGCTGTAAGGGTAAGGGTTGTTGGTTTCATAGGTTCTAAACGTACGACTTAGTATTGTCAGCATCTGACCCATAGTGATATGGCCTTGTGGATCAAAAATTTGATTACCTTTACCTTCAATAATGCTTCTTGCTGCTAGCGTCATGACAAAGCTTCTGGCCCAATGGTCCTGGCTAACATCTCTGAAATTAGATGGTAGTGTGGTATCAATATCATAACCTGCAGTCATTAATAACATTTTTGAAAATTCTGCTCTTGTGACCGGATTTTGAGGTTTGAAGTTGCCATCCGGATAACCATTGATAATCCCTCTATGATAGAGGTTCATAATGGCACCATAAGATTTATTTCCAGATGTTATGTCAGCCATCTTCAATTGCCCTGTTTCTTCATGGATCACATATACTTTCATAGGAAAGGTGTAGCTTGGATGACTAATCAGTCGTTCATCCCAGTTCTGCCCTTCTTTGCTTTCATGATTGTAGTACACTTCCAAGGTACGGCTATCTGTAAATCGCCATGTGGTTATGGTAATTGGTGTCACATTGACCTGATCTGACCATATAAGTTTGATGTTGGCACTATTGTCAGATAGAACATCTACCTCACTTATAACCCTAGATGCGCCCATCACAGGCATCACCCAAACCATGACTATCACCATTATGCCTATGAGACTTCTCATAAATATTTTCATAAGCCCTCCACTATCTAAGCGTCCTTGACCAGATTGTATAAAACTCACCATAAGTCATGGTATCCTTGGGTCTTATGGTGCTTGTGTCTGATATGAGACCAAGGGTTGCCGCTTTCGTCAAATTGGTATAGTAACTCGGGTTAATGTTACGATCATTTCTTATTCTATTGTATATGGTGTTATCCAGCTCAATAACCGTATTGTTCATAATCTCATAGCTACGCACAAATACACTTAACGCCTCTTCTCTCGTGACGGTTGTTTTTGTCTGGCTTGTGTTTGCCTTGATACCGGATCGCACCAAAGTTGTCATGTTTTGATCTGAGAGCAATATGGACAAATCTATTGTATCTGCATCAGTTACAGAGCCATATACCGCTTGGACCAGGTTTTTTTCACTGATTTTAGCGCTTGGGTTATAATTTTGTATACCTATTATGGTATAGCGGTTATAGACATCACGTCTGTAAGGCTCTGACCAGTGCGTCGGGGCCACATGAATACCGGTGATGCCTGTTGGACGACTTACAGCATAGAGACCATAGCTACCAACATCAACGGTTTCAAAAGACATGATACCTGTTGCTGTACTATAACGACCATTATTGGTTTTTGACCAATTTGCATTGGTATCTTTAATGTATAATGCTGTATCTGTTTGATTTAAATCATAAACAGATGTTGTTTTAAGACCTAATGTCATAGGTTGTTCCAGATAACGTACAGTGTCCACTTGCCTATTACTCACTACAGACATAACCACTTGCTTCGGATTGGCTATCGTTGTCAAAGAGACATCTTGAATCTGAGCTATGGTTGTCACCGAATCCAAATTTTGTATATCTACAATAACTTTTGGCGCTACACCATGAGCATTCACTTGCTTGCTAATGATTCCCATTATGGCTTTAGCCGGCATCTCAATGGTCAAATCATCGGCTTCTATTTTAAGCTTAATTTGATACTTAGAGAAAGCCTCCATAATGGTATAAGGTATCGTGATTCTTCGGCTACTAATCTTCTTATCTTCAAAACGATTCAAGTCTATGACATACTCATAAGCTTTATCCTGAATCAACTTAGAAATCAGACGTTGATTGACATAATTGTCTGCACCACCGGAAGCATCTGTGCCTTCGTCTCTAAAACGGTATTCCAAAGACGCTTGAGCCGGGTTATAAATCCATTCAAAATCTTCGGTCGGTAATATGGTGGCACCTGGATCTATGTAACCATCATATTCACTACCGGATGCCAAAGTGATGACCCTAATCGGTATGGTATAGGAGGATTCTTTAATAAGCAATTGACCTTGCTCACTGCCTCTTATGGTTAAGCGCGTCTTCATACGTACATAGTAGTTACGATTCGGAATCAAATTATTAATCTTGACCAGATTCTTTTCAAGGATCTCGACACTATCCGGCTTAATATCTCCGGTTCCGCCTGCGCTTTCAATGTAAATAGGATCAATGAACTTAGGATTATCCGCCACTTCTAAGATGTACGTATAGTTGTTTTTCACCTTTGAGCTGGGTTTAATCGGTACATCATTTAGGTCTTTAAGCCAATCTATGATGATATAATTCTCGGTTACACCAGCATCATAGCCATGAATTTCCGTTCTGGATTTGGGAGCTATGCCTACACCTCTTGGTGGCACTGGTACTACTGCATCCCTCGTTTGTCCGACTACAGGATTGCTCCATTGTGAAACCTTGCTGTTACTGGTCTGTTTTGCCCTAACCCAAAAATAGTAACTGGTTAGTGGAAACAAATCATCTACAACAACATCATAGTAAGCCCCATCTTGTGGGTAAGCCGGATCCAATTGGTTGGTCGGTAATGTAATCGGTACCGGTATTGCCTTGGTAATATCATCGGTTCTACCATATACCAACTCATACTGAAAATCTAAATTGTATTTCCATGTAACCGTAATATCAGAAGCCGTATAATTGGTTATATAAACCGATGGTACTGTTGGATCGGGTATAACAATTACAGGTTCCGGGTTGGTGGATACAACGATCGGCGTTGGGTAATGGGCATACAACAATACATCACCAAACATTTCTCTGTAAGGATAAAGTATAAACAAATAGGATGTATTGGCTATTAAACCATTTTCTCTATATGCTAAATAAGTATGATCTGTCGTGTCAGTATAGGGTATGATGTCCGTCCATGATATTGGCACAGTACCGTCCTTATCGTTTTCTATCAGTTCGTTATAGTAGTCTGCAAAAGAAAACGACGGATTAACATTTTGTCTGGTTGTAATTGTTTGTAAAACCTGTTGATAGGGTATTTTTACAAACTTATACTTAACGTCTGAAACACCAAAATCGTCGGTACCAAGGTCTACTTTTCTTTGAATGAGTTCAATGGGATCTAGCCCGTCAATGCCGTCTAGATAGTTTTGTAATTTTACTATTTCTTCGTTACCTAAATAAACAGGGAAATACTCAGCACCTGTTATGGGTGTGGTATGAATGCTACCATCGGACTCTACCCATACTTGATGCTGCCAAGTGTTAAGCGGGTTATCTACATCTACATTTTTCCCAATGACTTCGTACCATGATTCTTTCCAATTCAAAGTTACCCCGGTCTGTGTCGTTTCACTGTTTTTGACTTTAAGAGGTGGCTTAGCTATTGTTGGTGGCTCAAAAGCGTCACCACCATAGGTATAATAAATAGCCGTAATCGTAGGGTCAGATACCAAGGTACCTTGGGATGTTATTTTTTTTGCCTGTACTTTTATGTAATAAATTTCATTAGGCTTAATCTCGACAATCTGATTTTGACTTGTATCGTAATAAAAATTAAGTTGCTCTCTGAAACCTATAATCTTATTTTCCGAGTTTAACAATACATGGCTGTCCGTCGGAGAATTATAACGTACTTCATTCACAATTGGCGTTGCATAAGCCAGTGTACTAAGTTCATCTGTCACCCAGATATCATAATATACATTGGTGTCATAAATATATTGGCCATAGGTACCGGATGCCGGATTCACATCGATTCTCTGAAAGGCACCCCAAGTAAAGTTAATGGCTGTATTGTAAGCGTCGACATGAAAGGTCACGTTTTGACCAATAAGGTCATCCACACTACCTGTATAGCTATAACCGGGTATTAAATATTTGTCTGCTAATATGGCTCTGATTTGATCCAATGTATTGCCTTGCTTCAGATCTTGTATAATACTTGGTGATATCACGTTTGGTACATAAGGTTTTGTCGGTTTGATTAAAAACTCAGAAGGCACGTAGCGTAGACGATTTGAGATTGGCTCTATTGGTGGCTTTGATGCATCTGCAACTGCCTTATAGGTTAGTTTTAATTCATATTCTGTCTCAACAATGGGTTTTTGTAGTCGGTAGTAACCAATAGACGCTGCTTCTCCATCAAAAATAACCAAATTACGTCCCCTACCGCCTTGGAATTCCATAAGGACCGCTTCAACAAGAGCGTACTCTTCTTGCGCTTGCCCCACTCTAAAGCTGGCCGGAATCTCCCATTGCAACCGTAAATAATCCCCATCTTCTACCAAAGAAAGTTCCACATTGGTCGATAGACTTTTTATAAGCGGGAAATTACGATTTCTAACAATGGTATATCCATTATAGTAATCTACCATCGGTTCAACCATAACTGAATAGACTTGTCCCGGATAAATGTTGTTACTGATGGTATAAGAGAGCTTTTGTCTTCTTGCAACAGGATCATAAAAAGAGGTTACATCATCTCTATCGATGGATAATCCCATTATTTCACCTTCTTTGTTATTCAACAGTTCTTGCTTACTACGACTGGAATAATCGCCTAACGCATAAACAATGCGGTATTGGAACTCGGGCAAGCCTAAATCATCCCAAATGACTTGTATGGAGTCTTCATTACTTTCAAAATCAACCTGCATGTCCGTAATACCATAGGCTTTTACGGGCGCTTGAGCTAACGGCGCCAGTACATAGACATCCGTACCATTGTTATTGACAACATGATAATGATAAGGTTGAATATTAATCTCATAAAAACTTCCTGTCTGAAGGTTCATCTTATTATGAACTTCCATAGTCTTATTGATAAATTCCTGGGACCCGGCATTGACACGAATGGTCGTACTGGTCCCTAAGGTTATATTTTTTACTATAACTTCATAAAACTCAGGCGTGTGAACAACATCACCATCTGCCCATGCAGCCGGATCTTGCCAGCTGATGATCATGGTTGGGTTAATAATCGGATCCCCTGTAATGATGTTCTCACCAACAACAAAAAAGATGTTATCAATGTTAAGTCGCTCCACAGGCAACTGGATATTGGCATAGCTCATGTTCATGGTACTCATCATTATGGCTACTATCAGTGTCCATACCACTATTTTTTTCATGTCGGTACCTCCCATTAATTCAAGCCCTTATGTAATGTAATCAATAGTTGCATTGCATCTTTCATGTTAATGCTCTGACTTGGGCTAATCCTGCCGTTAACCGGCTTGATGATACCTAAATTAGCACCGATAATCAGTTTCTGTCTAAGAGATGCATCTGCCTCTCCAATATCTGTTATGATGTTGTAGTTGGTAATAACAACCCTGTTTAAATTAATCTTATGCCGATAGGCGTAAGTATCAACATACAAAGCTAGTGCTTGATCATTTCTAAGTGGTTGATAACTGTTTAATGTTGTTGCATTAATGCCTCTGTTTTTCAAGTAATCCGCTGTGTCCTGACCGGCAGGTGCACCGATCAGTCTTGCAAGTGCTGAGACCCACTGGTATTTCTGGATTGTTTTTGTCGGACTTTGAAAGTCATTCGCCGTAAAAATACTGGATAGATTGTAATAGTTAATGACATCAATACCATCTTGAGCATATAACTGAACCAAATCCACGGATGTATTGGATGACGGTAACAGAATATATGGATTAAGCATGACCGTATCTACATAGTGTCTGTTGTTAAAGTATGTGCTGTTAACTTTTTTCCATATGTTATTCTCTCTTGTGTAGATTTCATTATTGGCAGGACTTTTTATTGGTGCTAAAGCAATATATATGGCTTTACTTGGCTGACTAATAGTTGTTACATTGGAACTGACATTATTAAAATATAAATTGGATGCCTGACTTATATAAGCTTGTTCTACCTTCTTTACCCGTTGATCGACAATACCAATAAGTTGTGTATCATTGATGCCTTTTTTTAGTTCATTCTCAATATCCACAATTAATGCCGCACGGTTGCTGGCGATAACGCTATCTAGGGTACTGACCATAAGCCTATCCATCTCTTCTTCCAACAAAAAACTACCAACAAGAGCCAGTTCAACTTGCACCAATTCACTTGAAGGGGTAATGTTATTAATCCTTCCGGTGAAGGTATCTGTGTGGACCTTTATTCTTAAGTAAAAATCTTTATAAGTACTATTATAACGCCTAATCTCATCCACCATCTGACCTACTTCTTTGGTGATATTTACGCCAATCGTTCTGGGTCTTATGCCAACCACTTGATTTTTACTTTGGATTTTAATGGTTACATTGTATCCATTAATGGCTTCAAGAGAGTTCGATGGAATGTAATAGGTATTGGTGGCTTTATTATCTGAATATAGCGTAAGCTCGCCATTCATGGTCCTTTTAATAATACCTTCTCCATAATTTTCACGATACTTTACCGCTGTTTCCCTACTGGTATCTGTCATCTTAAAGTAAATAAGTTGTTTTAAAGCTTCTGCTTTTCTTAAGTAATAATCTATGTACTCATGATATTTGTTTTCCTTGTCGTAGTCCTCTTGATCAAATTCTGTTCTTGAGACCACGGTTTCTGAATACGGTGACTTTGGATAAACCCTAGATCCATCCGGTAGCACTTCTTCAGGTTTTGTTCTATCCTCGATTCTAACTTTGATATTATAGGTTTTACCCGGCTTTAGTCCTGTAATCCGATAGTGGAGTCTTTTATAGGCTACTGGACCGCCCGTTGTATCCCCAAGAAGTATGGATGGGTATTTTATCATACTATAATCCACATCATCTTCACCTTTTACGAAGATTTCGATTCTATAGTCTGAACCAATTTGACTCATCTCCTGTATGGGTGCATCAAATCTTATAATCAATTCAGACTTAGGTGCATATGTATAACCGGATGCATAATCAACAATGAGATTGATTGGGCCTTTTACCGGTGCTGTAGTTAATGTCCCCGGTACCCAAGGTGATGTACTAACAACAGATTCACCTTCCATTTTAGTTGACCTTACATAATAGTAGTTCACTTTATTAGGCGCATTGGCATCATCAATCATATAGAAACGGTTATTTTCAATAACAAGTAAAGCCAGATCTTTGTCTTCCCAAATACCTGTCTGACGGTTATATTTTTTTAAATAAGTTATACCTTCATGTTTGTAAATCCGCCATCCTTCTACGACATCATTATTAAGGGAAGAAGCACCCAGTATATCCGTTATGCTGGTTGCTTTAGATGATAAATTCTCAGGTAATGCCTTGTCTTCTATTGCCAGTACTTCAAAACCATTCATGTTGTTATCAAAACGCATAGCCGACGGTATGTACCAAGTTAAGCCTGCATTTAATAAACCTTCATCAGCATAATCAACTGTAAAACCTTCAGGCGCTAATGGGAAAACTTCTTCGTCTCCAGGTGGTATCGGTGTCTGAGGAACTGTAGCACTTAATACACTGGATGGTTCTGATTCCCTGATTTCATCATCCGTAATCTCAAGTTGTGTTACGACACGAATATAATAGGTTTTATTAGCATCCAGACCCTGAACGTCCACACTTAGATTGGTATTGATACCATTAGGTGTTTTACGTACAAAGTAAACCACTTCACCACTTCTTAGTTCGCCTATGGCATCATCATCAATGATCATTAATCCTTCATTGTTCATATTCAGTAATGTGTACTCTGAGTCATCCTCATTTAATGGCAAAACTTGATCTATTATTTCGGAAATATATATTTTGTAATTAACACTTTCAATAGCTCTATTAATGGGACTTAGCATATTGTTCTCATAATTTGCGACATCAACAGTACGCCATTTTAAAGTGACGCCTGTTGTGCGATTCTCTACGTTGCCATATAATGGGTCGTAATTCAATGTATCCACAACCGGAACATCATAAGTAATCATACTTAGTGAAAGACTGGCCGGTATGGACATCTGTGACTGGGATACAACGCCGTCTTTTACCGTTATGGCTTTTATTCTTAAATAATTGACTCCTGGAAACTCAAAATCATAAGATGTCCCCGAGTCTGACACTAAATAGGGCTCCACTGCTTCTTCATCGATAACGGTATCTAGGGTGTTAATCCAGGCACCGTTTTCATAGAGAACAATCTTGTTTAACCTGAGGCGCTCATCGGTTTTGTTATAACCGAAATTATAATTTAATTGTTGAGACGGTATCGGCTGAGTTCCCGGTACATCATCATGTTGCTTAAGCTTGTATAGGGCTCCATCTTTAATGACTTCAAATACTTTTATGACTTGATATGGGTTGTTTGCGTTGTTTGTGGGCACTTCATTAACAGACAATTCATAAAAAAGTGAACCACCATTTTGGAATATGTCATCCAGTTCCTTAACCGTCTTGTTGGTTGGTGCGTCCCATACCAAGTCCATCTCAACTTTAGTTGGATTGTCGCTATCATCCAGAGGTGGTACTACGATTAAATTCTCTATGGTTCGAATGTTTGGTGTCGTAGGTGGTACATTGAGATCCTCGATTGCTTTATAATTCAGAACCTGTGATCGTATCTGCACCCCGGCAAAATTCACAAATACCTGATAGGCATCTTGTGAGGATGTGCTTTGGAATGGCACCGGAATAAAAATCTCATCATTGTCACCGGTCGTTGAATGATAATTCTTAAGCCATAGGTCGCCATTTGGATCCAATTCAGGCTTAATAACTTTACTATAGAGGATAATATACTCCACATCCCCTTGACTACCAATATCGTAAGGGACAATATCCAAATAGGCTTCTTTTGCATTGGCACGTTTTAATTCATAGGCCATAAAAGTATAACCAAAACCATTGACAGGTCTATAACCGGTAAATCCATAAGTCTCATACCCGGTGGCTTCCAGATCCACTTGAAACCCAATATTGACATTATAAATACGACTGGCTTCCAGCTCAGACCATTGAATGGTCTTGCCGTCATCAAACAGATCTGAGTTGTCTTTTACCAGTCTAACTCTATACTCATGGGTAAGTGGGTCGTAGGTATAACCAACATCTACATTGGCCGCTGCATCATCCGCATCCAGTGCATAAACCGGATTACTGTTGTCAAGATCTCCAAAATCCTTAAGCTTAAAATTAAAATCCAGATAGGATTCAGAACCGATGTCATCCAGTTCTATTATGGCGCTAATGTCACTTAGATTGGTTAGATCATAATCATAGGTCCATGTGGCAATATCCAGTTCCTTTGGTTGCTTGAACTTAATATCCACACCTGGCCTGTTCCCCGGTTTATTGCCTGTATCTGTGGGCTGTGTTATGGGTTTAATCTCAATATTGGCCGTGCCTGCTACATTTTCTCTTAAATGGGTCGGTGTGACTGTAAAGCCCTCTAACCCTTTAAGGACTTTAATGTTCTCAGTCGTGCTGTTTGGCTTTACATAGCTAACCGGCATAATAAATCCATTGTTATAATTTCTTATGAGCACAAAGGCTTTTCCTAGTTGGAAATCCCACTTAATGTAGACTCTTTTATTGTCCACCTCAAAAGCAACACCTGGGTACTGAGAACTTGCAGATCTAGGAATACTAAACTCCAAACCACCTGAAGGGCCTACAAGCTTGGCACCATCAAAACGCCAATCCGGTACCGTAAGGTTATAATCCATTTGTAGATAAGAGTTAGAGACAAGGTTTTGTGTAATATTTGTAGCACCTAGATCTTCTCTGACAAAATACTTGACATCTACTTTTTCATAGGCTTGTTGAAAGCGAATTTCTGTTTGACGTCCATCTTCTAAATGATAAAACAAAGCATAGCTACCTGTGGCGATTAAATCCAACTCTAATAGGACTTCATTGTCGCCGGCCTTATTGTTAATGATGGTGAAATTGGTATCCATTGTATCTAATTTTCTCCATATCAAAGATCCATCGGCCGCTTCAAGCTCCATGGATACTATACCTAATAAGGCTACTAAAGTTATAATCAGGATACCTATAGTTATGCGCCTATATTTTAACGTTTTCATATAAAAATCCACCTTTTCTATATTCCGTCATCAAATTTTGTTTAGAAAGACTCTTATGTATATCGGCAAAGGATCTCAATATGATTACTGAAATAAGTGAATTATCCATATTACAAAGTTGTAACAAAAAAAGAAGCCATCCAGAATCGGATAGCCCCTTATCATTTTTCTTGTTTGTATCATATACCTTATTTGTCTTGCCTTGCTTGGGCTATTTCAATCCTAGCCAAAGCTCTAAGGAGTGATGCCTGTGCTTGAATTACGACTTCTTCTTTGTGTTTTTCATCATGATGGGTCATTTCTTCAAGCTTTTTCTCGGCGCGCTGTCTTGCAGACAAGGCTCTGTCCATATCAATTTCATCTGCCCATTCGGCTGCATCGGTCAATATGGTCACTTTTTCTTCGCCAATCTCTGCGAAGCCATTGTGCAATACCGCTTCAAATGTATCTTTATCATTTTTGAACACGGCTTTACCACTGGTCAGTGTCGTTATCAAAGGAATATGGTCATATAGTACACCTATGAAACCTTCTGTTGTCTTAAAAGACAAAGCATCCACTTCCGCGGTAAAAAACTCACGATCCGGTGTTACAATATGTAATTCGATTTTATTTGTCGCCATAAGATCACCTACTATACACGACTAAGGACATCGTCAATATTTCCTGCCATTAGGAAAGCACTTTCCGGTATACTATCGTGTTTTCCTTCTAGTATTTCACTGAAACCACGAATGGTTTCGCTTAAAGGTACATAACGACCTTCAAGCCCTGTAAAGTTCTCAGCTACGAAGAAGGGTTGTGACAAGAATCTTTGAATCTTTCTTGCACGCATAACCAATGTCTTATCTTCTTCAGATAACTCATCCATACCTAGAATGGCTATAATATCTTGTAACTCATTATTTCTTTGTAATATTTCCTGAACACCACGGGCTACACCATAATGCTCTTCCCCAATAATCATAGGGTCAAGTATTCTTGATGAGGAATCCAATGGGTCAACTGCTGGATAAATACCAAGCTCAACAATGGATCTAGATAGAACTGTAGTTGCATCCAGATGGGCAAATGTTGTTGCTGGCGCCGGATCCGTTAAGTCATCGGCCGGTACATATACCGCTTGTACGGAAGTGATGGAGCCTTTTCTCGTTGATGTGATACGCTCTTGTAGCATACCCATCTCTGTAGCTAAGGTTGGTTGGTACCCAACAGCACTTGGCACACGTCCAAGTAAAGCGGATACTTCAGATCCTGCTTGCGTGAATCGGAAAATGTTATCTACGAATAAAAGAACGTCTCGTCCACCTTCGTCTCTGAAGTACTCTGCCATGGTCAAGCCTGTAAGTCCAACACGCATACGTGCTCCAGGTGGTTCGTTCATTTGTCCGAAAACCATGGTGGTTTTATCAAGAACCCCTGATTCCGCCATCTCATGATATAGGTCATTTCCTTCTCTGGTACGCTCTCCAACACCTGTAAAAACGGAGTAACCACCATGTTCTGTCGCAATATTTCTAATAAGCTCTTGTATTAATACAGTCTTACCAACACCTGCACCACCAAACAGACCGATTTTTCCGCCTTTTTGGTATGGGCATAGCAAGTCAACAACTTTGATACCTGTTTCTAGTATCTCTGCTTCTGTAGATTGTTCCTCAAACTTTGGTGGTTCACGGTGTATAGACCACATATCTTTTGTAACAGGTGCCGGCTTACTGTCAATTACAGCGCCAGTTACATTGAACATTCTGCCAAGTGTTTCCTCACCTACAGGTACCATGATTGGGTTACCTGTATCCACGGCTTCCATACCTCTTACCAATCCGTCTGTAGCACCCATAGAAATGCATTTGACGATATCGTCTCCAAGATGACCCGCTACTTCAACAATCAAAGGGATATCATTTTCTCTCTCGATTGTTATGGCATTATATAATTGAGGTAATTCACTTGTTTCGAATTTTATGTCTAATACCGCACCAATGATTTGAGTGATTTTTCCAACGTTTTTTGACATTTTTCTATTCACTCCTTTACTTTAGTGCTTCTGCACCACCAACAATCTCCGATAACTCTTGAGTTATGGATGCTTGGCGGGCTCTGTTGTATTGAAGGGTTAACTTGTCGATCATATCGGATGCGTTACTTGTTGCTGAATCCATGGCGGTCATACGCGCACCATGCTCGCTTGCAATGGATTCTTTTAAGGCACCGAATATGATGCTATTGACATATTGTGGAATAATACTGTCTAGTACTTCTTCTACACTTGGCTCATAATTAATGCCGGATTCCAAATGTTCTTCGTCCGGTTTTTCTTCAGCAAAATCATCCAGGTCAAGAGGCAAGAGCTTAATCAGTTTTGCTTCTTGATTGAGGGTGGACTCAAAAGCTGTATAAGCAATATAAACATGATCAATCTCACCGCTCACATACCGCTTTAGAACCTCAGTGCCAATCTTCGCTGCATCACCATACTCCGGCATATCCACCATCTCATTGTAGCTTTCGATGATGTTAAAACCTCTTCTTTTTAGAAGATCTCTTCCCTTACGTCCAACTGCTATAACACTTGCATCTTCGCCTTCTTCGCGATGATTCACCACCATTTTACAGACGTTATTGTTGTATCCGCCTGCCAAACCTCTATTAGATGTAACGACGATATAGGTATTATGCTTGCCTTCTCGATCATCTAGGTATTTATGGTTAACTTGACCGCTTTGAGCTAGAATTGAAGTGATGGTACCATGCATTTTATGGAAATAAGGTCTGGTCTTGACCGCTTGCACCTTTGCCTTTTGTAGCTTGGCAGTTGCAACCAGCTTCATCGCCTTGGTGATTTGTTGGGTGCTCTGTATGCTATTTTTCCTTCGTTTAATATCACGCATTGATGCCATCGATTAATTACACCTCTTCACTCTTCTTCATGAAGTCTGTTTTGAATTCACCAATCGCATCTTCAAGACGCTTGTCCAATTCATCTGTCAAACCTGTATCTTTTACCAAGTCTGTTAAGATGTCCGGATACATGGTTTCAACAAATTCCATTAGTCCAGTTTCGAATTTTTGTATATTCTCTAATTCAATATCCATTAAGTATTTTCGTGTTGCAGCATATAGGATAACGATTTGTTCTGCTACTTTTAAAGGCTTGTATTGACCTTGTTTTAGAACTTCGATAATACGTTCACCTTGTGTTAAACGATCTCTTGTTTCTTTGTCAAGGTCTGAACCAAATTGGGCAAAGGCTGCCAACTCTCGGTACTGAGCAAGCTCAACACGAATAGGTCCGGCAATTTTTTTCATGGCCTTAATTTGAGCGGCACCACCAACCCTAGATACGGATAGACCTGGGTTAATCGCCGGTCTGATACCTGAATTGAACATCTCAGTTTCAAGGAAAATCTGACCGTCGGTAATCGATATAACATTTGTTGGAATATAGGCTGATATATCTCCTGCTTGTGTTTCAATAATAGGTAGTGCCGTTAATGATCCACCACCGCGTTCATCAGAAAGCTTTGCTGCACGTTCTAGTAATCTGGAGTGTAAGTAGAATACATCTCCCGGATAGGCTTCACGTCCCGGTGGTCTACGAAGTAGCAGTGACATGGCTCTATAGGCAACGGCATGTTTAGATAAATCATCATAAATAATTAAGACTTCTTTACCTTCTTCCATCCATTCTTCACCAATCGCACAACCTGCAAAAGGGGCGATAAATTGAAGTGGCGCTGGTTCAGAGGCGTTGGCCGCAACTATGGTCGTATAATCCATTGCGCCGTTCTCTTCCAACTTTTTAACCAATTGTGCAACTGTTGAAGCTTTTTGACCAATCGCTACATAAATACATAATACACCGGAATCTTTTTGGTTCATAATTGTATCAATGGCTATCGCTGTCTTACCTGTTTGTCTGTCTCCAATGATGAGCTCCCTTTGTCCACGTCCAATAGGTACCATGGCATCGATTGCCTTAAGGCCTGTTTGAAGTGGGGTGTCTACGGACTTACGTTCGATTACACCGGGTGCAACTCTTTCAACTTTTCTATACTTATCTGTGCTGATTGGACCTTTACCATCAATTGGCTGACCAATTGCATTGACAACACGTCCCATTAATGCATCACCAACTGGTACTTCAACAACCCGTCCTGTGGCTTTTACAATATCCCCTTCACCAATACCCTTGTCTGATCCCATTAACACGGCACCAACATTGTCTTGCTCAAGGTTAAGAACCATACCATAAACGTCACCAGGAAACTCAAGTAGCTCTCCTGCCATAGCGTTTTCTAAGCCATGTATACGGGCAATACCATCGGCAACCTGAATTACTGTACCAACATCGGCAACTTCTAATTCAGTTTTGTAGCGTTTAATCTGCTCTTTGATCACTGAGCTGATTTCTTCTGGTTTCAAATTCATACCGAGGTCACACCGCCTTTCTACGAAAAATTAATTTTTGTCTCTAACAGCTTTTTAGACATTGTATGCATATGCCCTTTAATGCTGTTATCAATAACACGATCACCAATTCGAATGAACAAGCCACCAATGAGCGTTTTGTCAATTCTATATTCCGGAATGATCTTTTTATCTGTTGATTTCTCCAATTGATCGATAATCTGCTTTTTCTTTTCAGTACTGAGTTCATCCGGAGACTCGATATAAGCCTTCACTTTACCTTGATAAGTGTCTATCATTTCAAGAACTTCCTTCAAGATATCACAGATGTATTGTTGTCGATTCTTTTTCAAGATTAGAATCAAAAGACCTATTAGATCTTGGCCAATCCTGTCTGTCAATGTGTCTTCAAGCATTTTGATCTTATCTGACATAGCGACTTTAGGATGACTCAGAAATTCAATCAAATCTTTATCTATGAAACTTTTTTGGATTGACAGGATGTCTTTTTGTAAATCATCCACAGCATCTTTTTCTTCGGCAAGCTGAAAGATTGCTGAACCATATCGCTTAGCTACTAACTCAACCATGAAGATTCTCCTATACTTGCTAGAGTTTCATCCACTAGTTGATTCTTCAACTCATCGTTGATCGACGCTGCAACAAATTTGCTTGCCATTACAGTTGCAACTCCGATAATCTCACGACGCATCTCGTCTTTGCTCTGCTCTTTCTCACGTTCAATGTCAAGGTGGGCTCTCTTTATTAATCGATCTGCCTCATCTTTTGCTTCTTTTATAATTTCATCTTCACGTTCTATCGCTCTTTTTCTTGCATGAGCAAGAATTTTTTCTGCCTCTTGATGGATGTTAAGGAGTTTACTCTCATAATCCGTCTTGAGGGCTGCCAAAGCTTCTGTATCTTCGTCTATACGCTTATATTCACCGGCAATCTCTTCTTTTCTTTTTTGTAAAATATTTCTTACAGGTTTAAAAAGAAGTCTTCCCAGTACATAGAATAAAACCAATACAGTGATAATATGTGCTATGACTTGAATAACGGTTTGTTCTGTAAAAAAGATAACATAGGGCTCTGGAAGTGCATTAAGTTGTGGTAAGGAAGTCGAAAGATTTTGCATTACCATATCTAAACCATTCAATTCACCTTTCCTCCTTTCGTTAAAGGGTAAAAGTTATACCAGATTATTGACTTAATTCCATATACTTTGTGATTAATGGGTTGGCAAACAATAAGATGATTGCAATGATTAGACCATAGATACCTGTTGTCTCTGCTACCGCTGCACCAAGTAACATGGTTCTGATAATATCGGATTGTGCACCGGGCTGACGTCCAACCGCTTCCGCACCTTTACCTGCTGCAAAACCTTGACCGATACCAGGACCTATACCTGCGATCATGGCTAGACCTGCTCCGATTGCTGAACTTGCTAATATTAACGCTTTTCCATCGATTTGATTTACATCTGACATTTTTAAATCCTCCTTATATTCAATAAGTTAATGATTTTTTGTTATAATTGACTTCTTCTATATTCAAAATTCTAGAAGAAAATGTTAACGAACAATAAAATTAATGCAATAATCAGTGCATAAATACCTGTTGTCTGAGCAACAGCTTGCCCAAGTAACATGGTTCTTATAATCTGACTTTGTAACTTAGGACGTTTTCCAACGGCCTCAGAGCCTTTGCCGGCTGCATAACCTTGACCGATACCCGGTCCGATACCTGCAATCATGGCAAGTCCTGCTCCTATGCCACTTGCTGCAAGAACGACTGCTGTACCTTCTCTGCCAACCAATGGATTGGCAAACAACATAATGATGGCGATAACCAGTGCAAAGATACCCGATGTCTCAGCTACTGCCGCGCCAAGTAACATGACGATCGTCGCTTGTCTTCCACCCTCCGGATTGTTACCAACCGCTTCGGCCGCTTTTCCTGCTGCAAAACCTTGACCGATTCCAGGACCGATACCTGCGCCCATGGCCAATCCGGCAGCGATTGCCGAACCTGATAATATCAAGGCAAATCTGTCTGTGTTATTTAGAAAATTAAGAATCATTTCAAAAAGGCCATCCATTTTTTCACCTCACTTTACTGAATGTGACAATTCTAATCCATCGCACTGGCAACAAATGTCATGCTCAGCATAACAAATATGAAAGCTTGTAGCACACCTGCAAATATGTCAAAATATGCATGTAACGCTACAGGAATACCGATTAGGGCAAACCAGGGCAGATTGTAGTACAATCCCATGATAATCGTTCCACCGAGTATATTACCAAAAAGACGGAAGCTAAGGGATATGGGGTTGGCCAACTCTCCAATAACATTAAGGGGCGTTAGAGGCCACATCGGTTCGGTTAAGCCTTTCAACCAGGTAAAGGGACCCTTTTCCTTGATGGCAAAACCTTGGACCATGGTGAATGTAATCATGGCTAACGCGAATGTTACTGCAAAGTCAGCGGTTGGGGGTCTCATGAAATCAATCAATACTTTTGGTTCCCCAGGTAGGGGTGTACTAATGTTTGGTCCTAGAAACAATCCCGATAAATTACATAATAGTATGTAAATAAGCATAGAACCATAGAAAGATCCAAATTTCCTGCCGTGCTTGCCCATGGTGGTTTCGGCAAAGTTATCCAGTGTATCCACCATAAATTCGACAACATTTTGAATACCTTCAGGTACTTTTTGGGGATTTTTAATTGCTTTTCGCACAATCAAAGCAATTAAAATTAGGACGGCACAAATGATCCATGAGTTAATCATTGATTCTGTGATCCAGAGCTCAAAGTCGCCGATTCGGACTACTTTGGCAACATGAATGCTAAAATCCATCTGTGATCATCTCCTTTTGCTAGACATTTGAGACTACTTAGACTTAAAAGTCAGTTTCTTCATCATCCTCCCACTCCAAGAATTCAACAGAGCCATCGACCGGTACCTTTGGTTCAAGGGCGCCTTGCCAATAAGCTGCTAACTTCAGACTTAAAAGTGCTAGAATAACCGCCACACCACTTATGGTCGGTATGGCTATACCCACAAAAAGAACGATAAATGTAACCACGTAGCGTAACATGTAATGCATACTCATATAGCTCTTAGCTGCACTAGGTGGTTTCTTTATTGCTCTTTTCAATGTGATTTCTAATAGTTTAATTTTTAACAAGGTGACAGAACCACCTAGTAATATACCCCGTGCATAGGTCGCTATATCTTCTACCATTAAAGCGCCTATACCGAAAGTGATGAACAATATAATCAGTACTTTCCAAGAAAGAGACCAAACAATCGACTTATTTTCTATCATGCTTAGAGCCCTTCTTTCCCGAATCAACTCTATTTAAAACGGTAACGAATAGGTTTCGAAAGGCTGCCAACACCCCAAGGATTAAGAAAATGATTAAAAATAATCCATTGGTTCCAAGCTTCCCATCTAACCAGTGTCCAACAAAGATCTGACAAGGGCCAAATTCTTTAGATAATCAAATTTCATGACTTCTCACAACCCTTCTACAAGATAGTATTATACCTGTATTTGAGGCGAATGTAAATATCATTTCACAAGATTCACCAATTATTGTTATGATTTTCACGATATTTTGTCTATTTATAGTAAATTATTTACTTATGGTTAGCTTTTAGCCATGCTACAATGCGTTCTGAGGCATGCCCATCTCCGTATGGGTTGGCGGCGGTAGCCATCTTATTATAACTTTCGACATTCATTAAAAGTTCAAATGTCGTCTCAATAATCTTGGCCTTATCCGTACCTACTAGCTTAAGGGTTCCTGCTTCCACGCCTTCCGGTCTCTCTGTCACATCTCTAAGAACAAGTACAGGTTTGCCTAATGAAGGTACTTCTTCTTGTAACCCACCTGAATCTGTTAATACCAGATAAGATCTTGCTAGTAGATTGTGCATATCTTTTAACTCAAGTGGGGGTAATAGATGGATCCGTTCATGGTTACCTAAAATGCGATTGACCACATCCATGACTTTCGGATTAAGATGCACAGCATACACCACTTCAACCTCCGGCCTACGATTAACAACCTCTAAAACCGCTTCACATATGTTTTCTAGTGGCTGACCAAGGTTCTCACGACGGTGCGCTGTCATGGCTATTACTTTTTTGTTCTTATAGTCTATATGATTTAGAGCGTCAACCATAAAACGATAGTCATCGTTGATGGTAGATGATAAGGCGTCAATAACTGTATTACCTGTAACTACAATATAAGCTTCGTCAACATTCTCTTTAAGTAAATGATTTTTAGCTGTCTCGGTGGGTGCGAAGTGATAGTCTGCAATACTGCCTGTCAGTTTTCGATTCATTTCTTCAGGGAAAGGTTGATATTTGTCATAGGTACGAAGACCGGCTTCCACATGACCCACTGCAATTTGATGATAAAATGCTGCTAGCGCACCTGCAAACGTCGTGGTGGTATCACCATGAACAAGGACTACATCCGGCTTAGCCTCTTGCATAACCCTCTCAAGTCCCTTGATCGCCCTTGTGGTGATGTCTGTTAACGTCTGATGTTGTTGCATGATGTCCAAATCATAGTCCGGTTTTATATCAAACACTTCAAGAACCTGATCTAACATTTCTCGGTGCTGAGCTGTTACACATACAATACTCTCAATACCTTCTTCTTTTTCTAAGGCTTTTACAACCGGCCCCATCTTAATGGCTTCCGGTCTTGTTCCAAAAATACTCATGACTTTCATTGTTTTCCTCCGATGTTTCTATATAATCTACAAGCAGTGATTTTCTGTATTTTCAATATTAAAGTTTTCCGGTACTACAGCAAAACCCATCACTAAGGATGGGTCTGAGGTCTATGTAATTTAATCACTCTTTATCTTTTTATTCTGATGGCTGGTGTATAGGATGTCGCCCAACCATACGAACATGATAATCCCAATAATTAGGGAAGCTAAGAAAAAGTCTTTCAAAGCAAAAAGAATGCCGGCTATACCAAAGCAACCACTCACACCATACATAGTTAAAACCGCTCTTTTATGACTGATGCCTTTATCCACAAGTCTGTGGTGTAAATGGCCTCGATCACCTTTGTATATAGATTGCTTATTGATTAAGCGTCGTATAATGGCAAATGATGTGTCAAATATAGGTAATCCAAGCACAATAGCCCCAACAATAACTGTAACCACTGTATAGCTTTTTGTTAAACCTTGGATAGAAATGACGGCTAATGTAAAACCTAAAAATGTAGATCCGGTGTCACCCATAAAAATCTTAGCAGGGTTAAAATTATGTGGCAAAAATCCCAAACAGGAGCCTGCTAGAGCAGCTGCCAATACAACAATAACCGGTGGACCAAAAATGAAGGATATAATCATAAAGCTAAGTGATGCTATGGATGCTACACCTGTCGCTAGACCATCCAGTCCGTCAATGAAATTTACTGCATTGGTAAGACCGACAATCCACAGTACTGTTAGGACATTGCCTACAGAACCTACTTGTATGACGCCACCACTCGCCCAAGGCCATGATAAAATCTCAATACTTGTCCCTGAAAATACCACAATTAAAGCAGCCAAAATCTGAAAGAATATTCTGAGCTTAGGGCTAAGCTGATAGATATCATCTAAAAACCCGACCGTAGTAATGATAATACTACCGATGATGAGTCCGAAAAATTCCATTGAAACAAAACCACCAACTGAGGGTGCAATTAAGACAGATGTCATAATAAAACCTGTCACAATAGCCGACCCGCCCGCAAGTGGCATCGGCTTATCATGGACACCTAATGCTTTTGGATGGTCGATGGCACCTACTTTTATAGCTAACTTTTTACTAAAAGGTGTTGCAATCACCGTAATACCAAATGCCAAAGAGAAAGCAATGATATAGATGACATTGATATTCAAGTTTCTTAGAAATTCCATTATTCCATCATCTCCAAAATTTTTTGACTTCTATAAAACTTATTTCGTGCCATATAAACGATCCCCGGCATCACCAAGTCCGGGAATGATATAACCGTGGTCATTTAACCGCTCATCAAGTGCTGCAATATAAATATCCACATCCGGGTGAGCATCTTGTACCTTTTTTACGCCTTCAGGCGCTGCGATTAGGCACATAAAGTGGATACGGCTAACACCTTTATCTTTTATGAATTGAATGGCTGCTACTGCAGATCCACCCGTTGCCAACATAGGATCAAGTACAAATATGTCTCTTTCAGCTGCATCATAAGGTAGTTTACAATAATACTCAACAGGATTAAGGGTTTCCGGATCACGGTATAAACCAA
Source organism: Firmicutes bacterium HGW-Firmicutes-2 (assembly GCA_002841495.1). Taxonomy (GTDB): domain Bacteria; phylum Bacillota; class Clostridia; order Lachnospirales; family Vallitaleaceae; genus Petrocella. The sequence goes on along the minus strand of PGZV01000021.1, from coordinate 40,054 downwards.
TATGACCAACTTTTGCTGTCGGAACCAGCGTTAACATACCATCCACCATACCAAGTCCCGCTCTTAATATCGGTACAATACCAAGATTCTTACCTGCGATCTGTTTAACAGTTGCCTGCGCGACAGGTGTTTGAACAATTTCATCACGCAAAGGAAGGTTTCTTGTCGCTTCATAGCACATGAGCATGGCTATTTCATTAACCAGCTCTCTAAATTCTTTGGAACCCGTTTCTTCTCTTCTTAAGACACCCACTTTATGTTGAATAAGTGGATGATCCATTACAAATACATTTGACATTTTAGCCTCCTATTGGATCGTCTTTTGTTTGATAACATCTAATTTTCTATCTTCTCCACACGATTTTTGTGGCGTTCCTCGTTTGAAAAATTTGTATGAATAAATGTGTCCACAATTTTCAAAGCCAATCCGGGACCTACAACACGTCCTCCAAGGCATAAAACATTCGCATCATTATGAAGTTTGGTGGCTTCCGCTGAGAAACAATCATGGCATAGTGCAGCTCTTATGCCAGCATGTCTATTGGCTGCAATGGATATGCCAATCCCTGTTCCACATATTAATATACCTTGGGCTTTTTCATGTTCAAGTACATACCTGCACACCTGTTTTGCATAATCCGGATAATCCACCGCTTCTTCGTCATGGGTCCCAAAATCTATATAGGAAATACCTTTTATATCAAGTTCCTTGATGATTTCCTGTTTGAGGGCGTAACCGCCATGATCGCAACCTATTGCTATCATTCTGTTCCTCCTTGTATCGTGCGCTTTGACACAATCTTAGTATTATTTATTGGTCTAATTGATCCATCAGTTTACTAATAGCAGCCTCTAATTGATCGGCACACTGATCATAAACTTCTTGATTCATTCCATAAGGATCTTCGATATTACCTGTCAGATTAATATATGCTAATAAAGCGTGTACTCTATCCTCTAGCATAGGATAATGGTATTTTAGATAGGTCTCATGTCTAGATGTCATGGTCAATATGAGCATATTATCTGTTACTTCTCTAGGGTCAAACCGTTTCGACTTATGATTCTTGATCGAAATATGTTTTTTTTCCATGGCATTTACTGCAGACAGATTCGCAGGCTCTTCCAAATTGACGGATATACCACGTGATAGTATCATCGCCTTTTTGTTACCCATCATTTTTTTTGCTAAACCTTCTGCCATTGGTGACCTACAGGTGTTTCCCGTACAAACAAACATTAAATCCTTCATAATACTCCTCTAAACAAAACGTTGTTCATTATTTGCTGCTTTTAACAATCGGTTCATGGTGGCTACACCAATTTCTTTCTCATGAAAGGCTTGGGTCAATATTTTTTCTATGCCCAAATCATCCATTTGCCTTAATATCTTAAAAAGATTCGATGCAATTTCATGGGCATCATGCTCCGAACCAATCGTTAAGACCGTCGAGCAATTATAGGCCTCACGGTCTTCTTTGGTTGCAATTATACCGACTTTTTCATGATTCATCACGCTTTTTTGAACTGAAATATTCATAGCTTCTATGGCTTTTTCTTTGCTGCCATAATAGATGACCAATCTTCCTTTTGGTGCATAGTGTTTATACTTCATTCCAGGTGCTTTTGGTGTAGCTTCTTCTGATAAACCAAGATCGTTCGGGTTCCCGATCACTGGGCCAACAACCGCTTCTATCATGGCTTTGGTGACACCACCCGGTCTTAGTATCATTGCTGGCTCTGAAGTCACATCCAGTACGGTGGACTCCAGACCGATATTGGCATCTCCACCATCCACAATCATATCGATACGGCCACTTAAGTCCTCTATGACATGAGTTGCTATTGTGGGGCTTGGCTTTCCTGATATATTGGCGCTAGGCGCAGCAATAGGCAAACCGGATTGTCTTATAATTTCCCTTGCTAGCGGATGGGCAGGAACTCGAATGGCTACAGTATCCAAACCACCTGTGATTGCATAAGGAATCACAGGATTTTTCTTGAATATTATGGTTAATGGACCGGGCCAAAAGGCTTCCATTAATGGTATGGCTATTTCAGGTATCTCAGCTACATATTTTACAACTTCAGTGGCATCTCCAATATGAACAATTAGGGGATTATCCGAAGGTCGTCCCTTGGCTTCATATATTTTTCTGACAATAGATGTGTCTAAGGCATTTGCACCAATCCCATAAACCGTTTCAGTAGGAAAAGCAACTAGACCACCAATTTTCAAGGTCATTGCTGCTTCTCTAATTAAGTCGATTTGATTTTCTGATGTTAAATGCAGAATTCTCGTATCCATTGGTCACCATATTCTATTCGTTCCGATTGTTTTCCTGTATAATTATAACATACTTTTGCAAGAAAAAAAGCTTTGCTTTGTTATGAGCTTTGCTCATATTTCTGAACGGTTTGATAGGAAAGGTCTTTGACGTATTCTGCCATGTTTCAAGGCTGAATACTAAAGTATGACTTTCCTTGAGAACAAAAATGAATCCATTAAGGCGTTTCTATAACATTATGTTCTTCCGACTGATATAAACCAATTCCAAGAAGACAAATGCCTATGAGCATTAAGATCAAAAGCTGTACACTATTGTACTGAAAAAAATCTATCTTAGCAAGATAAATGTTTAAAATGTTGTATAGAGTATGTAACCAAATCGCTGATAAAATGGAGCCGGTTTTGTAGACTAAAAATGCCGCCAACAGCCCTACTGGGAAAACATAAATGCTTTGAACCAGATTCATATGGCTGAGCGAGAACATCACACTTGACAATAAGATACCTGTAATAGGCCCAAATCCATGGGATAGCCTACTTAACACCACACCTCTAAAAAACATTTCTTCAAATATGGGTGTCATAATACCCACCACCACCATTAGAAACCACAAATTATAAACACGAAAAGTTGAGGAACTTAAATATGAAAACTCAATATCTGTTGCTGCACTGACAAATCTGATCAAGCCATTCATCAAAAAAACCAAACCAATCCCTATAACCATACTTGCCAAACTGTTTTTTAAGTTCATCTGTCTTATAGCAAATATTTGACTCAACTTCTGTTTTGAAAAAACGGCGATGATTAGAAATAGGCATGCAACCATAAGCCAACTTATAAGGGTGTATTCAAGAGGATGGTCACTTACATATTCAAGAGTCATACTTTCAATATCACCTATATGTGTATACGCATCAATACGAATCAGTTCCCAACCTTGCTGTAAACCATAAAAAATAATATAATTATACGCAAAATACATGATTTCATAAATAAGATATACGATTCCAAGAAGCAATATACATTCCAAAATAGCCTTTAATCGTTTCATACCGCCCGCCTATTTTTCACACAACGCTCCATCAGTAGCCTTTCCATACTAAGAATACTATGGCGCGTTGCTTGATTTATTTATGGTACTAGGTGTTTTCTAAGAACATCCCAAATGGCTTCTTTTTCTAAGCCAATCTTCCAACCCGCTACACCTACTAGCTCATGTTTGGATAACAACTTCACTTTTTCCTCAATTGAGTTTTCTTCCTCTAACCACATTTTATAGATTTTACCATTTTTTTCGTATTCGCCATAGTATTGTTTTATGTCTTCTAACCATCTGAATGTGACACCTTCTTCGGTCATGATTCTATAAGCTGTGTCCATACCGTAGGCTCTTGAAGATACCTTGATTTCTCCGTCTATGACTTCCTCCGTCCATAATCTTGTGTAATAGGGTAACCCAAGTACCGTCTTCTCTTTTGGGACTTCTTTGAGTGTATCTGTGATGCCCTTTTCCACAAATCCGATACTGGCAACAGAACCACTGTTTGGTGAGGTGGACCAATGCTCATCGTATGCCATAATCATAACATAATCGACAATCTCGCCAACCTCTTTACGGCCATAATGAGCGGTCCATTGAGAGGGTACATACATGTCCACTGAGACGACTAAGCCTTGGTTCTTGAGATATGGGGTTAATTCTTTCATAAACTGCACAAAATAGGGGCCATCTTCCTGAGCGACATTTTCAAAATCCACATTGATGCCATCTAGGTTATAGAGTGCGGATAAAGCCAATAGCTCTCTTATCAACTTTTCTCTCTTTTTTGTGCTACTAAGTACTTCATGGGTCAGCTTACGGTCAAACTGATTGGAAAACAAAGCCCAAACTTGTATGCCCCTAGCATGGGCTTTATTTACGTAATCTAAGTCTGCAATATTGGTAATATTACCTTCTGAGTCCTTTATATGAAACCAAGTCGGTGAAATAACATTCAGGCCATGAACACCTTCTAATACATCATCTAGATAACGGTTGGCTGTTGTGTTGGTAACTTGGTGCCATGCCAAGTTCAAGGCTCCGTCAAAGGTCGGTCTTGTATCGTAATTGTAAATTTCTCTGACCACCGGTTGACCTGCAATAACCCGTTCTTCTCCCATTTCCTCTTTGCGGATATAGCCGATCAAACCTTCCTTGGTTCGCACCTGTAGCCAAATACCATCATCATCATATATCTTAACTTCTTCATTCTGAGCTGCTTTTTTGACCACTGTACTTTTCTTGTCTTTCCAAGAACGAATCATGCCATATTCTTGGGTGCTTGGCACCACTATACCGTACTTTCCGTCTAAGCTCTTATCATCTATGGTCAGAGTGTCTATGGTACCATCATAATAAAAGTCATGGTGGGCAAACTTCTTTACCAACTCCAAAGGCATAAAGGGAATGTCCTCTAAAAGTTCTGTGATGGGTATCTCAAGGGATATGGGCTCTTTATTTACAAAGTACGTTAAGGCGTCTGTTTCCATACGGATGACGTCTTTTATCGTTGTATAGGTCAGTATTTTTTCCTCATTGTCCCAATAAAAACCATCATTAAAATGGTCCATTACAAAAGTGATGGGTACATAAACAACATCGTCCACATATCTTGGATAATAATCAAGCTCAATCTTATTGTTCTCAATAATGACTAAGGTTTCCTCTTCACTTAAACCCGCCATCAGATTTTCAATCGGCTCCATGGTCATATTGGGCACCATTAAATAAGTCTCATCGAAATTCTTCATTATAAAAAAGTTGGTTCCAAAACCAACCAAAAGAAATACTAAGGCCAACGATGTAATTCTTAATAGTTTTAACACGCGATCACTCCTCACTAAAACTTATTCTACCATATCTTCTACCAATCTTTATTACAAAACAATTAAAAAGACCTGACTTTTTTCTGTCGGTCTTTAGATTTTATGCTATATAGATTCACTGTCTGGTAACGTATTGCTTTTTTGACTGCTTTTTTCTAACATCATTGCAGTTTGTATAAGCCAAAACACACCTGCCATGATAAAAAAATCGCCAATACTCATGATTTTTGGCATCGGATATGGGGGACCTATAAAAATGACATCCGATAGCATCTTAAATCTTGTGCCGGGTTCAAGCAACACATGACCTAAATCAAAATTAGGTGTATAGGGTGCCGGAAGTGCAACAGGCATTTTTCCTTGGTTGGCTGCAATTGGTATAAAATTAAGTAGTGAGCCAAGACCCATGAGATTCAGGCTTCGCCATTTCAAGTTGAGAATAATCGGAACCATGATGATGACATAGGTCAATAGATGTAGTATATAGAACTGTTCATAAAGTATAAGCTCAATGCCACTTCCTTGTTCTTTGGCTATGGCAAAAAGCATTATTTGAAGTAAACCGCCTATGAAGAACAGATAAATACCCTTTATTTCAATTGTGCCAAGATGTCTCAGTTTACCTTTTCGAATCCAACCTATGAGGATTGAGAGAACGACGCTTTCAATAATCATACACTTACCTCACTTAAAGCTCCGTCATAACACATATCCAATAAATCCTCTTGGCTCTCCTCAAGAATCACTCTGAACTCATCCACATGTTCTAAGACTATTCCAACTAAAGTGGTATTGAACTGAGTACCTCGGTATAGAATCAATTCCTCGATTGCTTCATCTAGGGTCAATGCTTTACGATATGGACGATCGGTGGTCATGGCATCAAAGGTATCTGCTATAGATAGTATGGCCGCATCTCTTGGTATAGCATCGCCAATAAGGCCCTCAGGATAGCCTTTTCCATCCGGTCTTTCATGATGGTATTTTACAGCATCTGAAATCTTTCTTAGCGCATCCACATTACTAAGAATCTGAGCGCCCATTGCAGAATGATCCTTGATTTTACTGTATTCATCTGCCGATAACTTACCACTCTTGTTTAGGATGTCATCGGGTATACCAATCTTACCGATGTCATGAAGTTTGGCTGCTTTTTGAAGATTTTCCATTTCATTTGGCAAATATTTTAAGGCCTTCGCTAAAATAGCTGAATACCGTTCCACCCTTGTGGCATGTCCGCTTGTGTAAGCATCCCGCATTAACAAAGCTTCATTTAAAGCTTGAATGGTTTCCATACTCATCTTTTGAGATTCAAAATATAGCTTGAAAGAATATCTTGCCAATAGAAGAGGTATGAAGAACAAGGCAACAATCACCTTACCATAGTTTAATTCTGCAAAAGCCAGCAAGATACCTAAAGAACCAACCGCTAATGTGCTGGGTAAAGCGCCAAGAAAGCTTTGAATTAAATGAATACTTCTAGGGGCTTCATCAAAGCGAAAATACAAAGAAATGAATATAATACTAACTAATTCTGTCAAGCTAAGAAGCACCAACGCTATAATTGCTATCGTGTTAAACGACGTATTTTCATGAACCAAATAGTTATAAGCTACTCCCATCATACCAATAAAAATGGTATGACTAGCAACATTATAAGCCGTGATTCCCAAGCCCATATTAATAACATGTTTACGCTTTCCGTCTACAGTCGGTAATCGAAATATAAAAGCAATCGCTGATACTAGGACGGCTACAAGTGGATTGATGGTAATAAGTGTAGCTAAGTAAACAGCCATACCTACAGAAGTTGAGGCACCATTAGGTAATACAATTACAAACGTCTCTGAAACAATCGCCAAAAGACCCCAAAAAATAAGACCCTCATAAGAGATCTCATATCTTCCAAACATGTAAAAGTATATGAGAAGGGCAATTACTGATACTATTAAAATAAAGCCTTTTAGCTTACTCATTATTGCCTCCAATACTATTAAGAGCCGACTAAACCCATTATTAATTCATTTGCTGTACTGTATTATTTAGTCACGCTCCAAAGTGCACCTGATGCAAGTAGGAATGATACTAAACTAACGATAGTAGCCATTGCTTTAACTTTTATATTTTTCATTGAAATATAGCCTCCATTTTTATGTTCTCTGCTATATCCACTATGAATAGCAGGCTATATTCCGCTCCTCTATATAAAAAAGTTGTTGCTGTATGGTTTAGTCGGCTAATAATTAAATTATATCCAGATGCAAAACATGACGGTTAACTGCATCTAGGGTGGCTCTAGCAATGGCTTCATTGCTATCATTTTGAATCTTGGCCGTGCCTGTGAATATCTCTTCAGTGCCGTTAAAAACAGAGGTCATCGCTACAACCATAACCTCCATGTTGGCTAAGTGCACTTTTTTTACATCTTCAAAAACAAATACATCGATGGCGTCACAATACTTCTCAACCGCCTTAAGTACCACCGCACCAATCAATCTTTTAAAATTATTGGCTGTGTGAACACCTAATAATTCACTTTCGTAAACTTCACCTTGCTTTTCCAAAGCAACTTTAACCGTTACATTCGAACCGTTGTTGTTGTACTCTATTAACTTAAGCTTGAGTCTCGGATCTTGATCCAACTTAAGAGAACCGCTCTGTATTTGAGCGATGGATACTTTTTTGTAATCAATATTTATATCAAATTCGGAAATCATGATGGCTTCAATATCACGAAGGATTTGCTTAGGACTACGTCTAAGGTCAGATACAATATGGATCTCACTTATTTTATCCTCTTGATCTAAAGTAATCTTACAGCCGAGAACTGATTGAACTTTTTGTAGATATTTTTCTATAGATTCTATATTCATATTTCTCCCCTAACTCAATCAACGTCAATCCAGATCCTACATCAGCAAGTAAGCCATGCTTTGTGTACTGGAATAGATTCCCATTTTGCCTATTTAAATTATAGTACAGATAAGATGGTAGTACAACCGTAAGAAACTAGTACTATTTACTTATACTAGGCTTAATGCCTTATATTCCTTTATGGTATTATTAACCGCATGCATACTATTATATCGGTAAAACTGCATGAATATTGAAGCCCTGACCATCAGGTGAACCGAAAGATAAAAATCCTGATAATTCAGCTACCCGTGTTTCCATGCCTTTTAACCCATTGCCCTTAACCACTTGATGAGATCCTGTTCCATCATCAATAATAACTAAGTCCATTTTTCTGGCTATATATTTAATACGAATGGTTATATTTTTTGCATGCCCATGTTTTAAAGCATTGGTTAGCGCTTCCTGACATATTCTATACAAGCCGTCATACACTTGCATGGGTAGTTGAAGGTCTGCACGCTTATAATAAAAATCAACATTTACCCCTGATTTTTCATAATCATCAATGAGCCGCTCCAAATCATCAATCAAACTATTCATATCCATGATGTCCTTTGACTGGCTTTTCATAGATTTTTTGAGTTCTAAAAATCCACCTCTGATAATGGCTTTGCTTTGTGTGGTTTTTTCTTTAAGGAAATCTTTGTTATTTCCAATGTTGTATTTGCAACTTTCAAGGAGTGAGATAACTAAGGTAACGGAGTGACCTAAAATGTCATGTACTTCCTTAGATATTCTGTTTCTTTCTTTTGCAATTGCCAATTGCTTCGTGATATTAAGATGATCTGAAAGCTGCCTGTTTACCACTAGAAGGTCATTATTTTTAGCCTCTAAGCTCATAAGCAATGCTTTATATTTGGTGATGTCGATGATTCTAAAGACATAACCAATGGTATCTTTTGAATGATCTATGATTTTTTCAAGTTTGAGAATGTAGCAATGCCATTGGTTCTGAACCAACATTCTAAATTCGGTTGTAAATCTGTTGTCATTGTTATCCAGACACCTGCTTATGCCTTCATGTAGATTTTCAAAATCTTCTATTTTAGGTCGTACAATTTCAATAAAATCGTCGATAGTTTCAATCAGTTTAAGCTTTTCATGACTTTGGGTTATATCTTCAATAATGTTATTTTTCTCAACAATTCTTCGGTTATTATCCATAATAATAATACCTTCATGTATATTCCCAAGAATCATCGATCTTGTTACCATTTTTATATCCAAAAACCGGTATCGATATGCAACGTACCCAAAAATCACCAAAGTAATATTAAACATGATCGGCGTGATATCAAATCCAATTTTTATCAATCTGAAAACATGAATAATATTAGCAACGATGGGTAACAGTAAGCCAAAATTAAATAGTACACTTTGTATCCATGACACCTCGTCTTTACGATCCATGAGTATACGAATCAGTAGATAATAAGAACAGGCTACCATGATGTAGCTAAAGGCTGTATGGATATAGAACCAAAATCCATAATTGTTCTGATAGATGGTGACCGATGTAAAAAAAAGATAATGGTAGTTATTGGTTAGCACCATCATAAAGTTAATAGTTGGTATGCCATATATTAGGATTCTTATAAGTCTAGATGGCAATCTAAATTTTTTATAATAATACGTGAACTCAAAAAAAACAGTGCCAAAATAGCAAACACCGATATACTGGATAACCACCCATATCCATGCATCTTCATTGCTTGCTACAGTCTTTGTCACAACTTTAGCAAGAAGCCAAAGAATCATCAGTCCCTGAGCTTTTAAGAACATGAACAATAGGTTGCTTTTTCTTGCTTTTAAGTAAAAAGTTGCGTTGATTGCAATGGATATAAACGCTGATAAGGTATAAAAAAATGTTGCATAGAAAATCTCATGGCTCATGTTCTCATTCCCCTAAGTTAGATTATGCTTAATAGCAAAGACTGCGATTTGAGTCCTATCTTTGAGCCCCAGCTTGCTCAATATCTTTGACACTTTATTCTTAACAGTACCTTCTGTGAATTTTAGACTGTATGCAATCTCTTTGTTGCTTTTCCCATCGACCATTAGTTTTATAATCTTAATCTCCATTGGTGTCAAGTCGTAGTTTTTTAATGTATCTTGCTGGTCTTTCTCCTTTATATGCACATCTATAATTTCTTCTTTGACGATATTGACCACATTTTTGTGCATCACATAGAGATTATGATAAACGCTTTTTACAGCCAATACAAGCTCCTCCGGTTTAATATCTTTTACAATATAACCGTCCGCGCCATGTTCTATTGAATCAAAAATGCTTTTTTGATCTTCAAAGGTCGTCAAAATGATAATCTTAATGGATGGGTACAGAGCTTTAATCTTTGTTGTCGTCTCTATTCCACCAAGCCTCGGCATTCTTAGGTCCATTAAAATAACATGCGGTCGATAGTTTTCACATATATTTAAGGCTTCATACCCATCATTACCCCCATCAATCGCCTCAATATCCGGATCCTGTTTAAGCATGTAGATCATGGTTTCTTTTAATAATAGCTGATCATCTACGCACATGACTTTTATCATATCTCTACCCCCATTTTTTTGAATCTTGTAACGGCTATACGGATTTCTGCAAGACCTTTTCTAGCTCTTTCTATGGTTTCTTCAAGTACCGCTTCAAATTGGATGAGGTCTTGATTTTGATCAAGTATTAAATCGCATTTTTCAAGAAGTGCCAATACTTCTGTCATTGAATGACCCAGTGTATCATGTACCTCAGACATAAGCTTGTTACGCTCTTGTTCTATGGTTAGTTGATGTATTGAAGCAATATGGTCTTCTAATCTATTTTTTGCCTGCATTAATTCATCTTTTTTATTCTCAAGGGCTAAATATAAACTCTGAATTTCTGTAATATCGTGAAAAGTGATAATGGTGGCAATCTTAGATCCATAAAGATCATTGATCGCATTCGTTGTATATTGAATATTCAAATAGGTATCGGACAGCTTTTTCTTGAATGCTATTTCACCACTTATATGATCATTTTTTCCCACTTTTAATGCAACAATTAGGTTATCTAGATCTTCTGAATGCTCTACAATTCCGGCGAAAACATCGATTACATCTTCTATTTTCTCACAGTGGTTCATGTCAATAAAACGATTGAAAAACAAGGCATTGTAGTCTTCTAAATGATTATCCACATTAATAACCATAAAGCCATCATCAATAAATTCAACAACATCCAACAAGGCATGGGGTAGAATATCTAAAAACTTGTGTTTTAGAACCGATATCGTAATTAAAAAAAGTGAATAGGGCATGACCACTAAGGATATATTAAAGTCCAAATCTATAATCTTTAATGTATTCAATATATGTATGATAATTGGTACTATGATTGCCGCTGAAAAATAAAGCATTTGTCGTTTTCTATATATAGATCGGTACCTTGATTTTCTTATAAAATGATAAACACCGCCCAAATAATATAACAAGGTTACATAGATTAAAGCCCAACAAAGAGGACCATATACCTCTGTATGGACTGTAAAGCTTCTATAAAATTGATAATGTAATGGATTGGTCAATACACTTAGATAGAAGAAAGTTGGTGGGCTTAACAAAGCGATGACCTTTAATTTACTAGGCGCTTTCAAGCCTCGGTAAGATCTGGAAAACATATACGCAAAAAAGCCTAGATAACATATCGCCACATACTCAACACAACAAATAAGCCACCTAATACTGACACTTGGAGCCACACGTTCAAAAATATAAAAGGTTGTCCATAGCCACATGACAAAGACGATGCACAAAAACCATCTTACGATAGCACCACCTTGGCTCTTAACCCTTATGACGATACCAAGAACAATCATATAAGCAGCAGAAAAAATCAATGCAAAAGTAATCCATGTATTTTTATAAAGATAAAGATCTTCCATTGTGTCTACCCCCTTGCCCTATAATTATTAAACCATAATCCTCTTGAAAAGACAATATTTTAACAATCCGTAAGTTTAAAATATTAAATATGGTTAAAATATAAAAGCGCATAATAATAGACGTGATTGCTCACGTCTATTTCTCCCATGCACCCTTTACAAACCTCGTTTGTCTTCTATAAATCATTATCTTGCGAGTTTGTATTTTTATAGTTCGGATTTTTCCCGACTTACCTATTATATTACAGGTCAAATTGCTTACTTGGTAGTATCCTAGGTCATTTATATAGATGACTTTAGTCACTACATGAGCTTACTTATTTCTATAAAGATTTCTAAATCTATTTGCTGGGTATTGATATCAAGATTCAGTGCAAGGGGGGTACCGCTTCGGTCTGTATGATAACTTAATAGAGCCGAATCTATCTTAAGTGGTACCCTGAGTAAAGAACTTAATTCTTCAATCATACCCTGTGTCAACAAGACACCTAAATCCATTTCGATAGTGGTAACTTCTCGCTTAATAGGGTTATATCCATTTTGAGTATCTGTGATCCAAGAACGACTGACTTCTACATCCTTTTGAACACTTTGCCATAACCGGTCTCTTGTCGCTTTAGTAGATGGGTCTTGAACAAAAAACGGATGTATATCGATTGTTTCTCTAACACCTATTTCTGAGAAGATTTGGTGTGTGTCTCCCATCCCTCGATAACTACCGAGAGGTATGTCCTCATATCCAAAAGCATCTTTTAATGATATTCGTATTTCATGGTCTTTTTTCTCAAAGTCCATATACCCATCTAAACCGAAATAAATAGACAACCCATCATGAATCGTTGGCATATTTTGATTCTGCAAAATAAGAATACCATCTCCTTCAAAGTGATAAGGACCTGCTTCCATGATTTTATCCATACTTTTGTATAAGACGAGCTTACCTTCCCCTTGTCCAAATGGTAGGCCGTTGATTACCAAAATATAAACGAGCATCACAAAAAATAGCATGATTGCTGATCTATATTTGCTTAAAGTCATCCTCATAGTGAACCTATGCTTACAGACAGCACCTCGTTAATATAAGTATCCAAGTTAAAATCCTCAGTTTCAAGTCCTAATCTCAGCCGATGCATCTTGATCATTACCTCTTCATCACTTAGATTAATATATGGTTGTAATTGACTAAAAAACGCTTTTAGTTCTTTTGCTATATCTGTTTCTTCATCTTTTCGTACCGGTAAATATATGAACCTATAATCATTATTTTGATCAACATAAATAGCATCCCATTCCAGCTTCAATTGACATGGTTCAAGCATATAGTCCATACAGTCTGTCAGCACTTTTTTAAGATTTAACAATAATTTTTCCATTTCTATTTTGGACAGATGGGTATGTTTTTCTTTTTTGTGAAGTGCCTCAAAACCTTTAAGTTTCCAGTAAATCTTTACATCATCGTCTTCATAACTATAATCAAAGGGTATCAGACTTGATATTTGATTATGTTGACACATTTTTATTTGATAGTAGATACACTTTTCCAATGGATAGATTTCTATCAATGACTCACCCTCATTTCTTTAATCCAATCTTCATGATGATTTACGAGCTTAACCCGTCAACATTCATTTGATCCAACAGTTCATTCACCAGTTGCATGATCTTTTCCCTAAACAAGAAAGCAATAGCTATTAATACAAGAATGATAATGGCAATCTCAATAACGCCCATACCACTCTCATCCTTAATAGCATTTATCATCTTATTCCTTATCCAAAATCCTCCAAAATATAATTTACGCATAACACCCTCCTATAATTTCATAGCCATGAATGTTGGTACCATAACTATGATAAGTACTGTAATCAAACTAATGCCCATAGGCAGTAACAATTTGGTACTTGCCTTCTCGCCTAATCTTCGTGCTGTTGTTGTTCTAATCGTCCATGCTTCTCCACTAAGTTGTTTTAGAGCTATGGTCATGGACTGACTGCCTCGTTTCAAATTTTGAGTAATGATTGCTACAAATCTAATAATCTCTTTACATTGTGTTCTTTTTCCAAAGCTTTCCAAAGCCTCAATCTCAGGTATACCATTCTTAATGTCATGACTTGCCAACATCATCTCTTCATAAAGTATCCCTTTAGAAAGCTTGTTTATCTGATGATCCATAACGATTTTTTGCCATGCGTTACTGAAGGTCATGCCGGCATTAATCAACATTGTCAATTTATTCACCACAGTAGGGAAATCGTGTAAAATTTCATCTTTCCTAGAAACAAGCGCTTTGTCCAATTCTTCTTTTTTTAGAACATAGGATAATATTGCTATTAATACTGCCACTAAAAAAATTCGATACCCAGAGACACCTACTTCTTGAGTTGACCAGCGTATCGGGATCCCACTTTCACCGATTGTGTCCGGTAGAACAATTCTGTCATCTGTTTTGATCACATAGTCTTCAATGGCATCTGCGAAATCTTTTCCACTCATTTCCTTAAGTCGTATACGAAAATCATAGACATAAGACATTGACACTTCGCCAAGCCCTAAATCCACCAATAATGAGACGTCATAAGATGTTCCCCTCTCCATAGCATCTCTTTTCAATACGCCTTCGTGACTTAGATAGTCAGTTGTAAGTGAGGTGTAACGTAATGTAATTTCTTCACCAAATGGTTTCTTAGGAAGAAACAGATCCTCATGGACATTGCTTGGACTCATGCCTTTTAACATCATAGGCTCCAACTCAGAAAAGTTGGCTTTTAATCGCTCAATTGCGACTTCTCTTTCAGGAAACTTAGGTTCGACTCTAATCGGTAAACGACCGATCAAGCTTTCATCATCTTCTATTTTGAAATTCAGATCATAAACAACCGGATTTTGATCGTAAGAAGGTCGTTCAATAATTGGGTTCATCTCTCTTGAGGCTTCGTAATCATTACCGATAACTAGGGCAAAAAAACCGCCTAGAGATAGTATTAGTAGTATTAAACCTATTCGGTTGCCTTGATAATAATATACACCTTGTTCATAATACTTTGGACGGTAGATCTTACTGAGTTTTTCTAACTCTTGGCCTGTTAGTAAGCTTTTTACCTTATCAAAGGACAGACGCTTTATAATAGGAGCGCCTAAAATATAAAGAAGGTCTGATGTTTCTTCTTCTAATAGTCGCTTGGCATATACAAAGTACATCACAAGCATCGCCAGATAAAGCATCATTATAACTTCATACATATCACACCTCTATATTAACAATCTTTTCTCCAATTTTACGGCTGAGCATATACAAAAAAAGTGCAAATATCATGACCATTCGACCTATCAACGTCTCATACAACGGACTTAGAAAATCCGGTGACACCAGTTGAAAAAACAAGATCATGCCCGGAATGATATATGAAAGAATCTTTTGTTCAAACTGCTTCTGTACAACTAATAAATCTATTTCCTTTTGAATCTCTATTTTTTCATTAATCATATGTGTTGTTTCTCGTATAATCCTAATCAGATCACCACCAGTTCTTTTTGCCATTATAAAAACACCGGTAAAATTATGTATGTCTTCAACCTCTGCTCGCATTGCGAAGTCTTCAAGTGCCGACTCTATGGTTTCATTCATATTCAGCTTTTTAACAATGAGCGACCACTCTATGATAATATCCGTCTGATGGTTATAGAGAATCTGAAGATCTGCCAATGTCTGTATACACGCTTGTTCTGCCGACCTTCCTGCTGATAGGGATGAGGATAAGGTATACATTGCTTCTCGAAATTGCTCCCTTAATAAATGTTTTCTTTTTTTTATGGATAAGGATTTTTGTGTTTTTATATGAAAGTAGACACCTAAACATGCAATACTTGCAAGGATCATATTGTTAAAAAAAATCATACCCATGATAAAATAGTAAACGATTCCCCAAAGGATATGAAGGATCCATTCTTTTTTTGAATAATGGCACTTATTATAAGCGATATCATCTTGAAAACTCATATTGGTAAACACCCCTTTATATTCGATAAGAGCAGTTTTTCACGGTTCTGAAGTTGATTGCCACTTCTAACCAACTGACCACAAACTGCTTCATCGGTTGATTGCTCATCTTCTTGGAAAGTGTAAAGGGGATTCATGACAATATGCCCATCCTTATAGGTTACAATCTCCACCACTTCCAGAACTTTTCTTGATTTATCTCTCAGTCGACCCAGATGTACCATGACTTCTACCGCTGAAGCAATCTGCTGCCTTATCGCTTCAAGAGGCATTGCCGATCCTGTCAAAACCATGGTTTCAAGACGGCTTAGCATGTCTGTGGTTGAATTGCCATGTCCGGTTGACAAAGAGCCGTCATGACCGGTATTCATAGCTTGAAGCATATCCAACGCCTCGTGACCCCTAACTTCTCCTACAACAATTCTATCCGGTCGCATTCTAAGGGATGATTTGATTAGATCTTTAATGGTAATTGTTCCGCGTCCTTCAACATTGGCATTTCTTGTCTCTAAACTGACTAAGTTGGACACTTTATTAATCTGCAGTTCTGCAGAGTCTTCTATGGTAATAATTCTTTCATCATCCGGTATAGCATTGGACAAGACATTAAGAAAAGTGGTCTTACCCGAACCTGTACCGCCACAAATAAAAATATTATATTTAGCTTTTACTAGTGTTTGTAGTAACAGAGCTACTTCAGTTGAAATGCTTCCCCAGTTCACCAGATCTTCCATATCAATGGGCTTTTGTGGGAATTTTCTAATGGTTAATGTTGGTCCTTTTAATGCAATCGGTGGTAGAACAACATTGATTCTGGATCCATCTGCCAATCTGGCGTCACAAATAGGTGAGGATTCATTCACAACTCTGTTTACCTTGGACACAATCATCTGAATAATATTTTCAAGTTGTTCTTGTGAATCAAAAGTGTAATCCAATCTCGTCACATGACCGTTTCTTTCAATGAAAATATCTTTAACCCCGTTAACCATGATTTCCGTTATACTCTTATCATCTACTAGCGGTTGAAGAATATCTAACCGCCTCAGGGCATTAAATACTTTTTCCTTTAAGTGTAGCCTTGTTCTAAGAGGCAGGTAGGTTGTCTGGGTCATTTTTTTTAGAGCCCGTTCAATCAGGGTTTCGACTTGCTCGTCTGGTATATCATCCATGAGTCCCATTTCATTGCGTACTTCACTTATCAAGCAATTGTAATGATGATCACTGACTTTTTTTTGATCAAACATGTCGCATCAACCTTTCGATTTTTTCAAAGGTAGTGGATTGGCTATTGAATATAATTCTTCCTTCACTCATTTCTCTTATTAAGCTATCATCAAAGTTTAGAGTGACATCTCCCTCAATCCGCTCATATATATTTTTTGGCAAGAGCTGATTGATTATCACCAGCTTGTCCTTAAGGATTTGTTCTTCATTTAGCCTATTTAAATCTTCCAAAAAAACCAACCACTTTTTATAACCCTTGGCATCACCCCGTACACTAAAAACTTTGCAATGACATTTCTTTATGAGTTCAAGGGTTTTACCCAAAAAGTCTTGGGCAAAATCAATAACCAAATAGTCATAGTCACTTTTTTCAATCATATAGTCTATCCAGGTTAACCACCTGTTCGTTTCAAATCCTGATAAGTCGCCTTCACTAACCGCCGGCATTAGATAATGAATACCTGATACCGGATCTACACTTTTCATCTTCTCAAGCCCCATGATCCAATTGCTTTTTGATATGATATGCATCATATAATCTGATAGGTTGTCTAGCGATGTACTTTGGTAAGTCATATGGTAACTTGGAAAAGATTCTAGGCTTATAAAAAGTACTTTGTAGCCTTGATTAGCCTTGGATGCTGCAATAATCTGAGCAACTGTCGTATTACCGGATCCTCCTGCCGGACTATAACAGCCAATTAATTTTAAGTTTCCGTGATTTTTACCAACCCGCTCTTTTGCTGTTAATTTCATAAACAGGTTCTTGATGGTTAACTCTATTTCTTTGATGCTTTGGTATTTAAATAATATCTGTATCCCTTGTAGATTAAATCCCGTATGCCCTTCTACCATTAATACCATACGATCTTCCATTTCTTTTGGGATCATGTCACCCGCCATTATCATGAGTTCTTCAGTTAATAATATGAGATCGTAATGATTAGAATCTAAGTATTCTTCTATATTGTCCTTCTTGTTGAACATTGTCATCTCAAACTGGTTTTCTCCAGACAGAACCAAGTTCTCAATCAATTGATTATTATATTCTTGATCGCCCCCACCGATTAATATTCTACAATGCATAATAGCCTCCCTTTACATGACCTCCTAATTATACTGAACAGATATTTAATTGTAAAGTGAAATTTGTTAGATATGTACAATTAATATGTGTTTAGTTACTATTTTATTGTATATATTTACATATAATCCTATAAATGGTTATGAATGCCATTTCTAATAAAATATGGTTAGAGGATGATTGCACCAAAGGGTAGACTGATGTATAATTAAAATAAAATATGTGTTGAGTTAACCACAAAAAATACTCTGTTATCTTTATGCAGAATTTTGTGGTTTTTTTAATTAAGGAGGTTAACCATGTCATCGTTATTATTAAAGAATATTGACCACATCTATACGTTTAATAATCAGGAAGACCACTTGGAGCATCAGGACCTACTCATTGTTAATGGTGTTATAACGGCTATCGGTCATAATCTTCCATCTACGGCAGATACCAAAGTCATAGAATGTGAAGGTCTTGTCGCTTTACCCGGATTTGTAAACACCCATCATCATCTTTATCAAACCTTGTTCAGAGGGCTAAAAGAAGTTCAGGAAAAACCTCTATTCCCTTGGCTGATTGGCCTTTACGAGTTCTGGCAACACCTAACACCGACTGCAGTGTACCATGGTGCTATGGTTGGTTTCTCTGAGCTACTGCGTACCGGTTGCACTCTAACCGCTGACCACCACTATGTTTTCCCAAACGGTCAGCCATCCACTCTAATTGATGAACAGATTCAAGCCGCAAAAGACATTGGTATGCGGTTTCATGCTACTAGAGGCTCTATGTCTCTTGGAAGAGATCACGGTGGGCTGCCACCAATGACCGTTGTTCAAGAAGAGTCTATTATTCTAGAAGATTCTCTTAGACTCATTCAAACCTATCATGATCCTTCTGACTATGCTATGACCAGAATTGCACTAGCACCTTGCTCACCATTTTCCGTAACGGCAGACCTTATGAAAAACACAGCCTTACTTGCTAGAGAACATAAGGTCATGATGCATACTCATTTGGCCGAGACATTAGATGAAGAAGCCTTCTGCCTTGAAAAATATGGCCGTAGGCCCTTTGAACTCATGGAAGATCTGGGTTGGGTCGGAAAAGATGTTTGGTACGCTCATGGCATATTCCTTGATGATCATGAAATACATCGACTCAATGGCTCTGGTATTGCCCACTGTCCTTCCAGCAACATGAAGCTTAACAGTGGTATCTGCAGAACGTCTGAACTTCATAATATTGGTGCCAACATCAGTATTGCCGTGGATGGAAGTGCTAGTAACGACGGTTCAAATATGTGGGAAGAAGTTAGAAGGGCTTATTTACTCAATCATCTTAAGTACGGTACTGAAGGTCTAGATGCCTATAATATTCTTAAGATATCAACAAGAGGTGGCGCACAGGTTCTTGGAAGAACGGACACCGGTTATCTGGCACCCGGTATGGCCGCCGATCTTAATCTCTTTGATTTATCTGGGATTGAGTATGCAGGCTGTCACGATCCTTTGGTTTCACTTGTATGTCTTGGTAATCATTCTTATACCAAGATGACGATTGTCGCAGGTGAGGTTGTCTCCATAGACGGAGAGCTACAGAAAATCGATACGGAACAAATGGCCAAAGATGCTCATAAAACCGCTGTTGATTTGGTTAAGAGGGTTAGGGGTTAGGGGTTAAAATGAATATGTTTCTAAAGAGGTCCCATGAAAACCCTTCCACAGTGTATGTGATTACGGTCTCCGGTTGGTGCATCCATGCACCAAAAGTCGACGGTCAGCATCCATGCTGACAAGTCTTGAAGACTGACATGATGCGTCAAGGCAACTTTCCTATGAAGTGTTCAGAAATATGAGCATAGCTCATACCGAGGCGACGCCTCTTTTCTTACTTCCAGGAACTTCATGGTCGATGTTGGCTCTTATGATATTCTTGATTACCCTTAGCTTCATATTAAAAATGCAATATTAACCTTATTGAAATTACGTATACTATATGTAGGTCGTTTTTGTTAGTGATATTTAATGCTGATATTTAATAGTGACTTGATTTTATAAGGAATTAGGTTTATTTTCAAATTTTTACAAAAAAAAATAAATGCTGAGTGAGTGTATCACTTCAGCATTTATTTTTATTTATTTTAGGATTTGAGATTTGTTATTATGGTTAAAGTGTCAAAACTGAGTTTGACGCTTTAACTTTTTTATAGTTCTTTGACTTTTTCTATGAAGTCTACCAAGGACATTTCATCATTTTTTTGTTGACCAAAGGGCCGTATTGAGACAGATCCGGCGTTTCGCTCATTCTCGCCTACGATTAATAGGAATGGGATTTTCTCCATGCCACCTTCTCGGATCTTGTAACCGATACGCTCGTTTCTAAGGTCACCCTCTACTCGAACACCTTGATCATCAAGTTTAGCCATGACTTCTTTGGCATAATCATCAAATTCCGGTGATATCGGTAGTACTTTCACTTGTACTGGTGCTAACCAGTAAGGGAATGCTCCTGCAAAGTGTTCTATTAATATTCCAATAAAGCGCTCAATAGATCCATAAACTACACGGTGTAACATGATAGGTCTTTGCTTAGAGTTGTCATGCTCAATATACTCAAGCTCAAATCTCTGAGGTAATTGGAAGTCAAGTTGAATGGTACCACATTGCCAAGTACGTCCGATACAGTCTCTCAAATGGAAGTCAATCTTCGGACCATAGAAAGCTCCGTCGCCTTCATTTAAGATATAGGCCATGCCTTTTTGATCTAAAGCTTCTTTTAAGGATGCTTCTGCCATATCCCAATCTTCTTGAATACCTATACTGCCTTCCGGCTTGGTGGATAATTCAACATGGTAACTAAAACCAAATTTTGCATAGACTTCATCGATCAGATTAATAACATTTATAATTTCTTCAGTAACCTGTGATCTGGTCATGAATATATGGGCATCATCTTGTGTAAAACTTCGTACACGCATAAGACCATGTAGGGCGCCACTCATTTCATGACGGTGTACCAAACCTAGTTCGCCCATTCTAAGAGGCAGATCTCTGTAAGAATGTTGTTTTGTTTTAAAAGCCAGCATACCACCAGGACAGTTCATCGGCTTAACTGCAAAATCTTCATCATCTATTTGGGTTGTGTACATATTATCCCTATAATGATCCCAATGCCCTGATGTTTCCCACAGACTTCTGTTTAGAATAATCGGTGTCGATACTTCTTCGTATCCGTTTCTCTTGTGAATCTCTTTCCAGTATTTAATTAATATGTCTTTTAGAATAATACCTTTGTTTAAAAATACCGGGAATCCCGGACCTTCATCATACATTGTGAACAGCTCAAGTTCTTTTCCAAGTTTTCGATGGTCTCTTTTCTTGGCTTCTTCAATCATATCTAGGTATTCTTTCAGATCTTTCGCTTTAGGAAAAGCTGTACCATAGATTCTGGTCAGCATCTTGTTGTCTTCAGAACCACGCCAATAAGCACCTGCAACACTGGTTAATTTAAAGGCTTTGATGTCTTTGGTTCTAACAATATGAGGACCTGCACACAAATCAACAAAGTCGCCCTGTTGATAAAAAGAGATCTTAGCATCCGCCGGTAAATCCTGTATCAACTCAACTTTATAGTCTTCGGATTTTTCTTTCATGAGTTCAATAGCCGCTTCTCTTGGTAACTCGAATCTGGTGATCTCCAAGTTCTCAGAGGCGATTTTCTTCATCTCACCTTCAATGAGTACCAATTCTTCGACTGAAAAAGGTGTCGCGCGATCCAAGTCATAATAGAAACCATTGTCTATTGCCGGTCCTATAGCCAGTTTGGTTTCCGGATAAAGTCTTTTTACTGCATGGGCCAACAAATGGGAAGCTGAATGCCAGAAAGCTTTTTTGCCGGCTTTGTCATTGAAGGTAAGTATATTTACCTGGGCATCTTCACTTACTTCATCTCTTAAGTCCGCTACCGCTCCATCAACCTCACCAACTAAGGCTTGTCTTGCTAGACCTTCGCTAATCGTTTTTGCTATATCTAGGACACTTACTTTCTGTTCAAATTCTAATGTATTGCCATCTTTTAATGTTATAATCATGTTTTCTCCTTCTTTCTTTAATTAACTTGATATGTATTATCGTCAAATTGGCGCGCTTCTTCAAAACAAAAAAGACCCATCGCTTGCATTAGCAAGGGACGAGTCAACCCGCGGTTCCACCCTAATAATAGTTTCCTATCACTTCATTCGACGATAACGTAGTCAACGGATTGTATTAGAATCTCTCTGAGGTAGTCTTCAAATGAATAGGAATAAAAATCTCTCAACCATGATTTTCTCTCTGTTAATCCGTACTTCATCTTACTCGTCTCATCAACGATTTATTCGTATGTGGTATCACTTTCCTACAAGTGAGAAAGTTTGGTATGTAATAGCATAATTATAACAGAAGCCTCACGTATGTCAATATATTCTAGCTTATTTCACTGAAAATCCTTGAAATACGTCATCTGACTAATAAAAAGAACTTTGCACGCCATCTGCATATATTGCAAAATGGCTTACAAAGTCCTTTTATAACTTTAATCTGGGAGATAAAGAGGGAGAGCTATTAGTTGAGCTTCAGTCAAAGGTATATAGTTCAGTTGAGCTTCAGTCAAAGGTATATAGTTCCGAATGCTTCAACGGAATCTATATACCTTTGACTGATTTGTGAAACTTAGCTATAACCTTTATCTTCTTGGGAGGATTAAAGAGGGGGCTATTTAAGTTAGTAATTTATGACTGTTTGCATAAAAACATTTTGAAGAACATACAAGGAAAGCAAAGAAATCATCATGGATATAAGGGGTGTCATAATCCATCCTGACCCAATTCTTCCAAGCTCCTTCATGTTAATATTTCTACCGCCTTTTGCTAAGCCGATACCCATGATCGCACCAACGACTGCTTGGGATTGGGATACAGGTACCAATGGAAATGCAGGAAGATTCCTTGCTGTCAGCCAGATACTTAAAGACTCTGAGGAAAATAAAAACAAGACAGTCGAAGTGGCCAAAACCACTATGAAGGCACTTATCGGTGAGAGCTTAAAGATA
The DNA here is from genome assembly GCA_002841495.1 of Firmicutes bacterium HGW-Firmicutes-2. Lineage (GTDB taxonomy): Bacteria > Bacillota > Clostridia > Lachnospirales > Vallitaleaceae > Petrocella. Next base: position 16,672 of record PGZV01000021.1, on the reverse strand, counting down.
CTTTTTCCTACGGTTAACATGACTTTCTTGGAGTAAGTGAATACGCCTAGGGAGATCGCCAAGGCTCCTAGAAAAAAGAGCTGCTGAGTACTGGTTATGGTTATGTTTTCAGATAGCCTTATGGTTTCAAAAGGGGATACATTTATAAAAACACCCATGACATTGGCAATGTTGTTGGCACCTAAGCTATATGCTCCAAAAGCACCGGCTATCATTAAGGCATATCTCGTATATTTATCCACCTTGACAATATGTATTTTTGTGTGTTCTACCATATATTTAGTAATCCAATAAAAAATGACTGCAAATAGTGCTGCTAAAATTGGGGTGAAGACCCATGTACCGACGATTTTATAAACCACAGCCATTTCCGTCTTAATGCCACCGAAAATATTCCATCCGATAATTGCGCCAACGACAGCTTGGGACGTGGATACAGGTAATCCTTTTCCTGTCATCACCATGACAGTAAATGCAGCTGAAGCCGACACGGCAAATGAACCACCGATGGCATTAATGGCACCCAGTTGACCAAGTGTATGAGAAGCACCGGTCCCGCTTAATACAGCACCTAAAATAACGAATATACTACATATGATGGCAGCTGTAGAAAATTTGACCATTCTGGTACCTACAGCGGTTCCAAAAATATTGGCTGCATCATTGCCACCAAGGGACCATCCCATGAACAATCCTGCAGACAAAAATATGGCTGTTGCCATTGTAAAATTCATCTCATTCAACGCCTCCCTCTACTGTCATCACTTCCATTATATGCCTCTCTTAAATCTAAACACGGATAGTTTAATGGCCATTTCTTCTGCTATATCTGAAAGTCTTGCTGTTTTTTGTGCAAAATAGCGTTGATGCATTTTCTCACTAAGTTTTAAATGGTCTTTGTCTGCAAAAATTTTGATCTTAAGTTTATGCTCCAACTTATCCACTTCTGATTCATAAAAATAGACTTTGCTAATATAGTCTTCAATGGTCTTGTACTGTGTAAAATAGACTCTAACACCACGTATAAGTGTCTCCACCGCTTTTAATGAGGTTTTTGCTATTAGAATAAAGTCTTCTTTAAAATCTTCTTCTATTCTAGGTTGTTCAACTTGGAGGTCTAAAAGCATTTGTTTGGAAATATCACCTATGTCATCCATAGAATCCATAAGTTCTAATATATCTGCACTTAAATCCGGTAATAAATTATATCTATATAAGATAAATTTAAGGTTTTTTAAATGTTCATCTGCTTCACTTTCCTGTTCTACAACGACCTTAATTCTTTCCTCAAATTGTTGGCAATTATTTGTCATATAGTCCTTGATACCTTCATAAAAAGTCATCGCACCTTTTTGAAGGCAGTTGAGGTATAAATCGATTTCAATCTCTAGTTCTCTATTTCTGTCCTGAAATATGTTCATGAAATTTCTCCTTTCTTGTGCTGGCTAAATATGTTTTACACTTTTCAATCTTATAGATTTTCTATTAGAACATCTAAGGCCTGTGCATTAGAATCCTTCAATAATATCAGAAAAGTAATGTAAATACAAAAAGCTATATAGAGACTATATAGCTTTTTTATATATACATCAATTAACTATCCTGTTTTTTTGTTGAATAATATGAACTCACTTCATCTTTTTTCATTTTTCCAGTGTTTTTGTATATATATTTCTTATTTTATCCTGATTTTTTATCAGTTTTATTATTTGTTTTATTCATTAACCTCTTTGTTCTCTGATTCATCCGACAAATTGTTTTTAAATTCCATGGGTGTAACACCCATTTTCTTTTTAAACAATATACTGAAGTATTTAGGATCATTATAACCCACTTTTTCAGAAACCTCATAGACTTTTATAGTATGGTCTTTTAAGAGTTGTATGGCTATTCTGAGTCTATAGTCCGTTAAAAACTCCACAAAAGTATAGTCCGTATATTTCTTAAATAGTCTACTTAAATAACTTTCACTGATGTCCATAGCCTCTGCTACATCACCAATAGCAATACCTTCATGATAATGCTCTTCAATCCATTTGACAGCTTTGGTAACATATCTCTTTCTTCCATCATAGTTATTATCATAACTTTCTTCGTTAAAGAGGAGTGTTTTACCCTCTTCTACTAGTAATTGTCTATCCAGCTGTTTGGTCTGTTCTTTTCTTTCTTCTAGAACTTTAACCACTTTTTTGAGTGTGAAGTAAAAATCATCGTCATCAATGGGTTTTAACAAATAATCTTTAACACCTAATTTTATGGCTTGTTGTGCATAATTAAAATCATTGAAACCGGAAATGATGATATACTCCGCTTCATATTCGCCATCTAATTTTCTGATCATCTCAATACCATCCATAACCGGCATACTTACATCTGTTATTATTATGTCCGGTCTGAGTTTTTTTATGAGATTGTAACCTTCTAAACCATCCTTTGCTTCACCAATAACCTTACAACCAAATTCCTCCCAAGGCGTGGTCAGAACCATACCCTTTCTAATATAGGCTTCATCTTCAACGATTACGATTCCAATCATAAGGTTTCTCCTTCATACAAACAGGGTAGTGTTATGGCCACTTTGGTACCTATGTATTTTTGGCTTTCTATATGAACACCATAGTCTTCGCCGTAGTAGAGCTTGATTCTTTGATCTACATTATGAATTCCAATATGTTGATCTGATTTGTTATCCGATACTTTTTTAATCTCTTCAACCGTCATACCGATTCCATTATCTATAATCTGAAACTCTATAATGCCTGCTTCAACAAAACCGTTAATGCTTATTTCACCTTTTCCGTTATTAGTACTAAGACCATGAACAATTGCATTTTCGACAAATGGTTGAATAATGAGTCTTGGCACTTTGCATTCTAAGATCGTATGGTCGATGTTCCTTATGACTTTAAAAGCATTGTTGTATTTAATTTTTTGTATGGCTAAATAGCTATCAATGAAGCTGATGCTTCTTTTAACACTAACAAACTCTTCATCACAGTCGATACTGTTTCTTAGTATTTTAGCCAGATTGGTAACGACGCTTACCACTTCACTTTTCTGACCCATCTTCGCACTCCACTTGATCACATCAAGGGTGTTATAGATAAAGTGTGGATTCACCTGTGCTTGAAGCATTTTGATTTCTGTCGTTCTAAGCTGTTGTTGCTTTTCAATAACTTTGTTCATATATGAGTTCAATCTATCTAACATCTGATTAAAATACTTGGCTAAGTCGCCAATCTCATCGTTACTTCTAGCATTTGCCTTAACAGAAAAGGTGCCTTCCTCAACCTCACCCATTATACTAATTAGGTCTCTAATAGGATGAGAAATAAACCTGGCCAAAACATATGAAATAATGCAAGAGATACTTAAACTTACAATGGCACCAATTAATAAGATGAGCCCAAGTATGCGACTAAAAGAATGAAAAATGTTTGAGGATACATTAGCTATGGTCATCGTATCCAACTTTGTATCTTCATAGTTAACCACCAAAAAACTATCTTTACTAATCTCATCTTTAATACTCTTATATTCCAAGTTTTTTTCATAATCCAAGTAGGAAGATCTTTGGAATTTTCCTTCCATACTAGCATTTTGCGTGTCCAGTAAGGTGTAAGCATTGTTATCAAGCAAGACCACGTGTAAGGATAATCCTGTATGAATTGCCTTCATTTCCTCTAATATCACTTCTCTTGGTACATCTATCAAAATGTATCCAACATGCTTGCCTTCACTATTAATAATCTGACTTCCTAAGCTAATGATGCTACTTTTTCCCGGCAAATAAGTGATTTTTTGTGGATAGATTACTGTTTGATTGAAATTTCGGTCGATATCTCTAAAAATACCCCATTTATTTTTCAGTCCTACTAGATAGGTTTTTGGAAAAGGGGTTGTCGAGTAGGCAACACTTCCAGATAAGTTGGTTATGTGTACGATCGGTTTAATGCTATGTTCAATAAGCGCTTCGTATATGATTTCATAGACTGCATTCTCATGGATCTCCTTTTCATTTCCTGTGGAGATGGCTTGAATGATTTCGTCATTACTTATAATACCTTGAATGATGCCTTCGTATTGAATAATCTTGTCGTTGATTCTAAGATGTGCCCCTTCAACATTGGTATAAGTCTGATCGTATATGGTTTTATTTAAGAAATTAACGGACAAACCATACATCAAACCACTGATGATTAACAAAGGTATGGTGCTACATAATATGAACGTGGCAAACAGTTTATAAAATAAGGGTATTCTAATAAGCTTTTTCTTATTCACCATCTTGTACCCTCATGACAACCATGTCCCGCCAACTCCTTAATACGCTAGACTTTCTCTCATATGTATCCAAATTCCCTGCGTCAAAAATATTCAGTTCATCCATAGGCATAAGACCAAGTGGCACCTCAACATCTTCTCTGATTGAGCGTAAATAGAATTGATCAACCATATAGGTCTGTACCTTTTTACTAAGTACAAAATCAATAAAGGCTTTTGCTTCCTTCTTATTTTTTGCATCTTTCATAAGTGCAATAGAATCGGTTATCACCGGTGTGCCTTCTTCAAAATACACGATACCAACATCCTCACCTCTATGAAGATAGGATATGGCCGCTTCCTCCATGGTTATACCAATGGCGAAATCTCCATTGGCAACACCCTCATAAACTTCTGAAGATTTTGCTAATATTTTACCATTCAAATTATTTAGCAATTTTTCTGCATTGTTCCAATTATATCCCGAACCTGTCTGATTAAGATTTAGTATAAAGGATAGAGCAATAAAGGCGGATCCTGATGTACTAGGATCTACAAATGCCACCTTACCCTTCCATTTTGGATCTAGTATATCTTCCCATGATTTTGGTGCTTCTTCAGGTGAAACCAGTTTGGTATTATAAATCAATACGATAGGCAGAATGTTATAGCCCAAGAAAAAGTTTTCTTTGTCGTTATAGCCTTGGTGAATCTCATGATCATAGATGGATGTATAAGGTTCAAATAAGTCTTTATAAATATTCAAGTATTCCTTACTCCCACCCCACATGACATCCATTAGATATTTATCCTCTTTATGATCCAAAGACTCAAGAAGATCCATGGTTCCTGCTGAAAGATATTCCACTTGAATCCCCGTAGTCTCCTGAAACTCCTTAACAATAGGTATGATGATTCTCTCGTTCAATGGACTATGGATCTTCAAATTATGACTTTCAGGTTCTTTTTGCATCAATGATAGGACACCTTCATCCGGTAATTTGATTAGTATGAGTGCTAATATTATAACAATCAATAAAAGAATCCAATATCTTGGATTTTTTAGATGTCGTTTCCACTCTATCTTGGTGTTTACCGTTTCATTTATTTGATTCATTCCTGTATACCACCTTTATACTTCTATGAATGTTGTAAAGTTTTTTAACTATTTTTGAAATATGACTTTACATTTGGGTGAAAACTTCATAGGCGTGGTTAACTCAGCTGGTAGAGTGTTTCCTTGACGTGGAAGAAGTCATGGGTTCGAGTCCCTTACCATGCACTAACAGAACAGAACCGTTATTACGGTTCTGTTTTTGTTTGCTCTTAATTCTAGGCCATATTCTTGAATTTTGTGTATTGGCCAATCCAAACCAGATTAACGGTTCCTGTCGGTCCATTACGTTGTTTGGCGATAATCAACTCTGCTTGATTCTTAAGTTCTGATTCAGGATGGTAATACTCATCACGGTATAGAAACATAACCACATCGGCATCCTGCTCGATGGCGCCTGACTCTCGAAGGTCGGATAACATAGGTCTATGATCCGCTCTAGATTCGCAAGCTCGGGATAACTGTGATAAAGCGATAACCGGTGCACTCATTTCTCTTGCAAGGGCTTTTAGACCCCTTGATATCTCCGATATCTCTTGCTCTCTTGATTGGGTCTTGCCTGACCCACTCATGAGCTGTAGATAGTCAATCATAATCAAATCTAAGCCTTTTTCCATTTTTAGCTTACGGCATTTTGCCCTGACTTCAGATATGGTAATACCCGGTGTGTCATCCACATAGATGGGGGCATCTGCTAAGATTACGGCACCCATCGATATTTTTGCCCAGTCTTCGTCTTCAAGATCACCGGTTCTTACTTTCTGTGCATCCACCATGGCTTCAGAACAGACCATCCTATTGAGTAACTGATCCTTGGACATCTCAAGGCTAAACATCGCTGCTACTTTTCCTTCTTTGATTGCTGCATGTTGAACAACATTCAGGGCAAAAGCAGTTTTACCCATGGAAGGTCTAGCAGCTATTAGCACTAAATCTGAAGGCTGAAATCCGGCTGTACGATAATCCAAGTCTAAAAATCCGGATGATATACCTGTTACCTTGCCCTTATTCTTCGTCAACATCTCCAACTTATTCAACATTGGATTCACCAACTGGGACACAGGCGTGAATTCTCCAGAATCATTTTTTTGAACAATATTGAAAATTCGCTCTTCTGCACCATTTAGAACATTTTCAATGGATACTGTACCGTCATAAGCATCTGCGGTGATTTCCTGACTGGCCTTTATGATCTTTCTAAGCGTTGATTTTTCCTTAACAATCATGGCATAGTGCTTCGCGTGAGCAGACGTCGGTACGGCCATTGCCAGTTTTGACAAGTATTCAATGCCACCAATCTGATCCAAGACCTTTTGATCTTGTAACTGAGATTGTAGCGTAACCAAGTCAACAGGCTTATTCCTATTATATAAGGTAACCATGGCTTCATATATAAATTTCAAATCCGGATGATAGAAATCATCCTCTGTGATTGTATCCTTAACTGATTCAATTGCCTCACGGTCCATAATCATTGAACCGATAACCGATTGTTCAGCTTCTAAACTTTGTGGTGGTATACGCTTTACTATGTCTTCCATATAGGTCACTCCGTTTTATCCGCTTCTAATGATGCAGACTATTCTCCTTCGACTTTGACCGATAACTCTGTTGTTACTTTTGGATGAAGCTTAATTTTGATAATATGCGTTCCAAGAGTCTTTATTGGTTCATCCAGAACCAACTTCTTTTTATCGACTTCAATCCTAAGCTGCTCAGCAATCCCCTTTGCTATCTCTTTAGTTGAAACTGATCCAAATGTTTTACCACCTTCACCGGCTTTAATAGCTAGAGTTATGGAGGATGCTTTGATTTTTTCACCTAATGCCTTAGCCTCATTGAGTTCATCTTCTTTTTTTCTAGCTTCTGTGGCTTTTTTAAGCTTTACATCATTGATTGCCGCATTGGTCGCTTCTTTTCCTAACTTTCTTGCTATAAGATAGTTTCTACCATAACCATCACTCACTTCTACAATGTCACCTTTTTTACCGACTTTTTTTACATCTTCGAGTAATACAATTTTCATGTTGTTTCACCTTCCTCTGAATAATTATCCAACGCTTCCTTCAATTTTACAATAACACCATCTATGGTTTCATTTGGAATCTGTGCACCGGCCACACTAAGATGACCACCACCGCCAAGTTTTTCCATAATGAGTTGTACATTAATACTGTCATACGACCTTGCACTAATATAAATGGTACCCTCAATGTCCGATAATACAAATGACGCTTTGATATCTGATATATTAAGTAGCTCATCAGCGGCTTGTGCCGCCACTAGTGATGGGTTCTCAACATCCGAAGGACAAACGGAAATAGCCATATGATCACTATAGATCTGACAGTCCCTTACAGCTGTAGCCTTAGCCTTATATGAAGCCATATCGTTTTTAAAAAAACCTCTGACCCTTATAACGTCTGCACCACTTCTTTTAAGAAAAGCTGCTGCTTCAAAAGTCTTAACACCCGTCTTAATTACAAAGTTTTTTGTATCGACAGTAATTCCTGCAAATAAGGCATCTGCCTCAATCGGCTCTAACTTGACTTTGTCAGAAATATACCTTAGAATCTCTGTCACCATTTCACATGTGGAAGATGCATAGGATTCAATATAACTCAGAACCGGATTTTCAATAGGTTCTGAGCTCACTCTATGATGATCAAAAACCACGATATTTTTAAAATAACCTAAAAGTTCCATATGTTCCGTATAGGATGGTCGGTTAACATCCACAACCACCAATAAGGTCTTTTCTTTAATATAGCTGATAGCTTCTTGGCCGGTAACGAATAGATTCTTCGGATAATGGTCGTTTTCAATCAGCAGAGTATGGAGTGTTTTTACGGATGAAGTTACATCATTGATAACAATATTTGCAGGCTTATCCAGCAATTTGGCACAGGCATAAATACCCACCGCAGCACCTAGTGAATCTAGATCTTGACGTTTATGACCCATAATAATAACGCGGTCACTTTCTTCAATCAGCTCTCTAAATGCGTAAGCCTTAATTCTTGCTTTTACACGGGTGCTTTTTTCGACGCCTCGTGTTTTACCGCCATAAAATGAGAACTTGTCGTTCTTCTTAACAACCGTCTGGTCACCTCCTCGACCTAAGGCAAGATCCAATGCCATTCTACCAAATTCTACGGACTGGAGATAAGAAAACTCATTGATTCCGATACCCATGCTCATGGTTACAGGGAGCTCATTACCAATATTAATGCTACGTATTTCGTCTAATATACTGAACTTATTGTTCTTTAACTCTTCCATATACTTCTGCTGAAAAACAAGGATGTATTGATCTTTTTCGAATTTTTTCAGAACACCATCTATTTTGTTGGCAAATTTACTCAGATTTCGATCAATTAAAGCCACCAATAGAGGACGTCTTACATCTTCGATGCTGTTTAAGACCTCCTCGTAATTATCAATATAGATAAGTGCTGCAACTGCTTTTTGATCATTATTTTTTTGCTCAAGCATAAGCTCTTTTGTGATGTCAAAAAAATAAAGTGTATACAACAACTGTTCTTCATCTTCTGTAAGGTTAACAAGATCCAGCTCTTTGGAGTTCATCTCGATACGCATATGCTTGGCAATCACTCTATAATGACGTTCACCAATTTCAAACACCTTTTCAATTTGGCCTTCCATTTCAGACGGCAGCATTTCTCTGTTCAGACTGGGAATAATATCATTGATATTCATTTCGATGATTTTACTTTCGTCGATGTCTTCCATGGTACCGACCAATATATTAAACGCTTCGTTACACCACCTGATTTTTGCTTCAGGGTCTAAAATAACATTGGGAAGTTCTAATTTATCAAGGTAATCCTTTTGAACACCTGAAAAGCTAAGGGCAAAATTGATAACTTCACTCATCAAATGTTTTTTGGTTATTCTATTCATGAAATAGCCAGTCATACCGGCAATCAACCATAATATAACAAAAAATATACCCATACTTCTTTCAATAATTAGCATAACAATGGTCATAAACGTTATGACAACCATATAAAATAAGGGCCATGTAAAAAACTTCTGAATGCGCTGGTTGAAAGCCACTTGCTTCTTCTGATTCATATTGTCTACCTCTTTCAACTAAAACCTCATGCTTTAATTAAGCATTTCGACACTTAGATATTATATCATCTAATAGTTCATAACTCAACTTCCCATTATGGTAAGGCCGCGTTTATAATTATAAATAAAAAGAGCTCTCCACAACCTAAGTCATGAAAAGCCCAAAATATTAATCTAAAGTATAAGGCATCAAGGATACATGTCTTGATTGTTTGATTGCAATCGTTACAGCTCTTTGATGTTTTGCACAGTTTCCTGTGATTCTTCTAGGAAGTATTTTACCTCTCTCAGATACAAATCTTCTTAGTTTGTTAACATCTTTATAGTTCATTGTGTTTTGTTTTTCTTCACAGAAAACACATACACGTCTTTTTCTTTTAAATCTCTTTTTTTGGAAAGCCACAAGCTTACCTCCTTTGCTTAGTAATATCGATTAGAATGGTAGATCGTCATCATCAAAATTATCAATTGCTACAAATCCTTCTGACTGATTATTTGTGGGTGCTTTAACGCTAGAACCCTCAGGACTGCCACCTGCTGCCGCTTGCTCATCATATGAACGCTTGCTTTCTGCAAAGTGCTGCTCTTCTACGACTACATCCGTTGTATATTTCTTAACACCGTCTTTGTCTGTATAGGAACCTGTCTGAAGTCTTCCTACTACGGAAACCATCTGTCCCTTTTTAAAATACTTTTCAGCAAACTCACCTTCGCGACCAAAAGCCACAATGTTAATAAAGTCTGCATCCGGCTGTCCTTCTTTTTTGAAACGCTTATTAACCGCTAAAGAATATCTAGCAATCGCTAAAGGTTCAGCACCTTGTGTGTATCTAACTTCAGGATCTCGAGTAAGTCTCCCCATAAGAATTACTTTGTTCATAGCTGTTACCCCCTTTTTGTTTTATGCTACTTTGCTAACGATTAAGAAACGTAAAATTGATTCCATAATACGAATACGCTTTTCTACTTCTCCTGGCACTTCTGAAGTTGCTTCAAAAGTAATGAAGTAGTAAAAACCGTCGCGCATTTTTTGGATCTCATAAGCTAATTTACGCTTACCCCAGTCGTCTACATTGACAACGTTACCACCAAATTTTTCGATATAACCTTTTACTTTTTCAAAGGCTTCAGTTCATAAGTATTCATCTTGGCACCTCCTTCTGGTCTTTGGCCCACTCCTAAGTCGTCATGACTATAATGAGCAAGGATAATATTTTATAATTGCAGATAGGCATACCTATCCACATACAAGAATATATGATACCATACTATTGGCTGATTTGCAATGAATATATTCAATCTTTTATCTCTTTTATGTTCTTTTCAAGTTTGACTCTTGATATCATAACCAGGTGTCCACAACCCTTACATTTGAGCTTAAAATCAATACCTGTTCTTAGAACTTCCCACTCAAAAGAACCACAAGGATGCCCTTTTTTTAGACGCAATACTTGACCGACTTTGATGTCCATAATATACCTCACTTGTTCTATCAATTGAATCATTAATATATTTCATACCAGAAGAAAAACTAGAACTTGTCACAATAAATACGTTCCGATGGCATACCGTTTCGTTCTAATACTGCAAAACAGGCATCAATCATACCTGGTGAACCACATAAATAGGCTTCATGTTCCTCAAGATTCTTACTGTGGCGGTCAACTACCTCTGTAATCAAACCCACCTCACCTTGCCAGTTATCCTCTTTTGTAGGTTCTGATAGCGCCGGAATATACTGAAAATTAGGAAATTCTTTTGCTAACTCTTGAAAATCTTCTGTGTAATACAAGTCTTTAGCTGTCCGTGCACCAAAAAAATATTTGACCTTACGGTTCATACCATGGTCTCTTAAATAGTAAAGGATCGACCGAATAGGCGCTTTACCGGATCCGCCTGCAATACATATCATATCTCTATCTGAATGCTCTTGTAGAAAAAAACTACCAAAAGGCCCCAGTAATCGTATACGATCACCAACTTCTAATGCTTTATGAACAAAAGTTGTGGCTTCACCTTTTGGAACCAGTCGTATGATTAATTCTAGAAAATCTGCTTCTTTAGGATTAGAAGCTATGGAATAAGCTCTTTGTATCTCAAGGCCCGGCACCTCAATCTGGGCATATTGACCTGGTTTGAAGTCTATGGTCTTTGGTTCAATCAACTTAAAGCGTACCAACTTAATATCATGGGTCAAGTCCTCAATGCCCATAACTTCTGTCTTAAACTCTTGAGCATTTAACAAAGATTCCGGAATACTTATTTTGATATCTCCTTTGACCTTACATTGACAAGACAACCGTACCTGATCCTTACGTTCTTGAAGACTTAATAGACCTACCTCTGTTGCTAATGTCTCGCCACCACCCTCTGTCACCATGACTTTACATTGTCCACATGTTGCTTTACCACCACATGCAGATGGTATGAATATTTTGTTGGCTGAGAGGTGATTTAACAAAGTATTATCCCCTGTCACAGGTATGGTTTTTTGATCATTAATAATAATTTTTTTCTCACCTTTGCTACCTAGAAGGACATCTAAAAGTGCTATTAAAATCGCTATGATGGTGAGTGTGGCTACTAAAATAATCGGAACATTCATATCTATACCTCACAATCTGATTTAAGATATTGTAATTATAGTTATAGGGTCAAAACTAAGTTTCACTAAGTTCACATACAATATATAAATTACTTTGATACATTCATAACTATATATTGTATGCGAAAGTTCAACTATATAGTTTTGACACCTTAACCATTATACCAATGCTTATTTATCTCTAAAAACCAACAACACCAATAAACCCCATGAATCCTAGAGATATGATGCCTGCTATGATCATGACGATTCCTGCACCTTGTAAGCCATCCGGTACTTTGCTAACCAGTGCCATCTTTTCCCTAATCGCAGCAATAATGGTAATAGCAAGGGCCCAACCTGTCCCCGAACCAAAACCAAAAAATACAGTTTCAAAAAAACCGAAGGTCCTGTTAACCATGAACAACGAAACGGCAAGAACAGCACAGTTGACTGTAATTAACGGAAGAAATATACCAAAAGCGTTATATAGTGCCGGCAAGTATTTATCTAAGAAAATCTCAAGAAACTGTACAGTAGCCGCAATGGTAATAATAAATACCAACAAACTGATACTCTCGGCATTGTTATTCTTAAGCAATTGATAAATAGGCCAATTGATGGTTGCTGTCAATGTTATAACAAGAATAACGGATGCGCCCATGCCTTTTGCTGTTTTCAAATTCTTAGAAATAGCAATTAAGGGACACATGCCCAATATATATGTCAGTGCAATATTGTGGGTTAAAACTGATGCCATAAAAATATTGATTAGTCCTTCCATAAGCTGGTCCCCTTTCTATGATGCTGATGTTGTATCAAGTTTTGCAATGGTCCTCATGATCCACATATAAATGGCCATAACGAAAAATGCTCCAGGTGCCATTGCCATAACCGTCCATGTGACAAAACCGTCGCCTACAACTTGTATACCTAATAAGGTACCAAAAGCCAAGACCTCTCTAACAACGGATATGGCAATCAAAGTGAACATATACCCTAGCCCATTGGCAAGTGCATCAAGAGCAGAAAAATGTATCGGGTTTTTAATGGCAAACGCTTCCGCTCTACCCATGACGATACAATTAGTAATAATTAATCCCGTGTATGCACCTAACGCTTTACTTAAATCAAAAAAATAAGCTTGCAGAAATCCTTGAAATGCTATAACGAATGTTGAAATCAAAACCATATAAGTAACCATTCGTACCTTGGCAGGTATGAACTTACGTATAAGAGATGTTGACATAGAACTTGCCATAAGTACAAAAGTTACGCCAAGTCCCATAGCGATTGCATTTTCAACCCTATTGGTGACCGCCAACGCAGAACATATACCTAGTGCCATGGCATAAATTGGATTATCTTTGAATATGCCTCTACTTAAGAGTTGATACCATTTCGTATATCTTAATCTTATTAGTCTCATACTAGTTCACCAGTGCCTCCTTTTTTATGTCATATTCTGCATTTAGAAGGGTTTCAAATGCTCGACTGGTTCCTGTCGCTCCGGTGATGGCATCTACTTCGTTAATGGCATTTTCTTCATCGTTTGCCTTAACCACCACAATGTCCGGATCAAATACTTTGCCTTTGTACTTTGCCAGATACCACGCCTCAGCAATCATGCCACCAAGTCCCGGTGTTTCTGATTGTTCCATGATCTGAATATCTTGTATGGTGACAAGATCATCTTCAAGTGTCAAAAATCCGGTTATTGGGCCCCAAAGACCTGAACCTCCAAATTCAAAACCGACTGCTCCTGAATTTGACTCATAGAAATCATAACCGTTTTTTTCAATCCTCTTGATTTGATCACTAAAAACATCCATAATTTCTGAGGCTTCATATTCTACTTCAAATGCTTGTAAAACGGATTTTTTGAAAGCAAGCTCTTCATTCTCAGTAATCATATCACTTGTATACGCATCCATACCTACTAATATACCTGATGATGCAAGACCAAGTATAATCGTAAATAATATCATCTTTAACTGCTCTTTCATTATAATCACCTGCCTATTCCGATAGGGGTTTGAATTTCTTATCAACAATATATGAATCAATCATAGGTGTAAAAGCATTCATAAGTATAATCGCAAACATGACACCTTCCGCAAAACCCGAAAAACTTCTTATGACAATGGTCAATATTCCAAGACCAATACCGTAAACGACTTGCCCTGCTTTTGTATAAGGTGATGATACCGGATCCGTGGCCATGAAAAATGCACCAAATAGCAGGCCACCGGTTAGAAGCTGATAGACGGGTTGAACCACTTCACTTGGTATTAGAAGATGACCAAAATATGAGGCAACAACAACAGTACCTAAATAGACAATCGGAACTCTCCAATGAATAACTCTGGTCACTATAAGAAATAGCCCCGCAATGATAATACCGATTCTAAAGGTTTCTCCAATTGATCCCGGAGCGGTGCCGATCATCAGATCCCAAAGCGAGAAAGGAAGGGTTTCATTAGCTCTTAAAAAAATAAGTGGTGTGGCAGATGTAACCGCATCCGGACTACTTGGATTGATCCACATAGATGACATATACGTGGGGAAGGCTATAGTAATAAATAATCTACCTACTAATGCCGGATTAAAAATATTTCGACCGGTACCCCCAAAAACTTCCTTGCCAAAAAAAATACCAAATGCCATACCAACACCGGCAATCCAAAATGGAATCGTAGGTGGCAAAGTCAAAGGGAATATTAGCCCTGTTACTAAAATGCCTTCATTGATATCTTCTTTTCTAAAGATAGCAAAAGCCCATTCAACAAGGAAGGCAACGAAATAAGTGAATCCAATGAGATAAAGCATCCTTATGCCATAGTAATATACTGCAGCAAAGGTCGAAGGCAGTAGCGCAACCATCGCTATTAACATGAAATGCTTTAGGTTAATATTACTGCGTATATGAGGGTTCCTCGATGTAACACTGTTAGTTCCTTTGAAAAGTGATTCAACAGTCAGTTTTATCGGTCTAAATATGAGGTTTTTATCATTTTTTCCCATTTGATTACACCTCCTTTATGCCTTTTAATTGATAGTCTTTGTGAGATAGTTCTATTTCCTCAAGTTGTTCTTTACCTTTTCTAATACTACCAATTAAGTCAATTTTTGAAGGACACACATAATTACAAAGATTGCATTCAATACAATCAAAAATTCTTAAGTTTGCTAAACTTTCATTTACCAGGCCTTGTTCAACATGCTTATGGAGCAAATGTGGTATCAAACCTACAGGACATACATTTTGACATTGCCCACAAGATATGCACGCTCTAACAGAACCATGTAGACCTGTGTTGATGCCATGACTACCTTTAGAACCTTCGGGCAAAGCAATCAAAAGAGATGTACTCTTATCCAGTGCATCCATCGTAGAGAGGACCTGACCTGTCATAATGCTGTTTTTTATTAGACGGACTTCCATACTATCCTTCAAGTATTGATTGGTTATCTCACTTATTGGGGTTCCAAGTGGTAGGTTCAGTACCTGATTATCCTTCCATCCCGGACCCGCCAAAGCTACCCATGAGTGACTTATTGGTGTTTTTTCTTTATAAAGATGATAAAGCTGAATAAGTCTATATGGTTCCATCATAATAACGCCAATATTAGCTGAAGGATAACCGATTGGGTATTTCATATCCAATAAGGTAGGTATAAGAAGTTCTTTTTTATTAATAGGATATTTCTCTACAACTGTAGATACTTGCACCCTGTCTATGTTCATGATTTCTGATATTACTGGCTCGTGCTTCTTAAATTGATCTTCACAAAGTACAACATGAATCTGAACTTGTGGTAAATTATTATTTAAGATTTTAAGACCTTCTATAAAGTCATTTGCATTAATGTCCTCAAAAAATATATCCATTGGAAAGTCATAAGGTTCGACCTGGGTCATATTAATAATAATCTTACCAATACTTTCTTTTTGAATATGCATCTCCTCATCTGGTATTGCTTGATCTATACTCTTTTTTAGTGTCAAATCAAAAGACTTAAGATAGTCCATAATATCATCACTATAGGTAATCTCGTCTGTAGCAGTCTCTACCTTAGAACTTGGTTGAAAATCTACGACCCTTGCTTGAGGTTGACCTTCAAACTTCTTAAACCGATATCCGCCGTTAAATTTTTTATGTGTGATCTTCATGTTTGGCCTCCCTAATATAAATTCTAAATACTTGTCTCATTACCTTTAATTTTTTATATTTTTAATGGTAGTGTTAAAACTATATAGTTGGTAAGGTGTTAAAACTATATAGTTGAACTTTCACATACAATATATAGTTACGAATGTATCAACGTAATCTTTATATTGTGTGTGAATTTAGTGAAACTTAGTTTTGACCCTCTAACCATAGTTGAAGTTTTTACCATAATTATACACTATAATCAAGATAAAGTTAATAAGTAGTTGTTAAGTATGATTATTCTTACTCTTTATTCAGCTCTTGCCAACACCGACCATGAAGTTCCTGGAGAAAATAAAAAACACCTCTGCCATCGGATTAAGTCCAATATCAAAGATGTTCTTCTAGTTGCGGAGAGAGGATTTGAACCTCTGACCTTCGGGTTATGAGCCCGACGAG
>PGZV01000020.1 GCA_002841495.1 Firmicutes bacterium HGW-Firmicutes-2 | reverse complement strand
TTAAAGTTCACAAACTAGTTTGAGTAATTATCTCATGATTGATAGACTTCATACAGGTACGCGCTATTTACCGTTTACTTTTTAAGAAACAAAAATAAGAATCAACTTCGTTGATCCTTATTTTCTAAATCTATCAAATTTTAATTTTAATTCGGTGTTGACCTTCTGTGGTCTTGAACTTTAGTTCCGTCTTTCTTCTTGTATCCTTTAACAACAACTATTTTCTTTTTCTGTACACCACTTTTACTACTTTGAGTTTTAGCCATATCAAAACTTATAGTTATAAAACTATATTTCTCCTTTCTGATCTGGAATATACTCTTGCCTAGCATAATTTATCATGCTATAATTTTATTCTAGTGAATTTAGAGTTGGGTGTAACCAGATCGGTGATCCCATCTATAAAAATGGTAGCTTGTCTAGAGGCTACTATTTTTTTAATTATGTTTGTTTATTAGTTCTCTAATTAGTAATCCTATATTACTGCCAACATTATCTTCTAAAAGATCAACATCTTCACAAAAATATTTTTCATTCTCTACCGCAAGTTCAATTCTAGGTAAGAAATTATCAAATTTAATATTATTTTTATTATATTCAGTTACAACTTTCTTCAGCTCAACTTCTGCATATCTACGTTTACCAGAAATTTTTGGGTTTTCAAGCAACATCTCCTTATCAACACCTTTGACTTCTTCAAAATGCATTAGTAGCCAAAATTCAAAACATGGATTTGTCAAATAAAACTTGATATCATTTTTTATGCAATTATCTAATACATAACGGTATTGATTATTTCCTGGATTATTTACAAAACTTTCTTTATCTCTGTCAACTATGAGACATATAGAGTCTACCTCTTTGTCGTATAGAATTCTCTGTCCTTCGATATAGCTACTTAGATCCTTTATAACAGCATTTATACTGAAAACTATACTTAGAGACAGTATCACCTCATTTGTAAATTCTTCAATTTCAGTAACTTCCGTATCTACTGGCATCGATTTCTCATTTAAGAAGTATTCACATAATTTATCTCTCATTTGTATAGGACTATAAATTGACTCACAATTCAAAATATTATCTTCTAGTAAAAAATCAATTGTCTTGCTTAATATTGATACAATTGACATTGTTCCTACATCACATTCATTTTTATATTCAATAAGCCTATCCAATAATTTTTTAGGATTACTCCAACCAATCTCTTCAAAACTTCTCATAATTGGCTTAATCTCAATCAATGGACTTATACCTAACTGAAGCTTATTATCATTAATACCAGAAAAATATTGTATTTCTGATTTTTCCCCTTCAAATACCAAAAAATATTTCGACTTTACCTCATCAGAATTTAGCTTCCTTGTCCTATGCCCAAATTCTTTTTGAATCCTCATTCACTAATCCCCCTTTATCGGGAAAATAGTGTTAAATAGTGGAACCCCACCATATCTACCTTCTAAATAAGCTTTATCAATTTTTTGATCAAATCTTGAGTTGTATTCCTCTAGTGAATACAGTCTTGTTTCTCCATTAGTATTTTTCTCAACAAACCAAATCTCATCTCTTCTTAAAAGGTCAAAATCCAAAAGTCTTGATTCATGTGATGTCACAATCAATTGAATATTTCTAGATTCTGCTAATTCCAAGAATGTCTCAACAAATTTGTATGTTAATTGTGGATGTAAGCACCTATCAATCTCATCAATTATGTAAGTTTTATCTTTTTTTCTATCAAGTAATATTTCAAGCAGATCTAAAATTCTAACTGTTCCATCTGATTCTTCTGACAAACTGAATAGTACATTATCATTGCCATGATTAAACTTAATTGTTTTGCTTGATATTTCACCTTCATTGTCGATTTCTAATATCATAAAATCCTTGTTGCTACTCCTTATTAAGATTCTGCTTACACTATCTTCATCCTTCTTCTTCTTTTCTGCACTGCTTTTTTCAAGTTTAGAAATAATATCTTGTGCCAGTTTTCTAGGTAAATCTGCAAAAATAGATTCTGGAGCTACATCAACAACTCTAAACTTTGTGATTCCAGTACCAAAAGCTGATATTACCCTGCTGATTTCATTAATATTATCATCAGTCATAAAATATGAATAGTCAGAAATAGGTCTATCAGGATAATTCACATCCAAATTTATTTCTATCCATCTAAACATTTCTTTTAATATTGCTGCTTCCTTATTTTCATTGTAAAAATTATCCTTATTTTGATTCATTATTTTCAAAAATAATATTGTATCATCTTCTCTTACATCTTCAGCATAAAGGTTCAGCTTACTTATTAGTTTTTTATCTTTAAAATAATTATCAACAGAATACTGTCCACTTTCTACATCTCTAGTAAATATCACTCGATCATTACCTATTGGGTCTAATTCTATTAACCATTCAGATTTGATACTACTATCGCTAAGTAGTAATTCAAATCCATATGCATAGTAACTAGATCCTATTTTCACTTCAAATTCAAAATAACTCTTTTCATTTTTATTAGCTTCATAGCCTTTAAAGTATTTCATTGTATGCATATCAGGAAGTCCCAATACTACTGTTTCTCTTGCAAAATCAATTGCAGAAACTAAATTTGATTTACCGGATGCATTGGCACCAAATAAAGCTGCAAATTTCAGCAACTTCAACTTACTATCTGAATATATGTGATTCATTTTACTTCTAACTTTACCACTTATCATTGAAAACTCTTCAACTGAATTAAATGACAAAAAATTTCCCACGTTAAATCTTATAAGCATAATCACACCTCCTATATATGATTATAGGTGATTTTATCACTTTAGTCAAAGTATTTTTTAAATTCAATAAACTTTTTTTGTTAGTTTAAGTGATTTTTTCACTTTAAGTAGTTATAACCCACCACGTCTAATCTATTATGGCCTATGTCCTTTGTCAAGACTCTTAAGTCTTCTTTATCAAGCCCTCTATAATCCTTCTTGTCATATCGATTTCCAAGAATTTCTTTATATCTGTTTTTTCATACTCAGCCCTAAAAGCATGATTATCTATTTTCTTAGTATATCTTTGAAAAACTGATTCACCAGCATTCATTGACTCGATTACTCATTCTATTTCTTCTCATTATTGATATAGAATTGTTGCATACCGTTCTTTGGCACCCTTTTCTAATAGTCTCACCGAGTCAGGTGATCCATCTTTCCATACGAAATCTTCTGGTGTGACTTTTAGTACACTTTGACGTCTACATCCACTTGATTCAGAAAATACTCTCTGTTCTTTATAGTTTGAGGATTATTTTTACAATCATAATCTCAAGGTAGTCTGCTTCTAGTGACATCATTATATCTTCTCTTTTTAATTTCTGCCTCTTTCTTCGTTACTTCTAGAAAAAGCAACTTATTAAGAGCAGCCATATCTTTGGATATCGTATAACTACTATTACCTTCATTCTGTCTTTTTTGTAGATATTCAATGACGTGTTCACTTTTTATATCAGCAACATCTTTTATTTCTAAATACTCGTTACGCATATACTTTATGAATGCCATACTGGTCTGTTTATAAGCCGAATAAGTCTTGTAACTATGAATACCCATGGTCCGGTTATTGAAATGCTCATCAATATGTAGTATTTCCTTGTATTCTTGTTCACTTGATGTCGACTCTCATCTACATGCTTCATTTACTCCATCCATAGGTACATTTTATAATTCATTTTTGACATTCTTGCCATAAAAATTCCCCCTTCAGTATATTTAATTCAAAGTATTGTAAATACTAAAGGGGGATCTATTCAAGTTATATCTAATATTTCTTTCGAAAATCTTCCG
Source organism: Firmicutes bacterium HGW-Firmicutes-2 (assembly GCA_002841495.1). Lineage (GTDB taxonomy): Bacteria > Bacillota > Clostridia > Lachnospirales > Vallitaleaceae > Petrocella. Next base: position 77,705 of record PGZV01000020.1, on the reverse strand, counting down.
AATAATTTCTTGCACCACAAACACACTAATTGTTAAGTAAGTTTTCTTTCTTTAATGATTAAGATTACATTCCTAAACGCTCTGAAATACCTGTTTTGGCTAATAGTGTGATTCAAAAATTGCTCGGGTGGTGGGCTGGGGTTTATATCCCTCTATTCGGGTATAATATAACCCCTAGCCCACGCATCTTATCCACACTTCCGCAGTTATTATTAGCTTTCTATTGTAATGACCAATCAAAGATTGTCCATTACAACAGAAATTCAGTTACACTGTTAATAATAACCGCTCATGATAACACGATTGCCAGGTTACTAATTGATACATTACTGATGACATTAGCCAAACCAGTAACTCCTTCTTATTAATCAGCTGTGGATATGCTGATTGATCTATACATAATACCTTCCTTGCTGTCCGGTGTTGATAATAAGGTTAAACCTTACGTTGTGACAACTTAGTTAAATCCGGTTGTAATATAATATTTGCAACTCATAGCCTAACATATCAAATTTTTATAAGCCTTTATTCAAGAGAGAACCAATATAACCATTTTGTTTTTATCACTTCACCTGAAACAATCAAAAAATTATTTTGATGCATATATGCTTTCATTTCGATCCGTATCAATTCTTATTAGTCTAACACCAATGAAATCCGGACTATCACCGTAATCAATATTTACGTCCCAAGCATTATCGAAACCTGATACATCTCTTGAACCAGGACCGTAATGCCCTATTATCCCGCCATTTCTGATCATTTCTCTTATCGATGTTGTTTGGTCATCCCATTCAACTATATTATCATATAACTCTTCCTCTGGTGATTATGATGATTCTAAAAACCTTGATCCTCTTCCCATTTGCACTTTCCCTCCTACTGCATTCATTAAATTGTAAATATCTAAGTTTATAATTTTTTCGCAAAAAAATATTATTTATCTTCTTCTTTATATAATAAGTACTCTAAATTGAACATCTATAGCCATTAATTCAGAATTTGGGCAAATATCCAGCTTAACTCTATTGAGTCTCTTTTAAATTATCAATAACGGCTTCAACTTCTTCATTTAACCATCCAACTATTTGTTGTGGGAAAAACATTAACTCTTTTAACTTTGTTATTTCATGTTTTTCATCAGCTTCAATAAAAACTTTCTTGCTAGTTGCATACAGCTTAACATTATATAAAAGAACTCTTGATTGATTATTTATCAAGTTAATCTCTTCATCCTCAATTTCAATCAATATTTCTGTATCACCTACCGTGTAAAGATAATTAGTTTCTTTTGAGTCTGTCACGGCCTTAAGTATAGATCTCATACTATCAAACAAGTTCTCCATCAAGTATTTTTTATATGAATATTTAAACCTTGCTGGGATCTTCTCTTTATCACTGAAGTCTGAGTTGTCAATTAAACACTCTACTTTTTCAAATTCTCTCTCGCCCATATACATCGATGTCATGCTACTTGCTAATTTCTCAAGCATTACTTCATCAAGTAATTTTGCATATTCGCTCAATCTATCTAAACCACCATAGTCTTCTCCACTTCTGCGATTACCATTATAGCAAGAAAATCGAATACAATACTGTAGTGCTCTCAAAAAATCTTCCTCGAATACATCCATTTCCTTTGAAAATGCATCGAAAGCCTTAAGCAGATGCTCTATTGTCTTTGCATAATCTCCAAACTCATGACTTCCATTAGCTCTTTCAAGAAATACTCCTAATAAGTCTTCAACCATATCTGAATTCCTAAGAGCATCAATGAAATCATCACTTTTGTATGCATAATCAATAATCTTATACAGTTGTCTCTTTTTCCCTGAATCTATCAACTTCTGAAGAGACATTTTATGTCTTGCAAAATCTTTAGCTCCAAGAGCAGATATCAATGCTAAATATGGTTCTAAGTTTCTTTCATACGCATATTCGTCTGCATTCACCTTATCAAACATAGCCTTTAATACTTCATCTTCCTTGCCTGTATCAATAATATCTTTAATGAATCCTGCTTTAGTATAGTTATTCTTATACCCTTTGACATACTCTGCAAGGTCAGCACCTTTTAAGCTCCTTAAATCTATTTGTGTATTAACGTTGGTCTGAAGTTCTTCAAAAAACTCGTTAATTTCGCATTCCTCAATAATATTCAAATTAAAGTGCTGCTGGTAATATTGCCTATCTAAGTCTTTTAGTTTATCCCTAGTCACCCAATACATTTCTAAGTTAACCTTGTCTTTATTCTCTTCTATAACGTCATTCAAGATACTTCTAATATTTGGGTCATTGATACTATAGCCAATAAAAACTATCTTCTTCTCAGTAAAAAATGAATAAACTTTGTAAAAGAGATATTTATTTTTTGCAATGAAGTTGTTATAGTCTTTTTCAGTAATAATGATATCAGGTTCTTGAATTTCATCACTTGCACAACCATGAATCTTATAAACTTTGTTTCTATGTTCAATCTTATTGATACTAGAAATATCTCTATGTATTACTGAGGCATTATAATCAAGACAGAATTCAATGTTATCATCATAATTCGTTGTAATAATATCTTCTAAATACTCCTTGTTGTGACTTAAGAACGAAGCTAAATCTTTTACAACACCATCGGTCTTACGGTGCATTCTACTAGATTTAATCACTTCAGCAACTTCTGTATGTATACTCTTTCCAAAGTCATTTTCAAGAATAGAGTCGATATAACCAGCTAATCTAAGGTAGTCTACACCTAGCAATTTCTCAAGGATCACTTCATTTACTTCTTCTTCATCTCCATCAATATCATCTTCATTTATAAATGGAAACAAACTTGTTTGAACCAGCTTATCTTTAATTTCATATTTCTCAATAATATTTTTAAGCAGTATTCCCCAACTTGGATAACCAAAATTATATGAGAACCCAGCACCTACGAAAAGGGCTAGTCTATTATCAAGCATATATGTAGCTAAATCACTAAAATGGTCTTTATTTGTCTTCATAAACCCTCCACAATTTTTTTATTTATTCACTTATTATAACATCAAAAAAAGCCAGACTGATTTAAAGTCAAAATATTTTTTATCTACATAAAACACTCACTATTCACATCATAATAATCAGAACGCCACTGTTGCAATAAATACTAAAGTGTCGTTAACTCTATAATGCAATCTGGATTCTAAAAAGAAGACCAATATGAAATCATTCATATTAATCCTCTTCACAACCATCACACCAAACCCAATCAGTCACTTATACGCCGCATGTGTAGAGTAAGGTGACACCAACGTTTTTTCTACTACAACCTTATACCCGTTATTCCTCAAAAATAAGGTTATTGATCCATTTTTTAGACCATACACGGTAAAGGCCAATAGAAACTTTAACAAATTCTTCTGTAAGTGCTAGCATATACACGTATTGAATCTCCAGTTTCCATACGAAGCCGCCTAGGAATACCAAAGGTACAGCTACCAGCCATACTGCGCCGCCATCCAGATACATCGCAAAAGTGGTATCGCCACCGCTTCTTAAGATACCTACGATGATGAGCATATTCAGTCCTTTTACCACTGTTACAATAGCCAGTACACGGATACAGTTTTGGATGTATGTAGCTACAAGGGGTTCGACTTGGAAGAAGTTTGCCAGCAGTCCCGAAGCAATAAATAATAAAACACTCATGCTCAGACCAATAATGACCATGATTTTTACCAGTTTCTTTGCATAATTAAAGACCTGGGTCATATCCCCTGTTCCCATTTGATTCCCTAAGATGACGCCGGAGGCGTTACCTAAGCTATAAATAAAGAAAAAAGTCATTTGTTCTATAGTCTTGGTGATGCCCATAGCCGCCATAACGGATTCGCCCATGCGACCATAGACCAAGTCATACATAGTAACACCAACTGCCCATATTAACTCATTAAAAATTACTGGTAAAACCGTTTTTATATATTTTGCAAAGAAAACCTTATTTATATCCAATAGTTCATGAAGACGTGCTGCTGCCACTTCGTTGTTACGATAGATGATGCCCATGAGTAGAGCAAATTCTAATCCACGCGCAATAACCGTTGCAATAGCCGCACCTGAAACGCCAAGAGCAGGCGCACCAAGATTACCATAGATGAGTACCCAGTTAAGAAAAGTATTCAGTATAATGGCAATAATGCTGATTTTCATAGGGAGCTTTACATTGCCTGTACTTCTTAGTATAAAAACATAGGCAAAAGTAATAGAAGTCGGTATATAGCTAAGTCCAATAATTCTTAAATAACTTGCACCTTCTGATATGGCTCCGGGTTGATTTGTGAAGATTCTCATCACCATTTCAGGTACGATTAAAGCGGCTGTTGTAAATAAGAAAGCACCGCTTATGCCGAGCATCAAACATATCCCAAGGACCCTTCTAATATTTTTCACATCCTTGACGCCCCAGTACTGAGCGGTCAAAATTGATGAGCCACTGCTGATACCAAATAAGAAGAGAAAGAGGATAAAAAAAAGTTTATTGGCCGCTGTAACACCGGCAATGGATGCTGTACTGAGAGAACTGATCATAAAGGTATCAATTAGGTTTAATGAGGATGTGACCAGATTTTGAAGTGCCATTGGTAAAGCGATGGCAAATAACTTTGCGTAAAAATGTCTTCTAACATCGATATCACTGGCGTGACTGGCATTTTCTATAATCTTTATTTCTTCTATAATTTTATGCTTCTGTTTTTTCATATATTATGTCTCTTATCCTTCATATTAGTTATATTATTCCTATCCATCTTAAGATGCAACCAACCACAAGACTAAAACAGACATAAGCCTTCACTTATATCTGTTTCTTAATACGTTATTATAACTTATTTATTATAATTTTACATTAAAAATAATCAATAGATAGAACCGGTTTTTGATTCTTATAATACACCCGTGGGATTCTCTTTCCCAATTGACAAACCACTTCATAATTAATGGTATCCATATGGGAAGCGATTTCTTCTACAGATATACGCTGCCCCATCATATCACCAATAAGGACCACATCGTCACCTTCTTTTACACCTTCTATGTCTGTCACATCCACCATAAACTGATCCATGCAGATACGGCCTATAACAGGGGCATAGCAACCCCGAATTAGAACCCTACCTTTGGATGACAATGCTCTTGGATAACCATCACCGTAACCTACAGGAATGGTAGCCACTTTTGTTTTTCTACCTGTCACATAAGTACCCCCATAAGATATGGGCATACCTTCATCCATATCTTTAAGTAGAATAATATTGCTCTTAAGTGTCAATGCCGGCTCTAGCTTGAGGGAGGTATGATCCACTTCATATGATGGATACAAGCCGTAAAGAGCAATGCCAACACGTACCATGTTAAACTCAGCTTGATGAACTTCAATTAATCCTGCACTGTTTGACATATGCAGATCAAAGTATTCGATACCTGCCTCTTTAAGCTTGATGATAAAATCTTTAAAGACATCTAACTGATTATGACTCATACTATGGTCAGACTCATCTGCTCTAGAAAAATGGGTGAAAATGCCCTCTATTTTCAGCATCGGTAGTTTCGATATTTGCTTTATGATTTGAAGGGATTGATCATTTGGCATAAAACCAATACGACCCATACCGGTATCAATCTTGATATGAATACGGGCCATCTTGCCTAACTGCATGGCAACTGCCGAAAGCTTTTCTGCCATATCCAAACGAAACACCGTTTGAGTGATATCATGTTTGACCATATCGTGATAATCATCATCGCTTGTATAACCTAGGACCAATATAGGGCAATGTATTTTATTTTTTCTAAGAAGCACCGCTTCATGAGAAGCTGCTACTGCAAATGCATCCACGCCTTCTTCACTCAAAGTCTTAGCTATGGGTATTGCACCATGGCCATAGCCATCAGCCTTAATCACGCTACAGATCTTGGTGCCCTCTGATAGATATCCTTTGATTTCTTTATAATTATGTATAATAGCATCTAAATCAATTTCTGCTACGACACGTTGATAATGTCTCATTTCTATGTCTCCTTCATCCTCTTTACCATCAATTCATCCGTTCATCCCTTTAACTGCTCATTTTTCATCATGATTTTGGGAATAGCTTCAATAATATCTTTTGCCATCAAGCCGTGATGCCCTTCGCTTTCACAAGCAACGTCACCTGACAAACTATGAATGGCTACACCAAGTACACTGCTCAAATAAGGGTCTAACCCCTGTCCTACCAAACTTGTTATAACGCCTGCCAAAACATCTCCTGAACCGGCTGTCGCCATGCCATCATTGCCACAAAGATTGATGCATGTATAACCTTCCGGATTACATACAACGGTACGATGGCTTTTTAATACAGTCATCACTTGATTGGACTTTGAGAATGCTTGTGCAAATTCAACTGTATTTTCAAGAATCGCCTCCGGAGGAAACTTTGTAAGCCTAGACATTTCACCAATATGAGGCGTCATAATTATAGGTGCTGATGATTCTAATAGAATATCCACATTTTTAGATACCAGATTCAGAGCATCTGCATCCAATATGATTGGTACAGTAGGTTGCTTAAGTGTGACATCTAAAAGTCGCAAAGCGACATCCGATTGTCCAAGACCCGGACCAATAAGGATGGCATCATATGATTCTAAACCAATACTCTCAAATATCTTCTCCAAGCTTTCAAACTCATCTTGATAGGTCCTTACAATGGCTTCAGGCAATGCACATTGGAGGCTGATACGACAACTTTCATGGGTTAGAATCTCAACCAAACCGGTACCTGTTCTATATGCGGCCATGGCAGATAAATAAGCAGCACCCGACATATCTTTGGATCCTGCTATCATCAATACTTTTCCATAAGTAAATTTATGACCTTCTGTTTTTCTTGAGGGCAATCGTCTTAGAGTGTCTTGATCGATGGTTTCGTACTCAAAAACAAAATCTTCCAATACCTTTTGTGGTATTCCAATATCTACAACCTTAAGGACTTCACTCGCTCTAGCACCAGGGTACAGGATGTTACCAAGCTTTGGTAAGGTGAATGTAACCGTTAGATTCGCCTTTACACATATACCCATGATTTTGCCGTTATCACTATTCACACCGGAAGGTATATCCACGCTGATGACATAGGCTTTAGCTCGATTCATTCTTCCTATTACTTCAAGATAACCATCCGAAACGACCCGATTGCAACCTGTTCCAAAAACAGCATCCACAATCACATCACAGCTTTGAAAAAGTAGGTCTAACTTTTTTTCACTACAAACATCATACCAAAAAAGTCCTGTTTCAATATGCGCTAAACTATCATACATGATTTTAGCATCATTTTTTAGATGTGAGGGATTACCCACACCTAGAACGGTTACATTCTGACCTCTCTGAATCAGGTTTCTGGCAATAGCAAAACCATCCCCGCCGTTGTTACCAATACCACACACTACCAAAATAGATTGACTATGCTTTGGTACTATATCACATACAGCCATCGCCGCATGTTCCATTAATACCACACCGGGAATGGCATAATCTTTGATTGTCCTTTGATCCATCATCACCATTTGATTGCTTTTAGCTATAATCATACTTCTCTCCCAGCACAACAACAGAAACCATTGACTTCGTATGTGAAACCGTGATATGCCATTTGTCTATCCCCATTTGATTTGCGATCTCTTTCGCCCGTCCGTATAGATTAATATATGGTCTTCCTAAGTCATCTCTTAGAATTTCCACGTCCTTTAAGCTAAAACCTCGAATACCAGTGCCAAACACTTTAGCCACTGCTTCTTTTACAGAAAAATTGGCAGCGATGGTAGATGGGTTCATTTTTCTTTCGCTAAATAAATCAAACTCTGCCTTCGTAAAATATCTTGCCAAAAAATTCGGCCTAGAAATTGCTTTTTGTATTCTCTCTATTTCGATGATATCATTGCCTATGCCAACAATCATTCTCCACCTCCGAAGTAATGAGTGTCCAATTGCTCAATAACCTCTAAACCGGCTATATCATGCATAAAGGCATAGAGTTTCGCATTCTCTTCCTCTAAATCTTCTTTTTTCCCTACGAGTTCTTTAACTTTTTCATGTAATATCTGGATTTCTGATTCGAGCCGTCTTTTCTTTTCTTTATGATGGATCATGCGCTCATAAAATATAATCATACTTTCTTTAAGCAACACTTGATTCACTTTTTCTATTTCATGGGGCAATTCAAGCTTTCTCTTTTCATAGTTATCAAACTTGGCATTTATCTCTTGAATATTCTTTTGCTTTTTCTTCAAATTTTTCGTACCTTCAGCTTTTTGATCATCAAAAGCGACCGTCATGCCTTGGATAATCTCGTCCATCATTTTCTTTTTTATGGCTTTATAAGCTTTATATTCTGAATTGACCTTACCTTGTTCTTTCATCAATTTATTTAATTGAATTTCCAGTACTTTGATTTTATATGGTTTTTTCCCTGTGAATAGGCTATGCCAATTCTGATCAAGTATGACAATATGTCCGGATTTCTTAATCTCAATATGGGGTTTTTTTTCCATCATAACAACTCCTAACATCATACTTAAGGTTTCGGTAAAATTATTAAAAAAGATAGAAAAAATCCCAAGCCATTTCTCAACAGCCTCAAACCCTTTCTACCTCTATTATAACTTGACCAACTATTTAATATGTTACAAGTGTATTACAATTCAGTCTTTTAGTCACTATCTTTAATGCGATAGGACAATGTCATCAAACTTTCAGATAGATGAACGTTTTCAACCACTACATCATAGTTGCTAATCTGTAAATCAACCGGCGCGAAATTCCAAATCCCTCTAATACCCCATTCACATAGGTCATTGGCAATCGCAGGTGCTTTTGTTTTTGGAACGGTTAATATGGCTATATCAATATTATTTTCAACAACAAAGTCTTTTAGATGATCCATATCTTGTACATCCATACCGCGCACAGATATCCCAACCAATCTTGGATTAACATCAAAAAGTCCTTTTACAGCAAAGCCCCGTTTTTCAAAATCCGTATAATTGGCTAAAGCCTGGCCCAGATTACCGGATCCTATGATAATCACACTATAGTGATTCTCTAGCCCTAAAATCTTTGCAATCTCTTTGTACAAGTGACTTACATTATAACCATAACCTTGCTGACCGAAACCGCCAAAATTATTTAAGTCCTGTCGGATTTGAGAAGCTGTTACGCCCATACGGTGACTCAACTCATTTGAAGAGATTCGAACAATGTCGTTCTCAAGTAGTTCTCCAAGATATCTATAATATCTAGGTAACCTCTTTATAACTGCAGTCGATATTTTCTTATCTGACATATCGTTGCCCCCATTCTTACATTATTATTCTATTATAGCTATTTGTTAAATAACTGTCAATTCTAATTGATATATTGTTTATTTTGTACTTTACTTTCCTTATTGCTTTTCAATAATTCTAATTAATGGTATGATAATGTCGAAACACAGATAGAGAGAGGATACAATTATGATATTAAGTTGTAAAAATATTTCTAAGGCATTTATAGTCGATACTTTATTAAAAGATATTAATTTCATTATCAATGAAGGCGAAAAAGTAGCACTAATCGGAATTAATGGAGCTGGTAAAACCACGCTTTTTAGAATTATTACCGGCGAACTGTTAGCAGATTCCGGTTCTGTCTACAAAGCATCCGGTAAAACATTCGGTTATTTGAAACAAAATGCCTTATCCGATTCAACACAGACCCTTTACAAATATGTCTATAATGCCAATGAGCAATTGGTCCATATAAAGAAAGAGCTTACTGATTTGGAAGAAAAAATCCATCTTCATGAAGGCGATCTTCATATATTAGATCGACTCAATGAAGACTACGCCAAACTACGCCATCTTTTTGAATCTATTGATGGTTATCAGTATGAAAGCTTCATCAAAGGTGTCTTAAAAGGTCTTGGCTTCTCCCAAGATGACTATAAGCTTGAAGTCGCCAAACTCTCTGGCGGTCAAAAGACAAGACTCGCTCTTGCAAGAGAACTTATATTAAATCCGGACTGTTTAATGTTAGATGAACCTACCAACCACCTGGATATGGATGCCATCCGCTGGTTAGAAGGTTTTTTACAGTCGTATAAGGGCACACTGTTCATCATCTCCCATGATCGATTTTTCCTAGATCAAATTGTAAACAAAACCATAGAAATAGAAATGGGAGAAGCCATTATATATCAAGGTAATTTCTCTGATTTTATGACAAAGAAGGCCCATATCAAAGAAGTTCAGGTTAAACACTATGATCAGCAGCAAAAGACCATCAAACAACAAGAAGATGTTATTAAAAAGTTACGTTCATTTAATAGAGAAAAGTCTATTAAACGGGCTGAAAGCCGAGAAAAATTACTGGAAAAAGTTGAACGCCTAGACCGCCCCATGGAAGTTCAGGCCGATATGCACCTTCAATTAAAGCCTCGTTATGAAAGTGGTCATGACGTGATGAAAGTCATCGACCTATGCAAATCTTTTGATCGTCTAGAACTCTTAGATCACATCCAGTTTGAAATAAAAAAAGGTGAGCACATTGCACTCATTGGTGATAATGGGTCTGGAAAATCAACACTTTTTAAAATCATCAACAAGGTTATGCAAGCCGATTCCGGTCAGATTCAACTGGGTGCAAAAGTCAAAATCGGATACTATGACCAAGAGCATCAATTGCTAAACTCCGACAACACTTTAATTGAGGAAATATCCGATGCCTACCCTACCTTGACACAAGGGGAAATCCGCAACATCTTAGCTTCCTATCTTTTTAAAAGTGATGATGTTTTTAAACAAGTTTCAAAGCTGAGTGGTGGTGAAAAAGGACGTTTAACCTTAGTAAAACTGATGTTGAGTGAAGCCAATTTCCTCATATTGGACGAGCCTACCAACCATTTGGATTTGATTTCTAAGAGCATATTAGAAAATGCATTAATAGGTTATCAAGGTACATTGCTGTTTATATCTCACGATCGTTATTTTGTTAATCGTGTCGCCCATAAAGTTATGCATTTGTCCGATAAAAAAATCAAAACCTATTTAGGTAATTATGATGAGTTCTTAAGACAGCATGATGCTAAAACTTCTGAAGAAACAGTCGCACTTTCTGAGATAACGACTGAAAATAAGTCCAACTGGTTGGATGATAAAGCTAAAAAAACTGACCTCCTTGAAAAGGCTGAGTTGGATATTCACAGCCACGAAGAGCAAATAGAGAACATTCATCAGCAGCTGTGTCAAGAAACCGTATATACGGACCATGAAGCGGCTACTAGGCTCACTGAAGAGAAGTTGATTCTTGAAGCATCCCTTGAGAAGTTATATGAGGCTTGGACGCAGTATCATGATGCACTGGAAGAAATGGACGCGTAAGGTTGTTGATCTAGGTTATTCATATAGATTATTGATTTACGTTATTGATCTTGGCTATAATCGTAGTTGTAACACACAGCTTTTCAACCATAAAAAAAGCCCTTTCATAGAGAAAGAGCTTTTTATAATATTACTTATTGTGATCCATATCTAAAATCTGAGCAATCTTTTTTTCAATAACATTTTGGGATGTGTTCTCAATATGCTTATTGGTCAGCTCACTGGCCGTCTTACCGTTACCGGCCTTAAGTGCCTCAACGATAGCTTTATGCTCTTTAATCGAAGCTTTTGCTCTGTCTACAGAAGACAAAGATGCTTTCCTAACCCGTTGCACATAATGATGAAAATCCGATAAAACATGCTTCATGATCTTGCTATTAGAAGCCTCGTATAGGATTTCATGGAACTTATTATCCAGTTCGTATAACTGATCAATGTGACCTTTTTCAAGATGAAATTCTGATAAATATACTATTTCTTCTAAGCTGTCAACCTGACTCAGTGTAATGTTCTCTGACGCCCATCTAGCACATAAGCCTTCAATCAAAGAGCGAATAGCATAAATATCTTGAATGTCTTTTGCATTGATGCCTGTCACAATTGCACCTTTGTTCGGTATAATCGTCACCAAACCTTCAAGTTCCAACTGCCTTAGGGCTTCTCTGACCGGTGTTCGACTAACACCCAGTTCCATGGCGACCTGCAATTCCTTAATAGCCTCTTTATGCTTATAGGCACCTTTTAGGATGTCTTCACGTATTTTGTGAAAAACACGACCCCTTAGTGAATATTTATCATTAACTTCATCTTGAAGATTATAGCTGTCCAATACGCGCCTCCAAAAAACATTTTTCTTATAACTTCTCTATGGTTTCCATTAGGTAATTTGCAAAATCTGCATTGGTAGCGCCTGTATCTCTACCTGTCATCACCAATTTCTTTTCTGTTTGACCACAAATCTCAAGGGCTTTAAATAATTTATCTGCCTCTTTCGTGTAACCGATATGGCTAAGTAACATAGCACCACCACGTACAACACTTGATGGGTCAGCATATATATCTCTACCTTCATCCACCATTCTAGGAGCGGATCCGTGAATCGCTTCAAACATAGCATACCTTTTACCAATATTAGCTGAACCGGCTGTACCCACACCACCTTGGAATTCAGCAGCTTCATCTGTTAATATATCACCATATAAGTTAGGAAGTACCATAACTTGGAATTGTGTTCTTCTGTTTTTATCTATGAGCTTCGCCGTCATAATATCGATATACCAATCATCCATCTCGATGTCCGGATAGTCTTTTGCAACTTCCTTACATACATTTAGGAATTTTCCGTCTGAGGTCTTGATAACATTGGCTTTTGTTACACATGTAACGCGTGTTTTACCATTCTTTTTAGCAAAATCAAAGGCAGCTCTAGCAATCCTTTCAGCACCTTGAGTTGTAATAACCTTAAAATCAAACGCAATATCTTCATCGATATGAATACCTTGACTTCCAAGTACATAAGCACCTTCGGTATTTTCTCTAAAAAATGTCCAGTCAATACCCTCTTCAACCACTTTAACCGGTCTAACATTAGCAAAAAGATCCAGTTCTTTACGCATCGCTACATTAGCACTTTCAATGTTTGGCCATGGATCGCCTTCTCTTGGTGTCGTTGTTGGTCCTTTAAGGATAACATGACATTTTTTAAGTTCTGCCAATACTTCATCTGGAATGGCTTTGTTAACCTCTGCTCTTCTTTCGATGGTTAAACCTTCAATTACTCTAAACTCAACTTTGCCTTTTTTGACTTCATCAGCAAGTAAGAATTCAAGCACACGCTGAGATTGAGCTGTAATAGCAGGACCAATACCATCACCACCGACAACACCGATAATAATCTTGTCCAAGCTCTTGTAATCAATGAAGTCACCTTGTTCCTTCATCTTAGCCACTCTAGCTTTCTGATCGTTGACAAGTGTCTCAAAATGTTTTAAATAATCCATTTTATTACCTCCATTTGATGCCATAATTGGGTTGATTTGTCGTATAAAAAACGACCGCCTTTATTATAACATTATATTATTGGTTAAGGTATTAAAACTATATAGTTGAACTTAGTTTTGACCCTTTACCCATTATTTCACAAAAGAAATATTCATTTCTTTTGATTTTTCACCTATGATTCTAATCAACTCTTCTTCTGCAATGGCCACTTCTCGACCTTCATCGTATTCCTGATCCACCCATGACTTAACGGCCAGTACCAGTGGATGTTGTTTGTCCAGCATCTTATCGCCTGTAAAACCATAATAAGCGTTAATCCAATGAGCAACACCGGAAATACCGGATGTCTTTGTTACTGCTACAATCACCGGCCTGTTTAGAAATTTTTCTGTATCAAAAATATTATAGATTTCTTCATTTTTAAGCAAGCCATCCGCATGAATGCCTGCCCGCGTCACATTAAAATTCTTACCGACAAATGGGGTTCTAGAAGGGATATTAAAGCCCAATTCCTTAGTAAAATATTCCCCAATCTCTGTAATGATTCTAGTATCCATACCATCTAAAGTGCCACGTAGTTGAGCGTATTCAAAGACCATGGCTTCAATAGGCGTATTGCCTGTTCTCTCGCCAATACCAAACATCGTAGCATTAACACCAGAACACCCATAAAGCCATGCTGTAGAGGCATTTTGTACTGCTCTATAAAAATCATTATGCCCATGCCATTCTAACAGACCTGACGGTACACCGGCATGATGATGCAGACCGTATATGATGCCTTGGACACTTCTTGGCATAACAACACCTGGAAAACTGATACCATAACCCATGGTATCACATGCCCTTATTTTAATGGGCATCTTAGTTTCTTCCATCAACTTCATAAGTTCATTTACAAAAGGCACCACAAAACCATAAAAATCCGCTCTTGTAATATCCTCCAGATGACATCTTGGTCTGATGCCTATTTCTATACAAGATTTAATAGTGCCCAAGTAATGATCAACGGCCTCACGTCTGGTCATTTTTAATTTATAAAAAATATGATAATCCGAACAACTGACCAAAACACCAGTTTCTTTAATGCCTATAGACTTAACCAAATCAAAATCCTGCTTGGAAGCTCGAATCCAACTGGTTACTTCTGGAAAAGTATAGCCACGTTCAAGGCACTTATAGACTGCATCTCTATCCTTTTTACTATATAAAAAGAATTCACTTTGTCGAATCAAACCATTTTCCCCACCTAGTTGGTGAAGATAATCGTAGATCTTAACAATCTGTTCTGTTTTGAATGGCTCTCTTGACTGTTGACCATCTCTAAAAGTTGTATCCGTAATCCATATTTCCTCCGGCATATTAATTGGGACATGACGATGATTAAAAGCAATCTTGGGTACTTCATCGTAAGGAAAAAGATTCCTAAATAAATTAGGCTCAGCAACATCCTGTAAGGGATAAGTGAATTCAGTTCTTTCAAGCAAATTGGTTTTTTTACTGTATTCAATCATATATATCTCCAACTCATACTTGGTCAGCCTTATGGTCAATACACGCCTATGCAGATTAACTAATAAATATGCAACATTAGTATTATTGTATACAATCATACAGTTTTTGTCAAGTTGACAGTTGATTGAATTCCTCATTTTAATGAAATGAAAAGACAAAATTAACTGATATTTTTAAAAACTTCCTCTTATTTATTTTTATTTTTCCACATTATCCACACATTATGCACACTATTGCCAATTAATTATCTTAATGTATATAATATGTAAATATTCTGTTAAGAAATTGTGAAGTTCAAGGACAAAAAAATCTCTAAGTTATAAACTCAGAGACCTTTTAATCTTTAATATATTTTTACGCCTTATCCACTATATGGTTAAAGGGTCAATACTAAGTTTCATTAATTCACAAACAATCTATAGATTACGTTGATACATTCGTAACTATATTTTGTTTGTGAAAATTCAACTATATAGTTTTTACGCCTTAACCACTATGGTTAAGGGTCAATACTAAGTTTCATTAATTCACAAACAATCTATAGATTACGTTGATACATTCGTAACTATATTTTGTTTGCGAAAATTCAACTATATAGTTTTTACGCCTTAACCACTATGGTTAAAGGGTCAATACTAAGTTTCATTAATTCACAAACAATCTATAGATTACGTTGATACATTCGTAACTATATATTGTTTGCGAAAATTCAACTATATAGTTTTTACGCCTTAACCACTATATTAATAATTCTTCCAGGAACATAGATTTCCTTAACAATTGACTGCCCATTAATGACTTTATCTACAGCCAGCTTAGCCTTCTTTAGAACAGATTCTTTAGCCTCATCTACACCAATGGTAACAGTTGCTCTAACCTTACCATTAACCTGTACAGGCATCTCTATCACATCTTCTTTCATTTTCTCAGGATCTGCAACCGGCCAAGTTTGATTAAAGACCGTGCCTTTTTCACCAATCACTTCCCATAACTCTTCCGCCATGTGAGGTGCAAAAGGTGCCAATAGCGTAATAAGTATTTTTAAGGTATCAAGATCAACACCTTGATTATGCTTGGATTGATGGATGAGTGAATTGGTATATTCCATAAAAGCAGATACCACCGTATTCATATGGAAAGAATCCATACGATGTGTAACCTCATGAATCAATAGATGTCTAATTTTCTCAAGTTCCGGTGTTACCTTTACTCTACGGTCTTTGTTATCCATAACAAGATTCCAAACCTTGTTAATAAACCTATAAACGCCTTCAATACCACGGTCATCCCATTCAGAATCTAGTTCTGGTGGGCCAACAAACAGTTCGTAAATCCTTAATGAGTCGCAACCATAGTTTTCAACCAAATCATCGGGAGAAACAACATTGCCTTTAGATTTACTCATTTTGGCACCGTTTTTACAAATCATCCCTTGGTTGAATAACTGAGTAAAAGGCTCTTCAAATTCAACCGCACCAATATCATAAAGAAACTTGGTGTAGAATCTTGAATACAGCAAATGTAGAACCGCATGCTCAATACCACCGACATACATATCTACCGGTAACCAAGCTTTCATCTTTTCTTTTGAAACCAAAGCATCCTTGTTGTTTACATCTACATAGCGTAAAAAGTACCATGATGATCCCGCCCATTGAGGCATTGTATTGGTCTCACGTTTACCGGGCCCGCCACATTCGGGGCAGGTTGTATTGACCCACTCATGAATGTCTGCAAGTGGTGATTCCCCTGTTCCTGTTGGCTCATAAGATTCCACTTCCGGTAAAGTAACCGGTAGATCTTCTTCTTTCACCGGTACCGGTCCACAATCTGGACAATGTAAGATTGGAATAGGTTCACCCCAATAGCGTTGTCTGGAAAATACCCAGTCTCTAAGTTTATAATTTGTGGTTTTGACACCGATCTTATTTTCTTCTAAGTAGTTTGCTACCACTTCTTTAGCTTGATCTGAAGGTATACCATTAAAAGCGTCAGAATTAATCATAATACCGACTTCTGTATAGGCTTCATCTAACTCAACTTCAATGCCATCCTTCGCAATCACTTGAACGATAGGAAGATCAAACTTTTTGGCAAAAGCAAAGTCTCTTTCATCATGAGCAGGTACACACATAATTGCCCCTGTACCATAGTCCGCTAGAACATAATCAGAAATCCATATCGGCACTTTTTCATGATTTAATGGATTGATGGCGTAATTTCCAGTGAATACACCTGTCTTTTCCTTTTCTTGTAGGCGATCTACTGAGGATTTAAGAGATGCATTAAATACATAGGCTTCCACATCATGATTATGTGTCTCTGCTGCTAATGTCTTGACCAACTCATGTTCCGGTGCAAGCACCATAAAAGTGGCTCCATATAAGGTATCAGGCCTTGTTGTGAAAACTTTTATCTTTTCATCATGACCTTCAACTTCAAAGTCCACTTCAGCACCATAGGATTTGCCAATCCAATCCGATTGCATTTTTTTTACTTTGGTAGGCCAGTTCAATGCATCTAAATCATTCAACAGTCTTTCTGCATATTCGGTAATCTTTAACATCCATTGTCTAAGATTTTTCTTAGTCACTTCTGAATCACAACGATCGCATTTGCCGTCTTTGACTTCTTCATTGGCTAATCCCGTTTTACAACTGGGGCACCAATTAATCGGCATTTCTTTCTCATAGGCTAAACCTTCTTTAAACATTTGCACAAAAATCCATTGGGTCCATTTATAAAAATTAGGATCTGTTGTATTCACTTCATTATCCCAGTTATATACAGCACTAATTTCTTTTAACTGTCGCTTAAAGTTTTCTACATTCTCTGCTGTTGCTTTTGCCGGATGAACGCCCATCGTGATGGCATAGTTTTCAGCAGGCAAACCGAAAGCATCCCAACCCATGGGATGCAAGACATGATAACCTTGTAAGATCTTATAACGACTCCAAACATCACTAAGAACATAACCGCGCCAGTGACCGACATGTAAGCCACTTCCTGATGGATATGGAAACATATCTAGGCAGTAGTAATTCTTCTTATCTTCACTGGGTAGATTTATGGGTTCTGTCTCCCAGTTTTTTCTCCATTTATTCTCTATTGTTTTATGATTATACAGTTTTGACATATTTGCCTCCCTTATATTAAGTCTCTTATAAGACCTACTGTCCATATTTAGTAAATTAGTTTACGATTGGGGTATAAGCTTTTAGAATATATCGATTGTTTTCAACCGCTACGATAGTCCTATAAGCTCTCGTAGGTTGAAGATCACTATTATATAACGATATAACAACCTTATATGAAGCATCATCATCCATCTCTACACTATAAATTTGAGGCTTTTCATTCCATTCCGTGTCCATTGCAGGCATGAGATAAAAACCTGCTTCATAGACAATCTTTTCTTCTTCAAATGAGGCGTGATTTGATACCGTTACACCAAAATACTTCTGAACAATCTCCTCAACTCTTTGCTCTGGTACATATAGTATAAATTTTGATGTATCAAATTTTAATTCTTGATACTCATTTTGATAAATATATGATATGGCGAATTTTATTCGATCACTATCCGTAATGCCTTCTGTCATATCTCTTTGTGAAAAAAAGATATTATAATGAAAGGTCTCCAGAAAACTTAACAATTGGTCCTGAACTTCTTGATTGTTTACAGATTCCGGTGTTACAGGTCCAATATCCGGTGTGAGCTCGTCTACTTGAGTACCATCATCTAACGGTGTCTGATTAGGTTGATCGTCTGTTATTACATCGCCATCCGAGTTTATGATTATATTTGTTTCAGTATATAGATCCCCGGTAACCGATTTTTTACAGCCCGTTCCAACAAGCACAAGTAAGATTATCAATCCTATTATGATCTTTCTTTTCATTGTCTTCCTCCTGATGTACGTTAACCTTCAAGTCACAACAAGACGCCTAAACTTAATTAGACGCCAAAATGAATATGATATGATTTTTTAGCTTCACTTCTTCTTATAAAAGCATGCCAAAACACCCGGTCCTGCATGCGTACCTATGGTAGCTCCAACTTCTGAAACAATGATTTCTTTATCCCATTTCAATTCGCTCCTGATTTTATCAATCAACTGATTGGCAAATTCTAAGTCTTGGGCATGGGCTACCATGATTCTGTCACTATCGTGATCCAAATCTTTCTTCATCCGTTCTAAATAGTAGGGAATAATTTTTTTACGTCCTCTAACTTTATGAATGATTTGTGTGAGTGCGTTTTCCACATTCAGTATTGGCTTAATATTAAGAATCTCAGCCACTGCAGCTTTGGTTGCTTTAATGCGTCCACCCTTTTTCAAGTATTCTAATGTGTCTACACAAAAAAGATGTTCAATACCATTATTCGTTAATGGCTCTATGGCCATTAGAATCTCTTCCAGCGACTTATTATTTTCAACCATACGCGCTACTTCTATGGCAATATAAGCTACACCTGAGCATAAACAATTAGAATCAATAATTGTAATGTCTTCCTTCTTCAGCTCTTCCCTAGCAAGATAAGCCGACTGACAAGTGCCACTTGCATTGGAACCTAATGTGATACATATAATTTGATGACCCTCATCTAGTTCTTTTTTGAAATATGTGACAAACCGTTCCGGAGGAATCTGGCTTGTTGTCGGCATCTCAGCGGAGATGATGAGCTTTTCATAAAACATACCTGGTGTAAGGTCAACTGAGTCTAAATATGTATGACTACCAAAATGAACCGATAGTGGAATGATTATGAAGCCGTACTTTTCTATAATATCTTTTGGCAAATCAGCAGAACTATCTACAATAATCTTAATACCCACAGGGCACCTACTTTCTTCTAACTCTAGGAAATTCCTTCTATACCTATAGACCTGGAAATCTAGAGAATACTATTGATAATATAACATATCTCATAAGATACATCAACTAAGTCATGGTATTTTAGACATCTACCCTTTGATAACTATTGCCTTTTACATATTCGGTAATATTTTGTGCCACCTCATCAATAACTTTTTGTCTTGCAGTAATACTTGCCCAAGCGACATGTGGGGTAATAATTAATCTCGAATCTTCCAACATAGGTATGAGTTTGGATGCCTTACTCATTGGCTCTTTACTTAAAACGTCTAGGGCTGCACCTGCAATAAGATCCAGCTTTAGAGCCTTTATTAATGCTTCTTCATTAACAATATCTCCACGACCAACATTGACGAGTATGGCTGATTTTTTCATTTTGCTAAAAGCCGCTTCATCAAATAGATCTTTTGTTTTATCGTTTAAAGGAGCATGGATGGTAATAATATCTGCACGTTTTAATAAGTCATCGAAATTTACCCGTTCATAAGCATCTTGTTGATTCTTACCGCTTGTAGAGTAATAGATGACTTTTGCCCCCATCGCTTGGGCAATCTTTGCCACTTTTCCTCCAATACTGCCCATACCGACAATGCCCCATGTCATTTGAGCAATCTCATTGATTTGTACCTCGTAATGGGTAAATGCATCATCTTCAATATACTTACCGCTTTTTACGTAGTCACGATAGTAATTCATATGATTAACTAATTGTAAAACCAGGGCTAATGTATGTTGTGCAACACTGTTTGAGCAGTAATCCAGGACATTACAAACACCTATCTCCTTGTCTTTTGCTGCCTCTACATCAATTTTATCATAGCCTGTTCCCGTCATACATATCAGCTTCAGATGGCTCAGTGCTTCAATGGTTACTTTGTCAAAATGCCCTTTGTTGGTTATAACAACTTCCGCATTTGCGCATCTTTCTATAATCTGCTCTTGATTGGTATAGTCATAATAGGTAACTGAACCCATCGATTCCAATTTATCAAAATTTAATTTTTCTCCTAATGATTTTTGATCCAATAAGACTATTTCCATAAAAACCCTCGCTTCATTCTTTAATTGCTATTTATATGCATGATTCGGATGTATTCACAGGCAGACTAATAATGAATGAACTTCCTTCTTGAACTTTGCTCTTAACACGTATCATACCATTTTGTCCTATAATCATAGCTTTAGCGATGGATAATCCAAGACCATGTCCTCCTGTTTGCCTTGTTCTGGATTCATCCGATCTGTAAAAACGATCAAATAGATAAGGTAAATCATTTTTGTCAACACCAATACCCGTATCTATTATGGATATAATCACCGAACTATATTCCTGTTTTAGTTTTAAGGTGATTTCCCCACCATCCGGTGTATACTTCATCGCATTATCAATAAAAATTCTAAATGTTTGTTTGATTTTGGCATAATCTAAACACACTTGGATACCCATTTGAATATCACAAATAAATGTGTGACGACCTTCATCTACCATCTCCATGTCTTTCATAATTTCTGTAGCTAACTTACCAACATCAAATATTTCTTTTTCAAATTTGAGGGTCTGATTATCCGAACGCACAAGTGTTAGTAAATTCTCTACTAAGACTTGCATATTCTTTGACTCGCTCTTGATGGCATCAATTGCCTCCTCGAGAATGGCTTCATCTTCTTTACCCCATCTGTCCAGCATTCTAACATAACCGTTTACAATGGAAATTGGAGTTCTTAGCTCATGGGAAACATCTGATACAAATCTCTTTTGCTTATCATAATCAGATCGTATACGATCCAGCATATCATTAAATGTCAGTGCAAGGTCTTTAAGTTCATACTTAGCTCTTGATACATCCAAATTACCTTCAATATCGTTAATGGATATTTTTTCTGCTGCTTTGGTCATGGTGTAAATGGGTTTGAAAACCTGCTTCAAACGTATAGAACCAATGATTGACATAAAAACAAAACCCATCATTTGACCAAATAATATGAGCCCACCCACAACTATCCGGGTCTCATTCATCGATTTTATATTGTGGATGGTCATAATCTTATAGTCAACTGTGTGATATTCATTGATTTTATAGTATCTGTTTGACGACCTGATGATTAAACCTTCATTAAACAATAAGGGTATCTTCTCTATGAAAGAGAGGCGATATAAAGAAGGTCCATACATATTGCTGGTAATCGTATAACCTATTTCTTCTTGGTCCTGTCTGGACATAACAACTTGAACACCAACATCTTGCCCTGATGAAATAGACTCCAGTTGATACGTTAAGGCATCCATGTTATAGACACCCATTTCAAAAGGTACCACCATTTCAAATACACCATCAACTATGTCAACATTTTTTTGTTGCATATCATATAAACTAAATCCTATAAGTACAATGAAGGTCGTCATAAGGGTTGCTACCCAATACAAAATACCATAATCAAACGAGATTTTTTTACGCATAGATAAAGTCAGGCTTAAGTATAAGTACTTAAAAACATGTCTTATTTCTTTAAATAAGCCTACAGGAAAAAGCAACGCTTTTTTAGGACGTTGCTTTATTTCTTTTTCATTACGCTTCATTGATGATATACCCAATGCCTCGAACCGTTTTAATGATTTCGACATCATATTTCTGATCAATCTTGGCTCTTAAATATCTAACATAGACATCAATAACATTTGTGTCACCATAATAATCGTAACCCCAAACTTTTTCAAGTATCTTTTCTCGGTCCAGAGCAATATTCTTGTTTTCAAGTAAATATTTTAAAAGTTCATATTCTTTTTTTGTCAGTTCAATGATTTCATCCTTAAACATGACTTCTCTTTTTAACTCATTTACGACCAGTCCTTTATATGTAAGAGCTTTTAAAGTATTGTTTTCTTTAGGGCTATCTTTACGTTTCAGTGCCACACGCATTCTGGCTAATAACTCTTCAATCTCAAATGGTTTGGTCATATAGTCGTCTGCACCCATATCCAAACCCATAACTTTATCTGACACGTCATCCTTAGCCGTCAACATAATAATTGGGACATTGGCATTGGCTTGTCTGATTCTCCGACATACTTCTATACCGCTTAGTCTTGGCAACATCAAATCCAGCAAAACAAGATCTGTTCCACCTTCATTAAATATTTCTAAACCCATTCTGCCATCACTAGCGATTGTTACATCATAGCCTTCATATTTAAGTTCTAATTCAATAAATCGTGCGATTTTAATCTCATCTTCTACAACCAATATCTTTTCTTTCATGCTTCTCCCTATTTCTCTATGGTTACCTCATAGTAATCGTCATCCTTATTATCATCTGTCGAATCTACAGAATTGTTCTTTGATGTCGTTGACGCATCCGTAACTTTAATGTCTGCCGCCCCTTGCTGCATTTCGTTTGACGTTGTTATATCCTCTTTTTCCTGTGCTTTTTCCTGACTTATAATACTATCTGAATCCTTACTTCGTTTATAGATCGTCACTTGACTTTCACTAATTAAAATGGCTCCGATACCAATAACCAATACCCAAATTTTTGTTTCTACTTCAAGAAATACAAGAAATAGTACAATCATAATCAAAGGCAAATTCAAAAGAATCTCTTTTTTTCTATCAATTCTGACATAATAAGTCATCAGTTCCTTGGCAATCCGATTTAATTCCGTCATGAATTTGGATAGATTGGATGCTTTCTTCTCTTCGATTAAGTATATTGCAAGTTCTATGTCACCATTTGCCCTAATTAAAAAACGCTCCGCTTCCTCATAGGTCACATCCATTCGACTTTGTACGGCCTTGACATCATCACTGGTAATTTTCATCGTTATCACTTCCTTGGACCTTCACTTATAGGTCTTATCATCTTATAGTCCTATAGTAACAGTATAGTATTACTTGTGCTTTAGTACAACATTAAAATCAGATTAAAAAGCATTTGTTCTTTCTTTGCCTTTACCTTGATTTTTACAACGGCCTCATGTAGTATATAAATGAATTCTAGACGTCACTTTGACATCATAGAATAGTGGCACCTAAACACCATTAACCATTTCCTTCAGGAGGATATACCATGTCAAATTGCATAGTTGCTCAATCCGGCGGTCCAACAGCTGTCATAAATGCATCTCTTTACGGCGTCATCGAAGCTGCATTTAATCATCCCAAAATCGATACTGTTTATGGCGCCTTAAACGGCATCACCGGCGTTCTGGATGACAATACTTTAAATCTGTCCGAGATCTTCGGGCATAATCATGAAACCCTTGAACAACTCAAATATACACCTGCGATGTACTTAGGTTCTTGCCGTTACAAATTACCGGATTATTCAAAGGATCCCGCAACCTATGAAAAGATTTTTAGTTTTTTCAATAAAAAGTCCATCGACTATTTTTTCTATATAGGCGGCAATGACTCTATGGATACGGTTTCCAAACTTTCAAAATACGCAAAAGAGCATCAATTGGATGTGAAAATAATTGGTATACCAAAAACTATCGACAATGATTTGGTCGAGACCGACCACACACCTGGCTATGGTTCTGCAGCTAAGTATGTGGCTACTTCCCTTCTTGAAATTGCTCATGACACTTATATCTATAATCTTGAATCGGTCACCATAGTAGAAATTATGGGACGAAATGCCGGATGGTTAACTGCCGCTGCCGCTTTAGCTCGAACCACCTATAGTACAGCACCTGATCTAATCTACCTTCCGGAAACACCTTTTGATGTCTACCTATTTATAGAGCGTATTAAGACCTTACAAAAAAATCAAAAAAATATTATCGTTGCTGTTTCGGAAGGCATAAAAGACAAAGATGGCAAATATATAGCTGCCGCAGTTTCCGGATCTTATGATGCTTTTGGCCATGCTAGGTTGAGTGGTGTAGGTAAGACACTAGAGTATCTTCTAGCAGATCAACTTGGATGCAAAGTGCGTTCAATCGAACTAAATGTACTGCAAAGAGCCGCTGGTCATGTTGCCTCTTATACGGACATACAAGAAGCCGTCTCTGTCGGAAAAGCAGCTGTTGAAACTGCCACTCAAGGTTTGACCGGCAAAATGATGGCCATCAAAAGATTATATGCTGACCCCTATGTAGTCGATATCCAACCTGTAAATGTTGACTTAGTGGCCAATCACGAGAAGGAAGTTCCAAAACACTATATAAATGATGACGGCGATGATGTTACAACTGATTTTATGGATTATGCCAAACCACTCATAGAAGGTGAAACACGACTTAATTATAAGAATGGCATACCCGACTTTATTAATATACTTCATCTTAAAAGATAATACATCCCAAGTAAATTTAATCTAATAAAGGCCTAACTCCTATGAGTTAGGCCTTTGATTTTCTGTCACGCTTCTTTTGCTTCTTTTTCTTTCATTAAGCTGTTGATCCCGGTTATGGTCACGGATCTTAGAGACCTATTTCTTCTCAAATCAAGTATGTACGGTACTATCACCTCTTGGTTAGCGTTCATGATGACTTTCACCTCAGGACGCATGCAGGCATCCTCATGGTTGGAAGCTACGATACCCGTCAAACCATTACTTAAAATGACATATGTACCAACCGGAAATGGTGCTACCTTTTTGGCAAATATTCTTGTAATCTCAAGATCAAACATACTGCCTCCATTGGCCATTATGAATTCCATAGCTTCTGATGGTAATAATGCCTCTCTATATGGCCGTGATGAGGTTAATGCATCATACACATCGGCCACTCCAATAATCCGCGCAATAATTGATATTTGATCTTTGGATTTTTGCATTGGATAACCCTTACCATCGTATCTTTCATGATGCTGCAGTACGGAAACATAGACACTTGTTGGTATATCATAGGACTCTTTCAAATAGTTAAAACCAAATGTTGGATGTTGTTTTACTGATTCATATTCTTCAGCTGTTAACTTTCCCGGTTTGTTAAGAATGTCTTTATCCACAAACATCTTACCTATGTCATGTAAAATGGATGCAAGTCCAACATTAAATAAGTCTGCTTTACTTAGGCCATACTCTACACCGACTAATATAGATAATACAGCAACATTAACCGAATGAAAAAAAGTATAATCATCATAAAACTTCAAATCTATTAAATTGACCATGGTGTCCTTATTTTCAAGAACCTGCTCTACGATGTTTGAAATAAGTATTTTGGTATGATTGACTTTATCAACCAGTTTTTTAGGGTCGCTTTTGGACTGACCGGCATAAATACAAATATCTTTAACCGCTTTAATAGCAGACATTCTAAGCTCATCACTTATGACATCTTTAATCATAATGTCTTTAGACAATTCATCTTCAATATATATACCCTGATAACCAAGGCTTTTAATACGTTCTATATAGGACCTATGTATAATACTGTTGCTGTTAAGCAGCAACTGGTGATTGACATCGTATAGCTTTCTACCACAAACCATGCCTTCCACAAGTCCGGAAACCGGCACAAATCTCATCTTGAACTCCTTACAATATTGATGTTTTATATCACTGACATATTAAAGCTATTTAATGACGTGAATTCATCACTTGGAGATTATTAATTTCTATGTTACTTATGTATTATATATGAGAATGCTTATTATTTCAATATAACTTTCCAACTTGTTTGACTTCAGTATAAACAAAGCTTCAAAACCTTGAACATTATTTCTAATCATGGTAAACTTTAACTCATATTAAAGGTAGAAAAGGTGAAGATATGTCTAGACACAAAAAAATTAATGAAGTAGCCATCTATGGCTTAGTTGGCAACATCGTACTCCTGGCATCAAAACTCATTGTAGGCTTTACTACAAGAAGTCAGTCCATGATTGCGGACGGTCTAAATAGTGCCGGCGATGTCTTTTCTTCGATTATGACCTACATCGGTAATCATATTTCTGCCCAGCCCATAGACGATGATCACCCTTACGGCCATGGAAAAGCTGAATATATTTTTAGTATGATCATAAGCTTTTCTTTGCTCCTAGTCGCCTTTTCCATTTTTAGTTCATCATTAAATACATTGATTTATGGTTCTGAGTTCACATATTCCATCTGGCTCATCATCGTAAGCTTATCAACCATTATCATCAAGTTCATACTTTTCGTCTTTGCAAGACGTGTCGGCAAATTACACAACAGTCTCTTAGCCCACGCTAATGCTGAAGATCATCGTAACGACATTTTCATTACGCTCCTTACGTTATTAAGTATTTTTTCAGGTTATTTCGAATTCTATTTCATAGATAGTATCGGTGGGATGTTGATTTCATTCTGGATTGCATTTACTGGTTTTAAAATCTTCACAGGTGCTTATAATGTTCTTATGGACACCAGCATCGACAACATGCTTATGAAGCAATTTTCAGATATCATCAAGGCGATTGAAGGTGTTGACCATATCGACGCTATCTCAGCTAAACCAGTCGGTTTACATTTCCTTCTCATCGTTAAAATATCTATTGATGCCAATCTAACTGTATACAAAGGGCATGAAATTGCCAGTGAAGTCAGAGAAAAACTTGAATCGATCGATAATATTGAAGAGGTTGTTGTACATGTCAACCCTGCACAATATCATCCTGAACGTATGTCATAATAATTGACCCAGTTAACCTAGAGTATAATAATCAAGCCATAGATTGTCATCATGACAACCCATGGCTTTTTTTATTCATCATTGTTGATGGAACACTTCTAATTATATCTGTAGGAATTTCTTAATAACGTTCTCCATCTCATCATGTTTACAGATGGTATTGTGTCTAACACTTGCTTCTAGTATTTCATGAATCGCATTCGGTATCTCTGTACCGGATTTTTCTTTCATTTTCTCGATCAACTCAAAATCATCTATACTATCATACGCTTCATCTAATGAAACCATGGTGCTTTTTGTGAATTTGTACGGACTGGCTGTTGATACGATGACTGTTTTGGTTGTATCACCACAATCAGCAACATATTTCTCATAAACCGCATAACCTACGGCTGTATGAGGATCCATTAGATAATGATTTTCCTCAAAAACCCTTTTAATCGTCTTTTGAGTCTCCAGTTGATCTGCGTAGTTGCCATAGAATTCGGATAAGCCTTCTTTCATTTGACTCGTCACGTCATAAAATCCATTTGATGTGAGATCTTCCATTAACGCCTTTGTAGCTTTTGAATCTGCCCCAGCGATTTCATAAATCAGTCTTTCTAAATTACTGGAAATTAAGATGTCCATCGAAGGGGACATAGTCAGTATAAAAGGTCTTTGTCGATCATACGTACCTGTTCTTATAAAGTCAAAAAGTACTTTATTGTCATTGGATGCACAAATCAGTTTGCCTAGTGGTAGACCCATTTCTTTTGCATAATAAGCCGCCAGAATATTTCCAAAATTGCCTGTAGGAACGGCTACATTAATGGTTTCTCCGTTTAGAATTTCATTTTGTTTTATTAGTGTTGCATAAGTATAAAAATAATATGCAACTTGAGGAATAAGTCGACCTATATTAATAGAATTGGCGGATGAAAATTGAAAACCGCCCTGTTCCAATTCTTTGTTAAATTCAAGATTTGAAAAAATACGCTTGACACCGTTTTGAGCATCATCAAAGTTGCCCTCTATACCGACTACATAGGTGTTATCGCCTTTTTGCGTCACCATCTGCTTCTTTTGAATAGGACTAACACCATCTTTAGGATAAAATACGATGATCTTCGTATTTTCAACATCTGCAAAACCAGCTAAGGCAGCTTTTCCTGTATCACCTGAAGTCGCTGTTAGAATAACAATTTCTTTTTCAATACCTAATTTTTTTGCTGCTGTTTTCATCAGATATGGTAATATCGACAAAGCCATATCTTTAAATGCTATCGTAGAACCGTGGAATAATTCCAGCATGTACACATCGCCCACTTTCACTGTGGGTGCAATGGCTTTTGTATCAAATTTATGATCATAGGCTTGATGGATACAAGCTCTTAGCTCATCTTCTGTAAAATCCTGATAATACAGTGACATAACTTCATAGGCAATATCCTGATAGTTCATATCAGATAATTCTGTCATGGATTTTTTCATCTTTGGAATATGAGACGGAACATACAGTCCACCGTCTTTTGCTAAACCTTTGACTATTGCATATGATGCTGAAACATCCCTTTCAAGTCCTCGTGTGCTCTTATATAAAAGCTTATCCATTTCTAATCATCCATCCTTATTTCATTTTTTTAGTGATTATATCACATTTAATATAAAAAGACAAATGTATGTCTCTCGTGGACATATGTGCATGTTAGGAATGTAGGATTCCTTGAGAACAAAAAATGTCCATAGGTTATAAAGACCTAAGGACATCCTACTATATTTGTCTAAAACTTATAAAAATGATGACCACCATGTTGAAATAAAAAGGTTAAATTTTGATCAAACCAATTACTTGCATTTTCACTGGCCAATGACTTAGATACGAAAAACAATGATCCATTTGAATAATCTACACCGTTAAGTGCCTGTTCAACTGCCTTAACAGTAGAATCCTTAATCGTCACTCTAAAATATCTACCGTCGTCTATGGGCGAAAATTGTGCCCTATTGCCTGTTCTCTGATGAACCACTTCATAGATCGTGTTTGGAAATCTTCTACTAGCAACTCTGTTCATCACAGTATTTGCAACTAAAATTTTTCCTTTCAAATCTTCATTAGTAGCTTCTGCTTCAACAATCCTTACCAAGGCCGTGTAATCTTTCAAATTCAACAAATTTATTTGACTTTCTTCTAAATTATTCGTTGCTGTTTGGAAAACCCGGTCTTGTTCGTCTTCTTTCGCAAGGGTGACAGCTTCTTCTGTTTCAAGCTGTAATGTGTCATTGTTATTGGTCCTTGCGAAGGTTTCGTACGAGGATTCTTCTGATGCTTCAGCAACAGTTGTTGTTTCTTCAATCCTATTTACACTCTGATCATCGTCATCAGTTTCATATGAAATGACATGATCTATAGTTTTTGTCTTCGCAAATCCATTAACACTTAACATCACTACCGCTACAACAAATACGCCCGAAAAAATCATTAGGCCAGTTGTGTATACTTTTTTTGAAATGCTTTTGTGGCCAAACCACATGCTTTCAAATAGATGTTTCAGTTTAAACATAATAGACTCCTTTGTACTTCTCATAATAATCGAAATAATAGTGTCGGCTTGTTATATTAATGTGACCTCTGAATTATAGGTGACCACACTTTGATAGTCAATATCACAAAGGTCGATTTGGTGGTTATCCTGTATATTTCAGAATATTCTGTCTTTATAACTGTGTATTAATCATGTTTTAGTGGCATTTTTTAATTTTATTTGGTATATTTTACATAGGTTTTTGATTTTTTGTTGAATTTGTCCTTAATATATAACGCAATAAAACCATTCACAAAACATAAAATAAAGTTATTATTGGATGAAACATGTCATTATGACACTAAGTTGTGTCTTTTATATGTCTAAATAATAACTTTATCAAAGTATGTTATAATGCATTTAACCTATATTCCAAGGAGCTTACCTATGCAATCTTTACCAGGTGTTTATGAAAGTGTTAAAAAAAATGGTCAAATCTATTACAGGTCATCCATAACTTATGAAGGTAGACATATTAGCCTTGGTAGTTATGATTGTCCTACTTTAGCCCATAACGCTTATCTACTCGCTAAAAAAATCATCCATACACCCAGTTTATCTATTTATGACTATGAAGATACTATGTGTTTGTCATTTGATAAGTGGGTAGTACTAATGAACTATAGAGATCATCATTATTATTTTTCCACACCCATTTACATGCATAAAAATTATTTTTCTTATTTTATAACCTATTCAGAAGAGCTCTTTTTTGATATTCAAGATCTTTTTTACTATGCCAACCATAGGATTCATAAGCGCCAAGGTTATTACTTTGTGAATGACTATGGTATGCAAGTTAATATAATGAGTCGCTATGGCGTTAAAAATCATAGTGTCTTAGGCCGTGACCATCGTTTTGTAGACGGTGATATACATAACTTAAGATATGACAATATACAAGTAATCAATCCCTATTATGGTGTAAGACGAGAGCATCCGTTAGTTGCACCCACTTATAAGTCAACCTTAAATGTTCATGGGAGTTATGTGATTGGACGCTATAAAGATATGGTCACTGCCGCTATTGCCTACAATAAAGCCGTTGATTATCTTCTTGAAAATGGAATTGTAAGTAAAGCTTACCCTAAAAATTATATAGCGGATATGAACCAAGAAACTTACAAATCCATGTATAATAAAGTAAAAATAAGCAAAAAAATACTGGACTTAAAAAAGTCCAGTAGATAATAATAGGTTTTACATTAAAACTATTGATACAGCATCTCAATCAAAGGCAGGATGACCATGAAATAGATTGGTGGTATTAGAATTGCAGGTAGTAAGTTGGCTGTTTTAACTTTCTTTATTTCCAACAGACTTAACCCCAAGCTAAAAATCAATATACCCCCAATGATAGAAATCTCTCGGATCACTTCTGCAGTTAATACTGACTCAAGTCGAGATGCAAATAGAACAATCGCGCCTTGATAAAGTAATACAGAGAAGGCCGAAAAAATAACACCAATACCAAGAGAAGACGTTAATATAATAGAAGTAACACCGTCAAGTACGGATTTGGCATATAACATATCATGATTGCCCCTAAGTCCACTCTCAAGTGATCCCAATATCGCCATCGTTCCAACACAAAATAAAAGACTAGCCGTTACAAATCCTTGAGCAATATTATGCTCCCCATTACCGACTTTGCTTTGTAGAAAAAGACCCAGTTGCTCTAGTCTTTTCTCAATGTTGACCCACTCCCCAAAGATACCACCCAGTACAAGGCTGATAATAAACAATATGGGTTCTCCGCCATTCATCATACCATTTAACGTTGTTGTTATACCAATAAACAAAACGGATAAACCTACACCATGCATAACGATCCATTTATATCGATCTTTAAGCCCATTTTTTACTAAGATTCCTATTATGCTACCTATTAATATGACGCCCGCATTTACATAAGTTCCTAACATCTAAAATCATACATAATAGCCAACAAGTTTTCATTTTTCTATAAATCAATAGAGATATGCACCTTTTTTATAGTATGATATAATGAATTTAGAGAAACTTAGTTTTGATCATCAAAACAATAGATAGAAACAAGGGGGTTTGATATTATGAATATGGTTTACTCTTTTTTAGATCATCGAAAAAGCGAGAAGATTCAGTATGTTGCCCTTCGTTTTCTCCTGGTGGCTTTTTCTTTGCTGGGTATTGTGGTTCTGCTTTTGGGCATGTTTTCCGGCTATGAACCACTCGCTACCGTCATCTCAATCGTTTTCATTATATTTTGTACCACTTGTCTTATACTTCTAAATATCACTCAGCATCCCCACTACATTAAAATCTTTTTTATTCTTTTTTTGGATTTTATTTATTTTCCTGTAGCATGGATGACTTCCTCTAACGCCTTCAAAACCATGCCCTATTCGAGCATTTTATTTTTAGTCATCACATTCTTATTCATAGAATACAGACGTGAGTTCATCCTTCCCATTTTATATCTAATCTTTGCGGTTGTGCTCATGTATATCAAGGTCAGGTGGCCATTAGCCTTCACGATTACCTATGGAAGCCTTTCAAGCTATTTACTTACTTTTTTAAGATACGCTGTTGTTACACTATTATTATTAACCGTAGCTGTCATGCTGACTTTCAACTACTTTGAGGTCACGAGAAGGTATGATCGAAAAAATATATATGATGAATTAACAGGTTTATATAACCGAAGCTATGGTCTAAAACAACTTCAAGCTTTATTTGATATTCAACATAATCAACATATTAAGCATACCCTAGTCCTTATTGAACTTGAGCAATTCAAAACTTTCAATGAGAAAAACGGTGCTCTGGCTGGTGATCAGTTCATCAAGACCTTGGCTGACTTAATGAAAAGCAATTCAAGATCCAATGATTTATGTTTTAGGTACAGTGGCAATACTTTTCTACTTGTATTAAGTCATACGGATATAAGCCAAGTTAATATTTTTCTGCTTCGTATTCAGAATGCTTTTGAAACATTACTTTCTCAATATGAAGAAAGTGACTTGTCCCTACTTGTCGGAAAGGCAAATTTTGATTATAATAATCTGACGGAAGTCATAAAGGCAGCTGAAATGGATTTGTCACTTCATCAGACAAATGCTTAATAACTTTTATTGGAGGACAACATGATTAGAACTTACTTTTTTTATTTTGTACTGGTTTCATATCTTCTTCTTTCCGGATTTGCTTACCTATGGTATCTCTTAATTGGTCTTTTCGGCAAACAAGTTCAATACGACTATCTTCATAAGATGACAGCATCATGGGGTCGTCTAATGGTCGCTCTCTCGTCAAGTAATGTCGAATTGGTGGATCTCCAAAAGCTACCTGAAGGCAATGTTCTCTATGTTAGCAATCACCAAAGCTACTATGATATTCCTTTATTACTTGGATATCTACCAAAACCTAAAGCTTATGTAGCAAAAATCGAATTGTCAAAAGTACCGCTTATAAGTCACTGGATGCGTGTAATGGGTTGTCTTTTCTTAGATCGTGGTAATTTAAAGCAATCGTTGAAAGTTATATTACAAGGTGTTGAGGATTTAAAAAACGGTAAAACATTGGTCATCTTCCCTGAAGGTACACGATCAAAAAATTACACCATGGGTGATTTTAAGAAAGGCAGTCTTAAGCTTGGTATTAAAGCCGGTGTCCCTATCGTTCCCATAACCATAGACGGCTCTTTTAAAATGTATGAAGCAAAAAAAGCCATAACAAAAGACCATGTCCGTATCCTCGTTCATGATCCAATTTATCCCAATCAGTTAAGTAAAGAAGAACAAGACAATCTGTCTGAGACTGTTCGTAATATTATTATGGCACCCATCATACATTTACAGTAATTGATCTATCTTAATATAGTAAAAATAATAACAGCGCCAATTCAATTAAAACTGAATTGGCGCTGTTATTATTTTTATAGTGAATAATTCTATACTTAAGTGATTCTATGCCATAAATAATTTGATATCTTCATCAACGGTTCCAATTCCTGCTATGCCGAATGTATCAATAAGAACTTTCGCAACATTAGGAGAAAGAAAAGCCGGTAATGTAGGACCTAAGTGAATGTTTTTGACCCCTAGTGATAAGAGTGCTAATAATACGATTACTGCTTTTTGCTCATACCAAGCAATGTTATAAGCTATCGGTAGTTCGTTGATATCGTTAAGTTCAAAAATCTCTTTAAGTTTTAGAGCTATGACCGCAAGTGAATATGAGTCATTACACTGACCGGCATCTAATACTCTTGGTATACCACCGATATCACCAAGTGGTAATTTGTTGTATCTATATTTTGCACATCCAGCGGTAAGAATTACCGTATCTTTTGGTAGCTCATTAGCAAACTCTGTATAGTAGTCACGGTCTTTCATACGGCCATCACAACCTGCCATAACAAAGAATTTTTTAATTGCGCCTGATTTGACTGCATCTACAACTTTATCTGCAAGGGCAAAGACTTGTGCATGGGCAAACCCACCAACGATTTCTCCTGTTTCAATTTCTGTAGGTGATGGTAACGTCTTTGCCATTTCGATGATTTGTGAGAAGTCTTTTTGACCGTTTTCATCTGTTAGAATATGTGTCGAACCTGGGAAACCAGCAGCACCAGTTGTAAAGATTCTCTTAACCGTATCACCTTTAGGTGGTACGATACAGTTGGTCGTAAACAAGATTGGACCATTAAAGGACGCAAACTCTTCTTTTTGTTTCCACCAAGCATTACCATAATTACCAACTAAATTCTCATAGGCTTTAAATTTTGGATAATAGTTAGCAGGTAACATCTCACTATGAGTGTAAACGTCTACGCCGGTGCCTTTGGTTTGTTCAAGTAGCATCTCCATATCATTTAAATCATGACCGGAAATTAAAATCGCTGGATTATTTTTAACACCAATGTTGACTTTGGATAATTCAGGGTTACCATAAGCAGTTGTATTGGCTTCATCTAGAAGAGCCATTGCTTTAACACCATATTCTCCTGTTTTCATTGTTAGTGCCACCAACGCATCCGCCGTTAAGCTATCATCCAAAGTAGCCGCTAGAGCCTCATATGTAAATGCATAAAGATCAACATCTTCTTTTCCTAAGTTTAAAGCATGTTGAGCATAAGCTGCATACCCTTTCAATCCATAGATAATTAATTCTCTTAGAGATCTTACATCTTCATTCTCAGTAGATAAAACACCTACCGAAACAGATTTGGCATCCATGGATGCATCCGTCGAAATTGTAAACGTCGCTGCATCATGAAAATCCGCTTCTACAACATTTCTTAATTCATCTCTGATTTCTAGATTCTGTCTAATTTGTGCTCGTATCGCTTCAGGATCAAAGTTTGCATTGGTAATGGTTTTAAACAAACTATCCAATACAATCTCATTGGTTTTTCCAAGGCTTGCAACATCGAGTTCACCTTTAACAACAATATCTGCAATCCCTTTTGTTGAATAGATTAAAAGGTCCTGAAGATTTGACACTTCTTCATCTTTACCACAGATACCTATAACTTCACACCCGGTTCCTTGTGCTGCTTCTTGACATTGATAACAAAACATACTCATTAGAATACCTCCATATAATTGATTTATTATTGCCGATTGTTTCATCTTAACCGGCTGATTCGTTAATCTATCAAGATTAACTATGATAAAATTATAACCTACTTATAATGATTAATCGGTATCTTATGTTACCGACCAACATAAACAAGAAGACAAGCCTACATAAAATAGTATAAACTTCTTCTTTGTCATTCATGTGTCTATCTATACAAACATGGTTGGGTCAATTCGATTACCCATTCTAAGGTTATGTCTTAAGTTCCCAACAATCTTATCTAGCTTTTCAAGCTCGGATAAGATTGTTTTCTCATCTTTATCTGTTGATAATATTTTGTGAATACCACCGTTTTTTATGATAATTCTTTGATCCGCCATCAATGCCAATGTAGGATCATGGGTCGCTATGAGAACGATTTTTTCACTGCTTACAAGGAGTTTTAGCGCTTTTTTTCGATCAATACCTGCGTTTTCAATTTCATCAATCAAGACAATCGGCGACGTACTGAGTATGGCTGTATCTGCTATCATTAAGGCTCTTGATTGCCCGCCACTTAGAGCAGTAACTGGCGTTGTTCTCAAAAACTGTTCTCCTGCTAGCTGATTGGCCGATTCCAATATGGTGTTAATGACTTGATCCACATTTTCTACCATACGACTTTTTGCATGGAGTTCCAGGAATTCTTCTACCGTTAAGTCCATGACAAAATTCATATTCTGTGATAATTGTGCCACCAACTTATTACTTGAAGAAAACCGCCATTTGGTATCTGCCACTGCGCCGTTAATCCACACACCTCTTTTGGTGGGTGTATCATAGTTGGCCGTCCATTCGATGTCTGCAAGTAATCTACTTTTACCGGATCCTGTCGGTCCGACAATCGATACGATGTCACCGCTTCTAATGGTGATGGCTTCAAACGCTTCTTTTTGTCCAGATTTATCCTGTCCAGGTAAAATTGTTATGGATTCAACGGATTGTTCTTCTTTTAAACCCAAAAAACTATGCATTTGTAGGATGTAGGCCAAAAGGTCCTTCTCAATCTTATCTTTATCCATTGCCCATGTTTCAACATAGTCCTCATCAAATTGACTCAAATAATCCTCGAAGGTCATCGTTCCAAATCCCTCAACATCCAACTTATTATTATCAAAATAAGTAACTACATAAGGATAGCGTAGAAAAAGATCTTCTAAGGTCATATTTTTAAGTTTTTTATCATCTATCATTTTTTTCACCCAATTCCATTTTTCTTACATTACCCAGTTGATAATCATCACCAATACGTGTTTCTCCTAAACAATAGGAGCATAATGCAGATGGCATAGAAAACTTTAATTCTTTACCCTTTACCGTTAGCACATCTTCTCTTTCATCATATAACAATGTACTCAATTCATAAGCGCCCTGACCTGTTAATCCGTTTATATGCATGACTATAGCTTGTGGATTCACTGAGCTGACTTTTGACGCAAAGACTTCTCGTTCTGCTTGAGAAACAATATCCCCCTTTGTAATCACAACAATATCTGCTGATTTTAACATGGGTCCTATTTTCTTAGGTGTATTAATACCACTTAAGTTGTCAATAACACAAATCGCTTGAATTTCTTTAATATAAGGGGAGCACCGATTACAAAGGCCAGCACTTTCTGTAATCAGTAAATCTAATGCTTGTCCTCTGCCCCATTGAACAACTTCTTCAATATTACTAACAAAAAAATGGTCCGGACACAAAGCTCCGGATAACCCTTTTTTGACAGGAACGCCTGCCTTTTCATACAGTAGATCATCATCGGTATAGAGACAGTCAAACTTTACGACACCTACTTTTAGACCCCGATTTTGAACCGCTTGTATTGTTTTTAGTATGATTGAAGTCTTTCCTGATGATGGTGGCCCGGATATGGTTACTAGATTCATATTTGCCTCCTACCGCTGTTACTATCAAAAAGTTGCTCTAGTTTTTTGATAAGTTCTCCAATGTCATTGTCATTGATAAAGTCCCAACCAAGCCACATATATGGGTTGGTTTTTGGTACCCTATTATCCACCTCAGGATGTACACTTGGAAATCTACCTTGATGTGAGAGGATTTCTCCTACCTCTTTGGATGTGAAAAAATCAATAATCGGTTGAAGTTCTTTTTGTTTACTGGTCTTAGAAAGCATAAAAATCGGACTGATAATCGCACCATCACTTGGCCATACTGCTTCCATCGGTCCACCTGCCTTCGTCATTTTCGTGAAAAAATAAGGCATAATGGTAATAGCCGGTCGATTGTTTTTTTTAATATGAGATTTCACCATTTCTGATGGATGCATACTTTTTAATAATGATTTTCCCAGTTTTTGTATACCTGTTTCACCATAATTCTTGTATATGTTCAACAATATAGCATTAAAGAGATCAAAATCTCCAATTGGTAAAGAGACTGAGTTCTCATATTCAGGCTCTAGCAGCTCTTTCCACGAAGTCGGTGCTTTTCTAGCGCCCAGCTCCGATATATTCACCAAGAATATAGCCGGCACAACGCCCAGCATTGCATAATGGCCTGCCGGATCTTTTAGCCTCAGTCCGTCATGATCAAAGTCTTGATTGTAGGTTTTAATGGATGAATAATCTTTAAAAGCTTTTTGTGTTCTATGTTTACCGATTAAATTTCGATCAAAAAATAGGTCAAATCCAGCAGAAATAAACAAGTCCGATAGGGTGTCAGCTGAAGTGGATGTCACCAAAGCTTCCTTAAGCCAGTCAACACCCATTGACGCTGCCTTAAAGTTATAATCCAGGTCCTTAACCCATTGATTCTCTTGGGTTTGTAGCCAGTTTTCGAACCCCTCTAGCAAAGGTATTTTTACTGGACATGGCAAAACACCTTCAACTTTTATCTTAGGATTTTCTTTTTTCACTTTAATACGTAGACCTTGATCAACATTTTCACTATTTTCTTCTATGGTTTCAACCAATCGTTCTTCAAATGTTTGAACATCTATTTCTTTAAGTTGTAATACCATCTCGAGGCTAATGGTTTTTCCGATGGTTTCTCTTTGGGCAACATCTTTCATCTGATCGATGCCAACAGCTACAAGTAGTGCTATAGCTTCTTCATATTTACACGTTATGTTGTAAACTGTATCTTTTATATCAAAATAAGTATTCATATTAAATCGCCTTCTTTCTACCACAATATATTTTGGGTTAATTGTGCCTGACATCCAGTCAGGACGTATCCATTTTATTGCTTTACGATATATGCATTATATACCAAGTAGACTTACCAATCAGTAACATTGGTTACCATTGCGTTAAACTCAACTTTGTTTAATGGAAAGTCAACTTTCTAGTTGACGCTTTACCTTCTTCATTAAATAAAAAAACATCCGACTCGCAAAATAATTGCAAACCTGATGCTCTTTATTTTTCACTTCATTAGAACGACTCTAGCGGGAGAAGCCTCAACATCAGCTATCTTAAGGGGCAAGGCTATCATATCATAGCGACCTTCTTCAATGTGCTTTAGTCTAAGACCCTCAATAATCATAATATCCGCATTAAAAAGTCTTTTATGTGTTCCATGTTCCGGTTGATCCCGTTCTATGCCCAATCCATCTGTTCCTACGCCAAGGATGCCAAGTTCCGCCAAATAAGTTGCACCCTCTTCCGATAAGGATATGAATTGATTGTTAAAGTGCTCCTCATATGAATTTCTCGTCTTAAACAGGAGAAACTCACCTTTTTCAACTTCCTTATCTTTCAAATCCATCGATGATATCATACCTATTACATGCGTCAAATCAAGCACTCTGACTTTTGTGATAAAGCGACTCAAATCAAAATGTTCCATAGTAAGGCCATCTCTAATCATGTGTAGAGGCGCATCAATATGGGTACCTGTATGAAGATTCATTTTAAGATCTGTTTCATAGTGACTTCCAGTATCAAAATTCGAAGCATTGGTAAAGATCGGCTTTTTACTTTCATAATTCTTATAAACCATGATATCCGGTTCAATGATCATGGATACATCATATATCTTCATATTATCTCCAATCTTATTCAAAATATTTACTCAGAATCATTATTCAGATCATCCAGTCGCCACCAATGTCTACCATCCATTTTAATCATTCTATGAGCAGAAGCCGGTCCATCTGAACCTATAGGATAGGTATCTAGGTATTTTGATTTGTCCGGACATTTTTTTACAACTTCTGAAATCAATTCCCAAGCACTCTTCACTTCTTCCCATCCTGTAAACATAGCCGTATCACCATTTAATATGTCTAATAACAACCTTTCATAGGCATCCGGCGATTTGTAAAAAATATCACAAGACTGACAATAACTTAGGTTGACGGACATTAAATTGCTTTCACTACGTGGTTCTTTTGTATTAATGCGTAAATATACGCCTTCGTCCGGTTGTATTTTTATAATCAGTAAGTTAGGTATTTTCTCAGCATTAAGGGGTGTACTTGATCCATCTACTTTAAACTCTATAACAATCTTAGCTTCACCACCATCAAGACCTTTTCCTGTCCTTAGGTAAAAAGGAACCCCTTCCCATCTCGGACTTTTTACAAAGCATTTCATGGCAACAAAAGTCTCAGTATTTGAATTGGGATCGACCTTAACTTCGTCTCTATACCCTTCATACTGACCGAAAATTAGATTGGTATGGCTTTCCAGTTCCGTTTCAATACTCAAATTCTGAAGAACCTTAACTTTCTCTTCTCTAATACCGTGATTGTTAAGACTCTTTGGTGGTTCCATAGCTACGAGAGCTAATATCTGCAATAAGTGGTTCTGCACCATGTCTCTTAATGCGCCGGCGTGGTCATAATAGCCACCTCTGTCTTTTACGCCATCTTTTTCTTTAACCGTAATCTGAATATTGTCTATAGACTCTTTATTCCATATGGCACTAAATATTTGATTTGAGAATCGAACAGTGTTAATGTTTTGAATCATCTCTTTTCCAAGATAATGGTCAATTCTAAAAATATGGTCCTCTCCAAAGATATCCGATATGGTTGCATTGATTTCTTCCGCTGATTCAAGGTCATATCCAAAAGGTTTTTCAAAAACTGCTCTTGCATAGCCTTCAATGTCTAGAAGTTTATTGTCCTTAAGTTGTTCCGATATAAAAGGGAAAAACTTAGGGGCAGTCGCTAAATAAAAAATTCGATTGGGGCAATTTTTACTCTCCATAAAGGTATTTAATCCTTCATATGCTTCCGGTTTTTCAAAATTCATCTTATAGTAATGAAGCTTAGCACTAAACGCTACAAATATATTTTCATTAAAGTTAGAAATCTTCTTCATGAGAATTTCTCTAACTTCATCCCTATATGTTGTGGTATCTTTATCTTTTCTTCCAAGTACGATAATGGTCATATCATTTAGTAAACGACCACCTAGGAATAGTTGATAAAACGCAGGTATCAGTTTGTAATACGTCAAATCACCTGTCCCACCAAAAATGGTAAATAATACATTTTGATTCTCCATACACTCACCTACCTTTTATGTAATGGGTGACCACCAAATTCATTTCTAAGGGCTGCAACAACACGGTCTGAGAATTTGCCATCATCTTTAGATGCGTTTCTAATAAATAAGGATTGAGTAATCACCGGTGCAGAAACGCCAAGTCTAATAGCCTCTTCCACTGTCCATTGCCCTTCTCCTAAAGCATCAATACGTGGAATGATATCTTCTAACATACCATTGTTTTCAAAAGCTTGTTTTGTCATTTGCATAAGATAACCGGCGATAATTGATCCATGATTCCATACATTGGCCACTTTTTCAAAATCAACGTCAAATTCAGACCTTCTAATAATCTCTAGTCCTTCACCCACAGCTTGCATCATACCATATTCAATCCCATTATGTACCATCTTCACATAATGCCCTGATCCACGTTTTCCACAGTGTAAGTATCCTTCTTCTACATTAAGAACCTTGAAATAAGGTTCCAGTGTAGCAATTGCCTTCTCGTCACCACCAACCATCATACAAGCACCGTATCTAGCCCCATCTGTTCCACCAGAGGTGCCGGCATCCACAAAGTATATACCCTTTTCTTCTAGAGCATCTCCTCTTCTAAGGGTGTCTGTGAACCTAGAATTACCACCGTCGACAATGATATCGCCTGGTGACAACAACGGTGTAACCTGCTCAATAATGGCTTCAGTTGCTGGCCCAGCTGTGACCATAATCCAAACTACCTTAGGTGATTCTAAAGCATCTACCAAGCTTTCGATTGTGTCAAAAGTTTGAACACCTTCATTTTTTATTTCTTCTCGTGGCTCCTTACTTCGGTTGTAAACACCTATGTCCAGTCCTTTATCACGCATGTTAAGGGCTAAGTTATAACCCATTTTCCCAAGTCCTATTAATCCTATTTTCATATATATCCTCCTTGCATGCACGTTTTAGATTATGTCTAATCAGTTTGTTATGGTTAATCTGTCATTTTATTGACATCTATATCTGCTCATTGATGTCAATTTATGTTCTTATAAGAGTGAAATCTTTATTAACAGTATATCATAGGTTATATTTTTGTAAATGATAAGTTCTATCAACATATTGCTATAAAGGTCAAAATTACTAAAAATTTACACTTAAATATAAAAATGCACCGGATAATCCGGTGCTCTTATACTAACTACTATAAGAAATATCTGAAAAGATGTTCTTTAGCTCATTTGCAACACCATCTTGATCGTTGGTGTCTGTTATTTTATCTGCTACTGCTTTAATCCTATTCGGAGCATTACCCATAGCAACGCCATACCCTACATATGATAGCATTGCATAATCATTTTCACTATCTCCGAAAGCCATAACCTCTTCTTTTTTTATATTCAGGTGTTCGATTAATCTTCTTATACCATCGCTTTTATTCATACCTTTTTCTGTCACTTCAAAACAAATAAGAGATGTTCTTGCAACTTCAAAGTCATCTTGTGCCTTGAGCTCTTTTTCTATTTGATCCGCTTTATATTTATTGGTAATAAAAAATACCACCTTTTGAATTCCGGTATCTTCATGGGCTATTAAACATTTCATTTTTCTATGACTCGGCACAAACCGTAAATATGCATTCATCTTAGTCTTATGCTTTCTATTCAGGTAAAGATGCATAAAATAATCCCTTGGTCCATGAATTATGGTCTCATTCTTAGTAAATACTATCGGTTTAATTCTGGTTTCTCTTGCATATGAAACTATTTTTCTTAGATTACCTTTGCTTATATTGGTTTCTGCGATGATTTCGCCTGTGGCAACATTACCAACTATGGCACCATTTGAACCGATATAAAATGTTTTATTACTAATTGTTCTAGCATGATGTTTTGCATCGTATCCTGAGCGACCCGACACAATAGCAATTCTTATACCTTGATCTTCAAGAGCACGCAGTACTGCTAGGTTGGCCTCACTAATAGTATGTTGTGATGTTAACAAAGTGCCATCTAAATCTAAGCAAATTAATTTATAAGACATGATTATCACCCTCAAGTTGATTATTTGTTGCAGCTTTATTTGTGGCTTACTATAACTCTTTCAATGTGTACTATTAAGTAAGTTAACTCTGCTTTAGAAATAATGAAATCATATTTCTCTTTGGCATATTTTTTTATCTTCTGAGCACATAGGTAAGCTTCTTCATATTGTCGACTTATAATCTCAAACAAATGGTCCTCTGATTTATCTGTATTCTCACAGTTGATAATCCGTTGCGCAAAAAACTTTAAATGGGTAACCAATCTTTGATAACTGAGACTGTCTTCTTCTAATTCTACCCTATAATGGTATTTTATGATATTCAAAGCATCTTGAAT
Source organism: Firmicutes bacterium HGW-Firmicutes-2 (assembly GCA_002841495.1). Taxonomy (GTDB): domain Bacteria; phylum Bacillota; class Clostridia; order Lachnospirales; family Vallitaleaceae; genus Petrocella. Next base: position 34,278 of record PGZV01000020.1, on the reverse strand, counting down.
GATTTTGATCATATTGACAACTTTTGGCATTTCTTCGTTTAGTTCTGCATTTACCAAATGCATAGCAATGGAAGCAGCCTCATCCTTAGGTAATTCTACACCTAGTCTATTATTAATAATATCAAGTGCAGCTAAGCCAATATTGTACTCATCTTCATAGAACCTTCGAATTTCCCATTTCATTGGGTTTGACATATTAATCTCTTGTTTACTTCTTTCTATAGCAAAAGATATATGGTCTGTCAATGTCAGATAAATATTCTCATTCAAGTTTTTACCATTTTTTTCCTTTGCATATGTGATAATTTCTTCAGTTACCTCAACATACTGCAAGGGAATTTCACTAATTAAATCTCTAAGTTTTCTAGATATCTCTTTATTCTCCATCGTAAAAATTCGTTCGATTTTCTCAACAGCTAGATATTCTCCGGGTCTTTTTTGAAAGGCTAGACCAAGCCCTGTCACCACTAATTCCTCATTTTTGTCATTCAGTGCAATGACAGCATTATTGTTCAAAACCTTCTTGATTTTCATTTAATCACCTAGATTTCATTATTTATCAAACCATTTCAAATGCGTAGTGAGGTCTATATGAATCAATATTGGTTATGCAAAACTCAAACTCATTATAAAATCAATCTACTAACACACAACTTATAATAAGTTTAAGCTTGCAAAGAGACAATCATAATTTTATATTATCAATTATATATAGTTATAAATTATCATGTGTCTTAAACCATGTCAACCTTAACTAAATGAGTACCAAAAGCTCCTCATTGATATCAATCGTTCTTCCAGTTTCAATGACAATATCTGTATAATCTTCCATATTGGTGATCACTACCGGCGTAACAACGGAATACCCTGCCGCTTTAATAGCTTCTATGTCAAACTCTATCATAACCTGACCTTTTTTTACCCGATCCCCTTGTTTAACTTTTGCCGTAAAGTGTTCACCATTTAGTTTGACTGTATCCATACCGACATGAATAAGTATCTCCGACCCAGAATCTGATTTAATCCCAATAGCATGTTTTGTATTAAATAATGTGACAATAATGCCATCAACAGGTGCTATCACTTTACCTTCATGGGGCATAATCGCAACGCCTTTTCCTAATGCTCCACTTGAAAAAGCGGCATCTTCTAATGAATCTAGATCTAAGACATCTCCCATCATTGGACTTGCTATGCTAATACCAATTTTTGAAGCTACGGCTCCTATTGAAATCTTTTCAGTACTTGTTTCATCTTTATAAGTCATCATTGTTGCAACAAAAGCGATAACAACTGCAATAGCTACACCAGCCATGACCCATAACATGCTTGAAATATCTTTTGTTTCACTATTAATATAGGAAGTGAATCCAAAAGCACCAAGCCCTCCCAGCATATAGGCCTTGACTCCACCATAACCTATAATACCTCCACCAATCGATGCTGCTATACAGGAAATGATAAAAGGCTTTTTCCTAGGTAGTGTAATACCGTAAATTGCAGGTTCTGTCACACCGAAAATACCTGAAATACCTGCAGCTATTGATAATGATTTGGTTTTTTCGTTTTTTGTCTTAAACAAAATTGCAAATACTACCGCTGTCTGTGCAAAAGATGCTGCAAAATAAGGCGATAAAATAGCATCATATCCATAGTTAGTGAAATTAGCAAACATAATCGGAATGAGTCCCCAGTGTAAGCCGAATATAACCAATATCTGCCAGAAAGCTCCAACAAACATACCGGCAACGACTGGGCTCAAATTATATGTAGCAGAAGTTATCACACCAATAAGTGACGTTAAAACAGAAGCTATGGGACCGACTAATATGAAAGTCAGTGGTGTACAAATCGCTAATGTTAGCATTGGCACAAGGAAAGTCTTAACAACATCTGGGATAACTTTTGTCCAGAATTTTTCTACTTTACTTGCTACAAAAACAGCTAATATAATCGGAATAACCGATGATGCATAACCACTTGCTGGTATCATAATTGGTAATCCTAAGAATTTTGCATATACATTTGTTGCAAATGCTGTTCCTTCAAACATAACAGAAATCACTTCTCCAGTACTAAGAACGAGTACATCATTAACATAAAGTAGTGAAGCACCAAGAGCCATACCCGTAAACACATTAACTTTAAACTTTTTAGCTGCTGTATAACCTAGAAATATCGGCAAATAATGAAAAAACCCATCCGCCACTGCATATAACAATTGATAAACGCCACTATTCGTAGATAAGATATTAAAATACGCAAAAAGTGCTAAAAATCCTTTGATCATACCTGTTCCGGCTAATACACCTAAGGTTGGTGCAAAAACACCTGAAATGATATCAATCAAAGCAGCGCCAAATCCCATTTTCTCTCTTGGCTGCTCGTGTGATTCAGCGTTCAAATCTCCAAAACCACCGATTTCATTAACAGCATCAAATACATCCGGTACATGATTACCAATAACAACTTGATATTGTCCCCCACTCTCAATAACCGTTACAATCCCTTCAGTTTTCTTAAGCAACTCTGTGTTCGCTTTTGATGCATCTTTCAGCTTTAAACGGAGTCTTGTAACACAGTGAGATACACTAATAATATTTGATTTCCCTCCCACATTTTGAATAATTATTTTAGCCAATCCATCATACTTGCTTGCCATCTTCATTTCTCCTTAGATTTTATTTTTAGCTATTTTATATCCATACATTTACTTTTCTTTCAATGATTCTCCATTTGTCGCTATGACTTCTTTATACCAATGAAATGATTTTTTTCTATATCTTTGGAGCGTTCCGGATCCGTCATCGTTGCGATCTACATATATAAAACCATATCGTTTTTTTAGTTCTGCTGTTGATGCACTAACCAAATCAATACAGCCCCAAGTTGTATAGCCCATTATCTCAACGCCATCTTTAATCGCTTCATTTACCTGTACTAAATGATCGTTTAGATATTGAATTCTATAGTCATCCAGAACGGTCTTATTGCCTTTTTCATCTTCCACCAACTGATCCACTGCACCCAATCCATTTTCCACAATGAATAATGGTTTTTCGTAGCGATCATATAATGTATTTAACGCGTAACGGAGACCTTTTGGATCAATTTGCCATCCCCATTCACTTTCTTTAAGGTAAGGATTAGACACTCCCGGCATAATGTTACCATTGGTCGATTTCCTAGTATGATCTGTTGTTTCACAAACACTCATATAATAACTAAATGATACAAAGTCGACAGTATTTTTCAATATCTCTTCATCACCAGACGCCATAACAATAGAGACGTCGTACTCTTCAAATAAACGTTTTGCATATGGGGGATATTTCCCCCTTACATGGATATCTGAAAACAAAAGATTACTTCGATCTGTCTCCAAGGCTTTTAGTACATCATCTGGATTTGGTGTCAAAGGATATACCGGCATTGCCAAGACCATACAACCTATCATGGCGTTTGGCATCATCTCATGTCCAATTTTAGTGGCCAATGCACTTGCCACAAGTTCATGGTGGATTGCTTGGTAAAGATCTTGTTTTGTCAATTCTTCTTTAGATGTCATCACAGCACCACTCATAAAAGGAATGTGCAAAATAGAATTTATTTCGTTAAAAGTTAGCCAGTACTTCACTTTATCCTTATAACGGGAAAATAAAGTTCTTACATAAGTTTCATAAAATCCTATAAGTTTACGATTTGTCCATCCATTATATTTTTTTGCTAGATTCAATGGCGTTTCGTAATGTGAGATTGTCACTAATGGTTCTATGCCATATTTTAAACATTCATCAAATACGTCATCATAGAACTTCAGACCAAGTTCATTAGGTTCCAAGTCATCACCATTTGGGAATATTCTAGACCAAGCAATGGAAAGACGAAATACTTTAAATCCCATTTCAGCAAAAAGCTTTATATCTTCTTTGTACCGGTGATAAAAATCAATGCCGATTAGCTTCATATTGTCCTTAGTCGGTTCCTCTGTTATTGGTCCCATAATACCTTTTGGTGCAACATCTTGAGTACTTAGTCCTTTTCCATCTTCATTGTATGCACCCTCGAATTGATTAGCCGCGGTCGCACCACCCCATAAAAAATCTTCATTAAAATTTGATATCATTTTCTCCTCCTTAATAAAATAACTTGTTGTCACAACTAGAAAATATTACTTTTTGCAAATAAAAAAGACCAGTCTTGATGACATATAGCTACTGCTACGTATCAACAATCTTGGTCTTGCCTGCAAACACAGTCACAATCCACAAATTGAGGTATTGTGTTACTTTATTCATATTTATTAATGCAATATTACCATAAATTTTAGTGTTCGTCAATTATTTTTATTAGCTTTTTTACTAGTTGATTTTATTTGAGTTAGTTTTATGTAAAGATAAGCCCTTCATAAGGACTTATGCTCTTCTTAGAATTCTTTTATAAATATCCATGCTCAGTCTTAAAGTTCTATTTTTTGTTCTAACGGTGAACGGCACCACTTTTTTCCTAAGCATCCATACATCTTGACCCTTATTAATAAAATAGGTCTGAGTCGAATAAGGATTGCCGGTTGCACACCAATATACAAAGTGTTCGCAATTATTCTTATTAATACTATAGCATTCTTCTCTTTTTCCCAATGCATTGTAAGCTCTTGATACGATTAGTTCTCTTGTATAGCAATCTTTTATATGGTGTAAGACCACTTTTTCTCCACCTAATAAGAAAGTATCCATTGATACCTTTTTGATTTCGGCGTGTTTTCTCATATGAAAGCTATTGGCATGAAAGTGTATAACACAATTATTCTCAACCTCAACGCCAAAATGTCGATAACTCATGGTTCTAAATATCAGCTTATCTATCCATTTAGAGTATTCGTTTTCACGTACCTTAGTTGACCCCAAAAGAATGGGCTTTCTCTCAACATAAATAATGTCTCCAAACATCATAGCCTCCCATTGTTAATAACTATTTCTGTGGTAAATACATCTTCACCGATATTAACACTATTATAAATAGTATATGCTTTTGTGCATTATGTCAATAAAAAATGTAATATTTAATATTTCATTAACATATTTTTCCTATATTTTTCCGAACATTCTTCTATAAGATTTAAAAGAAGGAACAAATCCCACCTATAATGAGATATTGATCCTTCTTTGAGTATATATTTATTTTATTAAATTATAAAGCCCTTACTTTTGGCCCATCCTCTTCCATATACACCTCTATATGGTCACCTTCTTTAATAACACCTTTAATATAGCACTCCGCTAATTCGTCTTCAACGTACTTCTGAATTGCTCTTCTTAATGGTCTAGCGCCATATTTAGGGTCATAACCATTTTCAAAGATAAATGCTTTTACCTCATCTGTTACGTTTAGTGTCATATGCTTGTCTTTAGCTGTACTTAATACATCTTTTAGCATCAATTCGATAATATCTTTTAGCTCATTTTTACTCAGTTCTGTAAAAACGATGGTTTCATCAATTCTGTTGAGAAATTCCGGCTTAAACACATCTTTAAGAGCATCTTTCGTTGTTTGTTCTAAAGATGCATACGTACCTTTACCAAAACCAATACCATTGTTTTTATGACTTGTCCCTGCATTCGAAGTCATAATTATCACTGTATTTTCAAAGTTAACCGTACGCCCCTGACCATCTGTTAACCGCCCGTCTTCAAGTATCTGAAGCAATAGATTGAACACATCAGAGTGAGCTTTTTCGATCTCATCCAGCAATAGTACAGAGTAAGGACGTCGACGCACTTTTTCTGTCAATTGACCGGCCTGATCATAACCGACGTAACCTGGAGGTGCACCGATTAATTTGGATACTGTATGTTTTTCCATAAACTCTGACATATCAAAGCGGATTAACGCTTCTTCATTACCAAACAATTCACTCGCTAAAGCCTTGGATAACTCCGTCTTACCAACACCAGTCGGACCGACAAAAACAAAGGATGATGGTTTTTTCCTTCGGCTGAATCCGGATCGGCTTCTTCTTGTTGCTCTTGAGAGTTTTTTAACCGCTTCTTCTTGACCGACGATTCTTCTATGTAGACGTTCCTCAAGATTAATGAGTTTATAAGCTTCATCCTCTGCTATGGATTGAACAGGAATTTTTGTCCATGCTTCTATAACATAGGCAATATCTTCTTCTGTAATAGCAACATTCTTACATTCTTTTTCGATCTTACCAATCTTATCATTAAGTCGAAGCTCTTCAACTTTGCAATCTGCCGCCTTCTCATAATCATCATTGGCAGCTGCATCTTCTTTGTCGATTACAATTTTTTGCAACTCGTTTTTCAATGCTTCTAACTCAACCAAGCCTTCATTTAGGAGATTTGCTCTTGAGCCGGCTTCATCAATAACATCAATTGCCTTGTCCGGCAAAAATCGATCACTGATATAACGTTCTGACATCATAACCGCCTTAACAATAACTTCGTCAGATATGTGTACTTTATGATAATCTTCATAATAATCTTTGATACCCTTTATGATTTCGATAGAATCTTCAATGGAAGGTTCATCTACAATAACCGGTTGAAAACGTCTTTCAAGGGCTGAATCTTTTTCAATGTGTTTTCGATATTCTTCAAGGGTTGTTGCACCTACAATCTGAACCTCGCCTTTAGCTAGAGCCGGCTTTAATATATTGGCGGCATTCATCGTGCCACCTTCTGCTTCACCTGCACCCACTATGCTATGGACCTCATCAATAACCAATATAATATTGCCTTCTGAGGTTGCTTCTTTCAGAATCGCTTTCATACGTGTCTCAAACTGACCTCTAAACTGTGTTCCGGCTACAACAGAAGTCAGATCCAATAGATAGACCTCCACATTCAATAGCTTCGTCGGCACTTGCCCTTCTACAATTCTGACAGCTAATCCTTCTGCAATAGCCGTCTTACCCACACCTGGTTCACCAATAAGCACCGGATTATTTTTAGTTCTACGGTTCAGTATTTGAATAACCCTATCGATTTCTCTATGACGACCAATAATACGATCTACTTCATGATTAAGCGCTTTTTCATTTAGATTAATGCCATAAGCATCAAGGTTTTTTCTTTTTGGTGAGTTTGATTTTTTGACCTTAGTTTTAACCGTTCCGTCCTGGGTATCTTGCTCCGCTTGTTTAAAAGTCATATCCTCGTCATTATTGTTCTTTGCAAAAGCCGAATTAAATAAATTAGATATATGGTTTTTACCATGCTCATCCGGTTTTGTTAAGCTTTCTGTTAGCTGGTCCATATCCACATCTTCAAATATGTCCGTCATCTGCTCACTGATATTATCAAATTCCTCTTGTGACATACCTGTTTGTTGTAGTATTGCATCTAGTGGTGCAAGGCCTTGTTTTTGAGCACAAGGAATGCAGAGTCCTTCTCGCTTTGCTATACCATTTTCCATTTTTGTTACAAATACAATTGCTGTGTTCACACGGCACATTGAACATTTCATATTCATCAACTCCAAATTCTATCTATATACATCGTCTTATTGTTTTATTATCCTATTCGTTGTAGTATTAACTTATCACACCTACCTACATAAGTCTATATAATGAAGCTTTTATAATAAACTTCTAATAGATTATTCATAATTTATTCAAATTTGATTTCGCTTTATTATCAACCCTTAAACCATTAACTCTTTATGCTTTTGTGTCGATATACTCTAGGAGATGACTATTAAACCTACGGATAGGTATCATATTTCAAGGAGGAAGACTCATGAATACAATCGGGAATATCAATAACCCACAAAATAATACAAACCTAACAGAATTAAATAAGAAAAACAAGTCAAACGGAACCGTTGATGAAAAAGTGAAATCACAAGATAAGTCTGAAACTAAAGCAGCTGACTATACATCCAATGAGACACCAGCTAAAGCCAGCTATAAACCGGACATGGACAAAGTACGTGCCATGAAGGAAGAAACAGATCAAAGACTTATTGATCTCTTTAGAACTACTGTAAAAGACGGAGCACTTAAGCAACTTGGTGGACTTAGAGGCTATTTGCAAAGGCTTATTAATGGTGACTCTACTTCAGATGATCTTGCCCTTGAACTTGGAATAGAAATCACTCCAGATGCTATTGATAAGGCTAAAGCTGATGTAGCAGAAGATGGATACTGGGGCGCAAAAGCCACTTCAGATCGTTTCCTTGAATTTGCCAAAGCTCTATCCGGTGGCGATCCAGCCAAAGCCGATATGTTACTGGACGCTGTAAAAGCCGGTTATAAAGAAGCAGAAGCCATATGGGGCGGCGAACTTCCATCACTTAGTAAAGAAACTTTAGATTTAACCATTAAAAAATTCGAAGCTTGGCGTGATGGTACAGAAGCTTAATTATTGAACTCATGGTTAAGGTGTCAAAGCTATATAGTAGAACTTTCGCATACAATAGTATGTGAACTTTAATGAAACTTAGTTTTGACCCTATAACCATTTATTAAACAATATAACTTATATAATATATAAAAAAGCAACTTTTTGAGGTTGCTTTTTTTGTGTGTTAAAATTTAAAACTAAGTTTTAATTATTCATTCATAATATGAAGCTTTACAAATTTAATTGATCTTATATAGTTTCTTGACTTTCTCTAAGTCTAAAGCATAATCTATTCTATAAAAATACTTTATTTGCCATTTCTGAGTATTCTCTGCTTGTTTACTTTTCGCTTCATCCCAGGGTGGATATACACGTATGGCTCTTTTCCCAACTTTTGAGTCACTTGAAACGATACCTTGTTTAATCATTTCGGATTTAGGAAAAACAAATTGCCCTAACTTATTGTCAGCTCGTACATTCACAATATAGTAATTAAAATTATCAGCATCATTGAACGGCTCGGTCTGTCTGTTTTCATTTCTTCTCCAAAACGTGACGAATTGGCCATTTTTTTTTGGGGTTATTTTTGCATTTCTACAAATCACATATACCCCGTTTAATTCAAACTGGCATCCATCATAATCTGTACTTTCGTTTTCAACCTTAAAGTCAGTAATTTGTAGTAAACATTTATCATATACTTTATCTTTTATTTCCAGTAGTATTTTATTCAAATCTAGCTCTCCTATTTTTTTTCTCAAAAATCAAATGCCAAATTTTATATTTTACAATTTTCTTTAGCAAGTTAAAACTCTTCCTCTGTCATTTTATTATTCATCATAGCACCTGCGATATTGCCTGCCGCCACTGCATATGATACAGATCGTAATGGGGTGACATTGTCCCCACAAGCGAAAATATTTTCTACAGTTGTTTTCTGAAATATATCTACTTTTAGAAATCCTTGTTCTGTTAACTCACATCCAAGCATTTCAGGAATTTTACTATGCTGCTCAATATCAGGTCGTGAATAAAGTGCTTTTAACTGAAACGTTGACTTGTCTGTAAAGACGATTTCACTGATATTGCCATTTTTGTGATTCAAAAAATGTATTTCATTTTCGACTATTGGTATATTATGATTGGTGATTTTTTTTATTTGCTCTAGTGTCAGAGTGGATTTTCCATTTGTAAAAATTGTTAGGTCTTTTGTCCAATTACTAATAAGCTGGGCATAATGAAATGCTATACCACCATTTGCTAGAATGCCCGTTTTTTCATTCTTCACCTCGTATCCATGGCAATATGGACAATGGATAACAGATATTCCCCAACACTCAGAAAAGCCTTTTATACTGGGCATAATGTCTTTTATACCAGTGGCAAAAATAAGTTTTTTTGTTGCGAATTGTTCGCCTGATTGTGTAACAATCAAAAAACCATTTTTGGTTTTCTCACCATTAATTACAAAATCATTATGAAATTTCAAAGTGCTATAATTTGATACCTGCGCTTTAGCTTTTTTTAAAATTATACTTGGATTTTCTCCGTCTTGTGTAATGAAATTATGGGAATGGGGTGTTTGACTGTTGCAGGGTGAGCCACTGTCAATAATTAGAACGTTACGCAATGCTCGCCCTAATGCCATAGCTGCTGAAAGTCCTGCAAAGCTACCACCAATAATTATTACTTCAAAGTTTTTATTATCCGTAATTTTATTATAGATTGAAAGTGATTTCAAATTAAGTCCTCCTTGCTTTGATTCATGATGAACTTGTTATTTAATACAAAGAATGAATAACTTTTGGCCCCTCAGCAATTAACCAATAAAAATGTTCTAACGTTGTCGATAAACGGTCAAATGTCTTAACATATGCTGGGCTTAGTGCATTCTCCCATTCCTCATGTTTTAATCCTGTATCACAACCCGACAAGTACACATACTGTAGACTTGGACTAATATTATCATTTACATCTTCAGGTCCATAGAAGATGTTGTCTTGAAGTAATATATACCCATCTGCGCCATGAGATGATACAAATATAAAACGACCATTCTCCAGTGCATAATCTATTGTAGTGTTATTTAATGGTACAATGGCCACACTATAATCTCCAAAGCGGTTACTAGCGACCATGGAATCACAATAAAACCCAAGGGCAAATACCCACCGTGGTATATACCCCATATCATCATATAATAAAAATATCTCTGCTTCTTCCACCTCATTTTGAGCTATAGAAGATGCGTGAATGGCTACTACAATGATTAGTATAACGACAATATGATTAAAACCTGTCAGTACTGTTAAAAACCTTGTACGCATCAAACTTGGAAACAGTGATATTCTGGGAGTATGTCCAATTATTGCACTAACAATACCTTCTAGCCAAATAACCAAGCATATAATTAATAAACACCCCAATATGTAGAATGAGATCTCTATTGGTATGGTTAATGCAAGATTGCGATGAAAATATATGATAAACGTGTGTATGCCAAAACTCATTAAAAAGATTACAAAACTACAGAACAAGAGAAAATTTATAGCTAATGCTTGAAAATAATGATGACTCTTTTTTCGTTTATTATGTGAAATAAGATCAACCAACCAGTCTATTGGTATAAAACCGACATAATAGCTTATATCTAATAATTTTTCATACATCTCCCACTGACCTCTCTCTCATTCATAATAAAACTCAAGTCGTAGATCGTTCGCTTGTTGTCTACGCCTAATTTTACTGTGTACTTTTGTCTTTTATTGTAGTAGATAAGAATAATCTATACTTTACGATATATTAACTCTGCAAATTGTCCGTATTTTTTTACTTCCTCCAAGTAAAATCGTTTCAATACTTCTTTTTGTGAAAACAAAGGTATGCCACGCCCTAATAACACAGGAGCAATTTGTATGATTATGTTATCTACCATATCATGATCTAACAAAGGCGCTAATATTGTATTTCCTCCTACGATCCAAATGTTTTTACCCTTATCAATTTGTTTCACAAAATCAATAACATCACCATTCATAGGAATAAAACTATTTACTGTTAAGCTTTCAGCATGTGTAAAAACATAATTTTGTGTCGTCTTATAAAGACTGTCGATATTCTCAATATTTTCAATTTCATTGTAAGTTCTTTTGCCCATTATCGTAATATCCATGCTTTTATAGAAGTTATCATAATCCGTTTCTTCTATTGTACCTGTTTGATATAGCCAATCCAAGTTATGATTTTTATCAGCAAGAAAGCCGTCCATCGTAACACAACCATAAAAAAATACACTCATTTTTCAAACCTCCCTTAATCTTCTGCCTTACTACTTATCACCAAATTCTCATCGTGTAATTCCGGATTATTGAAATCTATGTCCTCTTGGCCGTCTTAGAATGACTTGAAATCATCTTTTTTATGGCTTAATAGTACTTTCAGCTCCAACTCAATGCTTTTTGGTAAATGTTGGATTAAAGCTCTCTCAATTATTTCCGGATGATTAACGCCTTTGCATATTAAATGATTCCATATTGCTCGTACCTTACTTTCTCGATTAATCATTAACATGTATGCGATCAACCAATCCTCTAAACTGGTATATGGTAAATCTACATGCTCAATGGTTACAATGTCCGTTATAGACTTGTCATCAAAAACGAACTCATAACTTCCAAAGTCATGCCTAATAGTGAATTGTGACATCACATCAATACTTATTCCATCTAAAATATACTGAAAAAAATGTTTTGTGCTGTACTCTTCTTTAATAGGTGGAACCACTCTAATTGCCAATACATCCAGTACCTCAACCGCTTTATCAATATCCACAACTGAAACAATAATATCTATATCGTGAGCAACTTCTACTAACAAATGTTTCTTTAATAATAGGGATCCACCTATTCCCCAACCAACTCCGCTTTTATTAAGTTCTTTAGCCAGTTTTAATAAGGTCTGTTCCATAGTATTCTCCTATGCTATCATTCGACGATATGCTCTACCCAGTCTAATACTTCTGTATTTCCAACAAATCTTCGATTTTAACATTCATGAATGTATAAGCATCCCAAACGCCTTGATTATAAAAATCTGCTGCCAAGTTCTCGGTAATGAAATCCAAGAAAAAACCAGATGCTAAATCTCCAAGATCTTCGTCTCTTTCTTTCAAAAAGTACGCTTTGATTAACGCAATCATATCTTCACGTTTTTCTTTTGATAATTTAATTTGATTACTCATGTATTTTCCTCCAAATCAAGTTAATTAAATTATTCCTAGTAAACCATCTCGCCAACGTTTTATTACGACTTAAAAGTCTTTCTTAAATATACCATATCAATAAGCTGAACATCTACCTCGAAAATAGGATCGACGAAGTTGGAATATATGCATTTACTATGATACTTTTATTAATGACTAAAACAATACTGAGTGATAAACCAATCATTTTAATCCAGCTAATTATTTCTTTGTAAACTTTCTGGTTCAAATGTAGTTTCTTTCTCATAAATCTCTCCTTGCATCCTCACAAAACAACAACGATGCACATCAGGCTTAAACGAAATTGTCGAGTTATTTACTGTTGTGAGTGTATTTCCAAAAAGCCATATATTTTATTCAATAAACTAAGGCTACTCCTGTAATATTCATTGCTTTCTTATCATTTAAGATAAAATCGCAACTAAATCAATTTTCTTCTAAAATACTTGTAGCTATTACTATAATTTCTTCTAACACCTTTAACGACTCCCTATACATATCGTTCATATACGCTAAAATATCTTGTTTTGTTATACTTTTCAGATAAACACTTCTCATGTAAATTCTGGTATATTTTGATTCTGGATTGAATGAATTTTCTCTAATGGTAAAACGATCTAACTCATTTAATTTTCTTAAAAACTTTTCTCTTTTTCTATAATTATCTCCAAAAGTCTGCACCTGAATAAACATTTTGAATTTATTGTACTGAAGCATATTATTAAAAATATAGTAAATTGGTGTCCCAGCGGTGCTTAATGACTGCAGTTTCTTCATATCACTATTAATAAAACAGTAATATGTATTATTGCCCTTTTCGAGTAAAATTTCACTATTATCTTTGACAAATTGATTTGCAGCCTCTAAAAATGGATTTGGTTTTCCTAGTTTTAATATCATATTTATAGACTTTTCGTAAATATTGTAGACATTTAGTACTTTTTCTTGTATACCACCTTCATCACTAATAAGACCATTCTTATTTATAGCAATATAATTTATAATCTCATAATTATCACTGTAAATTTCTTTACAAATATGTAAGGTTTCCTCATCTTCTTCAACAATATTTTTTAAGACATCAATATAATAATTTATAAAATCAACAACTTTATTGTTTAAATTCACGCTATTTAATTCCATTATATGAGTTAAAATTTTCAAAATACTGTTATAATCACAAATAACATATTCTTTCTCTGTCGGTTCTTCACCATCTATTGTAAGATAAATTTTAAGTTTTCTATATTCCTTAAACTCCCTGTCAATTAACTCACTATATTTTTTTAATTGACCTTTACTTTCCTTAGCTTTTACTTTATTTTCAATTAGCAATACAACTTTATTCACATGAGAAGTTACTAAAATATCAATACTATTCCATTCTCTTGAAATCTGTATATCATGAAAATTATTCAAATATATATCTAAAATAGAAATATCTAAATCCATATTTTCATTTATGAGAATAACCTCTCCTAAAAACTTCTTGAAAAATTCTTCTCCTAATCCATGATTTTCACTAGGATCTAGTAACCAAGCTAACATATTAGAATGTCTTATCTCATATTCATCAACCTTTAAAACTTTTAATGGGTTAAATTTATTTAATTTTGATTCTAAACGATCAAGTTTTACATTATTAATTATAAACTTGTTAAGCAAATCTTCCATAGTACCTCCTATTTATGACTGACCAATATGTTAATTACTAATTACTTAAACTTGCCAATGAATCGTACCCCTTGAATAATTCCGAATAATTTATAATTCCAAGTTCAGCCACAGCGCAGGTCGAACTCCGCCACTGTTATTGCCTGATGAAGGATGAATCGTGTTACTACTATAACGAAAGGTGCCGTTTCCCTGAATACCTATATTGCCGTCGCCGTGGATATATACGGCTCTTCTATTGTCACGCCCGGACGACCGAATCCACCACCACCACGAATACCCCTCGAATGTCGATCTTCGTTTGTTGTTGTTTATATCTTTCCTTTGAAACCAGTATCGTTGTTTGGCGCTGCGATTTTCTAGATTTTTACTGCTGTCACCGAAATATTTGCATACGACTTCTTCAATGCTTAGAAGAAATATGTAGTCATGAGTATCTTCTCCGCCTCTTGAACCGTACCACTGATTATCGTGGTTTTTGTTCAATACCGGAATGATTCTCGATTTTTCGGCCGCGGTGAATTTGTTATAAAACTCACCGTTAAGATAATTTCTAAGCGAACAATCAGCCCATGTAACATTACCAGCGTAATTATTATAGGATTGTTGTTCAATCATGTATTCCGTTATAATCAACGCCGTATTGTCTTTTATATCAAGAATGCGCCAATCATAACCGCCAAATGGTATAATTGAACCGATATTAAACTCCCTCATTCTTTTTCTCCTCGCTTAAGTATCTATAGTTCTGTTTCAATACGCCTATTAGAGCTTATTTTTTTGCAATATAAAATCCATAACCTAGATAATCTTTATACTTTTTGTATAATGCAATTTCTTGCTTCTCGCCTTCTACAATAGCTTTAGCAGCATCAGAATTCCCATGCTTCCGTAAAAAATCATCAAATCGTTTTTCCATTGGATCATAGTAATTTTTTAACCAGCTATTGTCAGACAAGAAAAAAAATCCGACAGGCGAAAATCCGTATTCTTCGAGTATTCTTATTTTTTCTGATGCAGTATCAATTTCTGGATATTCATTATTCCAGTGTTCTTCTATTTCTTTTGGTCTATTTTTTGTTTTCCAAGTTAATTCACTTATTGCAATATAGCCACCTGTTTTTATAAATTTTTTCCACTTCTTGATTCCGGATTCAAAACCAATATTATATATGGCACCTTCTGACCATAAAATATCATACTCTTCTTCACTAAAAGGAAGATCTTCCATAGACTTTTCCAGAGTAGAAATTTCATCTTCCAGCTTTAAGGTTTTTGCTCGTTCCTCTAGTTTTACTAAGAAATCTGGAAATAAGTCGACAGCTGTTAACTTTACATTAAGATTTTTTGCGAGCGTTAGTGTTTGAGCGCCTGAGCCACAGCCAATATCTGCAATTCTCAAATTTTTCTCAGGGTTAATATCAATAAAACTTAATGCTTTCAAGGTATCTTGTTCACTACCTGGTCCTTGTCTTTTGGCATCAACATGGAAATCTATTAATAGTTCAATCTCTGTCATATTAAACCTTCCTCCTCAATCTGACAAAATAACCTCACTAATGTTAACCTTCCATATCATATGATCATTATCCTTAAGCCAATAATCCTTCAACTGATATTGCGCTTTCCCAAACTTTTTCGTCCATGTCTTTTGTGCCGTTTTATACCCACTATCGAGGCAGATTTCATCAATTCCGTTCTTTTTTAATTCATTTGCAATTTTATTAATCAATAAATGACCAATCCCATTCCCTTGATATTCCGGAAGAACAAATATTGTTCCTAGCTCAATCATGTCCTTTATTTCTCCATCGGTACACCTTTCTATTAACTCACTAGAAGCTCCATATTCAATTGTCCCAATGATCTTACTATCAGTTTCTGCAATCAGAAAATATCTTTCTTTTCCGTCACTTTCAAAATCTTGTTCTAGATACTTTATCTTTGCCTCAATCTCTTCCTCAATCATCTCAACTAAATATTCAAGATTATTTTTTCTAAATGTATCTTGAATCACAATATCAAACAGCTCATTAAGCTTGTTTTTATCTTCAATGTTTGGTCGCCTTACTATTACATGATCCATATCTTCTAATACCTTTATCCTTTATGTTGATTTTTTACACCTATTTTATTGAGTCTATCAGCTAATAATTGTTAAGTTCTTTCCATACGAGTCTATATAGATACCATCCAATTAATGCACCCACTGTGTTAAGTAGTAAATCATCCACGTCAAACACTCCCACTGACATGATTAATTGAGTCGATTCAACACCTAAACTGAAGAGAAATCCAATTATTAAGACATTTGAAATTCTACTCGACCATATTCTGCTGCCAAAAAATACCTGTATAAACATGCCAACTGGCATAAAAACAATTAAATTACCAACTATATTAATTACAAAATCTAGTAAATCAGACCTGTCTGCAAACGAAAAATATTGCAAAACTGTATTGAAAGGTATAAGGTTTAATTTATTCTTATGTGACTGGGTTCTACCTGCAATCTTAGAAATGAATCCAAAATAACCTATAAATGCCAGATACATCATCAAAAGAAAAACCTTTAAACTTTTCAACCTATCCATCTTACGATGTTGCATAATCATTCTCCCTGCTTCTGTTAAATCTGGAAACATCAAACGCATAATATAAATACTAATCGCTATTATACCAGATAACGTTCCCAGGCTTTACGATGTCATCGTTACTCATTTTTATAATCTATTAAATTATATCGTTTTTCCTTTTTCCCCTCAAGTTCTAACACTAATTCAGCTTCGTATAGAGAATTCTTTATCTTATTAAGCGCCTCTTGAGATGGTGGATATTTATTTGGATGATTGCCTCTAGGATCGATAGACCCAATAGTATAATTAAAACTAACTTCTGTTATATTTCCGCTCGAACTAAATCCTGCTCCGTCTGGACTATCAAATATAACATCTTCTAATAACTTTTCAAGGCTATCTTTGAGTTCAACCCTAATTACGTTGCCTCTATTAAATTCGCCTATCCATTTAGAAGTAGGCAGATTTTCAAACTCAAATGTGTATATAATTTCAGTCATCATGAATCCAACTTCAGTCCCATCTTCCATAGTATAACCTTGCGTTTGATCATTTGTCACAATATTGGCATTAACTTTTACAAGTTTTATTGGATGAATTATTCCGATAAAAAGAATATAAATCAAAAAGGATGCCAGTATTGATAACGTAATGATTTTTGCTATATTATTATGTCTTACATAAACGCTTTCGTCTTTCTCTTCTTTGACAATTGAGCTTAATAGTGTATATCCAAAAACTACTGCAATTAACGAAGTACCCGCTGTGGAAAATCTAGAGAATATCCAATAATATATTGAAGTTAATTCAACTGGGCGTAAATAGTGAAATAAGACACCCGAAGCGCTAATGATAAATGTAGGGACTCCTATTAAGAATATTTTTAACCAATTAATATGTACTTTGCCAGTTTTTGAAATTGTTTTTATAAAATTTGGTAAAGCTATGTATATACCAACAATAATAGAATAGATGCTATTTACTAGTAGAATCGGTATAAAGTTTGATTCTTGATTTGATATAATTCGCATTTTCTCCTGGTAAGCGTTGCCAAAAAAAACGAGTAATAATAGGCCTGTTATATAAAGTACGTATGTAATAATCCTTTTCATTTTCTCCCCTTTTATAGATATAAGTTTACTGTTGCAATCGTTACTTATTGTGGAAACTTCCACAAGTCCAATTTACAGTGTTTAATACTCATTAGAAGATTGATAGCACAGCATCTATTGTTTCCTTCAGAATTATTTTAACATCAGTCTCAGGTCCAGTTATATTCCATTGCTTTAGTTTTTTCTGAATTTTACTTAGTTCAACGTTCTCTTCTACTTTATCTTCATCGAATCCTTTTTCAATAGACTTCTTAATTTTGTCAAAATTGTCATATGTATACTCCTTAGCCACCTTAATTTCTTCACATAAGTTTTTTAACTCATCTTTATCTTCTTTTCTCATATTCTCTCTCCATCCTTGTTCCTATTCATGTTGTCAAATTCCTGTTAGTTGAAGGTTCGTCTTGCAGACAAAAAGAACCTTGGGTACTCCACATCTATTGCATCAACTATCTCTATTAAGTTATTACATATAAAATGTGGTTCTTCCTTCAATTCATCACCAAACTGATACTTGCCTGTCCTCACTAACACAGAATATAATCCGTACTCCTTAGCACCTCTAATATCAGTCATCACATCATCCCCTATGACCATTACAGACGATGACTCTAAATCCATTTCAATTAAAGCAGCTCTAAATAGTTCTGCTGAAGGCTTACCAAATAGAAGCGCTTCATTCTTTGCATGTGATTCTAACATTCTCGTAAATGCACCTGTATCTAACTTGGGTCCATCTTCTGTAATATAATATTCAGATCTTGACATAGTTAGTAATTTCGAACCTTTCTTCAGATATCCAAACAAACGGTTCAATAAATTATAATCTGCTTCTTCAAGACCACTTAATATTACATATTCAGGATAATCATCATACTCTGGGACAACTGACAAACTTTCAGCAATTTTCTTTGGACCCACGAAATAAAATGATTTTACATTATTTTCTACAAGAAATTTATCAAGTGCAATAATAGGGTTAAGAAACAAACTCTGTTCAATGTCAATTCCAACTGCTTTTACTTTCTGGGCCAACTCACTAGGTGTTCGTCCTACACTATTAGTAATAATTCGAAAAGGTATTTTTTTTAACTTTAAGTACTTAATCAACTCACTTGCACCTAATGTTGCATTTCCCTTATGTATTAATGTTCCATCTAAATCTATAATAACTCCGAAATTAATCACAATATCTCCCTTCTCAATTTACCTGTGTTGACTTACGTTAGCGATGCATGGCATCCTTCCGATTAAAAATGCCCATACCGCTAATATGCTGTTCCCCATTTACTATGAATAAATGTGACAACTTCCTTAAGCGATTTTTTACCTTCTGGTGTGTGGTCCGGAAAAATTGAAAAAACATGAAACATTCCCTTCCACAATTTTAAGGTTACTTCTACACCAGCTTTTTTTACCTTTTCCTCTAGATATAATGAGTCATCAAGTAATATCTCATCAGTACCTGTATGTATAAGTATTGGAGGGAATCCATTAAAATTTCCAAACCTAGGGGAAACCAAAGGGTTTTTTACATCTTTTTCTTTTATATAAGCCTTCACCAGATTTTTCTGGTCATTTATTGATACTAAAGGATCTTTTTTTTCATTGGTTTTTAAACTTTTTGATGTTAAGGTAAGATCAGTCCAGGGTGAGTAAAGTATTAATGCTGTTGGTAATGATTCTCCCTTGTCTCTTAAGGCTAATGTTGTAGATAAACATAGTCCTGCTCCAGCAGAATCTCCCATGAAAATTATGTTTCCCGAAGATATTCCTTGTGATAAAAGACTTTGATATACTGTAATTACATCTTCTAATGCTTTAGGAAAAGGGTGCTCTGGAGCTAACCTGTATTCCACATATAACACTCTAATACCAGTCACCTTGGCTAATCTACTAGTAAAATGTCTGTATGTATTTATGGATCCAATACAAAACCCTCCCCCATGTAAATATATAATAACTTTATCTAATGGTGCATTTTCTATATAGGCCCACTCACACATTACACTGCCTAACTGAACCTCTTTAATATTAACATTCTTAGCCAACGAATTCTTCCCAGCTAATTCATCCGTTTTCTTTCTTCTTAAGCTAAAATCTTCATCCGTTGGTACAACTTTTCTAAGAATTTTTTTTATTATATAAGATTGAATACTCATTTTTACTGGTCTCCTACTCTTCATTATTTTTTAATTCTGGCATTTACTAGTGAGCCCTATTTTTTCCTTCAATCATATCTTGCTAACGCTGTGTTATATGCAGTCCCGATGATTCAAACTTTTCTATTTCAACTGATTAACCATCCATGTCTTTATCTGGCTCTATAAAGTACCTTATCATCTTCTTTGTTCAATCCATTATAAACCACTTATCGTAATCACTTGAATCAACCTCTATCTCATAATAATATTCCCCTTCAATTTTGCTTAGTGGTATATCATAACCTATGAAATTAATGTATAGTGTTCGACTTTCAATAAATTGGTTGACCCCAGTTATATACACGTGATCAGCAGGAACTGCTCCATAAATAAGTACATGATCCGGAAAAACTTTAATACCTGGTTCCATCTTCCCTATGTCTTCTAGACTTAAATCGTTCTGTAAATTATCTCCTTCTCAATATAAAAATTATACCCATCTTCAAGTATGTCAAATCACATAGTAAGCATTGTACCTGTACCATTAAGCAAATCAAAACTATCAATAACCCATTATAACCCATAATATAGTGTCATTATTTCTTCTATCGTCCTGTGAGTTTCTGCAACGTCATACTGCTTTCATATTATTATAGTTGCGGAAACTCCGTGTTATATGCAGTGCCACACTTCTTGCTCAGAGGAAGCCATGGATGGCGGCCCCTTAAACCTCGACAGGGACTCGCAAGCAATCATATCATAACGACCTGTCCTCTTTATAGGTCTCATACATTACTGTATCCTCAAGGGGCTTTCTTTCCGTTTTATGACGGTCAGGACTCAGAAAGCCATTGGTAGGATAACCTAGGATAAGCAATACAGTTGGTTCAATATATTCGGGTATGCTAAATTCTTTTCTTATTATATGAGGATCAAATAATCCTACCAGCACGCTCCCAATATTCAATTCTCTTGCAGCCAGCATCATGTGGTCGCAAATAATACCGATATCTATGTCACCCGAACATTTTTCGTCAAAAGGTCGAATTAAAGCATCCCTTTTATCTTGACATAAGATGAGGATACATTGAGAACCGAAAGTTTGGTATGCTTTTTGAACCTTGAAAACATTCTCCGGTCGTTGAACAACAATAATACGCTGTGGTTGCTTATTACAAGCGGTTGGTGATAAATTCCCTTGTTGTACACCGTTGTTTACATAATTCTAAAAAATTCATTTAGTAAATTCCTCCGATAACCAAATACATAATATATTTAAATTTAATTAATTTCCAATACGAAATAGCTACAATCTAGTCTCCAAACTCCGCGCATGGACGTGCGGCGATTTGTGGCATTGCATATAACGGTCCCGTGTTTGCGACAGCACTGAACCGGACACAAAAGAAAGACCGTCTTGTTGGAACTCGTTCCCGGTGAAGGGATGTGGTACGCTGCCCTTTCCCTTGAAACTTGCTTCCAACATCCTTGTGAAAACACATTGTTATCTGCTGTCCCGTGTCATCAAATCTACTATATCCACATCACACTTTTTGTTTTTTAATGTTCATTTTATAAAAAATACAAAATAACTCAGCTGAACGTTATTCATCATCTTAACTACAAATTTAAATTTGTCATGCTTATACTTGAAAGGCGCAATGAATAAAATGTTTATTTCTTTTGCAAGCATGACAATTCTTGATCAAACCATGTTTCAATGTCATCTCGTATATCTAAAACCGAATCATCCAACGATATGGGAAGTCCACGGCATCCGCCATCACAATGACCGATTTCTCTTTTTCTGCCGCAGCCATATCCCTTTGCAATCAGTTCCTGCAAAATTGGAGGAAACGTTTTGATGGTGTCAGTGTACTCGTACGTCTTTGTCGATTTCACATTGATATGATAGCCGTTGTTGAGGGAAGCGTTAATTCCCCATAAATCTTTCCGTTTATAACAATACTTCATATAGATATGAAACCCTTTTACTTCCACAACGAAGGTAAGTCCTGTATCCATATAGCGCTGATGCAGTTGCAGAATAAAATCCTGCACATCTGCGGATAAAGGCTTTATCGTATCCTGCACGATGGAAAGCACATCGGTTTCATCCTTTTTCAATACCCTGTAATCACAGCGCAAAAAAACATCCTGGTTGACGAGGGTGCCATGGTCTATTTCGGCGATTGCCATGACCTTCAGGCCTGTCAGCATTGTGGGGTTATCTGGATATGTAATCCTTATGGTTTTGATGTCTGACAAGTTTTGCTTTTTTTCATTTATATCTATGCCGTCAATGCAAATACCGCAATCCGCCAGAAACCGAAGGCATTCAAGGTTTTTGGTAACAGACAGCTTTCCATTAAATACGTTATTTCCACAGGCGAGAGATTGCGCGTTTTCAACTGGCATGCCATGATAACCTATGTTCATTAATATGGTGCTTACATTGTGCAGGAACGGATAATACACCGAAAGCGTGGTGCGGTTTTCATATTCATGGGCAACTTTTTTGCTATTATCATAGACATCGCCTTTGGTGTATAAAACATCGTAAAGCCGAACCAAAAAGGCTCTGAACGCCAGAACGCCCTCACGTATGCTCTCTTCAACTGAAACATTTGTATATGCAGGATTGATTGCATATGCTTCGTGCGTTTCGGGCACCATAATTTCCTTCAAATAGCTTGCCACATCCTGAAGCGTTTTTCTCATGTGTCCCACCTCCTGTAATTTACTTTTCCTAATATCTCTCTAAGTGGATAGCGCAGTCCAAAGATCTTTCGACTTAGACCGCCCGGAATGTGGCTTACCACTTATTTTTCAAGTGCTGGTCGCACTTTCCCCTAACATCGTTCCCGCAGTTCCCGTCGTGCCCAAAATGTTCAATTCCCCAGCCGATTAAGGTCGGGGGCATGATGGGAATTGTCGTGTTAACTGATGTCCCGCCTCGGAAATTGCCAGTAAACTCAAATTAAAATCATTATTAATCTAATGAGTACTTTTAAAAATATTGTGTATTACCTAAATTCACCCTTATGATTTTAGGTATATTTCGATTCTTTCCTTCCCACTACCCAAATTGTTTCTTTTTAAAGATATTGGACCGATTTCTCCTGTCTTTCTTATATGTGTTCCTCCACAAGGTACTTTTGCAAATCCTTCAATACACCAATATCTTTTTTGGTTTTTTTCATCATCATAAGCACTTATTATATCTAAGTTTAAGTTTATTATATTATTTGCTTTATTGAGGAGTTCTTGAAATATATCAGAAATTCTTCCGTCCCAGAAAAAATCCACCCTTGCCTTATCAATTGTTATGTTTGCTCCAAATTTCTCCGGATGATTGTAGTTCTGATATACTAATTCCAAAATAATTTCTGCTGCAAAATGTAATTTCATCAAACTATATCTCTTTTCCCAATCGATTGTAACAATGACGTCTTGATCAATTATTAAGTTATGATTGTGATCAAGAGTATAAAAAATTTCTTTTCCTTCAGTTTTTGCTTCTAATATTTTAAATCCTCCTATAGTTCCCGAGTCAGACTGTTGACCTCCTGAAAAGGCAAAAGCTATTGTTTTGTCAAGAGTAATGACATTATCGTCTACACTCGTTACCTTACCTTCAAGTTCGGTTAAATAAGGATTTTCCCAAAATATTTTCCTAACACTCATTGACTAACCTCTTTTCTATATGAACTTTAATTCGCAAAATATACCTATTACAATTAACAATGCTCTAAGCATCCCAATTAATTTTACATATTTGATACCGCTTTTTTTCTAGAGGGGGATGTCCGCTAACGTTTCGTGAGTTGACGTATCTGACCGACAGCTTTAGTAAAACTTCGAATGTGCCACTCATATCCTTATTCTTACCACAACTTCTCAATTACTTCTTTCATTGCGAAACTTGGTGTAGAAGGAAGCCCAACCCTATCCAATGCCAATGAAATATTGTAATTAGCAGCCCTATTCAGCCCATCCAGGTCTGTTGCAAACGGTGTAATATAGTCATCTATCTTCCAACTTATATAGATAAAATAGTCATTAATTGTACCTAGAATGCTTCTATCTGAGGTCTTAGAATATTGAATCGTACCCATAGCATCAATATATGATTCTCCTGCACCTATATCTATTCCATCTACTATGAAATTTCTTCGTAGTTGTTCTCTAAATATTACATCAATAATCTTCATGTCACTCGCCTTAAGGCCATATAAGACAACCGAATATCTTGTAAGGTTGTTAACAAATACTACGCAAGCCTTCCTATCCCATGGGAGATAATGGCCGTGCCAGCAATTAACATCTCCCTTAATGGATATAGATTCACTATCAATAGTAACCTTAAGCTTCTTTCTCAACTTCTCTGTTAATCCAACTACCATAATGTCCTCACATTCAATAAAACAAAGGTATACCTGTAGATTCCAATGCTAATTCCGAGGTCAGATATGTCGACTAATGTCCCGCGTATTAACGGCGTGGACATCCGTCCTTATTACTGTTCATGTGTGACCCCACTAGATAACCCCTAGATTGTTACGAAACTGTTCTTATTCATTCTCTTTCTCTATAAACGCTAAGGCTCCTAGAGCTACTGTCAAAATGAAGCTGAAAAACAGCCTTAACCAACTCATATTGAGCCAAAACACTCCTCCATATACAATGCTCGGACTTGTATTGGCTTCATCTACATATAAGCCCATATTCTAAAGCAGTCCAACTGTTATAATAAATATAATCAAACTGACAACAAAAGAAATCCTTACAACACGTAATCTCATAATGACCTCCAAAAAAAATATTATTCCTTATCATCCTGTCTTTTAGTATGTATAGATTCACTCAGTATAGCAGCTGAATAACATATTGATGTAGCAACCGCATAAATCTCACTTCCAAGAATCAATGCCAATATCACAGATAATGTAATACCAAGCAAAAAAATACCAATAGCTTCTACTCCTATAATTCTGTTCTTCCTATCCATATCATAAATGCCTCCCTTAAAGTAAATAATAATCTCAATGATTATTCCGAACACATGAATTGCGACTAAGTTCTGTGAGTTGACGATGCGTCATCCGTCCGATTAAAAGGCTATATCGTCAACTCGCTGTTATACGCTGTTTAGAATTGACTATTTCCAAGACTACCCTATTTATCATTATTATGATATAATACACTCATAATAATGAAAGTGAGGTGACACAATGCCAAAAATTCATCCTATTTCAGATTTGCGTAACAACTTCAATGAAATATCCGAAATATGTCATCAAAATTCCGAGCCCGTTTATATCACTAAAAATGGTAAAGGCGATCTTGTTGTTACATCAATAGAGTACTTTGAAACACTTCAAGATAAACTTGACTTATACCAAAAATTATCTGTTGCAGAAGCCGAGTATGCATCTGACTCACCCTCTATCTCACATGATGATTTTATGAAAGAACTTAGAGGTAAGTATAATGTCACTTAGCTTTAATGTCGTCTACAAGGAATCTGCAATGAATGATACATATGCGATACTTGACTACATCTCAAGAGATAATCCAATTGCTGCAGAAAAGCTTATTCAAAAAATATCTGATAGAATTGGTAAACTAAGTCAATTTCCTTTTCTTGGCACACTACCCAATGAATTCGAACTCAGAAAAAAGGGTTATAGAATGCTAATAATCGACTCATATATTGTATTCTATATTCCAATCCAAGCACTCAAAGAAGTGCGTATACATAGAATTCTTTCATCAAAACAAAATTACTCAACGTTCTTATAACCGAGATTCTGAATAGCGTATAACGTCTCGCATTTGTATTGTCTTCGAACTGGACCCTATAAGGCATACCTCATAGTTGAGCTTCGCTCAAGTGAGAAGATGTGGTGCTGTACTTGCCCGAAAAACGTGCTTCCAGCACCTTTATGCAAATACATTGTTTTAGGGAGTAGCAATTTCTTTTTAAAAAATGTGTAGAAGTATAACTCATATTATTTATTGCGTAAACTTTCGTTTTTCGCTTAATAATCTTTCCTTGTTAGGAATGTTGTCATCCAATAAAAAGTCTGACCAATCAAGTCGGAATTTATCGGTATTTTCTTGCCAGTACTGCAGGCGATTATAATAGTAATTTATTTTTTCGCTAACTGGTTTTGGAAAGTTATCTTTTCCGTATTTTAAAACTATTGCCGTCAATTCGTAGATAGGCAACCCCAAAGCGTGTGTTTCTACATGTACGCTAGCTCCTGCATGACCAATTGCGTGACATAAAGCACCATATTCACTGTCATCAATTTCTTTTGCTACCGCATGTGAATCTAAAATAGCGCGTTTTGCCTTAGGCATTTTGATTTCACCCCTTGCCCAAGCCTCACAAAGCTCCAAACAGGTTCTGGGTCTTTGTTCATCGGGATATTTTGCTTCAAATTGTTCCAAAGTCAGCTTTGCACAATCCAATGCCCACATCACGAGGGTTCGATGATTTTGTATTTGAATTAGTTTTATCAATTCTTGTAAACATTGACTCTCACGAGAAAACAGCATTTTATTTCTTTTCTTTAATTTAATCTCTACATCTGAAAACATAGTATTAATTCCCTCCGAAAATTATAAATAATCTTTAATTCTCATGATGCTACAATCGTGTTAACAGTCTATTAAATAGACCCTAAACCCTTCTTTATGTAAAATAAACTAATAATTCGTCAAGAGAACTAATCTCGCCATATGGTTTTATCACGGTGTCATTTATGACCTTACGGGGATTAAACCATATGCCCTTGATGTTTGCGTTTTGACAACCGCCGATATCCTTTTCTATATTGTCCCCTACGAATAATGTAGTTTCAGGTTGTACGTCAAGCTTATTTAATGCTAATTCAAAAATACGTTTATCGGGTTTACTATATCCTACTTCATCGGAAATTATAATAATATCAAAGCAGCGATCTAAATTAGTGTTAACTATTTTTTCTTTTTGACGTTGTGTAATACCATTTGTTATAATTCCAACTTTAGCATGTATCTTTATACTGTTTACGATATTAATTGTATCTTGTTTGAGAGAAAAACAACTGGGAAAATTATTGTTCCAAAAATCCATAATATTATTACCTTGGAACCAATACTTTGGTGGGAACACATTAAAAATGATTCAAATATTTCCACTTTATTACTATACCCACCCCCATTATCATATTCTTTGAACTTTTGCAACATATCACTTTTTGCTGATTACTTAACTTCGCCGTAAAAATTTTCTAAAATAATTGAAAACATTCTATCTACTGCCTTATCCCTATCAAGTAAGGTATCATCTAAATCAAAGAGCATTGCTTGATAACGTCTCAAACTACTTCACCGCCTTTCCCTCATAATATAAGTAATCTGTAGTTAGCATTTTCAAACAAATGGGTAGTGTGCAATTTCATATAACGATTAGGTTTAGCGACGTGTTTGAGCTTTAGGGCGACTGCACTTTGCGAAGACATACCTGTTAATCCTTTATTAGCTGATGAATGGCGCCCCTGAAAATCCTTTGCACTATTCAAAATATTTCCAACCTTGTCAATAGTTTCATATAGTAAAAACTTTAGTTTCAAATTTCATTTCAATTGTTTAATGCCCAACAGTTTTACTAATCAACTCAACTTTATCATGTTTAATACTAAAAAAGTAATCCATAGGTATAGCTGGTCCACCGCCCCTATCATGAACATAAATTTGCTTCTTCAAAATGTTATTTTCTGAAAAATCAACAATTTGAGGATTAGTAAGCGGAGATAATGTGCAAATTTTATTGCTGTAAATTTCTTTATCATCTAAATAAATTTTTATGAAATTTGAAGTATAATATGAATCAGTAATATTTTTCCGATAATATGAACAATAGTGATTTACAAACTTCACATTTTCTCTTGTTCCGTCAGCATCCATATCTTCAATAAAATAATATACTTTTTCACCCTCTCCATTTTTAATATAGATAATACCAATACTACCCAAAACATAATAACCCAATATGCATAAAATAAAAATCATTACAATACTGATTATAACAAATTTTATTATTCCTAATTTAGGCTTATCATTTTTAAAAACCATTAATATCACACCCTATTCTTCTAAAAGAATTGACTTACCTTTTTTCACCTTGCTTTCGCCATCCTTCCTTGATTACAACACTTTTTTGCATAGTATTCCTTCAAAGCGCCATTTGTGAGTTAACGTCCTGTGAGTTGACGATGTGTGGCATCCATCCTTATTCAAAGCCTATATCGTCAACTTCGCTGTTAGTTGCTGTATTAGCTTGACAGTCTTAGCTAACTTGACTTTTGCTTAAGTATGTTCCTAATATACTCTCTAATCTCTTCAGGCAATTCTTGTTTAATAGTTCTTTCTAGAAGTTCTCTGTGATTCAAACCTTCTGTTCTAAAATAATTCTCTATCAGCTCGACTTTTTCTTCTCTTCCTTTCATCAATTTATACGCAATGAGCCAATCTTCTAAACTTGTAAAGGGTATAACTACTCCCTGTTTCTGCTTTTTAATAACTATCGACTGATCATCTAACAAAAACTCATAAACGCCATTATCATGCTCAATTCGAAAATTAGACATCACATCAATACTCACACCTCTCTTCTCTATCCGAAAGATAATATGTCGTCTAACGATTCCGTTTTTGCGAAGTTGACATCCTTCCAATTTCCTGTACATGTCGCAAACATATTGTTAGATGATGTTGATTGCGGCGGCTCTAGATAAACTTTAGACAGAGCTAGACCAGCTTCTGCCATTCTCTTTTAGAATATAATACTCGTCTTATGTAGACTACTCTCGCTACCTCATCACAGGAATGATATATATCATAATGCCTTATACCAAAACGTCTGATTCCTTCTGGTATAATGTAATCCTCATCTTTAATCTCTTCGTGCCTTTGCGGCATCTCTCTAAGGGATCTCATTGCTGCATAAAATTCATCTACAAGTCTATCTGCTGCATTTTGATCAAACAGCTCATGAGTAATATATATGGCTATCTCAATGATGTCATTCTCAGCTATCCGGGTCTGTACTACTTGATATGTCTCCATATCAATAACTCTCTCTGATTCTGTCAAATGAACCATCTAAATCTGATACTCGTCCAGCTTTGATATCAGCTTCAGACTCCATCAATAGCTTCCTTAACTCAAACTTCCCTACAATCCGTTCATATGCTTCGATACTCATAACAGCAAGGTCTCCCTTACCATTCTTAGTTATATATACTGGTTCATTGTACTCGTGGCAAAACTCAGAAATCTCACTATACTTATTCCTCAAATCTGAACTTGGTCTAATTATTGGCATAATCGCACCTCCTTATAATATATACATATTATGTCATAATAACGATATGTCCGGCAATCCACAATTAAACCTATTGTACCTCCTTAAAATTTTCTTAACCAGTGTGCAATGTCAGTTAACGTATTGGTATTTGGAATGTCCCTGAATCGGACCCGCCTAACTCTACTCCCTGGCGTAGCTTCGCTCTCTGTGAAGGGATGTTGTGCTCAGAATTTTTCCTTTAAACGTGCCACCAGCACCTTAATTTAAATACTTTATTTTCTGAAGCTACACGCTCATGACTCAGAAGGCGATAGGACGTCTCCCCTTAAACTCATCATTTGAACTGTACAGCATATTTTCAATATGTTGCACCTTTATAAGATACAATACAACGAATAAAATTAAATGAAAACCTGCATAAATAATGTTATGATAAAGCCAAATAAAACAGCATACATAATCATTTCAAATTGAAATTTTAAAATAGATTTTTTTTGTAGATATTCTTTTTTAAAATACACATATCCTTCAATGTTATCCAGAAAAGGTGCTGCTGATGAAATGTGGGTATAGACAAACATTAAACTAGCAAAAAAGATGAACTGTAAAATAAATATGAGATTTTCAATAGCTGTAAATAAGGGAAGGAGAACGACTCCCATTAAAAGACCTCTTACAATTTGGGCAAGTAAAAAATATTTCTCAACGTGTTTCCTTTCTTCTTTAAGTCCCATATCATTTAAAAAATGACATAGCCTATTTTTACTTTCATAAATATCTTTGCTAAATTTTAATGCAATCGCTCCAGCAACAGTATATGATACGGTATGAGCAATCATAAATAGAAGAATGAACTTTACATATATCATTATGTACCTCCTTTAATAAAGATAATTTATTATACTTAGCACAATTAATCTAGCTTCTGAACTGTTGTATATAATTTTACAAATGTGATATAAGAAGATCTTAATATCGTCTTGCATAATACTCGGAAGGACGCCGCGGCATTTGCGTGTGGTTTTGGAAGACGTCCTATGTATCAACGATATGGACATCCTTCCTTGCTCCTGTTCATGTCGTCAACTCGCTGTTAAGCGCAGTTATTACGGTATCTATAAGTACAATGTAAAGATGCTTTCACAGAATTCCGCTCTACACTCTATCCATTTAGGCATTGATAAGATTCCATCTTTGAATCTACAATCAATAACATTTAATTGTTCATCAATTTTAAATCGTATGCTATTTGAGTTGAAATCAAATTCTATCAGCTCTAAATCGCCGTAATTGAAGTCTTGAACTGCATTTCTATTCAATAGCTTAACAGGGTCAATCGTGTCGACTACTGACAATAGGTATAATAATGGATGATTATTCAGTATGATTTTCGGTCTATCAGTTATTAATCCTTGTAATCCAAAATGAGAATACTCATCTACTCTTTCATTATTCTCTGTAATAAACCATACATTATGAGCTGATATTGTCCATGCAACAGGTAAATGAATCTTATAAAGTATTTCTTTAGACCAAAGCCTATCCTTCTCTATAAAAACCTCTTTATTTTGATTACGCTTACTTCTCTTCTGAAAATCTGTCATCCTGTTTTCCCAAAACAACAAGCCTGCAGCTATCCCGTGATCAATAACTTGGTCTTTCTCATATCTCATTTTAAAGTATTTATGAAGATTATCTGAAATAGCTTTTGGAATCAAGGTTCTATAACGGCCCCTAAGAATATTGGTATTAATGCGTCCATCAAGTAAGAGTAAAATTCTCTCAAGACCTACTAATTTATTCCCTTCTTCGAATCTATAACCGTAATCATGATAAAAACATGTCAGAAACCAAAAATAAGAAAATGGGGTATCAAATGTTCTAAACTCTGGACCTAATATTCTCTTATGATATGGTTGTAACTCTACATCAACTTTGTGTATATAATTATCTATAGCTATCTTAATACATGAAACATTATTATAAATTGCTAAACCAAGGAAATATATAGAAATAGTATGTTTAAGCCTAAAACCATAGCCCAACATATCGAATTCTTGTCCTTCAGCATCATTAAGCTTATCTCCACTCTTCAAGATATTTTCAACTAGTACATCGCTCATATTCAGTAACTCTTTGTAATCAGCTATTGGTATCAGCATATCGTCATAATAATCCCATTTAGTGCGGTCAATTAAAATATTGTTATATATGGCTCCTAGGTTTACCATCATTCCTCCCTATAAACTAGTAATAATTGCGCTTAACGTTGTGTGAGTTGACGACGTGGACATCCTTCCGATTTCTTATCCATGTCGTCAATTCGCTGTTATATGCCGTTATCTACGGAAGCACTATACAAACTAAAATACAGAACTACTAATCCTGTATACATGATTTTGCAAAATTCCTACCAAAATCAGTAACTTGTAAAGCATGCCCTTTAACATTGATAACTAGTGTCCTATCGGGGTTCACTCTACTTAGAACGTCAAATTGTCCTTTAACAAAAGGATGCTCTTTGAAATCATCATAGTTATATCCAATTATTTTATTCTCAAACAATTTTACTAGTCCCAATCTGATCATGTTATCTATACTTGCTGATACCTGATAAGGATTTTTATCCCCAATTAGATCCGGTGCAAACTTCTTTGGTATAGCTTCTGAAAACACTTTGTTATCGAACCCTATAGTGGTTCTTGAAGATGGGCATTGACCCATACTAACCATCTTCTTCAAAATAGTTGCATCAAACCCGTTCATTGACTTAATAATATCAACATAGGATGGATGCGTTAAATCTACCTTATCAGTATTCATTGCACTTGTAAGCAGATTTAAAAACATATCCTTTAGTTCAACTTCTTCATAATTATACTTTAATGCTTCAACAGTTGGACCCAGAATACTCATCTTAGGTTCCATTAGCTTGTCCTGTGGGATCCTTGCAGTTTTGGCCTCCAATTCCTGACTGAACATCTCAAGCTTATGAACATATGACATATTAACTCTCTTAATTGGATATAGAACAACATTATTGAAAAAACCTACCACAGTACCTAGAACCTCTCCGGTTTGAACCGTGGCAGGCTTAAGGCCATCCTCATAGACATCCTTGCTTCTATTTTTCGCTACTTCTACAACTACTTCCAAATAATCCTTATCGTCCATAACTTCCTCCTAAAATATATATGTATTTAACTCAATAAAACACCCTAGTAGATAATGGCATATAACGTCGGTGTGTTGACGATGCCAATCTGCTTACAGGTAGAGCTTATGCCTGTGAGCTTGCGAACGGCTAATGCGATCCCGACTCGGTTAGTAGATTGAGTGTTGTCAACATGCTGTTAGCCGATGTATAGAATGACAAGTCCCAACAATCTATCGTTCAACCTCTTTATTTAGAGTTTCATACCTACTTATACACGAAACAATTAGAAATCCCGTTAGAACTTGAATAACTAATAAAACCTCAGAGTGTATAATAAGAATCCTTAAAGGATCACCAAACAACCTTGCTATTGTACTACTGTAATACAATGGTTTCAAAAAACTCAGAATTAAGAATGGAATTACTATAACGTAAATCTTATCCAATCATACGTAAGGGCACCTTGGGTTCTCATAATGGTAAATATTCTTTCAAAACTAATCAGAATCCCAGATATGATATACGCAAAAGGGACCAGTAAAATAAACCAATATGGATTTTTTCCTCCATTAATGAGGTTCAGGAATATCACTCTAAAGTAATTCTGACTATATATAATAGCTGCTATAACCAAAGAATACATAAACAGTCTAAATGCGTAAGACTTTATTTTTATAATCATTAAATCTCTCCTTTTAGGTAACCGAATTCTATATATTGGCTAACGTCCTGCGTTCACGACGTTCTGGCCACTTAGAATCTTCGCTCATGGCACCCTTGTGGCGACTAATGCGATGATGTCCCGACGGGCTTAGTAGACTGAATGTGGCCGACTTTATTCTTAGAATCCCATCCCCTAGGTCGGTCCTTGTGTTAACGTATTGTTATGTGAAGGATTTGAGAAAGCAGCCAACACACTAAAATTCTTTGCCCTTCTCATCTAACAGATGAAGCCAGTACTCGTTTCCGTATTCATCTATTATCTCAATTTCGTCAAATACTACTGTAAAACCTTTAAACACATATCCCCAATAAGTATACTCTGCAACTTCAATCACACGAGAGTTAATGACATACACTTCAAGAGGAATAATCTCCTTATCTTCAATTTGCAATTTTGCAGTTATTGCAACATCTTTGCCGCTATGTGATTCTAGTGTACCATTGTAATAAGTAATGTACTGGTCTTTTTCAATAATGTGACCTATACTTTCAACACCAAATGGCGTTATTTGAATTATTGCAATAAACGCACTAATGAGTGCAATACTAATCATTATGAATCCCAACTTCTTATCAGTATCACCTTCATCATTATTCCTATTCATCATGGATAAAGGACTTCCTAAATCAAGCTTACATTCTTCTTTGAGATACAATCTAATGTATAAAAAATGTACAATTTCTTTAATATAATAATATGATAATACTAGTGCGAATATCACACCCAATGTTAATACACCATTTAATAACCTCATATGAACTCCTTCCCGTCAGAAATACTAGCAAATCTTTCACATAACGTCCTGTGAGATGACGATGTGTGGCATCCATCCTTGTTCAAAGACCATATCGTCAACTCGCTGTTATGTGACGTTAATTCCGTCAGCTTTAGAATCAACTATAT
>PGZV01000019.1:18934-87019 GCA_002841495.1 Firmicutes bacterium HGW-Firmicutes-2 | reverse complement strand
TAAGGCCGATATTTGTAACGGTCATCATCCTAAACGCCATCTGGATATGGAATGACTTCTTGTTACCATCACTCATACTCGGTGTTGGACAAGACGTACAAACTATACCACTAGCCATAAGGGCTTTTGCAGGATCCTTTGTAAAGAAGTGGGACTTAATCATGACAGCGGTACTCATGGCAGCCGCACCGATTATTGTCGGGTTCCTTTTTGCTCAAAAGCATATCATCAAGGGCATGGTTGCAGGTTCTATCAAATAATATTATAATAATAAAGGGCTGATAAACAGCCCTTTATTTTTCTATATATAGAAGTCTCACAAGTGGAGGTATAAGAATGATACAAGGGAAAGAAAAATGGAGAGAAGACTTAAGAAATGCTTATTTTGAACTCTACAGCGATTTAGGTGGAAGTGGTAAAAGCTTTGAGTCGCTTATGCGGGTTATAGAAAAAAGAGGCAAAGAGAGAGGGAAAGAACTAAAAGACTTGGATATGCGTGAACATGATTGGTACATGAGTGAGCATATGATTGGTATGATGCTCTATGTTGACCTATTTGCAGGGAACATAAAACTCATGATTAAGAAGATACCCTATCTTGTTGAACTTGGCATAACCTATGTGCATCTAATGCCTTTACTCAAGCCTAGGAAAGATGAAAACGACGGCGGTTATGCCGTTGAAGATTACATGGATATAGACCCGAAACTAGGGTGTCTTGAAGACTTTGTTTTGCTGATGGATGCACTAAGACATGCTGGTATTGCAGTATGTATTGACTACGTTCTTAATCATACGGCTGATACCCACGAATGGGCTAGGAAAGCTCTTGAAGGTGATAAAAAATATCAAGACATGTATATGATGTACGATAGTAGGGATATTCCGGATTTGTATGATGCCACAGTACCGGAAGTGTTGCCGGACAAACATCCTGGGAATTTCACTTATAAATCCGAAATTGATAAATGGGTATATACTTCTTTTAGTGATTTTCAGTGGGATCTTAACTTTAGAAATCCAATGGTTTTTGAAAAAATGGTAGATATTATGCTCTATCTTGCTAATTTAGGGGTTAATATTATTCGTTTGGATGCCATTGCATTTGTATGGAAGGAAATCCATACATCCTGTAGAAATCTGCATCAGGCACACAAGCTTATGCATATGCTGCATTGTGTCAAGGAAATTGCATGTCCATCACTGGCATTGCTTGGAGAAGCCATTGTTGAACCGGACGAGATTTTCAAATATTTTGGTACACGCGATAATGTGGAATGCGGCATTTTATACAACGCTAATTTTATGGTGAACATATTTAACAGTATGGCAACAAGAGACGTGCGTCTTATGAAAATCGATAATCAAAGATTTAATGTGCCGGTAACAGGTTGTTTTATGAACTATATCCGTTGTCATGATGACATTGGTTGGGGATTTAATGAAGAAGCCACTAGGCATTTGGGTCTTGACCCATATCAACATAAACATTTTTTAATTAATTATTATTCAAGAGATTTTGAAGGTTCCTTTGCAAAAGGTGAAATCTATCAGTATAACCCAAGAAATCATGATGCAAGAACCAATGGAACATTAGCTTCATTACTGGGACTTGAGAAAGCCCATGATATGAATGACGCTCATGGACGGGTTTTTGCCCTAAACAGAATTAAGTTGGTGACGGCTCTGATTTTTTCACATAGAGGTATACCACTAATTTACAGTGGTGATGAGATTGCAACAATGAATGACCAAAGCTATCTAAAGGACTCTCACAAGTTAAAAGAAGGTCGATGGGTTCATAGACCCTATTTTGATTGGAAAAGAGCAGAAAAAAGAAAGGATCCTTTTACAGATGAGGGCGTTATATTCTTGTTTACACAAAATCTGATTCGAATACGAAAAAGCGAACCACTACTAAATGGAAAAATCGAAGCTCAAATCATTGATATAGACCATAATCAAGTATATGTCTTTTTTAAGGAAGATAGAGAGCAACGTATGCTCTGTCTCTATAATTTTAGTGAAAATAATCAATATATAAACAATAAAATTCTAAGGAATAAGGGTTTTTCAGGCATGATGTCAGACTTATTGACAGGTAAGATGGTATCCCTTGAGACAAAAGAAGTTCATCTTTATCCTTACGAATGTCTCTGGTTAAAAGAATCAAGACCGCATAATGCCTAGGAGGTCAATTATGAGAGAATTTGAAAAACCCACAATTTTTGTTAGCAGATGTATTGAGCACAAGGCCTGTCGCTATGATGGGAGTATTATAGGAAGTGCATTTATCAAAAAAATAAAGCCT
The DNA here is from genome assembly GCA_002841495.1 of Firmicutes bacterium HGW-Firmicutes-2. GTDB lineage: Bacteria > Bacillota > Clostridia > Lachnospirales > Vallitaleaceae > Petrocella. Next base: position 84,708 of record PGZV01000019.1, on the reverse strand, counting down.
CATATGAACATCATCACAGAGTGTCCGGAAGTAGCCATAGGACTAAGCATACCAAGACAGGCAATTCGGATTATCATGGAAGATGATGTAGAAAAATTAGTCTATTCTATGACAGGTGAGGACGTTACGGAGGATATGACAGATTTTTCGGCCAAATATTTGTCAGAACTTAAGAAAAAGAATATTCATGGCGCAATACTAAAAAGTAGATCACCTTCTTGTGGAATAAAAGATGTTAAGATGTACAAAGGTACTGGGCGTGTGAGCTCTCTGACTAAAAAAACAAAAGGATTTTTTGGCAAGGCTTTTTTAGAAAATTTTCCTGAGTTGGCAGTAGAAGATGAAGGACGTATTAGTAATTATCAGATTAGAGAGCATTTTTTGACGCGCATATATACCATGTCAGCTTTTGACAAAGTCAAAGCCAGTCAGAGTATGAAGACTTTGGTAAAGTTCCAAAGTGATAATAAATACTTACTTATGGCTTATCATCAGGCCAATCAGAAAGTATTAGGTAAGATTGTAGCCAACCACGAGCATAAACCAGTTAAAGAGGTCATGGAAGCTTATGAAGAAGTTTTATATAAGTCATTTATGAACCCAATGAGACAGGGGCGTAATATGAATATGCTCTTGCATCTGTTTGGCTATTTTTCAAAGGAACTAAACAAGGAAGAAAAAGCATTTTTCCTTGATCAAATGGAAGATTATCAGAATCACAAAATACCATACTCAGTCCCATTATCGATTATTCATTCATGGGCAATTCGTTTCAACAATCCATATCTAAAAGATCAAACAATTTTTGAAGCTTATCCTAAAGTGTTAATTGATGTAAATGATTCGGGAAAAGGTGTGGATAAATAGGGTTAAATGACTATGTCAGGTCATTAGACCTAAAAAATGGAAAGTATGGGTAGATTTTTATAAAAATTATTAAATAGTTGCAATAAAAATGACTTGAGGCCTAGTTTTGTTCTTTTTGTAAGCTATGAAATACTTTTCCTATGTGTTATAATAGGATGTGTTAAATGGTTAACAATAGAAAGATTGACAAAAAGAGGAGTTAGTTAAAATGAAAAAAATATTTGGTTTAATGTTAGTACTTGTAATGACAGCAACAATCTTTGCAGGTTGTGCAAAAGAAGAACCGGTTGTTGAAGAAACACCAGAAGTAACAGAAGAAATTACAGAAGAAACAACAGAAGAAATGACAGAAGAAGAAGTTGACGCAGTAAGTACAGCATCGATCGTTACAGAAGGTGATGCATTAGTAGCAGCACTTAGCGCAGATGGTTTCTGGCTTGCAGCAACTTTAAATGACATCGTGTTAGAAGAAGACTTAGTAGTTGAAGGCGAGTTCACAAACAGAGACGAAATCGCTAGAAAAATAGGTCTTTACACACAGGATGCTGATCGTAACGTTCTTGAAAGATTCACATTAACAGCTCCAAGTATGATTGTTAGAAGTGAAAACTTCAGATTACAAGGCGGAACATTTGTTGGTGATGTTTATGTTGAAGCTAACGGATTCCATTTAGTAGACAATACAATCGAAGGTAACTTATACTTCGCAAGCCAAGAGTACATGGACTCAAGAGTTGAAGATGAGACTGGTGTTGTTACAGGTGTTGTAGAAGTTAAGTAGTTTTAATAACTAAAAAGCATAAAAACATATACCAAAAACTGCCGTTTAGACCATTTTCGGCAGTTTTTGTTTATTTGCGAGAAATCTTCTGAGAGAGTTGAGTCATTACAAGATTGCTTTTATTCTACTAAAAAGATATAATATTGGTAAATTGATGCTATATAATAGAACGAGTTTAAGGAGAAAAATAGGATGAATGGTTTTATGATAAGAGAAAGTGCCCTTAAGGATGATCATTACTATATTGACTATAATGGAGAATATGAATTGTCAAAATTAAGTTCTTGCACCGGCATAACAGAAAGCGTGATAGAACATATATATTTAGAGCATGATGGTGCTTTTGATTCGGATAAAGCGGTTTTTTACTTTAGCAAAAGAGGCAATGCAGCTGATGCAGTTGAGGAATTAAACAGTAGAGTCATTCGATCAAAAACATCTAGAACAGTAGAGCTTACGGAAGAAGAAATTGAGTACATACGTAAAGCACTGATTAACGAAGACTCTAATATTATATTTACAAAAAATACAGTTCGTACTTCCATATTTAACAAATTAAATAAATAGTCATAATATGCATGATATGAGCCACGATATGAAAGATGCCCATCTAACACTTGCAATTATGCTAATTTCGTAGTAAAATTTATTTATTGTGGTGTTGTGATGTTTTAATGCAACATGAGCATAATAATGTGTCAGAATGCTATAAGCGTTCTGATCAAATCAAGATCGTTAATATCGATATATAACACGATATTTTCTGAAGAAAAGGGGCATAAAATGAAAAAGATAGTTAGTATTATGATGTTGTTTGTAATGGTATTGGTAGTAGCTGGATGTGCAAAAGAAGAATCAGCGGATGTTTTAACAATTGCGGTTGATGATTCTTATCCACCAATGGAATTTAGAAATGAAGATAATGAGTTAGTAGGTTTTGACATTGATTTTGCTAAAGCTTTAGCAGCTGAAATGGGTATTGAAGTTGAATTTGTTCCAACAGCTTGGGAAGGCATTTTCTCTGGACTAAATTCAGATAAGTATGATGTCATCATATCATCTGTTAGTATTACGCCGGATCGTCTTGAAGGATTTGAATTTTCAAAGCCTTACTTATCTAACGGTCAGGTAATTGTTGTAGCACCTGGTGATGACTCTGTTCAAACACCTGCAGATCTTGAAGGTAAGAATGTTGGCGTTCAACTTGGTACAACAGCGGATATCGCCGTTGAAAAGCAACTGGAAATGACACCTTTTGAGATTACTAAATATGATGATATCACACAAACTTTTGCAGATATGAAAACAGGTCGTTTAGATGCCATTGTTGTTGATTATGCTGTAGCCATTGATTATGTGTCAAAGAATTCAGAAGACTTTGTGATTACAACTGCTCAGTTGACCAATGAACCTATTGGTGTTTGTATTAAAAAAGGCAACACAGAACTAAAAGAAAAAGTAGATGCAGCTTTGCTTGTCCTTCAAGGTAATGGTACAATGCTTAAGATATCAGAAGAATGGTTAGGTGGCGATTACGTTTCTAACATAGATGAAGAATTACGTTAGATTATAGAAAACTCGCTTTAAACAAGCGAGTTTTTTCTTTTTCTTTGACGAATGCGTAGCGTAACATATATAATAGACTAAAATAATGATGGATCTTGATTCATCGTAAGTGAGGAAGTGATGTAATGGCAGTGACACAGAAACAGCTATTGGCGATTTTTGAGGGAGCCTTTATAACCCTTCAGTTGACAATAATTGCAATAATCATCGGCTTGATATTCGGGCTGTTTTTTGCATTAGCGCGTATTTCTAAAAACAAAGTATTAAACACAATAAGTTGGACTTACATATGGGTATTTAGAGGAACGCCATTGCTGCTACAGATATTGGTCATCTACTTTACCTTACCAAGTATCGGTATTAAGCTTAATGCTTTTATGTCAGGTATTATAGCGCTTAGTTTGAACTCGGCTGCTTACTTAGCTGAAATCATCAGAGCGGCTATTTTATCTATAGACAAAGGACAAATGGAAGCTTCTAAAGCGCTTGGATTCAGCTATTACCAAGCGATGTTTAAGATTATTATACCCCAATCTTATAGAAGACTCATACCACCGGTGGGTAATGAAGCGATTATGCTTTTAAAAGACTCATCTCTTGTTTCTACAATGGGAATTACAGAGTTGCTTAGAACATCTAGAATAATGGTGAATTCAAATGGTGACTCAGTTTATTATGCCATTGCAGCGGTTATTTATTTATTCTTCACCACCATCTTCACAGTTATTTTCCAAAAACTTGAAGCGAAGTATTCAGTATATGAATAGGAGGGATTAATTATGATGATTGAATATAAGAACATATATAAGTCATTTGGATCCCTTGAAGTCTTAAAAGGTATCGATTTGAATGTGGAAAAAAGTGAAGTGTTATGCATTATAGGCCCTAGTGGATCTGGGAAAAGTACACTACTTAGATGTCTGAATCATTTGGAACGCATTACTTCAGGGGAAATCTATGTAGACGGTGAACTGATAGATGCTAATGAAAATGGTCATAATCAGTTGAAACTACCTCAACACAAGATGGCAGAGATATGCTCTGAACTTGGCATGGTTTTCCAAAGGTTTAACCTATTTCCGCATATGACAGTGCTTGAAAATGTAACGATCGGCCCTATGACTGTAAAGAAGGAAACAAAAGAAGATATCATTCCTTATGCTGAAGAGCTTCTTGAACTTGTAGGTCTTAGCGATAAAAGAGATGAGTACCCATCCAGACTCTCAGGTGGACAACAGCAAAGAGTTGCGATTGCAAGAGCGCTGGCTATGAAACCTAAGATTATGCTTTTTGATGAACCAACTTCTGCTTTGGATCCGGAACTGGTTGGAGAAGTGCTTGAAGTCATGAAGAAACTAGCAAAAGACGGTATGACGATGATCGTTGTTACCCATGAAATGGCGTTTGCAAGAGAAGTCGGTACACGTGTTGTCTTTATGGATGAAGGTGTAATTGTTGAACAAGGCGATCCGAAGGCATTCTTTGATCAACCAAAGACTGATAGGGCAAGAGCTTTCCTTAGAAAAATAGTATAGAAAAGTCGAAGTGATTTTAGACATATAATGTCTTTTGGAGGACTTATGATTAAATTAATGGCAGACTCAACCTGTGATTTATCCGATGCGTTTTTGGAAGAATATGACATCAGTATGGCAGCCCTAAGTATCATCATTGAGGGGCAGAGTTACAAAGACCGAATTGATATCCAACCAAATGCTTTATACAATATGTTAGGCACGTTGAAAGACCTGCCAACAACAGCTATGCCAAGTCCGACGGAGTACATTGATATCATAGAAGCTTCCATCGATAAAGGGTACACGGATATACTATGCATTTGTATGTCAAGCGGTACCAGTGGTTCTTACCAATCGGCACTTTTGGCATGGGAATATTTCAAGGAAAAGTATGGTGAGACACCCTATAAGATGCATGTGGTAGACTCGAAGTGTATGAGTCATGGTAGTGGTTATTTGCTCCTAAAAAGTGCATTATTAAGAGCGCAAGGCGCTACTTTTGATGAGTTGGTTGATTTTAATGAAACATATAAAACGAATGTAAAACACTTGTTATCGGTGGATGATCTGGATAATCTAATTAAAAGCGGACGTTTAACCAATGTCAGCGCTATGATTGGCAAGGTTTTAAAGGTGAAACCTATTATGTCCATGCGCAATGGGAAAGGCGCTATTGTTGCTAAAGTCAGAGGCAGTAAGAAGGTTTTTGCCCATTATGTTGAATCTTTTACAAGTAGAGTGGATTTGGAGTTAACGGATTTTGTCATTATTGGCTATACTTCAGATCAGACGGTTGCGGAGAACATGAAGCTAAAGCTAGTCAACGAGACGGGTTTTGCCGGGGATGTTCATATTATGCAGATGGGTGTATCTGTAGGCACCCATGTAGGTCTTGGGGCTTTGTCTATGTACTTTTTTGAAAAAGGGGACAGACATGATGGGTTGGTTTACAATGAGATGGGTGCTCTTTTAGAGAAGAAGAATGAGATGATGAAGCTTATAAGGAGTTTGAAGGATAAGAGTTGATATGCTAGATAGAATGGTCTAATGAATTTTAGAAGGTCTCTAAGCGGATTATTATTGCTTAAAGACCTTTTTTTATTATAAGGGGGTCCCATGAAAACCCTTCCACAGTGTATATGACTACGGCCTCCAGTTGGTGCGTCCTGCTAAGATATTATCTGTTTCCCTAAGCTCATTATATGGAGCAAGCCGATTTTTAAACCTATTGAAATGCGTATATCATAGGTTTCTTTAAAGAACCTTAAATATGTTATAAATCCCTTGGTAGAGTGATGTCACCAGATTAAGAAGCAATCTCTGAGTGTTGGGATTTTTTTAAGACTGGTATAACCAAGGTGGCTACATAGGCTGCGATGGCGATTAGGGTGAAGTCTTTGATCATGTAAGGGAGCATCATGATGGAGACGTCTATGAAAGACATAATTTTGACTAGGTAGAGGTTATAGATCATATAGAAATATATGTTGCCGACGAAGTAGGCGGCTAACAGACCGAGGGTTGAGATGGCAAATATGGGGATAAATCGAATGCTTTTTTGTCTGGAGGTTAAGATGCCGATTAGCCATGCTGCAAGGGCAAATCCGATGATGTAGCCGAATGTGGGTTTGAGGATATAACCGATACCACCACCACCGGTAAATACGGGTAAACCGGCTAGTCCAAGGAGTATGTATATGATTTGTGACATAAGTGCATTTTTAGAACCCAGTAACAGGCCGGCAAAGACACAGAAAAACAGTTGGAAGGTGATGGGTACAAGTGGAAAGAATGGGTTTGGTACTTTGATGAGTGCGCCAACAACCATTAAAGCTGTGAATAATGATGTAAGTATGAGGTCTCTTGTTGTAAGTTTCATAAAGTTTCTCCTTAATTCTTTTGTTTGATAATGCCATTATAATGTCAAGCCTATAGATTGTCAACCATAATCAGAACAAGGTTAACAATAAACAGAACTATAAAATTATTGGCACGAGGAAATATGAAAAAAATAGGGAGAATAAGTGTTATTATCATAAAAAATAAAGTAGTTGTATATGATTCCAAGATATTGTATACTCATTACATATGAAAAATGGAGGTACTTATATGGAACAATTAGAAAAAAAGTATGGTTTATTGACAGCTATTGCGATGGTGGTAGGTGTCGTTATCGGTTCAGGGGTCTTCTTTAAAGCGGATGATGTTTTGACTCTAACCGATGGAAATATTATATTGGCACTTGTGGCTTGGGCGGTAGGTGCTTTTTCTATGATTTTTGGTGCTTTGGTGTTTGCTGAGTTTGCTCAACGTATAGAAAAATCTAACGGTATTGTGGATTATTCAGAGGTTGCTTATGGTAAGAAGTTTGGATATCTTGTAGGGTGGTTTAAAGGTGTCTTATATTTCTCCCCTTTATCAGCAATTTTGGCATGGGTTGCGTCTTTGTATACGATGATTTTACTTGGAAGTGATAATCCTACGAATGCTTTAGGGACTTGGGCTCTGGCTATTACTTATATGTTACTGACCTACATAATGAATTATTTTGCACCTATAATTGCAGGTCGATTTCAAGTTACCACCACTTTGATTAAGCTGATTCCATTAAGTCTTGTGGCGGTTGGTGGTATGATCAGCGGACTCATCAACGGTGTTACGATGACGAATTTCACGGATGCTATGAGCAGTGTTGGTAGTAGTAGCGGAACGTTGGCATCAGCTGTTGTTGCCACAGCTTTTGCATATGAAGGTTGGACTGTAGCTATTACCATTAACGGAGAGATTAAAGACTCTAAGAAAAACTTACCTAAAGCGTTGACTTTAGGCGCTCTGATTGTATTTTTAGTATATATCTTCTATTTCTTAGGTATTGCAGGCGTACTTCCAACATCAGAAATCGTATCACAAGGTGATAACGCAGTTAATATCGTTACAAACCAACTTTTTGGTAATACGGCATCTGTTATATTAACTGGATTTGTCATCATATCTTGTCTAGGTACCTTAAATGGCTTGGTTATGTCTTGTATTAGAGTGCCGCATTCATTGGCTATTCGTAACCAAGGACCGGTACCAAAAATTATAAGTAAGATTAGTAATAAAACCAATATGCCAATAAACTCTGCTATTTTTGCAGGTTGTTTATCCTTTGGTTATCTCCTACTCTGGTTTTTTAGTTTGAATGAAACCTTTGGTGCATACATTGCCCTGGATGAGATTCCTATCGTATTGGTCTACGGTTTGTATATATTCTTATATATGTGGTACATCAAGAACTTCAAAGATCTTAATTTCTTCAGTCGTTATATCAAACCAATATTTGCTACAATCGGTTCTTTGATTATTCTTTATGGAGGTATTACCAACCCAAGCATTGGCATGTATTTGGTTGTATCGGTTATGGTAATTCTTATTGGATTATTATTTTATAGAAAAGAGGCCTCTGTAGAATAGAAAGCCTCGTGGGGGTGGTATAGTTTTATGGAAATGTTTAGTATAGTATCGCAATATAAGGGGTTGTCAAGATCTGCCTATGTCATTTTTTTTGCAAGGATTATCACAAATATGGGTGCATTTATATGGCCTTTGATGACTTTGATTCTCGTAAATAAGATGGGTTATACAGAATCACAAACAGCCTTGGTGGCGATTGTCATCGGTATGGTTTATCTACCGGCAACCATATTGGGTGGCCGCTTAGCAGATCGATTTAATCGGAAGTATCTCATTGTCTTTCTAGATACATTAAGTGTTATTTTTTTCATCAGTTGTGCGTTTGTTGAGCCGGGGTTTGACATGCTGATACGTTTTTCCTTAGCCGGTCTATTCGCCAATATGGAAGGCCCTGCTTTTGAAGCGTTGATTTCAGATGTGACGAAGCCGGCTGAAAGGGAAAAGGTATTTTCTTTGTCCTATTTGGGTCATAACCTAGGCTTTGTCTTTGGCGCTGCTATTGGCGGCATGCTTTTTGAAAACTATTTAAGTTTGGCTTTTGTTATAGATGGTCTAACGACCTTCTTATCGACCATACTGATTGTTGTTTTTGTGGTTGTTATCAAGCAAGAGACTTTAAGTAAAGAAGAAATGAACGAATACGAAAGTCATGAGCTGGACACAAAGCGGACGTTTGCGATTCTTAAGGAGAGAAAATCAATTTGGATACAGATTATAACTTTTTTCTTAGTTGCTTTTATTTATGATCAATGGACATTTACATTGCCTATTTATCTAAATCGGCTATTTCTAAGTGATGGTGCCAGATATTTTGGATACTTGGCTAGTTTTAACGGTGGTTTGGTTATAGTATTTACACCCATACTTACCAAAATACTTGGAAAAAGTCATGAAATGCAAAAGATGATGATGGGTGTCTCTTTGTACGCACTCAGCTTTCTCGTCATTATGAATGAACCTCAATACTTAGTATTCTTTATTATGATTTTCCTATTTACCATAGGCGAGATCGTGAACATGTTAGGATCTTCGCCTTTTATCAGTAGAAGGGTTCCGGCCTCGCATAGAGGCAGAGTTAACAGTCTTGTCCATGTAGGCTTTTTTCTTGGATCTGTAGTAGGTAAAGGGGTTATGGGTTTGATTATTCAATATACCAACTTCAATATTGCTTTTATTGTCATAGCAGTAACGGGATTTGCCACAGTTGGACTTATAACGGTTAATTATAAAATTGATAAAAAGTTGTTTCCCAATTTGTACAAGTCGAATCTTACAGATATAAGTGCTAGAATATAATAAGGCCCCCAACATAATGTGTGAAAATGTTGGGGGTCTTCCTATTTTTTATAGTTCTTGATACCAATGATGTACATACCTGCAATATCAACTTTAACATTTTTCTTAACCGGTAATTCTTTGAAGACTTTTTCATCACACAAAAGTGTTGTTATCTTAGGACCTATCTTGGCTTTTACTAAAGGCATCTTACGTAGCTTTAGGTAAGCCGGTACAGAATTGTTACGGTCATTTTTTGTTGATCAATCATTGCTTGCTGACCGTCAGCTTTTTTTTGCATTTTCTTTCCTACAAAGTATAGGATAGCCAAAACAACGGCTACGACAGCAAGAACAATTATTAAGATTTGCCACCATTCCATGGGTAATACCTCCTGAACACTCATTTCTTATGATGCTTATTCGTTTCTCATTACTTAGGGAAACTATATCCATTTTATCATGTAACTTTAAAAATGCAAGGCAATAATCTTAAAAATAGGTTTTTATAAGGTACAATCGCCAAATAGCTGGTATTTAGCTTTAATCTGGTCACCTATGATTGTAGCACAGTGCTTTTTTGAATCCTCGTCCCAAGTATTTAAATCAATAGGTTCGAAAAAATGGACATATACTTTTGCAGGTTTTACATTAAAACCGTTATCCTCCAAGACAACATCTGTACCTTTTATGGCAACGGGGACCACTTTAACACCGGATTTTAGTGCCAATTTAAAACTGCCTTGTTTAAAGGGTAGGAACTCATCTTGACGGCTTCTGGTGCCTTGTGGGTATATCGCCAGATTATCTCCAGATTTAAGGTTCTCAATACCTTTTAAAATGGTTTTAACAGCTGAACGGTTGTCCTTTCGATCTAGGAAAAGGCATCCAAGCATATCCATCCATTGCTTGAGTATGGGAACCTTAGCCATTTCTTTTTTACTAACAAAGGAGAGGGTCTTATTGGCATATAGGGCAAGGGTAGGTGTATCTAATAACCCTCTATGGTTGGAAACGAATAGATAATGATCCTTTGGGTCCAGGTTTTCCATACCTGTCGCAACAAAGTGAACACCGGCTAAAGCCATAAGACCCCAAGCTAAGTAGCGGGTATAGTAACCGGCAATGGATCTTGAGAGATAACGATTGAATTTTCCAATGAGCATACCGATTAACAAAAGAGGCAGGGACAGGGTAAAAGAAATGAAAAAAAATAGTAGTATAAGAATGCGTCTCATAAAATCACCTTTCATAGTAGATTGATTATAGACTTTGCATTATTATACCACCATCTTAGACAATTTGACAAATCCGTTTGATTTATCTGCCGTATAAGGTTGTTATAGCTTTAAGTCGACCACTAAGATCATGGTTCAACATATCTTCAGTATAGCGCCATTGCCAGTTTCCGCCTGCAACACCGGGAACGTTCATCCTTGCGGATGAATCTAAGTTCATAACGTCCTGTAGAGGTACAATGGCCATAACGGATACAGAACCAAAACAAGCTCGAATCATGTCCCAAACAATATGGGAAGCATCCGTATTCAAGTATCGACGGATCTTATCCTTACTGGCTTCAGGTATGGTTTGGTACCATCCTAGAGTTGTGTCATTATCATGGGTACCTGTATAGCATACAGAGCTGGGTACAAAATGATGGGGTAAGAAGCCATTTTCTTCAACAGTTTCAAAGCCAAATTGTAAGATTTTCATACCTGGAAGATTAAAAGTATCTCTTAGATCTTCTACTTCCATAGTAATAACACCTAAGTCTTCGGCGATAATAGGTAAATCATGACCAAGTGCTTCTTGGAAAGCATAGAATAAATCTTTAAATGGGCCTTTACGCCACTCGCCTGTAATCGCATTCGGTGCATCAAAGGGGACTGCCCAATAAGCTTCAAAACCTCTAAAATGATCAATTCTGAGTATATCTACAAGTGTTAAGGTGTACCTTACTTTTTCTACCCACCATGCATAGTTTGTTGATTTGTGAATATCCCAGTTATAAAGAGGATTGCCCCAAAGCTGTCCTGTTTCACTGAAGTAGTCAGGTGGTACACCTGCTACTGAAGTCGGATATCCTTTTTCATCTAAATAAAAGAGTTCTTTATTAGCCCAAACATCTGCACTGTCAAAAGCAACAAAAATAGGTGTATCGCCAATAATCTCAATGCCTTTTTTGTTGGCATAAGATTTTAACGCAAACCACTGGTCGAAGAAGACAAACTGAAGGAATTTGTAATATTTGATGGATTTGGCCAACTTACGGGTCCAAGTCTTCTTGCCTGCTTCGGTAGGAAAAGCTATGGAAGCATCCCAGTTAGTCCAAACCACGCCTTCATGATAATCTTTGGAAGCCATGAAAAGAGCATAATCACCAAGCCAAGCCTTTTGCTTACTGCAGAAGTTTTTAAAGCTCTTAAGAAGTGTTTCATCTTCAGAGGTGTCGAATTTTTCAAAAGCTTTTTGTAACAAACGGTTTTTATATAGGATTACCGGACCGAAATCTACTTTGTTTGGATCCCATGGCTCAATATTCTCAAGGTCCGCATCTTCCAATAAACCCATTTCATTTAAACGTTCAGGGCTTATAATTAAAGGCTGCCCGGCAAATGAAGAGAATGATTGATAAGGAGAGTCACCATAACCAGTCGGTCCGATAGGCAATACTTGCCATAGCTTTTGTCCTGAACGCTCTAAAAAATCGATAAAAGCATATGCGCTCTTACCTAAGTCACCAATACCATAAGGTCCGGGAAAAGATGTAGGATGTGCAATAATGCCGGACTTTCTTGGATTTTTCTCCATGATGTTAACGGGTTCTGTACCCATAGGTTAATCCTCCTATTAATCATAGTGGTTAAGGGTAGTATATCATCGTGTGTGCAATTATATATTGTAGGTAAACCGTTTGCACAACTTTGTACGCCTAACCGCATTTTAATTGTAAGCACAATAATCCAATAAAAAATAATGCAAACTATTGTGCAGTTACTTATAATCATTATACACGAAATCGTGAAAAAAGGAAGGAAAAAACTACCCAAAAATCCCTAATATCTATGGTGACAATTACCAATAGAAAGTGCCTATTATCAAGGGGTTAATCGGTTGAATTATTTTAAAAAAGTAACAGTTAAAACTGTATTATAAGCACAATAGAACAAGAAAAATAGTGTGACTAGGAGGTTACTCTTGAAGCTTTAATCATCGTATGTTTAAGGGTATAGAGCTCCTCTGATAAGTCCACAAAAACAATTTGAGGGTTAATCAAACGTCTAGATTCATCCCACAACGTAGCAAGTTCTGACTGGCAATAAGCTTTGATTTCAAAAGTTGAAGGGCTTTCATAGACACAGGTTCCATTCAAGAATATTGGAACTAACAGCTCTCTTATGGTATAGGCGTTTGGCTTCAAAGTAGATGTTTTCCAGGTACTTATAGGATCAAAAATAACAAGTGGATGATTTTCATCATAGTGCTCATGAACAAGGGTTATTAGATCCGCTTTGATTTTACCGGTTTCCTTATCATAGATTCTTAATACCTTTTTATTGCCTGGATCTGTTAGTTTTTCATTGTTATCTGAAAGCTTGATTTTAGGGGTAACAACGTCACCGATTATCTGGCCGGATAGTTTATATACGCCACCAAAAGCAGGGCAATCACTGGAAGTAATAAGATTGGTGCCTACCCCCCATAAGGTAATTTTTGCACCTTGTAGTTTCAGATCACGAATAAGATATTCATCCAGATCACTTGAAGCGCTGATAATAGCATCTTCATGTCCAGCTTGGTCCAACATGGCTCTAGCTTTTTTTGACAAATAGGCTAAGTCACCACTATCGAGGCGAATGCCGTATCGTTTAGGTAAGGTACCTTTTTCCCGTAATTCATTAAAGATCGTAATGGCATTAGGCAAGCCTGATTTTAAAGTGTCATAAGTGTCTACGAGAAGGAAACAAGAGGTTTTATACTGACTTGCATATAATCTAAAGGCCTCTAATTCACTATCAAAATTCATGACCCAGCTATGGGCCAATGTGCCTTTGACCGGGATATCAAACATTTTACCTGCCAAAACATTTGAAGTAGCACTGCAACCGCCAATAACAGCTGCTCTAGCACCATAGATACCCGCGTCCGGGCCTTGTGCACGTCTTAAACCAAACTCTATTACCATATCGTCTCCGGCTGCCCAGTTTATACGTGCTGATTTGGTAGCGATCAGACTTTGATGGTTGAGAATATTAAGAAGGGCGGACTCTATGAGCTGTGCCTCACAAATAGGTGCAATGACCTTTAATATGGGCTCATTAGGAAATATAACCGTGCCTTCTAAAACGGCATATATATCTCCTGTAAATTTGAAATGTCGTAAATAATCGAGAAAGGCAGGTTCGAAAACACCAAGCGAATCTAAATAGTGAAGAGATTCTTCAGAAAAGGTGAGATTATGAATATAATCAATGACCTGCTCAAGGCCGGCAGCAATAGAAAAACTACTTCCACTAGGATTGTTTCTATAAAATAAATCAAAAATTGACTTTTCACCGGAACGTTCCTGAAAAAAGTAACCTTGCATCATTGTGAGTTGGTAAAAATCTGTAAGTAGAGATAAATCTTGTTGGGGCATTATGAAACCTCTTTCTACATGCGAAGCTGACATCGTCATGTTTGTTATTTGTTCTTAATATCTCTATTTTATATCAAATTATTAAAAACTACAATGGATGTATAAATCATATGATTCAAGATCATCTTAAAAAGATGCTAATAGGTCGAATGACTTAGCTATTGTATATATAGAAGTCTATGATATAATGAATAGGTATGTAATGTTCGGAACTTGAATGAAATGGCGATTTGTTCAAGTACAGGAGGGTTCAATCGTGTTAATTTTGGAACGATTTATTATATGTGCTCATAAAAGAATGATCATACTAATACTGTTGATGCTCATAAGTGTGACCAAACCCATATTGGCCGATGAAGACACAGGCAATAAGGTTATTAATATTTTGGTACTCCATACCTATCATCAGGGTATGAGCAGCAATGACACCTTGAATCGCCAGATCGAAGAGGCGATGGACGGCTATATGACGGATCATGTCCAATTACATGTGGAATATCTGGATGATATTAGATTTGATATTAAAAACTATAATGAAGCATATCTAGCCTATTTAAAGGCAAAGTACAATCATAAATCCATAGATGGCGTATTGTCTATTAACCAAGGTGCAGGTAGCTTTATTGAAAGCAATTATGAAGTTTTTTTTGATAACATACCAATTGTCTATATTGGATTAGGGGCAGAAGCTTATGCTGCAATCCCATCTAATGAAATAACAGGCATTCAACTAGAAATTCCATTGGCATCTTTGATGCTATCAGCAAAAAAACTAAATCCAAATCTTAAAAAAATAAATATCTTTACCAAACCAGATATGATTTCAGATGACAAATTAATGGAACTAAAAACGTTTGGTGAAAGTCATAACCTGCTATACCAGGTTTTTTCAAAGCGTCATGGACGACAGTATGCCAATCAGCTTGTGAACATGAAACAAGATGAAGCGGCCATTCTACTTTCTGGCCTTGATGACATATCCGGTGAAGTCTATGGGTTAGATGAACTGTTTGAATCTATTCATTTGAGTGGTAACGGTTCTGTCTATACTATTTATGATATGTATGTAGGAAAGGGTGCTACCGGCGCAATCACCATCGAGCAGAACCAATATATACTTAGATCAGTTGAAATGTTGATGGAACAAATAAATGGAGGAGATGCAGATTTATCCACCAATCAAAAACTCAAATCAATTGAGATTTATGACTATCATAAGATCAAAGCGCTTAATCTGGCACATGCCAATCTTTCAGAAAATGCCCGGTTTATTAATCGACCGACTGTCTTAGAAATGATTCAAAGCCATCCACTAGAATTTATAATTTTAGCCTTAGTTATTATGATGGTCATTTTGATTTATGCACTTACAAATTTGTTGTTACGGCTTAAAGCTGAGAAGGATCGTAAGTTGGCTAGAAAAGATCTTCAAGCAAGTTATATGGAGCTTGAGGCGACCCATCAACAGTTGCTGGCGAGTGAAAGTGAAGTCACTAGAAAATATATGGAACTACAGGAAAAAGAAGAAGAACTAAGAAAAAGTAGGGAACGGTATCGTTTGGCCGCTAAAGGCTCTGAGTTTGGTATATGGGATTATGACTTTGAGACCAGAAAAATGTATTTTTCCAATCAAGCAAAGGATATATTTGGATTGTCAGCTGATCAAAACTCATTTATCTCATCGGAAATATTCAATTGTTTGCCTGACGATGAAGCCATAAAGCTATATGAAAAAATTAAAAAGCATTTGAGTGTTGAAGACAATAATGTTATTGAGTATGAAACGGTTATAGAACTTCAGAAAGGCAAAATGGAATGGATTTCTGTACGTGGTAAAGCCCAGTATGATGCGGAGGGGAATCCGGTTAGATTGGCCGGTTCTTTAACCAACATTACAAAAGAAAAAGAAGCGGAAATAAAAATCAAAAAGCTTGCTTTTACAGATGAGCTTACCAATCTACCTAATAAAACCTATTACAATCAAGTCATTGGTGAAAAATCATTGAGAGATGACAATAAATTAGCCATATACTTTATAGATATTGATAACTTTAAAACGATTAATGATTACCATGGTCACAAAATGGGGGACCAAGTACTTAAGAAGGTAGCGTCCATGATACGCAAAGAGGTGGATGAAAGATATGAAGTGGTTCGCTATGGTGGTGATGAGTTTATTGTGTTGCTAGAAAGATTTGTTGATGTCGAAGAAGTTGAAAGACAGGCGCAAAAGTTACTCAAAATATTCCAGAATAAATTTGTCATTGATGACTCTGTTTTTTCTGTTACATTAAGCCTCGGTATAGCCATAACTTTGAGTAATCATGTTGATTTTGATATGTTGCTCAAGCAAGCTGACCTTGCCTTACATGAAGCAAAAAGTAAAGGGAAAAATCAATACCATCTATATACAAGTTCATTAATGAATAAAATGGAACAGCAATTATGGTTTGAGCAAGAACTGGAAATAGCGACGTTGAACCATCAATTCAAGCTTTATTATCAACCAAAGTATGACTTAAAAGAAGAGACGATCGTTGGATATGAGGCCCTAATCCGGTGGATGCATCCTGAAAAAGGTATTATACCGCCCAATGATTTCATACCATTGTCAGAAGAAAACGGACTTATAATCGTGATTGGGAAATGGGTGATCAATGAAGCAATCACTCAATTAAATCAATGGCATTTAATGGGGCATACCAGGTTAACCGTGTCCATTAATCTCTCAGCCAAACAATTTGTAGATGTTAAGCTTATAGAAACGATTCAGGAAGCCATGATAGGGAAGATTATACGTCCTGAGCATGTTGAACTTGAGATTACAGAGACGACAGCACTTCAGGATCTCGGCTATGCCACGAATATATTGAAAGATCTGAGAAACCAGGGTTACAAAATTTCTTTAGATGATTTTGGTACAGGTTATTCATCCTTGAACTATTTGAGTGTATTGCCCATTGATATACTTAAGATTGACAAGGCTTTTGTTTCAGACAGTACAAATAGCAAAAGCAAGCAGCAAGTGATTAAGACCATTATTCAACTTGCTCATGTGAATGCAATGGAAGTGGTTGCAGAAGGAGTTGAAACATATGAGGAAATGGAACTTCTAAGGAATGAAAGATGCGATATGATTCAGGGTTACTTCATATCAAGACCATTGCCGCCAATAGAAGCCATCGAGTTGATGCACAAATCCTTTGAAATTATCCAGTGGTGACCATGAAAAAACTTTACAAATAAGGGATGTATGTTATAATAATTTATTGAGGATACCCTGACTGAGCCCTATCTAAGTGGGGCTTTGTTATATATTATATTAAAGTTATTGAGGGTTTGTGGGTAGCCTGATTACGGATTATAATTTGTTTGAAATGTGAAAAAGATAGATACTATAGGAGGTAGACAACGTGTACAAGAAGGTTTCGACGGATTTGAATTTCGTCCAAAGAGAGAAGCAAATATTAGAATACTGGAATAAGAACAGTATTTTTGAGAAAAGTATTGAGCTTAGAAAAGATGGGCCAACTTACACCTTTTACGATGGGCCTCCAACGGCAAATGGTAAGCCGCATATCGGGCATGTACTGACACGGGTTATTAAGGATATGATTCCAAGATACCGTACTATGAAAGGCTACAAGGTCCTTAGAAAAGCGGGATGGGATACCCATGGTCTTCCGGTTGAACTCGAAGTTGAAAAAGCACTGGGTATCGATGGTAAAGATCAGATTGAAGCTTATGGTCTTGAGCCTTTTATTAAGGAATGTCGTCATAGCGTGTGGAAATATAAGAATATGTGGGAAGACTTCAGTGGTACGGTCGGTTTTTGGGCAGACATGGAAAATCCTTACGTCACCTATGAAAATGATTATATAGAATCTGTATGGTGGTCATTGAAACAAATTTGGGAAAAAGATCTTCTATATAAAGGGCATAAGATTGTACCTTATTGCCCAAGATGTGGAACACCATTGTCCAGTCACGAAGTAGCTCAAGGCTATAAGGATGTTAAAGATGAATCCGTAATTGCTAAGTTTAAGGTCGTGGATGAATCCAATGCTTTTTTTCTAGCATGGACGACCACGCCATGGACATTACCGTCTAATGTTGCCTTATGTGTGAACCCTCAAGAATCATACGTTAAAGTTAAGCAAGGTGATGCGATTTATTATCTTGCAGAGGCGTTGAGTGAGCAGGTATTAGGTGAAGATTATAAAGTTCTTGAAACCATGTTAGGTAAAGATTTAGAATTTGTTCACTACGAGCCTCTGTTTGATTTTGAAAAACCATCAGATCAAGCCTATTATGTAACCTGTGCTAAGTTTGTAACGTTGTCTGACGGTACAGGTATCGTTCATATTGCACCTGCCTTTGGTGAAGACGATGCACAAGTTGGTAAAAAATATAATCTACCTTTTGTTCAATTGGTTGATGGTAAAGGTGAATTTGTAGAACAGGTAACACCATGGAAGGGACGTTTTGTAAAAGAGTGTGATTCAGACATCATTCAATATTTGGACACATCCGGTAAGCTCTATAAAGCTCTTGAATATGAGCATTCATACCCCCATTGCTGGCGATGTGACACACCGCTGATTTACTATGCAAAAGACGCTTGGTTTATTGAAATGACGAAGGTCAAAGAACAATTATTATCTAATAATGCAAAGATTAACTGGTTACCTGAAGCAATAGGTAAGAAGCGATTTGGTGATTGGTTAGAGAATGTCATGGACTGGGGTCTGAGCCGTGACCGTTATTGGGGAACGCCATTAAATATATGGGAGTGTTCTTGTGGTCATCGACATGCCATAGGTAGTATTGCCGAATTAAAGTCATTAAGTGACAACTGCCCGGATGATATTGAGCTACATAGACCTTTTATTGATAAGGTGCTGATAAATTGTCCTATTTGTGAGAAAAAAATGAAGCGCGTAGATCCGGTTATTGATTGCTGGTATGACTCCGGTGCTATGCCTTTTGCGCAATGGCATTATCCTTTCGAGAATAAAGAAATATTTGATGATAATTTTCCGGCTGATTTTATCAGTGAAGCAGTAGATCAGACAAGAGGATGGTTCTACTCTTTACTTGCTATTTCTACTTTGCTTTTTGATAAACCTGCTTATAAGAATGTTATTGTACTTGGTCATGTTCAGGATGAAAACGGTCAGAAAATGTCCAAATCCAAAGGCAACGCAGTTGATCCTTTTGAGGCATTGGAGACTTATGGTGCAGATGCGATTCGTTGGTATTTTTATAACAACAGTGCGCCATGGTTACCCAATAGATTTAATGGAACTTCCGTTATTGAAGGTCAGAGAAAATTCATGGGTACTTTCTGGAACACTTATGCATTTTATGTATTGTACGCCAATATAGACAAGTTCAATCCTAATGAGCATGTGTTGGATTATGAGGCGTTATCATTAATGGATAAATGGTTGTTTTCCAAGCTCAACACTTTGATTCATGAGGTGGATAACAATTTAGAAAACTATAAAATATTTGAAAGTTCCAGAGCTTTGGCTGCATTTGTAGATGATTTAAGCAATTGGTATGTGAGAAGATCTAGAGAGCGTTTCTGGGTCAAAGACATGCCACAAGATAAAATTAATGCATATATGACGTTATATACGACGCTTAAAACGCTTGCTGAGTTATCGGCACCTTTTGTACCATTTATGGCGGAAGATATTTACCAGAATTTGGTTGTAGGGCTTAATCCGGACGCGGCGGAAAGCATTCATTATTGCGATTTTCCTGTCTCCAACAAAGCTTGGATAGTACCTGAAGTTGAAGCACAAATGGATTTGGTTTTAAAAGTTGTAGTATCAGGACGTGCTTGCAGAAATTCTGCGGTTATTAAGAACCGTCAGCCTTTAGCGACGATGTACATCAAGTCAGAAGGTGACGTGAAGTTAGATCCGGCTTATTTAGATATCATAAAAGAAGAGCTTAATGTAAAAGAAGTTGTCATGCGAGATGATGTGAGTGACTTTACGACGTTTTTATTTAAACCTCAACTTAGAACGGTAGGACCGAAATATGGTAAGCAACTTGGCGGAATAAAGGCTTATTTATCTGATGTTGATGGTAATGAGGCGATGGGCAGGTTAAAGACCACAGGCGCTTTGAACTTTGATGTGAATGGTGATCCGGTTGTCTTGTTGGAAGAAGATTTATTGATTGAATCAACGAAGCAAGAGGGTTATGAGTCTGTGACAGATAGTAATGTGACGGTGGTTATTGATACGAAGTTGACAGATGCATTGCTTGAAGAAGGTTTTGTCAGAGAGATTATCAGTAAGATTCAGACCATGCGTAAGGAAGCGGATTTTGATGTAACCGATCAAATCGATGTTTATTATGCCAACAGTGAGAAGGCCGATCAAGTTATTAGAGGCAATGTGGATTTGATTGCTAGTGAGACATTGGCGGTTTCTGTTTTGGAAGGTTCAGATGCTACAGGGTATTTTAAGAACTGGAATATTAATGGTACGTCCGTTGATCTGACAGTGGTGAGAAGATAGAATTACAATTTAAGAGTTATTATAAGCAGTAAGTGTTCATTTTTATTTGACCAATAAAAGGTTGAAAGTGGAAATGAAGACTTGCTGTTTTTTATGTCATGAGATGGGAAAAGTAAGTTTGTTGTAAGAGATCCTATGAAAATTCAAACACATTAAAATACAAAATAATATATTATCATAAGATTTAATAGGTTAATATTTAGTAAATATATTTACTTGTTAATATAAAATTATGGATAAGAGTCTTGAAAGTCTTTAAATCAAAGGATTTAGTGGAAATATTGGGAATCAGGTGTGCGGTAAAAAAATTAACGAAGTGTAAGCGCTTGCATGAAAATGATGAAGTGTGCTATCATTAGGAAGTATCAGTATTTGGAAAAATGTAAACGCTTACAATTCATTTTTTAAATGGAGGTTATATGAACAGATTAAATGTTAATAAAACAGTTTTCAAGGAAGCTATATTTGAGAATATTAAAAATCAATTTAGAAAGACCATCGATCAAGCATCCAATCAGGAAGTCTTCCAAGCAGTTGCTTATGCTGTAAGGGATATCATCATAGATCAATGGATTGAAACACATAAGACCTATGAGCAAGTAGATGCTAAGACCGTCTATTACTTGTCCATGGAGTTTTTGATGGGTAGAGCACTCGGTAACAATATGATTAATTTATGTGTTAATGATATTGTTAAGGAAGTTCTTGATGAGTTGGGCGTTGACCTGAATGTCATCGAAGATGAAGAACCGGATGCGGGACTTGGTAATGGTGGTCTTGGACGTTTGGCTGCTTGCTTTTTAGATTCTCTAGCTACCCTTGAGTACCCAGCTTATGGCTGTGGTATCAGATACAGATATGGTATCTTTGAGCAACGTATCATTGATGGCTATCAAGTTGAAAAGCCGGATGAGTGGCTGAAGAACGGAAATCCTTTTGAAGTGAGAAGACCTGAGTATGCTGTGGAGGTTAAGTTTGGCGGCAACGTTCGTGTTGAGAGGCGCGATGACGGGACGGAACATTATGTTCATGAGAATTATCAGTCGGTCAATGCCATCCCCTATGATTTGCCTATCGTCGGTTACAACAATAATACCGTTAATACTTTAAGACTATGGGATGCTGAGGCGATTCAAAGCTTCGACTTAGAATCATTTGACCGTGGGGATTATCATAAAGCGGTAGAACAGCAAAATTTGGCGAAATCGATTGTTGAAGTGCTCTATCCTAACGACAACCACTATCAAGGAAAAGAATTAAGACTGAAACAACAGTATTTCTTCATTTCAGGGACCATACAGCAAGTCATTCGTAAGTTCAAGCAGAAGCATAGTGATATTCGTGAATTACCGGATAAGGTTACTTTTCATATTAATGACACACATCCATCTTTAGCTATTCCGGAATTAATGCGTGTACTTATGGATGATGAGGGTCTTGCTTGGGGTGAAGCATGGGCGATTTCTTCAAGAACATGTGCTTACACCAACCATACGATTATGTCAGAAGCCCTTGAAAAATGGCCGATTGAATTGTTTAGTAGATTGTTGCCAAGAATCTATCAAATTGTTGAGGAAATCAACAGAAGATTCGTGGTGAGTCTAGTGGATAAGTATGGACAAGATAATGAACGTATTCGTAGAATGGCGATCATTGCAAATGGGCAAATCCGAATGGCGTGGATGGCTATTGTAGGCGCATTCTCAGTTAATGGTGTTGCGAGACTTCATACTGAAATCTTGAAAAATGAAGAATTGAAAGAATTCTACGAGTTCTATCCGAATAAATTCAACAATAAGACCAATGGGATTACTCAAAGAAGGTTCTTGCTCCACGGAAACCCTAAGCTAGCAGAATGGATTACAAGGAAGATTGGTGATGAATGGACAACGGATCTTTCACATTTGAAGCATTTGGAAGCATTTGTAGACGATGAAAAAGCCCAAAAAGAATTTATGCATATAAAATATGAGAATAAAGTTCGTTTGGCAGAATATGTGAAGAAGCATAACGGTATAGAGATTGATCCAAGGTCCATTTTTGATATACAAGTTAAGCGTCTTCATGAGTATAAACGTCAATTAATGGATATTCTGCATGTTATGCATCTTTACAATGAATTAAGGGAAAATCCGGATCGTAATATGATACCAAGAACATTCATTTTTGGTGCAAAAGCGGCACCGGGTTATGAACGGGCAAAGTTGATTATTAAGCTTATCAACAATGTGGCCAATGTTATTAACCATGATGTAACTATACATAATAAAATAAAAGTGGTTTTCATTGAAAACTATCGTGTTTCCAATGCTGAGATTATTTTTTCTGCGGCAGATGTGAGCGAACAGATCTCAACTGCAAGTAAAGAGGCATCCGGAACAGGAAATATGAAGTTCATGCTAAACGGTGCAGTAACCCTTGGCACCATGGACGGTGCCAACATTGAGATTGTGGAAGAAGCAGGCAAAGAGAATGCGTTCATTTTTGGTATGACCTCTGATGAAGTTATAAAACTTCAACATGAACGTAGTTATGACCCTTGGGATTTGTACAATACCAATCAGATCATAAGAAGAGTTGTTACACAGTTGATTAATGGTTTCTATGCACCTGAGAATCCGGACATGTTTAGAGTGATTTATGATTCTCTCTTAAATGGTGGTGGTGAACCGGCTGACCAATACTTTATCTTAAAAGATTTTGAAGCTTATATTGAAGCTCAAAAAAGCGTGGACATAGCGTATAGGAATCAAGGTAAATGGGCAAAGATGGTCATGATGAACACGGCCAATGCCGGTAAATTCTCATCAGACAGAACGATTGAAGAATACGCAACAGAAATCTGGCATCTTAAAAAGACACCGGTTGATCTTACAAAAGCATAATAATTAAGGGGCTGCTCATGCAGTCCCTTAAAACTTTAAGAAAAATCATGTCATAAGTTCGGTTAAATGCTCAAAACTAAACGCAACTTTATAGTTTTGATGCCTTAACCAATTATATTATTTAAAAAAGCTTTCAAAAATTCTTTTTTTTAGTTATAATATAGAAGATATCGTCGTCATTGAACTTGAGAGTAGCTCAAGTAGAGATAAATGGAAGGGGAACAAATATGTTTAGTACAGATATAGGCATTGATCTTGGTACCGCAAATGTGTTGGTTTATATAAAAGGCAAAGGGGTGGTTTTAAGAGAGCCATCAGTGGTTGCCTTTGATCGTGATACAAATAAAATCTTGGCTGTAGGAAATGAAGCCAGAACCATGCTTGGAAGAACACCGGGAAATATTATTGCAGTTAAGCCACTTAGAGAAGGTGTCATCTCGGATTATACCGTTACAGAAAAAATGCTGAAGTATTTTATAAGTAAAGCTGTAGGAAGAAAACTTAGAAAGCCACGTATAACAGTTTGTGTACCAAGTGGTGTAACAGAAGTAGAAAAAAGAGCGGTTGAAGATGCAACTTATCAAGCAGGCGCTAGAAAAGTAGAAATCATAGAAGAACCAATAGCTGCAGCAATAGGTGCGGGCATTGATATATCCAAAGCATGTGGTAGCATGGTGGTCGATATTGGTGGTGGGACAGCAGATATCGCTGTCATTTCTCTTGGAGGAACCGTTGTCAGCATGTCCATTAAGATAGCAGGCGATGTTTTTGATGAAGCTATTGTTAGATATATGAGGAAAAAGCATAATCTCTTAATAGGTGAGCGAACTGCGGAAGAAATAAAAATTAAGATTGGAACCGCTTTTAAAAGACCGGAGATTATACAAATGGATATCCGTGGTCGTAACTTGATTACAGGTTTACCAAAAACAATAACGGTTACATCAGATGAAACAGAAGAAGCACTTAGAGAAGCAGCAGGTAATATTGTAGAAGCAGTGCATAGTGTGCTTGAAAAAACACCACCTGAACTTGCATCGGATATTGCCGAAAGAGGTATTGTTATGACAGGTGGCGGCAGTTTACTTCAAGGACTTGATCAACTCATTGAGAGCAAGACCGGTATTAATGTCATTGTTGCTGAGGATGCTTTAACTTGTGTTGCAATTGGCACGGGTAAATATGTTGAATATTTGGCAAGTCATAAAAGATAGAACATTTACAACGCTAATCCTCATGAGGAGGTCTTAGATGAATAAATTGAGTCTGGAAGAATTGATCAATCGGGTAGATGAGATTCCTGTATTTTCTCAAACAGTGAACCGCATCATCCAGATAACGGAGGATCCCCAGTCAACTGCGAAGGATCTTGAAAGTGAAATCATGAAGGACCAAGGCTTAACCACGAAAATATTACGCTTGGCCAATTCTTCTTATTATGGTGTGTCAAGAAATATTAAGTCTGTTTCTGAGGCCACCGTTTTGTTGGGCTTTCAGGCTATTAAAAGTATGGTATTTGCTTCTACTGTGGGCAAGGTTATGGAAAGAGAATTGCCCGGTTATGCACTAGAACGAGAAGCGTTATGGCGTCAATCTCAGGTGTGTGCCATAACAGCTAGAACCATCGCGAAAAAAATAAAATTTCCAAAACCGGATCAAGTCTATACAGCCGGATTACTTAGGGATATTGGTAAAGTTATTTTAGATACGTACATGAAAGACCAATTTGAACTGATTGTCCAAGAAGTTGAGTTACATAACAAATCATTTCTTGAAGTGGAGACTGAAATCTTGGGCTATAATCATAGTGAAGTCGGCGCAAGGATTGCTGAAAAGTGGAATTTGCCCCAAGAACTGATTGAGTCTATTGCCTGTCATCATAATCCTGAAAAGGCAATTATTAATCCTAAAATGACAGCAATGATACACATCGCGGATGGCTTAATGATGATGATGGGGTATAATTTAGGCATAGATGGGCTGAATTACAAATTTTCAGATGATGCCATGGCATTAATTCGCATAGATGAATCTGCACTAACAGAGATTATGTCAGAAGTTGCGGATTTAATCGGGGACGAAGGTATATTCTTCTAGTTACCATTATAAGGTAGTAAGAGCAAGGTCGCTTAAGATCATAGCTCGAGCTACCTTTTTTCATTCTCTTGGAGCGTGTCCAGCAAAGCTGGTCACTTACGAGTCATACTTTAGTATTCAGCCAAAAAGCGTGGCAGAATACGTCAAAGACCTTTCCTGTCGAATCGTTCAGAAATATGAGCAGAGCTCATAACGAAGCGAAGCTTCTTTTCTTGTTTATAGCGCACATAATTAGCACCTTGATCAAGAAGATTAATTTTGCATTACAAACACGCCTTGTTGTATGGAAGTGTTTGTTATATAATTATAATAAGAATGACTATCAAAAAGTAGGAGCTTGTAACATATAAACCGGGAATAGGAATTAAGAAGGGAAGTGTATTATGGATATTAGATATGAAGTTGTAACCAACTTAAGTAAAATAGAAGTACGAAGCAGATTAGAAGCATCACTTAAAAATGAAGGTTTCGGTATTCTCTGGGAATTGAATATGAAAGATAAACTACAGGAAAAAGGATTGACATTTGATCGTGATTTTATTGTATTAGAGGTTTGCAATCCGGTAGCTGCAAAAAAAGTTCTAGATATTGACATCAGTGCCGGTTATTTTTTGCCCTGCAAAATGGCCATCTATGAAGAAGAAGGCAACCTTGTACTGGGCTTAATACGGCCAACAACCTTAATTGCTCTGCAAGAAAATCCGGCCTTAGAATCACTTGCAAAAGAAGTTGAAGAAGCGCTTATACTTGCTATCAGCAATGTCGTTAAATAAAGGAGGCCAAGCCTATGTCCCATCAACTTAAGAATCTGGTCATCTACACTAGTTTTGAGAGAGATTCAATTGTATGCAATTATTATAATCTAATAACCAAAGAAGACTATAATGAACGGCAAAGATCCTACTTTAATTTGGTTAAAGACTTGGTAAGCTGTGGTAAAAAACTAATGGAGCATATCATGTTCTTAATGATAGAATCTGAAAATCAAATCATTTCAAAACTGGTTGATGAGCATTACCGTTTGACTGAGTTTGATTATGCTTGTATCAAAAATGACTTGATGATAATTAATTGGTTGGTCCATTATGATGTGGCTCAAGCCATACATGACATCGATAACCAACATGGACTATTAACTTTTTTGTTAGAGAAAACGAGTCAACATAGTCAAGTGACATGTTATTTGGATTTCTTCACCGTTGTGAGAGATAAACCTATTTTCCATCAGCAATGTGATGATTTTGTGGTTCTGATGAAAAGTCAAGGAACCGGCAGATTTTCAAGTCATATAGCTTATTATATGACCGTGGATAATACAATCATGCCAATAGAAAAATACGAACCGCTTAAATGGTCTCTTATTTATGATTATGATATTCAAAAAGAAAGGCTCAGGAAAAATACCGAAGCCTTTGTGAAAAGTAAATTCTATCATCATGCCTTATTAGTAGGTGCTAGTGGTACCGGCAAATCCTCGTCCATAAAAGCAATTGTGGATTTGTATAAGGATCAGCGGCTAAGGTTGATTCAGCTTCACAAAGGACAGCTTGGCCAACTACCGGCTTTGATTGAAGAAATTAAGAACTCAAGTCTGAAATTCATCATTTTTATGGATGATTTATCTTTTGAGGTTAATGAGGATGCTTATAAATTTTTGAAATCTTTTATAGAAGGTGGCATCTTAAATGAGACAAAAAATGTAGCCTTTTATGTAACTTCCAATAGGATGCATCTGATTAAAGAAGTGCGGTCAGACCGTGAAGGGGAGATTCACATTCAAGACTTCATTCAGGAGATGACATCGCTATCTGACCGCTTTGGTTTATTTCTTACATTTGAGTCATTGTCACAAAAAGCATATCTTGAGATGGTGTTTAAGATGATTGATGAAGAAAAGTTAGACTATGACCGATCATGGGTCGAAGTAGAGGCAAAGAAGTGGAGCTTAAGACAAGGAGGTATGTCCGGTAGGGTGGCCAATCAGTTCGTAAAGCAGTTGCACATGATTGGTGAGGACCTATAGGCATGATTAAGAAAATATGGGAGGCTGAACATGGCAAAAGTTAAGCTCAGTTATGATCAAATTGCTGAAAAAATGGTACATAAATATGAAGATGTTCATCATGGAAAAATGATGTCATCTCCTGCACTTGTATACAACAACAAGGTATTTGCATTTTATTATGGGGACAGTATGGTATTTAAGTTAGGCAAAGATTATGACATTAGGCGTCATGGTGAGATCAAGTATGAACCTCTTAATCCATTTAAGAACAAAGCACCTATGTTGGCTTGGTTTGTCATTGGTTATGATGCTGTTACCCATTGGGATGGCCTGGCTGAAGCAGCATACAAAATCATGAAAGAAGTGTTCACAGTTGACCTGAAAGTCTAAGTAAGCCTTCACCAAATGCTTGTGCAGTCAGATGATAATTAAAACCAAGTTGCATGGTCAAGCCTTCGATCATTCCATTTTTATCTTGAGTATTAAGAGGAATGAGTTCTCCAGCGCCAATATAAGTAGAAGTTGTGGTACTGTATCGATGGTATCCTGTAATCTCAGTCATAGAATCAATAGCCTCGGCAAAAACCAAACCGTCTTGGCTAATGATAATTAGATGAATGAAGGAAAGGCTTTTTACCGTCATCTCGATGACTAAGTAGTTGCCTTTTCTTTTTGCACTTTCATCATCCAACTTAATGAATCCGGATTTATATGCTTTGATCATAAAGTACTCCTTTTTAACGCGTAACTTTTAAGAAAATATCAAGTGGCTTAGTATATTTATCGGGATAGTAGAGCATGAACTTTAACCTATAAACCAATTTAAATCAACTACAATCAACTATAACCAAAAATAACAGGAGGTAAGATATGATAACAACGATCACCCTTAATCCGGCATTAGATAGGACCATTCATGTTCAAAGTATTAAATATGGTGAAGTTAACCGAGTCGGTGAGATTAGAGAAGATCTTGGTGGTAAAGGTATTAATGTGGGACGGATATTGTCCGGTTTCACATTACCGACGATGAATATGACCATACTCGGTCACTCTAACCAGCATGAAATTCTTGAGTATTTCAAAAAAGATGAAATGGCTGTTAACTACATAGAGGTGCCCGGTCATACAAGGACCAATATTAAGATTGTTGAAATGGGTATGAACCAAACGACGGATTTAAATGAATCCGGGCCAAGAGTTGACTCGAATAACTATGAAAAATTTTTGGAGAAACTGGATACCATAGCACCAAGAAGTGAATACCTTATTATGAGTGGTAGCATACCAGAAGGTTTGTCTAAAGATACATATAAAAATATTGCCCAGCGTTATGGTAAAGAGGTTAAAATCATTATCGATGCGGACAATGACATATTAAGAGAAGGCTTAAAAGGTGAGCCTTATCTTATTAAGCCAAATATTCATGAGCTTGAAAATGCGCTAAATCGTAAACTGGAGAACGATGAGAAGATTATTGAAGCTGCTAGAGAAATCATTCAAATGTACAAAATAACATATGTACTTGTTTCCATGGGTTCAAAAGGCAGTCTTCTGGTTACGGCTGAGGAAGCTTATCGTGGTGGTACCATTGATGTCAACATTATCAGCACAGTGGGTGCCGGAGATGCTATGTTGGCAGGTTTCATTTATGGCTTATCTAGGAAGAAACCTTTAGACGAATGTCTTGCTATCGCTACAGCATGTAGTGCGCTTACGATATCCGTTGAAGGTTATCCTAAACTGGATTTGGATGATGTATATGATCGAGCAAGACAGGTGACAGTTACAAAACTGTAGAAGATTATTTCCAGGCTTCTAAAATGTTGTAAATATGTTCACCTTCAGGTTGGTTGCGGTTAAAATCACTAAAAAGCTTTATTTTTGTAAATCCGGCTTCTATCAATAAAAACTCAAGTTGCTCATATCGAACAGGAAATAAGGGGACACAGTTTATTTCTACTTCACCATTGTGAACCAGTTCGGTGTAACATTCCATACATTGTTGCTCAAGACATTGGTGCCTTTTTAAGATGAGGTCATCTACTTCAATGACCGGCAGTTCTAAAATGCCTTTAGCTAAGACGAGATCATAGTTGACGACTTCGCATTTAAATACACCATCATCTTTAAGCACTTTTGACATAGCTTTAAGGAACTGACCAACAGCCATTTCATTTGGCAAATGGGCAATGGTATTGTCAAAACACAGAATTTGATCAAAGGTATCCATATCAAAATGCTGCTCCAGATTAAGCATGTCAAGGGCATGGAAGGTAGGGCCATCATCACCAAGTCCTCTGGCTTGATCAAGAATTTTCTTGTCAATATCGATACCCACAACCTCGTGACCTAAGTGGTAAAGCGCGTGGCATAGGGAACCGGTAGCACAACCGATATCGAGTATTTTCTGTGATGTGTGAGAGGTGTTAACAAAGTCCAGCTTATTTTGGTCTAAAGGAAACAATTGATTGTAATAATGTATGATATTCTTGTAATAGGACATAGGGACCTCCTTATATGCTTTTAAATGGGTCATATTGGTATCTGTTTTCATTATACCACAAATGTAAAAAAAGGATAAAGGGTCAAATAAATATTCATTGACGCACAGTAGGTTTGGCTGTATAATATTAATATATGAACAAGTAAACATATGTTAATATGAAAACAGGAGGCTATAATGAGTCATGAATATATTTTGGAAGGTTTAAACTGTCATAGTTGTGCAATGAAAATTGAAGATGAGGTAGGTAAGCTTTCGGAGATCAATCAAGCACATCTGAATTTTGCTACACAAACCATTACGATTGATGCTGTAGCCCTTGATCTTGATTTATTACCGATTCTGCAAAAAAAAGTGAATCAGATTGAAAATGGTATAACGGTCATAAAGAAGAAAGATCAAATAGCTAAAGGGCTTGAACAAGATACAGATTCATGGAAAGATAAGCTTATATGGATAAGACTCATCGTAGGGTCACTGTTTTTTGCTGCCGGATTAATATTAGATTTATCATTAAGGGAAGAGCTTATCATCTATTTAGTAGCTTATTTGACCATTGGTGGCGATGTCCTCATGCTTGCAGGGCGCAATATTGTTAAAGGCAAGGTCTTTGACGAGAATTTTCTAATGTCAGTAGCCACCATCGGGGCTTTTGCAATATCCGAATTCCCAGAAGCTGTAACCGTTATGTTATTCTATCAAATAGGTGAGCGATTTCAAGATATGGCTGTTCATAGATCTAGAAAATCCATCGCTGGTCTTATGGATATACGACCGGATGTAGCATGGGTCATGAAAGACACAGAGCTAAGTCAAGTCATGGCAGATACGATCAAAGTGAATGAACGTATTTGGGTTAAGGCGGGTGAAAGAATTCCCCTTGATGGCATTCTTGTTAAGGGGACGGCTATGTTAGATACATCAGCCTTAACAGGAGAGTCTGTGCCCCGTAAAGCAACTGAAGGGGATACGGTATTATCAGGATCGGTGAATACCAATGGCTTTATTGAGATTAATGTGACGAAAGAATTTGGTGAGTCTACAGTATCTAAGATTTTGAACTTGGTCGAAAACGCGACAAGTAAGAAAGCAGAAACAGAAAAATTCATCACCACATTTGCCAAATATTATACACCGGTTGTCGTTTACTTGGCCCTTGCGTTGGCTTTTTTACCACCACTGCTTATGCAGGGTGAGGATTTTAGAACTTGGATCCATAGAGCCTTGATTTTCTTAGTTGTATCATGTCCATGTGCTCTGGTTATTTCTATTCCACTTGGTTTCTTTGGCGGTGTTGGTGGAGCTTCGAAACATGGTATTCTTATTAAAGGTAGCAATTATCTAGAAGCATTGAATCAAGTAAAAACAGTGGTCTTTGATAAAACAGGCACTCTTACAAAAGGCGTTTTTAAGGTGACAGAGATATATCCGATAAACACCACTAAAGATGAAATACTGAAGTTAGGCGCCTATGCTGAATATTACTCAAACCACCCAATTGGTAAATCGGTAATAGATGCTTATGGCGTAATTGTAGATCCAAAGCGCATCGATCACTTTGAAGAAATTGCAGGTAAAGGTATAAGCATCACTTTGTCAGGTGACAAAATTCTCGCAGGTAACCGTCAGCTTATGACTGATTATGGTATAGAACCACCGTCTCAGGACCACTTTGGCACTCTAGTACATATTGCAAAAGAGGGTGTTTATATGGGCTATATGGTTATATCCGATGAAATAAAATCAGATAGTAAGAAGACCATCACAGATCTTAGAGCCAAAGGTATTAGTAGAATCATCATGCTGACAGGTGATCTACCGGCAGTGGCCCATAAAATAGCAGCTACATTGGGCATTGATGAAGTCTATGCCGGCCTTTTACCACATGAAAAAGTCGAAGTATTTGAAAACATCATTAAGGAGCAAAAAAAAGGCAAGACCTTATTTGTAGGTGATGGTATTAACGATGCCCCTGTTCTTGCAAGAGCTGATGTTGGTGTAGCAATGGGAGGGATTGGTTCAGATGCTGCCATAGAAGCAGCCGATGTGGTGCTTATGACAGATGAACCCTATAAGCTTGTTGATGGAATTGTTATAGCAAAAAGGACAAAAGCCATCGTTTGGCAGAATATTGCTTTTGCTATGGGGGTCAAATTGATTGTATTGGTCTTAGGAGCAGGGGGCTTAGCCACCATGTGGGAAGCGGTTTTTGCTGATGTAGGTGTTGCACTTATAGCGATTATAAATGCAATGCGTATCATAAAAAACCCAATTGGATCAAAACAGTATTAATTGGAACTTCATAGTGCAAAATAACGAAGGACCGTCGATGATTGACGGTCCTTCGTTTAGTATGGAAATATTGAATTTTTAATTTTTGGGAATAAGAATCTTGTTGCCTGGATAGATGAGATTGGGATTCTTCAACTGATTGAATTCAGATAATTCTTGCCAAGTGAAACCATAAGTTCTAGCAATTCTCCATAAAACATCTCCGGATTTAACAATATATACAACAGGTACTTCTACAATTGGAGGTGTAACTACAGGAGGTACAACCACTGGAGGCACAACAACTGGTGGAACCACAACAACTGGGTCAATGGCTGCGATACGACCTGTAACAACGGCTTTTTCTGTGCCGTTTTCTTTCATATAAGCCACAAGGACTTCATCAAGAGCATCAAATTCACCAAGGATTGGATAGTTTGCCAAAGCGGTATAAGCATCTCCGCCAGCGCCTAAGAAATCATTGGTTGCAAGTACATAAGTTTTTGTATCGTCTAGAAGTTCATCACCAATCATAACTTCGGTAAGCTTAGCACCAACTGGAAGGTTAGAATCAAACTTGATGGTCATACCGGCTATATGAGGGAATGCACCTTTTTCAGTAGGATAGTCAGAAATTCCCACTTCTAAGATGGATCTAATATCTGCGCCAGTTACACTTTTAGTAATTACATAATTACCAAAAGGTAAAACAGAGATAATATCACCTTGAGTAACATCACCAGTAGCGATAGAAGCACGGATACCACCACCATTGGTTATGGCCAAATCAGCACCGGATACATCCAGCATAGATTCAGCAATTAAGTTACCAAGGTTGGTTTCGCCAGTTCGAACAAAACTTCTTTCGCCTTGTAAGTCAATAGTTGTTGTTCCGACAACAGCTGAAGTTATAACTGCATTTTCAGCACTAACTGTTTCAATAAGTGCCAATACTTCAGGATTAGGAACGATGGTTGCAGCATCTTCTGTCGTTAATAAGGTAGCACTTGATGTTAAAGTACCATCCATATAGCTTAATGTAACTTTTCCGAGATTTTTTGCATAGTCGTTGGTTTGTACGATTAAGGTATTATTGACAACCATGCCGCTACCTTCACCATAAATTGAATGGCTGTGTCCGTCTACAAAAAGGTCAATGCCATCGACAGCTGTAGCGATTGCTTCAGAAGTATACATACCTTGGTTACCGATGTGACCTAAGCAAATAATAATATCGGCCAATGGTGTCAATAAGTCCACCATACGCTTAGCGGTGACAATAGGATCTTCAAAGGTAAGGCCTTCCACATTATTAGGATGTGTCTTATAAGTGGTCTCCGGAGATGCAAGTCCAAAAATAGCTACTTTTACACCTTCAAACTCTTTGATGACGTAATCATCTAAAAGTAAAGCATTGTTTGCTTTAAGAACATTAGCACCTAGTAATGGAAAGTTGGTTTCAGATTGTAATTCAAGAAGTCTTGCTTGTCCATAGTTGAAATCATGATTACCGACGGTCAAAGCATCAAACTTCATGAGGTTCATGAGACGGGCTATACTTGCACCTTTGGATATGGTAGCAAATGTCTGACCATGGAAAGAATCGCCTGCATCTAAGAGGAGAACATGATCACCGGCTGTTCTTGCTTCGTTAGCCAAGGTGGCAATCTTTGCATAACCAAAATTTCCATTTTCAATGACACGTGAATGTACATCGTTAACATGGAAAACAGTGATTTCTACAGGATCTGCTGCATGAATCGGTACTGCAAAACTAAATAAAAGGGATAGAGTTAAGATAATACTTAAAAATCTTTTCATAGTTACCTCCTTATTAATAAATGAATGGACACGTTATTATGTCGTTACATATAATTCTAGCACTTTGATTTTGAATTGTAAATTGTTTATGAACAAACTATGAAAAAAAATCGTAAAACTTAGTTTTAGATAAGGTTAAGGGCATACATGTACCTTGAATGTTATCTTGTTTCGTATAAAGTTGTTAGACTATGGCTGTTGTGATAGGTGTTACCAATCTTAAGGATATGTTTTGGCAAATTGGAATTTTGGCGAATGGAAATAGCAGGATCATGATTTGACCAGATTGTTAAATGTCTTTTTTTATGTCCTATCAAGGCTTGATAGAGCTTGGAGTTTGCTTCAATACATATGGGTGCTTTACTATCGCTTATGAAATCAAGAATATAGTTTACAAGACGTTTTTCATCAATAAGTTGTCTAAGGGCAGGATGAAAAGGTCCGGCAATCACATCTTTGCCTAATTGAATGTCCTGGGTCGTCTGTAGGCCAATACGTAGAACCTTAATGCCTGCCGCTTCGAATCTTGGTAAGATTTCAAGACAAAGATCGATGGTTGTCTCAAGGTCCCAAGGGGTATAAAGACCCTGTTGATACAAACTTGCCAGTTCAGTATCTTGTATAACCAAAGTGGGGTAGATACGTACCATGTCAGGCTCTAATCCAATAATTTGGTCAGCTGTATAGAGTGATGATGCCACTGTGTCCCTAGGTAAACCGAGCATCATCTGAAGACCCAAATCAATAGGGTAAGACCGAATCAATTTGCAAGCCTTGACCACATCATCCGCAGTGTGACCACGTTTTGAAGCCTTTAGCACTTCTTCGGACATGGATTGGACACCTAACTCAATACCGATTACAGGATAGTAACTTAAAAAGTCCAGAATCTCTTTAGTAATCATATCAGGTCTAGTGGATAATCTTATACCG
The DNA here is from genome assembly GCA_002841495.1 of Firmicutes bacterium HGW-Firmicutes-2. Lineage (GTDB taxonomy): Bacteria > Bacillota > Clostridia > Lachnospirales > Vallitaleaceae > Petrocella. Next base: position 49,548 of record PGZV01000019.1, on the reverse strand, counting down.
TCCAGATTGTATTTGTGAATATATTCTGTCGCCAGTTCTAGATATGACCTTTGTTCTTCAATAGGAATACCTGTAAAACTACCGCCGAAGAAAGCAATCTCAATATGAGCAACACCCTTTGCAGTTGAGAGATAAGTTTCAATCTCATTTCGGACTTGGCGTTCATTAAAACTGGCATTATTACCGGTTATCTTTATCTGATTACAGAAGATGCAATCATGAGGACAGCCATTATGAGGTACAAAAATAGGAATGTTCATATGTTTTTTCATAAATCCTCACCTTCATATACGAGAATGGAACCGATATCTTGGAGTGGTAGACCTTTTACTTGAACGATACTGCAGCCTTGTTGTTGGATAAAGTCTTTTATGGCTTGGTGATCCGGATGTGTGGTCAGATCTCCGTTAAAATAGAGCGTATCTTGAATCTGGCCAGCAGTTCCGCCAATAAAACCATAGTCATGATGTTCAAGTTTGATATAACCTGGCTGTATTTTCAACACATCTAGTGTTGTAGATTTACAAGACTTAAGAATACCTTCATCGGCTGTGATGAGTGCATGACCTGCAATGGGGAGTGCAACACATCTTACGTAACCTTGTTTAATATCAACCCATTGTCTGGAGCTACTTTCGATATGCCTTTTTAGCTTATAAGCTGTAATAGTCTTTGGATGAAGAAAATAATCATTTAAGGACAAGGCATTCAGATAAGCCGACTTAGGGTAAACAGCGTCCAAATTCTCATCAATTATACGAACCTCTAGACCGAGATGAATCAATCGGTTATAGATAGTATTCGGGAGCTCCCGAGATATGAATATAATTTGATCTATTATATGAAGATGTAGGTCACCATGATTTTCTACACCTGGATATAAATGATTGGACTTTGGGATTTCTATAATCTCGCCTAATGATTGAAGTTGTTTTTTTAAGGAAGGATAGGCGTTGTCGGCAATGAAAATTAAACGCAAGTGGCTCACCTCTTTATGCTAGAATTTTTAGTCTAATGTCTACTAAGATTATAATGTGAAAAACACAGGAATATCAATAGCAAATTATAAATTGTTAGATTGGCCTTAATTTATGAGCATTTAGTCTTAAGATGCTTGCCACAAAGTGACGAACATGATAAACTAATCATATGTAAGGGATATTAACAAATGTTTAGGAGACGCTATGACAGAAAGAGAACATGAAGTATTTAACCTCATTGAAAAAGATCCTATGATTTCTCAAGCAAAACTGGCAGCAATGCTTGGTATTACCCGGGCATCTGTTGGGGTACATATTAGTAATCTGATGAAAAAAGGCTTTATCAAAGGCAAAGGCTATATCACCAATACCGAACATCCGGTGACGGTTATAGGCGGTGCCAATGTTGATTATCAAGGCAAATCAGATCGTTTGATGATTATGGCAGATTCCAATCCGGGAAAAATCAACCATGCTCTGGGTGGTGTGGGTAGAAATATTGCTGAAAATCTGTCCATGTTAGAGGTGCCGGTAAGGTTGATAACAGCTATGGGCGGGGACGCTGAAGCTTTAATGGTACGTGATAATGCTGTAGAGAGAGGTATTGACATTGAAGACTGTCTTATACTAGCCAATGAACGCACCTCCACGTATCTCTATATCTTAGATCACCTTGGGGATATGGTAACGGCGGTATCGGACATGTCCATAACAAGTCGGCTGAATGAAGATTTTTTAAGAACCAAGTTGATGAAAATTGATAAAAGTGCTTATACCGTAATCGACGCCAACCTGCCTGAAGCAAGCATTCATTTTTTGGTACGACACTTACAGAATACGAAGCTTATTTTTGATACTGTATCAACGACGAAAGCACTTAGAGGTAAAGCGGTTCTAGATGGTTTTTATGGTATTAAGCCTAATCTAATAGAAGCGGAAGTGTTACTAGACAGAAAAATACTTACCGATAAGGATATTGAATTGGCAGGTCAAGCATTTTTAGATATGGGTATTAAGAAGGTGTTTATTACTTTGGGTAAAAAAGGTGTGTATTTTACAGACGGGGAGCATAGCTTTTTTAGAAGCTCAAAAGTATCAGAAGTGGTCAATGTGACAGGTGCCGGAGATGCCTTCACTGCGGCTATGGTATTTGGTTTGCAACATCAGCTCAAAGGTTTGGACTTTGTAGATTTTTGTCTGGGTGCATCAGGTGTGACGGTTATGAGCAAAGATACCATTGCAAGGAATTTGTCTGTTGATAATATTAAGCAAATGATAAAGGAGAGTTAAGAGATGAATAGATATTTGGAAATCAGTAAAGAAATAGAAGAAGCTCTGGAAATGAACAAACCGGTAGTAGCCCTTGAATCCACCATCATATCCCATGGTATGCCTTATCCGCAAAACGTTGAGACGGCATTAAAAGTTGAGGAGATTGTTAGGGAAAATGGTGCAGTTCCGGCAACCATAGCCATAATCGGTGGTAAATTAAAAGTAGGTTTATCCAAAGATGAAATAGAATATCTGGGTAAAAAGGGATTAGAAGTGATCAAATGCAGCAGGCGGGATTTGCCGGTTGTCGTAGCTAAAAAACAAGATGGTGCAACCACAGTCGCAACCACCATGATGATTGCTGAAATGGCTGGCATTAAAGTGTTTGCAACAGGCGGTATAGGTGGTGTCCATAGAGGCGCGACTGAAACGTTTGATATATCAGCAGATCTAATGGAACTGGCACAGACAGATGTGGCGGTTGTATGCGCAGGGATCAAATCCATTCTGGATATCGGTCTCACTCTGGAATACTTAGAAACACAAGGTGTTACCGTTATTGGCTACGAAACGGATCATCTTCCTGCCTTTTATTTGCGAGATAGTGGGTTTGATGTGGATGTTCGCGTGGATTCTCCGGAAGAAGTTGCGGCTATGATGGAAGCGAAGTGGTCCATGAGAATTCGTGGCGGTTTTGTGATTGGTAATCCCGTACCGGAAGCCTATGAAGAAGACAAAGAGCAGATCACAACAGCGATTGAACAAGCTCTAGATGAATTAAGTAAACAAGGGATTAAGGGTAAAGCCTCAACACCTTTTCTCTTAGCTAAGGTAAAAGAATTAACCCATGGTGAGAGCCTTGAAACGAACATTCAGCTGGTTTACAACAATGCAAGAGTAGCTTCAGGTATTGCAAAAGCCTTTACAAAAGCATTATAAAAGCATGCCTCTTTTTTCTTATACCTCAAAAGACCATGAATCATATGTCTCACTACAAATATTGTGTTGAATGATATATAATATGGGTCAAGGTTCATGATATGTTACTTAATCGTATGACTTTTATAAACGAATTGTAACATGTATATGATAATATGAGGTCGTTGTAATAAGGAATCAGGAGGTTCATATGAAGAAATGGATAACCATTGGGTTACTTGGAATGTTGCTGCTTGCATCATCCTGTAACAAAAATGATGTTAATATAGATGATTTACCAGAACAAACGATAACAGATGAAGAATTAGAGGAACAAGAACCTCTTGACACGGATATTGAGGTTTCAGAGAATGAAAATCCTGATGATATGGATCTGACTCAGGAGCAATTGATGCGCGATCGATTTGTAGCATTTTTATTTACCGGTCCGGATATCAAAGAAGTTAAGGCTTATATCGATGAAAATATTCGAAAGGCTCACACATCTTTAGCAGACGATATGCTGGCAGAATTGATTGTTAGAGGTGAAGTTGGTCTGGTAGGTCAAATGGAACTGCTTTTTGAAGAGGAGCAAACAGATATACATACTTATCTTTTTGATGTATATGAGAAAAATACGGATCTTTTTACCAACGGATATGTCTTTATTGGCAATGAAAAGAAAGTGTTATTATCACTTGTAGAAGATGATGTGTACAAGAGTCACTTAAAAAAACTTTTTGATCAAGGCTATGGTATTTATAGTGCTGAAGGTGCATTTTATCCTGTTGTGGATTATCTGTTATACCTTGAAGATTATGGTCAGTACCTAGGTGATATGACCAAGACCTATTTGAGTATTTTATCAGAACTGGTTATAGAACCCACGACGGTTGAAGATTATCTGGCAATACATCCGGATGTATTAAAAGAAAGAGCCTATCAATCAGAGAAATTCCTTGTCGATTATCCTGGGGCACCAATCGAATATAAAAGGAATATCAGTCAGAGTCTAACCATTTGTCTTTGGAAGCTATCGAGTCCGAATATATTTGATGGCATGCTGGATGAAGATTTTACAGTTTCAGTGCCTATGCGGCGCGTTTATGAAGCTGTTTTAAAGGAGCAAAAGACACCGGTCGTTACATTCACAGTACAATCCGTTACCAATTGGATCAATACGCAAGAAGGTGGTATTTTGGGTAGTTATGAAGATATGGATCGTCTATACAGTCGTACCAACGAGATTTTTAATGCATCACATGAAATGATGCAAAGTTTATACCCTGTAGATTAAGAAAAAATAATCACCTTGTCCGGCAAGTCATACATGGCCATGGACAGGTGATTATTTTATTATGTTTATGTAGTACGTATTCTATAATTTATTTGCGAGTTGCGTGCCATAGTCTCGGCATAGTTTGAGAGCATTTTCATCCGGCTTCCAGAGAATACCAAGGCCTTCTTCAAGAACATCAAAACCACAATCTTCAAGGGCTTTCTTCATAAGCTTAGGCGATTCACCACTCCATCCATAGCTGCCAAAACCGGCGGCTTTTTTATTTTTGAAATTCAAACCTTTCATGATTTCAAGGGTTGAAGCCATAGCAGATAGAATACCTTTGTTAATCGTAGAGGATCCAGCCACCACAAGTTTTGCCTTAAAGACTTCGGAAATCACATCATTCTTATCGGCTGTACCCACGTTATAAAGCTTGATGTTAAGTGTCGGATCTACAGATTTGACACCTTCAGCAATGGCTTCAGCCATTTTTTTGGTGGCATCCCACATGGTATCGTAGATGACCGTTACTTGATGTTCTTGGTAATTGTCAGCCCACTCTAGATACTTCTCGACGATTTGTGTGGGATTTTCACGCCAGATAACACCATGAGCCGGGCAAATCAAGCTTACAGGTACATTAAATCCAAGGACTTCATGGATTTTTTTTGAGACCAAAGGGCTAAAAGGTGTTAATATGTTAGCATAATACTTAAGGGCTTCTTGGTAGAGTTCAGCTTGATCCACAAGATCGTTGTACATAAACTCAGAAGCATAGTGCTGTCCGAAAGCATCGTTACTGAAGAGAATTTCGTCCTTGGTATAATACTCGAACATATTATCGGGCCAGTGAAGCATTGGTGCTTCGATAAAAATAAGCTTTCCTTCTCCAAGATCTAAGGTATCACCGGTTTTTACCGGAATAAAATTCCAGTCTTCGTGATAGTGACCTTTAAGTGACTTAATGCCATTAGCTGTACAGTAAATAGGTGTGCCCGGTATTTCTTTTAACAACTCAGGTAGACCACCACTATGGTCAACTTCAGCGTGGTTGGCAATGATGTAATCGATTTTTTTAAGGTCAATGACTTTTTTGAGGTTCGTGATAAACTCTTCATCAAAAGGTTGCCATACCGTATCAATCAGTACAGTTTTTTCATCTTCAATTAAATAAGAATTATAGGAAGACCCTCTATGTGTCGAGTATTCTTCGCCGTGGAATTTCTTGAGATCCCAATCTATTTTACCAACCCATGTAATGCGATCATTAATTTTGAACATGTTCATGCCCCTTTCTATACAAATCTTTTGAATAAGACATTATTTTCCGTATGTACGTGCATGTACATATCTGCTACCAAAGCTTTTAGTTTTTTGTAAACCATGTGATACGTGGTGCATGCATCTTCAGGTAATTTGAAATGGTTGGTTAAGTCTGTAAGTTCATGAAGTGCGTCGCCTGCTACGTCATGTTCTGCTTCAAGTTCCTCAATAAGTTCTTTGCAATTAGGGTCATTTGTAATAAGCTTGGGGAAAAGCTGAACTTCCTCTTTTACTAGGTGTCCTTCTAATTCGGTTTTTAATCCCCCAAATAATTTGTGAATCTCAAATAGTTCGGGATGACGATCACCGTGTACCATTAATATCTTAAACATCAAGTCAGAAATAATGGGTAATTCAGCCTTAAGGTAAGTATGATGCTCTTTAATGATTCTGTCAATGAGCTGACTGGTGGAGAAATCCGAAAGCTTTTTATGAGATGAATCAACAGTGAATTCAGATGCTTTCTCAATGGCTTTATCGGCCTCGATGATTAATGCCTCCATGTCATGGGCATCTTTTTCTATTGCTTCTTTTACGGTTCTGTCACCACCACAGCAGAAATCCACACCATAGTTCATGTACACTTTTACAAGTTCCGGATGAAGGGTTACGCTGTCACCGATTGTTTGCTCTATGTTGAGTCTTTGCATTTTAAGTTCCTCCTTAGTATTTATTATTGTTTTCTCTTGTCCTTATACTATCATTGAAAAAGGGGAAGGAATGTGATATGCATCACAAAATAGATAATAATAGAAGAAATAGAAGTAAAAATCATTATACCCAGTACCTGTATTGCTTTTTTACCTTTGAATGGATCAGTACGGTTATTGCCTTTTGAGGACATAGATTCACACACCGATAACATAATGTACATGCGCCGGATTGAGAGATTTGGTTGTTTTCTATTGCAAGGTTATCCATGGGGCATACGCGTGTACAGGTGCCACACAAATTACATTGCGCATTTATACGAACATCTTTCATGGCTTTTGCTTCTATTTTTGGGAAATAGGCACGTTGGGTAAACCATCCTAACCATTTTGACACAGGATTAAAGCCACGCAAAATAATAATACTCTGCTCAATATTCTCACATATTTTAATCAGTTTCGATTCTGCATGATTAAGGTATCTACCAATTCTCTTTTCTTTTGCTAATGGTAAAATCCGAAAATTACAGATATTATTAGGCATATTGATATGTTCTGCATAAATGACAGAATAGGTTATGTCTTTTAATAGATCAGTAAAGACGCGCGCTCCATCTCCGGAAAAAAAGAGCTGGGTGCAGAATATAATTAGACTCTTGTTTTGCAGTAGATGTCGATGTGTATTAACAAATCTTTTCATAATATAGGGTACATCGGAAGTATAAATGGGATAGCAAAAAGCTATGGTTTCATGACTTGTAATCAATGACACAAAGTCTAGGTCTTCTTCAATAGAATAAGCTTCATGATTCATTTTTTTTGCAAAATTGGTAGCAATGTAGCGGGTATTGCCAGTTCCTGAAAAATAGAGTGTAAGCATCATTGTCTCCTTAGGATTCATATCTATATTATTATGTTCAATAGTAGTTTATGAAGCATTCAATATTTCATCTAAAGTTTAACATTTATAATAGCTCAATTCAATCGTATACGACTTAATGAGTCATAAAAAGTTATTTGATAAAATCTTAAATTAATAAAAAACACTCAATTCTAGTTTTAGAATTGAGTGTTTTTATGAAGCGCGAAACGAGATTCGAACTCGCGACCCTCGCCTTGGCAAGGCGATGCTCTACCACTGAGCCATTCGCGCAGAGAGCGGGTAGGGGGAATCGAACCCCCGTAACCAGCTTGGAAGGCTGGAGTTTTACCATTAAACTACACCCGCGAGATTTTTTTGATAATGCCCAGAGCCGGAATCGAAGTAGGTGGATGTTTCATCCTGTGTTAACGATTCTTGTCTAGGCTGCGGAATGCCCAGAGCCGGAATCGAAGTAGGTGGATGGTTCATCCTGTGTTAACGATTCTTGTCTAGGCTGCGGAATGCCCAGAGCCGGAATCGAACCAGCGACACGAGGATTTTCAGTCCTCTGCTCTACCGACTGAGCTATCTGGGCAGAAGTACAAGTACTTCATGCATCATCTTCATACGAGGATGATTCGGTCTTACAAAAATATAATAAGCGTTAATTAATGCCGGAGACCGGAATCGAACCGGTACGACTTTATAGGTCGCAGGATTTTAAGTCCTGTGCGTCTGCCAGTTCCGAGAAGGATTCGAACCTTCGAAGCTATCGCAACAGATTTACAGTCTGCCCCCTTTGGCCACTCGGGAACCCCTCCAAATAACATATGAACTTGAATCACCAAGAGGAAGCGTCCTCAAGGTGAACAAGATATATCTTACCACAATTAGAAGTTTTGTCAATAGTTTTGGTGAACTTTTTAACAGCACGGTAAAAGAGAAGATTTTAAGGTGACTTATTGTCTCCGGGGAAGTCAAGTTAATAATTTACTAAACGTTTAAAATCCAATTGCTAAGCATGGTTAAAAAAGTTATAATTAACAATGTCAGAGAAAACGCGTGGGTTTGGAGACGACAAGGAGCGAGGTAAACTATGGGAAAAATAACCATGAAAGACGTTGCAAAACATGCAGGTGTATCGGTTGCTACAGTATCCAATGTTATCAATAACATATCCAACAAAACAACGGAAGCGACCAAGCAAAAAGTCCTTTCATCTGTTAAGGAGCTGAATTATAAGATGGATATGACGGCTAGAAGCTTGTCTATCGGAAAATCCAATCTTATTGGCATTTTTATACCGGAGGTTTATGAAAACAGTGCGCCAAGTTCCCTTTTGAAAACCAATCCATTTTATAGTGAAATTATTAGTGGTATTGAATATGAAGCCAGAATGCTTGGCTATGATATACTCATATCTTGCATTCACTCTATTGATCATGCCCTTGAGTTGGTAAACAAGCGGATGCTGGATGGGCTGGCCATACTTGGTACTTATGACACAAGATTTTGGGAAGAGATTAAGTTGGTATCGGTTCCGATTGTCTTGATTGATAACTATAACTATGAAGCGGTAGGTGTTAATAATGTGGGTATTGACGATGAGTTGGGTGCTTATCTTGCAACGAAGCATTTAACGACCCTTGGTCATAAGCATATTGCCTTTGCCACCAGTGAGGTTGGTGTCTCAGAGGTAAATGAAAAACGCTTCATAGGATTCAAGCGTGCTATTAAAGAAGCCAAGTTAGATCCAACAGCATGCCCAGTGATTGTTGAGGCGGTTTCCTTTAAAGGTGGCATAACCATAGGGCATAGACTTTTAAAAGACCACATGGAGGTCACAGCGGTGTTTGCCATTGCAGATATTATGGCACTTGGCATAATTAAGATCATGCATCAATTTGGAAAGAAGATTCCTGAAGATCTATCCATAATAGGATTTGATGACTTGAGCATTTGTGAGTACACGTTTCCGGCATTAACCACCATAAGACAAGATATCTATAAAAAAGGTGTGGAGGTTGCCAGACTTCTCATTAAGAAAATTGACGGCGAGTTAGGCCTAAAATCCCAAGAACTACCCGTTGAATTAATTGTCAGAGAGACGACAAAGGCTATATTAAGATAAGGTTTGTGGCTAATAAAAATGATCAACGATATCGTTTTGAGACTTTAACCATTGTTACAATATGTTTTCATTCGTAGGTGAACTATGGTTTGGAGGCATCATTCATGCTATAATAGCACCTGTATAAACAATGGATAGACAAAAAACGATGCGTCTCAACTAAGATGAGGTAAATAGATGAATAATGTAATAAAAAAAATGCTGAAGAAAATGATAATCATAACGATGGCTGTGGTATTAATGTCAACGACAATTGTCCATGGTGCAACGAATGAAGAAAGCTATGCAGGCAATCAACTAAGAACCTTAGGTATACTTAGAGGTTATGATGATGGATCCCTTAAGCTTGATATCCCCATAGTCAGAGCTGAAGTAGCGGCCTTAGCAGTGCGGATATTAGGTTATGAAGGTGTTGAGGTGGCCGGAGAAAGTAAGAGTTTTGCAGATGTACCGACCAGTCATTGGGCACATGGGGTAATAGGCAATGCTAACAAGCTAAAGCTTGTTCAAGGTTATCCGGGAGATACTTTTAGACCGGCCGGCAACATCACATACGGAGAAATCGTTACGATCATGGTGAATGTTCTGGGCAGACAAGAGAATCTAACAGGCAAATGGCCTGAAAATTATATACAAAGAGCCAAATCCATTGGTGTCATACCAGCTAATTCCAATGTTAATCCAAGCAAAGTCGTCACGAGAGGCGAAGTTGCCTTGATTATATGGGATACGCTATTGGTTAAACAATAGCAGCGATATCAAAACCACTTCATATGAAGTGGTTTTTTTCCTTTTATAATGTCAGGAATAATGCTATAATACTATAAAATTAGGAAACAATATGGGAAACGATGAGGAATGAAGATATGGAGATTGGAAAAGTATCTGAATCGGTTTTAAAAAGAACCATCTTAAAGCCATTATCCGTAAAAAGAGAAGAAGTTATTCATGGTCCCGGCATTGGTGAGGATTGTTGTGTTCTAAAATTCCCCAGTGAGGATCTTATTGTTATGTCAACAGATCCGATTACAGGAACCACCAAAGAAATAGGCAAGTTGGCTGTTCATGTTACAGCCAATGATATAGCTTCTAGTGGGGCTACACTTGTTGGTATCTTACTTACGATACTCTTACCTAAAGGCTTCCTAGAAGAAGACCTTAAGATCATTATGCAGGATGTGAATGAAGTTTGTACATCTTTGAACGTACAAGTACTGGGTGGACATACAGAGGTCACAGGTGCAGTGAATCAACCGATTGTATCGGTGACAGGTATAGGTAGAGCGACAGATGCCAGTCTGGCGATGTCATGTAATTTGGACCCGGGAGATGATTTGGTCATGACCAAATGGGCAGGTATTGAAGGTACCGGCATTATTGCACTAGAAAAAGAATCTGAGCTAAGGGGTCAGGTCAAACAGAGCCTGATTGAAGAAGCTAAGAAATTCACATCATTCATTTCTGTTGTTGAGGATAGCGCGGCCGCCATTAAGCATGGTGTAAAAGCCATGCATGATATAACAGAAGGTGGTGTATACGGTGCACTCTGGGAAATGGCTTCAAGTGCCAAAGTTGGTTTTGAAGTTCAACTTGATCATATTCCCATAAAAAGAGAGACTATTGAAATATGTGAGTTTTATGGTATTAATCCTTACCAGCTTATCTCAAGTGGTGCATTACTTATTGGTACACTGGATGGACCGGGACTCGTTAAAGCCTTAGAAGAGGCCGGTATTCACAGTGCGCATATTGGGAAAGTTACTTCCGGTAATCAGCGCCTCATTATCAGTGATCAAATAAGACAAACCCTTAAGCCACCTCAATCAGACGAACTATATAAGGTAATTAAATAACTGCATTAATAACAAGATTATGGAGGTAACAGATGAGAGAAGACATACTACAGATTATTCAAAATAACAGCAAAATAGAAGTCAAAGACTTGGCCTTGATGCTAGGTGACAATGAAGATAATATTGCCGATGAAATAAGCAAAATGGAAAAAGAAAAAATCATATGTGGTTATCATACACTCATAAACTGGGATCGTACTAACAACGAAAAAGTAACGGCATTAATTGAAGTTAGAGTCACCCCACAAAGAGGTGAAGGTTTCGACCGGATTGCAGAGCGTATTTACAGATTCAAAGAGGTGACTGCGGTTTATCTCATGTCCGGTGGCTTTGATCTTACAGTCATCATTGAAGGCTCAACTATGAAGGAAGTCGCTTTGTTTGTTGGACAAACACTGGCACCCTTAGAATCCGTCTTAAGTACCGGTACTCATTTTGTATTAAAGAAGTACAAAGATTATGGGATTATATTAGATGATGAGAAAAAAGATGAGAGAATGGTGGTGACCCCATGATGAAAAATAAGCTATCTGAAAGAGCGTCTGTAATTCCACCATCAGGCATCCGCAAGTTTTTTGACATTGTAACAGAAATGAAAGATGCCATATCCCTAGGAGTTGGTGAACCGGACTTTGATACACCTTGGCGTATTAGAGAAGAGGGTATCTATTCTCTTGAAAAAGGCAAGACATTTTACACTTCTAATTCCGGTCTCTTAGAGCTTAGGGAAGCCATATGTGATTATCAGAAAAGAAGGTTTAACTTAGACTATGATTATAAGACCGAATGTCTTGTAACGGTAGGCGGGAGCGAAGGGATTGATCTAGCTCTTCGTGCCCTTATTAATCCGGGGGATGATGTACTTATAGCAGAACCATGCTTTGTTTCCTATCAACCTTGTGCTTATCTTGCTGGTGCTAACGTTATTTCTATTCCTCTAAAAGCGGAGAATGAATTCCGTATTACAGCTGAAGAGATTGAAGCAGCAATAACGCCAAAGAGCAAAGTTTTGATGATTTCTTTCCCAACCAACCCAACCGGAGCGGTAATGAAAGAAAAGCATCTAAAAGCCATAGTAGAAGTTGTGATCAAACATGACCTGATTGTTATTTCTGATGAGATCTATGCAGAGTTATCTTATGGTTTTGAGCATGTTTCCATAGCATCTTTTCCGGGTATGCGAGAACGTACGATTATCATCAATGGTTTTTCCAAAGCTTATGCCATGACCGGTTGGCGCATGGGTTATGTACTAGGACCTGAAGTAGTCATCGGTCTGATGACCAAGATTCATCAGTATGCCATTATGAGTGCACCAACTACCAGTCAATATGCGGCTCTTGAGGCAGCAAAAAACTGTGATGATGATGTAGAAATGATGCGACGTGCGTATAATCAGAGAAGAAGATTGATGGTTGAAGGCTTTAGAAAAATGGGACTGGATTGTTTTGAACCGGAGGGTGCATTCTATGTTTTCCCATCCATTCAGAAAACCGGTTTAACATCTGAAGAATTTGCCACTCAGTTATTGTTTGATCAGAAGGTTGCTGTTGTACCGGGAACGGCTTTTGGAGAATGTGGTGAAGGGTTCATTAGATGTTCCTATGCATATTCTGTAGAGGAACTGAAGATCGCACTTGAGAGAATTGGTTTGTTTGTTGAAAAGATGATAAAGAAATATTAAGTTAGATGAATGAGGTTTCAATGGTGGGTCCCATGAAAACCCTTCCACAGTCTGTATGATTACGGTCTCCGGTTGGTGCATCCATGCACCAAAAGTCGACGGTCAGCATCCATACTGACTTACAAATTTCATAAGAAAGTTTTCATCATTAGCATCATGTCTTGAAGACTGACATGATGATTGAGGTTACTTTCTTATGAGCCTCATCACAGAGTCTGCTTCCAGGAACTTCATGGTCGATGTTGGTTAACTTGGTATTACTGGTTGCTTTAACACGACATATGGAGTATACGAATATAAGCCTATCGAAATGATGCATTTGCGAAACCGAATGAGGAAAGAAAAAGCACTGATCAATCACAGTTCTACACGGATGTAGAACGTCCTTCATTTTTACATGGATGTAAAATGGAAGGATGATTGAGCAGTGCTTTTTCTTGACGAAATGACCACCTTTTACCGAGTAGATGTAATATACAGGTTTTCCGACGACCGTACGAAGTGTAAGGCGAGGAAAACCTGTATATTACATCTACGATTATTATCAAGTATTATACTTATCGAAAATTATATAAAAATAGGCAAGCGCTTAGGCGCTTGTTTAGTATCTCAATATAAATTCTAATGTGCTACTTTACAATCCGGACAGGTTCCGTATAGGAAAATCTTTTCAGACTCTATCGTAAAATCAGTTTCAGTTTGAAGTTGGCCAATAAGCTGATCAACGACGCGGGTGTGTAAATCATACACTTGACCACAATGATTGCAAATCATATGAGGATGATTATGGATAATGGCATCATAACGAAAACGATCCTCACCTACATTGAGTTCCTGAATAAGATTGGCTTTTTTCAAAGTGTCTAGAGTTTTATAAATGGTTGCAAGGCTCATGGTTGGATGGGTTTCTTGTAAAGCATTGTAAATAGACTCAGCACTTGGATGTTCTACTGTATTACATAAAACATTAAAAATTGCTAATCTTTGTGGGGTCACTTTTAGATTCTTTGCTTTAAGCATCGAGGTAATTTGATCCATATCATCACTCCTGTAATAGTTATTATCTCATAGTAATAAGTTAATTCTATTATAGAATAAGTGTCTTGTCAAGTTGAACCTGCTTTAGTGATTGTGGTATGCAGCATAAAGTCTATTTTCTTAATACTTATTGATAGCCTATAACCCTATGTGATACAATAAGAAAAAAGACAATAAGGAGGGAACAATGTGTCAGTCAATGTAGAATTAATTAATCCGTTTATCAGTGCTGCTCAAAGTGTTTTAAGGGACCTATCGCAAATACATACAAAAATGGGTAAGCCTTATATAAAGAATCCGGAATATGAAGGCAAAGTCTTAACGGTAATAGTGGGTATAACAGGAGAGCTCAGAGGACAAGTCATTATTTCTCTTGAAGAGGATATTGCATGTAATATTGCATCCCATATGATGATGGGTATGCCGGTTATTGAGTTGAACGATATGGCTAAAAGTGCCATAGCGGAACTTGCTAACATGGTACTGGGCAACGCAGCTACGATTTTTTCAACTAGGGGTATAATTGTAGATATTACACCACCAAATTTATGTCTGGGTAGTAATATGTCCTTTACAGTTAGTGATTCTAAGACAATCTGTGTTCCCCTTGAGCTAGAAGACGGATCCACACTGCTTGAACTGAACATTGCGATTAAACCAAAATGATGAATATAGTTTTACTAGAACCTGAAATCCCACATAATACAGGCAGTATCGGAAGGACTTGTGTAGCAACAGGTGCTTCACTACACCTCATAAGGCCACTGGGCTTTTCCTTAGATGAAAAGTCTGTTAAACGAGCTGGTTTAGATTATTGGCATAAGTTGGATTTGCATATGTATGATTCATTTGAAGAATTTCTGCTGAAGCATCCGGGTGTTAAGATTTATATGGGCACGACCAAAGCAAAGCAGACTTATGCGGATGTTCATTATGAAAAAGGGTCTTTTATTATGTTTGGTAAAGAAAGTGCCGGTATACCGGAAGAAATTCTACTAAAATATCAAGAGAGTTGTATACGCATACCCATGGCAAATGACATAAGGTCCTTGAATCTATCTAATGCTGTTTCCATTGTGCTTTATGAAGCCTATCGTCAGCATGATTTTGGTCAAATGCAAATGGAAGGTGAATTGCATCACCATAATTGGTTATAAAGCTAAGAGGGTGACTATTTGGAAGAAAACAAAAGAATCAGACAACGTATCGATTATAAGAACCATATCTTGTGCTATAAACATATCATATCAAATAGAGAAGAGACACCAGACCCTGCACCGATTCGCATCATCATTGAGGACATATCTTATAGTGGTCTAGGCATTCGCTGTACGAGAGACCTTGGAACCGGTGATGTTTTAATGTTCAATCTGGAAAATGCTGGAGACAAAAGAGAGGTTATGCTTGAAGTGAAGTGGTGTCGATATTCAGGTAGCGAATACGAAGCCGGTCTGGAATTTATGAACTTGACCAAAGAAACCATATTATTTCTTGACGGCCTCATAAAAAGTCATCTGAAGCAGAAGAAAAGGTTAATTGACAAGAGCAGTTAAAAGAAAATAAAAGGCGTATTGCATTTAAAAATGCAATGCGCCTTTATATATGGTGTGATAAGGGTAGGGTAAAGACAAAGGTTGTGCCTTTTCCTTCTTGGCTGTATACATCAATAGACTCATTATGGGCTTTTACAATCTCTCTAACAATAGACAATCCTAAGCCAATGCCTTTTTTGTCTTTGCCTCTTGAACGGTCCGCTTTATGAAATCGATCCCAGATGTACTTAATATCTTCTTCGGATATACCTGGGCCGGAATCTTTAACACTGACTTCAACTTTACCTGATAGTACGGTGGTTTCAACGATGATGGTGTCGCCGGGGGAACAGAATTTGATAGCGTTATCAATGAGATTCGTTAATACACGTTGTATTTGATTCATATCCGCAAATACAAAAAGTTCCTGTTGGTCGATGAGCAAAGTGAAATCAATACGTTTATCCAATATTTTCTGTTCAAATTGAAAAAGAATTTTACGTATATCTTGATGAAGATCATAGTGGGTCTTATTTAATTGTACAGTATTATTCTCCATCTTTGTGAGTAGGAGTATGTCGTTGGTGAGCTTGGTCAGACGTTCCGTTTCATCAAGAACAATATTAAGGTATTTGCCTTGTCGCTCAAAAGGAATGGTGCCATCTAATATGGCTTGTACGAAGCCTTTTATGGAAGTTAAAGGTGACCTAAAATCATGAGAGATATTGGCAATAAAATCTTTACGCATATCTTCAAGTTTTTCAAGTTCAGAGGCCATATGGTTGATGTTGTTAGCCAATTGTCCAATCTCGTTATCGGTACTAAGAACGATATGACTTGTAAAATCACCATTAGCAATAGCCTGCACCCGATCGTTTAACTCTGAGATGGTATTGGTAATACTTTTTGAGTAGACATATGTGGATATAAAGGTGGCGGCTAAAAGTATCAGTAAGGAAAATAGGGTCATTTGATAGATGTTATTAATATTGTCTCGTAGCGTTGGGTAGGGAGAATTAATAATAACAGCACCCATAATCCGATCACCGGAAATAATCGGATAGGCCGTTGTTAGTACCAGTTGGTCATAGAGATCCCCAAAAGTACCGGTTTCTGACATTTGATGACCTTCAAAGACAGAAAGGATAATGGGATGGTTGAGTTTATGACCGACCAAAGATTTGCCTGTGGTTTGAGTGTCTTTAAAAACCCTATGATTTTCATCCAGAATCATAATTCTAGAATCAATATACCTACTGGTGGCGATTAATTGATAAGTAAAATTAAGGTCCGTTAAAGTTCTTGCTTTATAAGTTTCTATAAATTGCTCACTTAAGATTCGGCTTTCTTCTAACATCATATTGTAATGATTTTCAATAAAGTAGTTAGAGATGATTTGAGTGAGCACACCAAATAATAGCAGGAAAATCACCAAAGTGGTCATGGCATAGATGGCAAAAAAACGGCCTGTAAATGTCTTGAACATATTTAGTTCACCTCGAATTTATACCCTATGCCCCAAACGGTTTTGATACCCCAAGCATCTGATTCATTAATTTTTTCACGAATTCTTTTGATATGAACATCTACGGTCCTTGTGTCACCAATATACTCATAACCCCATATACGATCAAGGAGCTGTTCCCTTGTAAAAACTTGGTTTGGGTTAGAAGCAAGAAAATAAATAAGTTCTAATTCTTTTGGTGGCATTTCAATCTTTGTATCATTATAGACGACAGTATAATTAGATAGATTGATGGTCAGGTTGGGCATTGCAATTTGTTTGGTAGTATTACTTTTTGGAGTAAAACGTCTAAGAACAGCCTTAACCCTTGCAGTCAGTTCTTTGGTATCGAAGGGTTTGATCATATAGTCATCCGCACCCAGTTCAAGACCTAGAATCTTGTCAAAAGTTTCACCTTTTGCTGTTAGCATAATAATGGGTGTATTGCTCACTTGACGTATGTCCTTACACACATCAAAGCCATCCTTACCAGGTAACATAAGATCCAATATGACCAAATTAGGTGAAAAAGCCTTAAAAACATGGATTGCGTCATTGCCGTTGTGAACAGATTTGGTTGAGTAACCTTCTTTTTCTAGATAGAGGGCTATAAGTTCGGTTATATTTTCGTCGTCGTCAACAATGAGTATTTTTGATTTTGCTTCCATGAGGACACCTCAATTCTTGTTAAGTGGTTGGAATGGGTTACTGGAGTTAATACTATTATAAGCATTTTACTTGAATTCTACAATAGTTACACCGGATTCTCCTTCGCCATAAGCACCAATTCGGAAGGAATCCACATATTTCACCTTCTTAAGATGCTTATGAATAGCAGTTCGAAGAGCACCGGTCCCTTTTCCGTGTATGATGGTGATCATCGGTAACTTAGATAGATAAGCATCATCCAAGTATTTATCCAGAGCTTGTAGCGCGTCAACGGTCATTTCTCCTCTTAGATCAATCTCAGTAGAGATGCTATAAGCTTTGTTGGCCACACCTTTTGTAGATGCTTTTTTACCTATTTCTTTTGTATTGCGACTGTCTTCTTGAAGGACCGTTACATCTTTTAGGGAGACGTTGGACTTCATGATACCCATCTGAACCTGAATCTCACCTTTATTATTTGGTAAGGATAAAACGGTACCATTACCGTTAAATGGAGCAACAAAAACCGTGTCACCAACGGCGATATCTTTTGCTTTGGTACCTTTTGATTTAGCTTTTGGTAAGCCCATATCATTTTCTAGCTTAGACATAGATTGACGCAAAGTACTGCGGCTTTCTTCTAAGGCTTTGGTATCAATCTGAGCGCTATCAGCGATTCGGTTAATATGGCGAATCAGTCGATCTGCCTCTTCTTTGGCGGCTTCAGTAATTTTATAGGCTTCTTTTTTTGCTTCCGTGAGCATTTCTTGTTTTTTTTGTTCAAAAGCTTCTTTTTGAAGATCAAAGCGACGTTTTAGGATTTCGGTTTCTTTTCTATATTTTTCAGCCTTTTCTTTCTCTGCAATGGCGGCCTTCTTATTAATCTCAAGATCTGTAATCAGGTCTTCAAATCGGACTTCTTTTTGTTGTAGCAGGGCTTTGGCTTCTTCAATAATATCATCGCCCAGACCCAATCTTTTTGAGATAGCAAAAGCATTACTTTTTCCCGGTACACCTATAAGCAAACGGTAAGTTGGTCGAAGGGTGGTTACATCAAATTCACAGGAAGCATTTTCAACACCTTCTGTAGATAAGGCGTAGACTTTAAGTTCACTGTAATGGGTGGTAGCGACAGTTAGAACCCTTCTCGCGAATAGATTTTCCAAAGTAGCCATAGCAAGTGCGGCACCTTCCGTTGGATCCGTACCGGCACCAAGCTCATCAAAAAGCACCAAGGAATCGATGGTAGCTTTTTTAAGTATATCCACGATGTTAACCATATGGGAAGAAAAGGTACTTAGAGATTGTTCTATACTTTGTTCATCGCCGATGTCTGCATAGATTTCATCAAAGACCGTTAGACTGGAACCGTCAAAAGCAGGTATATGGAGGCCGGCTTGACCCATAAGGGAGAAAAGTCCTAGAGTCTTAAGTGTGACGGTCTTGCCACCGGTATTGGGTCCTGTAATGACCAAGGTATTAAAAGATTTCCCAAGGTAGATGTCAATGGGTACCACCTCTTTATCACTTAATAGAGGATGTCTTGCTTTTTTTAGGTTGATTTCTTTGTTGTCGTTAAACTTGGGCAAGGTGGCATTTTGTTTTAAAGCCAATTCAGCTTTGGCAAAAATGAAATCCAGCTCAGCCATAACCTCTAAATTGATTTTTAAGGCATCCATATGCATAGCGGCAAGTGCACTCAGTTCCGCTAGGATACGGTTGATTTCTTCTTGTTCCTCGTGGGCTAATTCAGTTAGCCCGTTATTCAGTTCTACAACGGACATAGGCTCTATAAAAAGTGTTGAGCCGGTAGAAGACTGGTCATGGATCATACCTTTGAATTGACTACGGTATTCTGCTTTGACCGGTACACAGAAACGGTCATTTCGGATGGTAATGATCGGATCTTGTAACATGGTTTTTTGGTTATTATTGTTAATGATACTGTTGAGATTGGAACGGATTTTTGCATGGGTATTTTGTATGCTGCGACGTATTTGATGTAGTTGTGAACTGGCTTCATCAGCGATGGTATCTTCCGAAATGATGCACCGATCAATCTCTCTAAGTAAAGGTGTTAAAGGCTCAATGTCCAAGAAAAGAGGGGCAATGGACAACGTGGTGATCATCTCTTCTCCTTCTCTGAAATAACTTTTAAGACGGGAAGCAACGCGGAGTACATCTCCTATATGAAGCAGCTCAAGAATAGAGAGGTTACCACCGATGGCCAGTCTTTTTAAGGAAGGACCGATCAGATGGGTACCACGAATAGGCAGTGAGCCGTATTTGAGTACGGTAGATAGGGCCTCTGAAGTCTCGTTTTGTTTTCTGATGATGGTCTCAAGATCGGAGTATGGTTTTAAGGTATCGACCATTTTTTTGCCGGGTTCTGACTGAGCCAGTTGCCTAAGTTGTAATATAATTTTATCGTATTCAAGTATTTTGAGGGCTTTTTGATTCATGGGGTGCTCCTTTAGTATGTATTATATAATGATGCTATAGATCTAGATAGTAGAGGTCATAAGCCGCTTTTTCATAGACAGGCATGACGTTTTCAAGGTCATTGTATTTATGAAAACCAAGTGAGGACCAAAACTGACGTGCAGGTGTATTTTCAAGATGACAGGTCAAATAGATTCGGTTATAATGTCGGGGCTGTATATATTCTCTACAAAAATCACTGAAGAATTGTCGGCCGTAGCCTTGTCCGATATAGTCCGGCAATATAAGAAAGCTTTGAAGCCAACAAGTACCGGTTTGACTTGTTTTCATGAGCTTTAAATATCCTAAAGATTTTTGCCCAACTGTATCGATGTATACAAAATGTTCACCTGTGTCTTTTTCTAAAGACTGGGGTGATTGAATGGCTTTGTTATAATGATCATACTTTGTTAAGGCTATGTTGATTCTTAGAAGATCAAGGGTACTTGCTTGGATGATTTCCAGCTTCATTTTATTAGGATCAATCATAAGGAACCACCTTTAATATATGAATATACTTTCTTATATTTTACATGATTATGACATAATTATAAAGCTTCCTAACATAACTTTTTTATGACACGCCGTCAGAAATCTTTAAATATGTACTAACATGAATGCAAAAGGCCTTGAAAGGCAGGAAGTTAGGGGGTTTACGAGAAACGCTAATTTATTAACGTTCTATTCATAATCTGTTCAAAAACAGGTTGTATAATAGGGATTAGGAATCAATGAGCTTGATAATTGGAGTGTGAATCATGAGCGAAACTAAGACGAATAATGGATGTCCTTCATTCTATAAAGAAGAAATTAAACATTCAAAAAAACTATCCAAATTTTCAAAGCTAGTTCGTAAACTAAGTACAATTCTATATGGATCAAAAAGATGATAAGTGGCAGAAATGCTACTTTTTGTTTTTATTTGACATAACCGCTTGTTAATGTTTCAATAAAGCTATATAAAGGTTAAGTCAGAGAAGCTTATTTTTGACGTCTTAACCATAGATAGTAAGGTGGCGAGATCATGAAACTAGGTTGTAATTATTCAGAAGAATTGATGGTGTTGATAGAAGAAGACGCAGTAGAAGTGGATTGTATTAAGATGGGCTATTTTCAGCCCTTTATAGGTTTGCATGAGGAGATTGTAAAGAAAAAATCAATTTTGATACATGGTTTTGGCAAGCATGAGCACATTGGTATGGTCGATCCGGTGCGTAATAATGACTGGCAATATATGAATGATATTTTGAATCAATATGAATCCCCACATTTAGCTGTTCATTTTGCTATATATGATAAGGATTTACATGCGGTTATGGATATAAAGCAACGTTTGGATCAAGGGATTACGATTTTCAAAGAGCACTTAGAAGTACCTCTAATCATTGAAAACATGGACTATAATCCATTTTATAATCCTCACTACGTGAAACCTGAAGCGGTAGATCCGGATTTTATAACCGAGATGTGTGAAAAACATGATGTAGGCCTTTTATTAGATACAGCTCATGCTAGTGTCTCAGCCTATCATCTGAAAATGGATGTTCATGATTATCTAAGAAGACTCCCCTTAAATAAGGTCAAAGAAATCCATTTTGTAGGAACTCAGATGACTGAAGACAAAGGTTTAATAGATATGCATACACCTTTAACACCAAGAGACTACGATTTACTAGATTGGCTTAGGTATAAATGCAAGCCTGAGATTGTAACTTTGGAATATGGATGGCCCGGTTCGGACTTCTCTTGGCGTACCAGCAAGGAAGAAATCAAGAAACAACTTATAGAGATTAGGAAAAGATTCTGAGGATAATCATGAAGACCCTTTTTTAGGGTCTTCATTTTGTCTTACGGGAGGATGGCCACCGATTCTTTTCTTTAACTTCACTTGAAAATAAGCTATAATGTGATAATGGCAACAAGTAATGCTTTTTGCTGATTGCAAAACAGCCTTACATATTGAAAGGAGAAACATATGCGTTATTTGGCAGATGTGAATGAAGGCGATCAAATCGTCGATATATATTTATGTGCAGAAAAACAAGTATTAAAAACAAGAGCAGGTAAGAGCTATTATTCTGTTAGACTACAGGACAAAACGGGTGTAGGCGATGGTAAGATATGGGATCTAAACGATGGTATTAATAGTTTTGGCACTGGAGATTATATTAAAGTTGATGCCACTGTTGTAAGCTTCCAAGGCAGTATTCAATATAATATTAAGCGTGTACGTGTAGCCCAAGAAGGTGAATATGATCCTAAAGACTATATACCTGCAACAGAATATGATGTGGAAGAAATGTATAGAGAATTTGTCGGTTACATTGAGGATATGGACGATCCTTGGCTGAAACAATTAGCCACCAATTTCTTTGTAGAGGACAAAGCCTTTGCCAAAAGCTTCAAGGCACATACAGCGGCAAAAACCGTACATCATGCCTATATGGGTGGTTTATTAGAACACACATTATATATGTTGAGACTTTGTGATTTTATGACCAAGCAATATCCGGTATTAAACAAAAGCATCCTATTTTCAGGCTGTATGTTCCATGATATTGGTAAGCTTAAAGAATTGTCGGAGTTTCCGATAATTGAATATACGGATGAAGGTCAGTTGGTTGGGCATATCATCATAGGGATAGAGTGGTTAAGTAAAAAAATTGATGAGATTCCTAAGTTCCCCCCAACCCTTGCCAATCTACTCAAACATATGATTATTGCCCATCATGGTGAATTGGAGTACGGATCACCAAAGAAACCGGAACTCATTGAAGCCATAGCTCTGCATTATATTGATAATATGGATGCAAAGATGAAAACATTTACAACCTTAATGAAAGCTTCCAGTGAGCAAGATGATTGGTTAGGTTATCAGAGGATGTTTGAAAGCAACTTAAGAAGAACCAGATATTAGATTTAGTTGAATAGCTAAATAGATGAATAGAGGTATGAAATGTCGAAAGTAAAGGCACCAGTGGTAAAAAATGAAGTGTATGAGATGATGGTTGATGATATTGGTGTGAACGGTGAGGGCATCGGCAAAGTGGAAGGTTATACTTTGTTTATTGATGGCGGTTTACCGGGTGAGACGGTTCTTGCTAAGGTTGTTAAAGTCGGTAAGAATTTTGGTTTTGGGAAGCTTGAGTCCATTCAGGTACCCTCCCCAGATAGAGTTATACCCATATGTAAAGTAGCAAGCCAGTGTGGCGGCTGTCAACTCCAGCATTTATCTTATGAGGGTCAGTTGCAGTTTAAGCAAAACAAAGTCGACCAATTAATTAAGAGGATAGGGAAATTAAGTGATATTCGAGTGGAACCGGTAATAGGCATGGATGAGCCCTATTATTACCGTAACAAGGTCCAATATCCCGTTAGGCAAGAAGGTGGTCGTGTAAAAATTGGCTTTTACGCCAAACGCAGTCATAGGATTGTAGAAACGGACATCTGTTATATACAAGATCAGCGTAATGAAGAAGTCAAAGCCCTTATTTTGGATTGGATGACACAAAACGGTATATCCGCCTATAACGAAGAAACACATAAAGGCTTTTTAAGACATATTGTAACAAGACATGCTCATTCCACAAAGCTTATGCATGTCACACTGGTCATTAACGGTCGACGCTTAAAAGCAGCAGAAGGTCTAATAGCAAGACTAACCAAGTTGGATTATATATCCGGTATCAGTGTGAATATCAACAAAGAAATCACCAATGTCATCATGGGAGAACAGTTGCTTCATGTGTATGGTGACACCCATATTGAAGATACCATAGATGATGTCAAGTTCCACATATCGCCATTGTCCTTCTTCCAAGTCAATCCGGTACAGACAGAAAAACTCTATGCAAAAGTCATAGAGTTTGCAGGACTAACCGGTGAAGAGACGGTCATGGATGTATTTTGTGGGATTGGCAGCATTTCCCTATTGTTAGCAAAAAAAGCAAAAAAAGTCATCGGTGTAGAAGTGGTTGAAGCGGCAGTAGAAGATGCACTTCATAATGCGGATATTAATGGTATAAACAATGTCGAATTTTATACAGGCAAAGCAGAAGAAGTTATACCAAGGCTTCATGATGAATTAAAGATGCGTGCAGATGTTATTGTTGTGGACCCACCAAGAAAAGGCTGTGAAGAAGAACTGCTAGATGCGATGGTCAAGATCAATCCCAAACGCATTGTCTATGTCTCTTGTGACCCCTCAACACTAGCTAGAGACCTTAAGTATCTTACGGAAAAAGGTTATAAAGTAGATCAAGTTCAGCCAGTCGACATGTTTCCTCAAAGTGTGCACGTAGAAGCGATAATTCTGATGACGCGTAGTGGTTCTAGCGATAAATAGTAGAGTTTGACCACAACATATAGTGGTTTTGGTCTGAATTTTGGGCAAAAAACAGACGAAAAAATGACCTTTTTTGACCCCTAAAAAAGGGCTAAAATATAGATGACATTGGTTAAAATCGAAAAAACCGATGGTTTTGCATTAGTTTTGATAACACAAATGAATATTTAAGTAATGAATAATTATGAGGCAAAGTTTACTGGTCAATTAGAAGAGACCAATGAGCATTGCCTCTTTTTTTATGTTCAAAATCCAGAAAGAGAGGGAAAAAAGATGTCAAAGTATTTTATGAATGATTCAGAACTTCAAGAGCTAGAGCAGTTGATGATGTTGGTTCCAAATTTCTCACCAAGGGGTAGAGGAATAATTGTGGTACACGGATTTGGAAAGATAGATGCACAAGAAAAAGAAGAAGAGGTCTTGCCAACCTTACCAGAGCAATTTAGATTTGATTTAGATATTGGATGTCTGAAAAGTAATGGTAGAGGTGCATCCTATGATCGATTCATTTCAAGTTGCTTTCATGAGTGTAAGTCGCACCGGCTTCAAAGTCGTCTTGA
Source organism: Firmicutes bacterium HGW-Firmicutes-2 (assembly GCA_002841495.1). Lineage (GTDB taxonomy): Bacteria > Bacillota > Clostridia > Lachnospirales > Vallitaleaceae > Petrocella. The sequence continues at coordinate 24,485 of PGZV01000019.1, read as the reverse complement.
GTATTTGATTAGAAACTGCGCAGGTGATTTTTTCATAAGCCAATCACACAGAGGGAGATTCGGTTCTGTCTGTCGCCTACAAGAGATTCCAGTTGAAAATAGAAGTTCAATCCATCTGGCCGTTTTATTTCTATTTTCTGCTGATGATAAACTCTGGTCTGCAGCTAAGGATCATGTTTATACTGATAGTTTTGATTTTAAGAAAATGAATTTAAGCGGCATCAACACTGATGGCTATGCCATCTATCAAATGGCAAAGACCATCTATACGGCAAGAGAATATATCAGAATGGATGAAATCGCTGACAAGTTTTTAATAGGTGATCAGGCATTTAAAGCAATCATTCATTCAATACTCATCGCCAAATACGGAGCGACAGCGCTCCAAGTAAAGTTCACTTAAGCCACCTTCTACAAAATCAAAATGTAGGATGTGGTTTTTTTATTGTCACAAAATGAAATGGAGGGATACGAAATGTACATTACAATTAAGAAATCAAACAACATCGATGAGAAATCTATAGAAGCTTGGTTTCCCGTTGCAGAAGAAAAGTTTAGTAAAATCTGCGAGGAGCTTGGAATAATTGTTTCAACAAATGCCCATTGTTATAGTGTCATCAGTGATTTTAGCAATCTGAATGCGGTGGGAAGGGATGTATATCTCAATGAGGTCGGTGCTGCGACTACAAAAGAACTTGAAGCAATCGATGGAAGAGCCGTGGTTGATGAACTTATGAAATTCAGTCCAATGAAAGTTGTAACACCTTATGGAGTCCTTTATCAAAATAGAAATCAACCTGAACAGGTTTATGATGGCAGGCACTTTCCTTGTTATTACTGGCAAAGTGAAATAGCTACATTATGTTTTGAAGCTCATGGAGATCAGGAGTTCATTTACATGCCGTGCCCTTCTAGCTCTATTGAAAAGGCGTTGATTCGATTAGAAGTTAAGGACATCGAAGAATGTAAACTTTCCTTTGAAAGCGATATGTTACCTAATAGGTTGATTGAGTTCATTAGCAATGATGAATCGATGGCGGCCAAGGTAAACAGGCTAAATGATTTTTCAAAGCGCTTTAAAGAGATGGGTGGTCATGAATCTCAATATTTTGAAAAGTTAATGGCGTACATCAGACCAAGAAACCTGTATGAAATAAACGCTTTACTAGATCATATGCATGAATTTCAATTGTTTGATGGTATTAGAAGTGCAGAAGAGTATGGGCGATTTATGATATGTGACTCCGGCCATTTTGAATACGATGAAAATCTTGAAGATTACATTGATTTTAAAAGGTATGGCGAGCAAAGAATGAATAATGAATGTGGCGCTATGACCCATAACGGTTACATTACTTTTTATGGTTCGAGTATGAAACTGCAGGATGTTCTACTAGAGAATCTCGGTATGACAATTCAAAACACTGACAGAGTTCATCAAATGAAGCTCTATATGCCTCTGATAGCCGTCACTTATGATGTTGAAAATGACTATGGCTACATGGAAAAATCATATGATTCTGAAGAAATCTCTTCGCATGAGCTCACTAAATACGAAGAGGAAATCCTAAAAGCAATTGAAAAACGCAGATTGCCAGGCGAGGAACAAAGGGGGATGATGAAATACTATAGCGAACGTGACAGCTTGAACGCAAAGGTTTCAAAATATGAGTTCACAGTTGAAGAAGTAGGCGGTGAACTGATGGGGGTTGCAGTTTTTACACTTAATGATGACTTAACGGAAAAAGAACTGGATCTCATCAAGAGTGAGGTAACTGGTCAAGCATCTGAGCTATTGGCAACCGTTAATTCTAAGAATACCGGTGATGAGCTTGGTATGGAGATTAGAAGGCTGCGTGATGAGAAGCAGGCCCTTCAAAATGAGCAGGCATCCCGACAGGATCTGAGAACACGACTCGATGAGATGATGCGTTTCCTTAACGATCTGCCTTGCGAGTTGACTGAATATGAAGAAGATTATGTAAGGACTCTCTTGGAAAAGATAACGGTTTATGATGACTATTTCATTGTGGAATTTAAGTCTGGAATTGAAATCCAAATTGACGAGTAATCGATACAACACTATAACGAAGTGGCTGATGAGATATACCGCTTGCGTGAACTGAGGCAAAATGCATTGGTTGAAAACGCAGTCATGTCAACTCGCAGAATATGATGATCTATTGGTGAGACGGCTTATTGAGAAGTTAACAGTCTTAGATGATAATGACTGTTGAGTTCAGGCCCAGCGCTGAAATTGATGTAGAAATATAATGCATATAACTAACCGCCAATAGATGAGAATTATCCTTTATCTGGCGGTGTTTTAATCGTTAAAACCCTCATCAAGTATAAATAGACAATATATTGCTCGTTCACTTGAATAACTGTTCAAGTATCTATTGACATCTTATTATTGTGGTAGTAAAATAAAACATATGAATAACTGTTCAAGTATACAATTGAAATATTGGAGGTGGTAATGTGGCAAGGAAAATTCAACCAGCTGAAAGATGCGACTGTGATGTTATACATGAGGATACTGTTAATCAAGTTCGAGAAAAAATGCCTCAAGAAGAAAACCTATATGATCTTGCGGAGCTATTTAAGGTCTTTGGGGATTCAACAAGAATTAAAATACTCTGGGCGTTAGATGAAGCAGAGATGTGCGTTTGCGATATTGCATTCTTATTAAATATGACCCAATCAGCAATTTCACATCAGCTAAGAGTCTTAAAGCAGGCTGAACTAGTAAAGAGCAGAAGAGAAGGAAAGATTGTATTCTACTCCCTTGAAGATGAACACGTAAAGCAAATATTTGACCAGGGATTAATTCATATTTTAGAAGAAAGAAAGTAAAGGAGGGCCAGTAATGTTAAAGAAGGAAGTAATTTTAGAAGGTTTAGATTGTGCAAATTGTGCAGCTAAAATTGAAGATGAGGTTAATAAATTAAATGGAGTCAAAGCCTATATGAACTTCATGAACAAGACATTGACTTTAGAAACTGAATCAGAGCAAGAGTATAAGAATACACTACAGCAAGTTGAAACCATAGTGCACAAGCACGAACCGGATGTGGTAGTGAAAGAAAAATCCGTTAACAAGAGCAATAAAAAAGTATTAATACTTGAAGGACTTGACTGCGCGAATTGTGCTGCAAAGATTGAAGCTCAAACACAAAGCCTCGAAGGAGTAAATAGTGCGACCGTTGATTTTGTATCTAAGAAGCTGACAATTGAAGCGGTCGATAAAAAGGAATTTGGTAAAATTCTTGGAGAAGTAACATCCATTGTTAGTAAACTTGAGCCGGATGTTAAAATAGTTGATGCAGAGAAGAAAAAGGTGAACAAAAGCATAGTAATGCTTGAAGGACTTGGATGCGCGAATTGTGCAGCTAAAATGGAAAAAGAAATAAGCGGTTTAGAAGGAGTGGAGTTTGCTGCAGTAGATTTTGTTTCGAAGAAACTAACAATGGAAATAAGTCCGAAAGTAAACCGCACTGAATTAAATGAGAAGATTGAAGGCATTGTAAAAAAAATCGAACCGGATGTAAAGATTGTTTTTGAGAAAGATACATCTAAGGCCAACATAAAAGAAAATAATGAAGAGGAAGAAGAAGGTGTCAACAAAAAAGAAATCATAAGACTTGTGGTCGGTGGAGCAATATTTGCCGTGGGAATCATCTTTAATTTCCAAAATTGGCTTGAGCTTACCTTATTTATTATTAGTTATATTATAGTTGGTGGAGAGGTTGTCTTAAGAGCAATAAAAGGTATTGCCCGTGGACAGGTATTCAGTGAGCATTTTCTAATGAGTATTGCTACCATTGGTGCTTTCTTCGTTGGAGAGTATCCAGAAGGTGTAGCAGTTATGCTGTTCTATCTGGTAGGTGAATTGTTTCAGGATATAGCTGTAGGTCACTCCAGAAAATCAATAAGTGCTTTGATGGATATACGTCCTGACTATGCAAATCTTAAAGTTGGCAATGAGATCAGGAAAGTATCTCCTGAAGAGGTAAACATAGGTGACATCATTATTGTTAAGCCAGGAGAAAAAGTTCCCCTCGATGGCAAGGTTATAGAAGGAAACTCAATGGTTGACACTGCAGCGTTAACAGGGGAATCTGTTCCTCGTGAACTCGAGCCAGGAAACGATGCATTGAGCGGATTCATTAATAAAAATGGCGTTTTGACAATAGAGGTAACAAAGGATTTTGGTGATTCAACTGTATCTAAAATTTTGGATCTGGTTCAGAATGCCAGCAGTAAGAAAGCTCCTACAGAAAAATTTATAACAAAATTTGCGCGTTCCTATACTCCGATTGTGCGTTAGTAATTTCAATACCATTGGGCTTCTTCGGAGGGATTGGTGGAGCATCGAAGAGAGGTATATTAGTAAAAGGCAGTAACTATCTTGAAGCGTTGAACAATGTGGAAACAGTTGTTTTCGATAAGACGGGAACGCTAACAAAGGGTGTATTTGAAGTTGTGAATATCAACTCTCAAATTGATTTTACAAATGAGGAATTGATTGAATATGCAGCATTTGCTGAAAGTCACTCAAGTCATCCAATTGCACTATCCATTTTGAAAGTCTATAACAAAGATGTCGATATCACTAAAATTGAAGACTATGAGGAAATTGCAGGTCATGGGATTTTAGCTAAAGTTGGTGGTAAAGAGATTCTTGCCGGAAATAGCAAACTGATGAATAAAGAAAACATTAAATATCAGGAAGTTGAGACTCTGGGTACAATAGTACATGTTGCAGTAGACAAGAAATATGCAGGCAATATTGTAATCTCTGACGCAGTGAAGGAAGATTCAGCTGATGCGATTAAAGGATTGAAGGCATTAGGTGTTAGAAATACTGTTATGCTTACTGGTGATTCGAAGGCAGTTGGGGAAAAAATAGCAACCCAACTTGGAATTGACAAGGTGTATACTGAATTGTTACCGGCCGACAAGGTAGAAAAAATTGAGGATCTGGATGCTAAGAAATCTCATAAGGGGAAAATTGTATTTGTTGGAGATGGTATCAATGATGCACCAGTACTTGCGAGAGCTGATATTGGCATGGCAATGGGCGGCTTGGGGTCTGATGCTGCAATTGAAGCAGCTGATATAGTTATCATGACGGATGAACCATCAAAAATTGTCACTGCAATTAAAGTAGCAAAAAGGACTAGGAAAATTGTGATGCAAAACATTGTGTTTGCATTAGGGGTTAAAGCCATATTCCTTGCACTTGGTGCGGTGGGAGTTGCAACTATGTGGGAAGCTGTATTCGCTGACATGGGTGTGGCAATAATCGCAATATTAAATGCAATGAGGATAATGAATACAAAAAGTATATAAGCCTACATGATTTATTAACCCCTTGATTTATTTCCTCAAAGATAAAATCAAGGGGTATCTGTATTTAAATTTATAAGGAGGAGAAAATGTTCTATATTTTTATTATCACAATAGTGACAGGGATTGATCAGTGGACTAAATATCTTGTAGAAACACAATTAAAACCGATAGGTGCTATACCCATAGTTAAAGA
>PGZV01000019.1:0-17500 GCA_002841495.1 Firmicutes bacterium HGW-Firmicutes-2 | reverse complement strand
AGATTCCCGAAGGTAAATACCAAATTAAAATAGATGAAGGAGTGAAATTATCGTAAAGATAAGTAGACCAAAAACACACTAAACCACTTAACAAAATTATTATGCGAGGAGAAATAGATATGAGAAACCATAACAACAATAATGCTAATATAAAAAAATTGCTAATTATCGCAATAGCCGCTATAGCTGTTTTAATCGTAGCTTTCAGTATTAAAGTTCCAGAACAATCATCAAATAGCAACACCGAGGTAAGGGGTAACAATGTAGAATCGGACATTAGCGCTAAAGCAGACAACAGTAATGAAACGGACAGCAGCATTGAGGCAGACAACAGTGTTGAGACTGAAAATGCTAATGAAACAATTAACAGAGCTGAAACAGTGAAGGATAGTGATATAGTGATTCCAATTATTGATATTACGGAAACTGCAAGATTTTATCCTGCTGAAATTAATGGTACAGAGCTTGAGGTTCTGGCTGTAAAGGCACCCGATGGTTCGATAAGAACTGCATTTAATACCTGTCAGGTATGTTATTCGTCTGGTCGTGGTTATTATATCCAGGAGGAAGATGTTTTGGTCTGCCAGAACTGTGGTAACCGCTTCGCTATGGATGATGTGGAAGTAACCAGAGGTGGCTGTAACCCGGTTCCTATAACAGAGGAATATAAAACAGTAGATGAAGAAACCATAACCGTTTCAAAAGACTATCTGGCTGAAGCAACAACGATTTTTGCCAATTGGAAATAATATTCAAGATATTATTGAATAAAAATTTTAAATTTTCTAACCGTTTACCAATGAGTATTTGAAAGATATTTGTGAGACGGATATTAAATAAAAAATATTTATGAGAGGATTAAATAAATGAATAAAGAAACTGTAAGGATTAGCGGAATGACCTGCGCAGCCTGTGCTCAGAGAGTACAGAAAGCAGTCAGTAAGCTAGAGGGTGTAGCGAACGCAAATGTGAATTTTGCTACAGAAAAATTAACCGTAGAATTTGATGCACAGAAAGCATCCATGCCTACGATCAAAGAAGCGGTGGAACACGCTGGATATGGTGTAATTGAAGAAAGTAAAGCAAATACAGTAACAATCCCCATCGGCGGAATGACTTGCGCAGCCTGTGCACAGAGAATTGAAAAAGCAATCGCAAAGCTGGAGGGCATTAATAAAGTATCTGTTAACCTTGCTACAGAAAAGGCAACGGTAGAGTATGATTCACAGAAGCTCAGGCTTTCTGCTATAAAGCAATGTATTGAAAAAACCGGATATAAGGCATTAGAGATTGAGAAAAATACTGTGGATGAAGATAAGCTACGGAAGGAAAAAGAGATTAAGACACTCTGGATTAAGTTTACAATAGCATCTGTATTTGGGCTTCCTCTATTGTATTTTGCAATGGTTCCTATGGTATCCTGGTGGCCGTTCCCGATACCTATGGCATTAAATCCTATGTTGTATCCATTAAGATTTGCTTTATTACAGGTATCACTCACTATTCCAATTATTATAGCAGGATATAAATTTTATACAGTCGGTTTCAAAGCTTTAATCCAAAGAAGTCCGAATATGGATTCTTTGGTAGCGATTGGAACTACATCAGCAGTATTATTCAGCTTATATAATACTTATAGAATTATTCAAGGTGATTTTATGGCAGTAGAATCTTTATATTATGAAACAGCTGGTGTAATAATTGCCCTGATTTTACTTGGTAAATCCTTAGAGGCGGTATCAAAGGGTAAAACTTCGGAGGCTATTAAGAAACTGATGGGACTTGCTCCTAAGACAGCAATCGTAATTGAAGATGGAAAAGAAATTGAAGTACCGATTGATGAAGTCGAAATCGGAGATATCATATTAGTAAAACCAGGTGAAAAAATCCCAGTAGATGGTGTTGTGTTAGAAGGTAATACCTCCATTGATGAAGCTATGTTAACCGGAGAAAGTATGCCTATAGATAAAAAAGCTGGAGATAAGGTATTTGCTGCAAGTATCAACAAGAATGGTTTGATTAAGTTCAAGGCAACGAAAGTCGGAAGTGATACTGCTTTAGCACAGATTATAAAGCTGGTAGAGGATGCTCAGGGCTCCAAAGCTCCGATTGCTCAGATGGCGGATATTGTATCCGGATACTTTGTACCTGTTGTTTGCGTTATTGCGGCAATAGCCTTCTTGGCATGGTTCTTAACAGGACAATCCTTAGCCTTTTCATTAACCATATTTATATCTATTCTGGTTATTGCTTGCCCTTGTGCATTAGGTCTAGCTACACCCACGGCAATCATGGTTGGTACCGGTAAGGGAGCTGAAAATGGTATTTTAATTAAGGGTGGCGAGGCATTAGAAACCACTCATAAGATTAATACCATTGTGTTTGATAAGACAGGAACAATTACTGAGGGTAAACCGGAAGTAACCGACATTATTACGACAGCAGGTGTGAAAAGAGAACATCTTCTTCAAATTGCAGCTTCCGGAGAAAAGGGTTCCGAGCATCCTCTTGGAGAAGCAATTGTTCGAGGCGCTGAGATGGAGCGCTTGGAATTTAAAAAAGTGGAACAATTTGAAGCAATTCCTGGCCATGGTATTGAGGTAGTGATTGATGGAATTCATGTATTAATCGGTAATAAAAAACTGATGGATAATAGAAGTATTTCCTTAGAGGAATTAAAGCTGAAGTCTGATCAACTGGCAGGTGAAGGTAAGACTCCGATGTATGTGGCGATGGAGAATAAGCTTGCAGGGATCATAGCAGTTGCTGATGTTGTTAAGGAAAGCAGTGCGAAAGCAATTAAAAAGCTTCAATCCATGGGTATTGAGGTTGCGATGATTACAGGCGATAATAGGAAAACTGCAGAGGCAATAGCAAAACAAGTAGGAATCGATCGAGTACTTGCGGAGGTGCTTCCTCAGGATAAATCAAATGAGGTGAAGAAGCTTCAAGCAGAAGGTAAAAAGGTATGTATGGTAGGGGACGGAATTAATGATGCTCCAGCACTGGTACAAGCAGATATCGGTATTGCAATCGGTTCCGGTACAGATGTAGCGATGGAATCAGCAGATATTGTTCTTATGAGAAGCGACCTCATGGATGTTCCAACTGCAATTCACTTAAGTAAAAGTACAATCCGTAACATCAAACAGAATTTGTTCTGGGCCTTTGGTTACAATGCTGCCGGAATACCTGTTGCGGCAGGCCTCCTTTACCTGTTCGGCGGTCCGCTACTTAATCCGATTATTGCAGCAGCAGCTATGGCCTTCAGTTCAGTCTCGGTATTAACCAACGCTTTAAGACTAAAGAGATTTAAAGCATATCACTAAAATAATAGCATTTTATTCTGATATTTCTATAAAAACTAAGTAAAGAATAGGAGAAGGAAAATAATAGGATGATAAAAAAAATAATATTGACAGCATTCTCAGCAATAGCACTGGTAGGTTTAACAGCATGCAACAAATTAGACGTGATTGGTGACCAATCCATTAAATCCTTTGATGCAGTGTTAAATGAAGTTGGAGATAACGTTAATGAAGATACTTCATTTGGTGGATGGTCCTTAGAAGCTCCCGATGGAGCTGTCAGATTTGTTTGGAGCCAGGACTTTAGTAAAACAACAACATATGATGCATATTTGGAATTGGATGCACAGCCCTTTATTGATGCAGGTTTAGATACTAGTAAGCTGTCTGACGGTATTTTGGTAGGAGATAAGCTCATACTTGGAACAGACTTCGGAAGTGATGCCTTGTCCTATAATGGAGAGATTACACCTTTGGCTTCCTATAAAAAGATTGTAGAGTTATATCGTAATAATATCACCTATCATATGGCACTTGATCATTTTGGCGTTGATTTAAAGAATGGTAATATGCTCGAGTGGGCGAAAGACATGACGACGAATGATAAGGACATTGTATTTGTTTTAAATCCGGAAGTCTTCATCAACGCAGGCGTTGACCCGAATAATGTTGAAGGTTGGGTATTCGCAAAGGTTCCAACCATGGATGAGAAGGGTAACGATATTGAAGTGGATAAATTGTTAAAGCCTTTTGACTTTGAAGGCAATGATAAATAATAAGATTAATAATAAATGATTAGCGATAACTCATATGTTGCCTATGGTGATATCTGAGTTATTACTTTATTACTGGGTTGGATCAGTAACAGGGAGGTGGAATATGAATCAAACAAAAAGGATTTTGGTTGTAGATGATGAAGAAAAAATCTTAAGTGTTATAAAGTCCTTTCTGGAAAGCAAGGGTTTTTCTGTAATTACTGCTGAAAATGGAAGAAAAGCATTAGAGATATTTAACCGAGAGAGTATATCCATGATACTGTTAGACTTAATGATTCCTGAGTTGTCAGGTGAAGAGGTGTGCAAAGCTATAAGAAAAAATCTCGAGTTCCAATCATCATGCTGACAGCAAAATCAGAAGAAGATGATATGATTCAAGGCTTAGGAAACGGAGCGGATGACTATATTACAAAGCCCTTCAGTTTAAAAGCTTTATATGCCAGATTCGAAGCAGTGATGCGCAGATCCTGCGATGAAAATCTTCCGCTTCAAAATACATTTAATGGCTGAGACTTGACTGTAGATTTTAAAAGTAGATTTATCACAAAGCAATCGGTAGAGGTAAAGCTGACTCCCAATGAATATAAAATATTTTCAACTTTAGTAAAACATCCGAATAAAGTTTTTCCACGCGAAGAATTAATAGTTTCTGCTTTTGGAAGCAATTATGAGGGTTATGACAGAACAATCGATAGCCATATTAAAAACCTAAGACAGAAAATTGAAAGTGATCCAAAAAATCCAATTTATATTAAGACAATACATGGAGTAGGTTACAAATTTGGAGGTGAGTAATTGAAGAAGAGCTTAATAACAAAATTATCATCTGCCATTTTGATTATTGTACTTCTCACAGTAGCGATTATTAGCTTTTATCAAACTATTTTCGTCATTTTACTGATTATATCATAGTGCAGCAGCAATTGAAGATTCAAATCATTCAATCCACTAATGCAAAATACGGTTACTTTACCCAAGGAAATGTGATTTTTTTATGAAATTAAGCTTCTCCATATTCTCTCCACATTCAATTGATATTATAGAAAGGAAGTAAGAATAGGGAGGATACTTATGTCATCAAATGCTATAGTAACTACTCTATACATTGACAATATGACATGTGCCCATTGTGAAACTACAATAGAACATGCCCTAACAGGTATAGTAGGAATTGAAAATGTAAGAGCCAGTTACTCGTCAGGAAAAGTAATCGTAACTTACAAACCAGATGAAATTGAATTGGAAAAAATTGAAGAATTGATTGAAGAAAATGATTATCATGTGAAAAGAGAAAAAAAAAGCAATATCAAAAACAGTGAAAAAGAAACAAAGGAAGGAGAAACGCAGGAAGAAGAAACAAAAAAATCAGTGGACATCACGAATATCGTTGGAATAGGGATTATTATTTTTACTATATACACGATAGTAAGACGTTTTGGACTTACGAATATTTTTAACGCTTTCCCAATTGCGAAAGAGGGAATGGGCTACGGTATGCTGTTTGTAATCGGATTACTTACCTCTGTACATTGTGTGGCGATGTGCGGTGGCATATGCATTACCCAATGCGCTGCAAAGGATAGTAACAATCCGGTTAAAACCAGTAAATTTGCAGCCATGAGACCAAGTTTACTATATAACTTAGGTAGAGTTATTTCCTATACCGTGATGGGTGGACTTGTAGGAGCACTTGGTTCAGTGGTCAGTTTCTCCGGTACGATGAAGGGGATTGTCCAAATTTTGGCAGGCGTATTTATGGTTATTATGGGATTAAACATGCTTAATGTATTTCCTTGGCTTCGTAAGCTTAACCCTAGAATGCCAAAAATATTTGCAAAAAAGATCTACAAGCAAAGAGCAAAAAATAATAGTCCTTTATTTATTGGACTACTAAATGGACTTATGCCTTGTGGACCATTACAAGCAATGCAGCTATATGCGCTGTCAACCGGAGATCCTCTTAAAGGCGCATTTTCTATGTTTTTATTCAGTGTAGGAACATTTCCATTAATGTTTGCTTTTGGAGCATTAAGTTCCCTCCTTAGTAAGAAATTTACCGGAAAGATGATGAAAGCAAGTGCAGTATTAGTTCTAGCTTTAGGAGTATTTATGTTCAATAGTGGTGCGGTTCTTTCCGGATTTACATTGCCCATATTCCCTTCTGTAACCAGCACGGCGCAGGCTTCTAATATAGCAAAGATTAAGGACGGAGTACAAACTGTGACAACTGGTCTTAACCCAGGTAGCTATGAACCTATTGTTGTACAAAAAGGTGTACCTGTAAAGTGGATTATTCAGGCAGAAGCAGGTGATATTAACGGATGTAACAACAGTATTGTAGTTCCTAAATTTAATATTCAACAGGATTTATCAGAAGGAGACACTGTTATTGAATTTACACCTACAAGCAGCGGAACCTTTCCGTTCAGCTGTTGGATGGGTATGATTCGAAGTAAAATTACTGTAGTTGATGATTTAAATGCCGTGGATAGCAGTACAATTAATTCGGAAGATAATGGACTTGAAAATGTGGATAATTTAATTGATTATCAAATTCCAACCGACGAATTATCAATAGCCGAAGTAACTAATGATAGACAAACAGTAGAATTAACCTTTGATGAAAATGGATTTTCCTCTGCAGTAATTGTTGTTCAAAAGGATTTAGAAACAGTATGGACTATCAATGGAAAGAATGTAGATACTCTGCCAAATAATATACTTGTATTTCCATACTACGGAGCTCAACTTGAAGTTTACGAAGGAGAAAATCCAATCAGATTGTATCCTGATGGAGATTTTGACTTCTGTACCTCAGATACGAACTTATATGGTTACGTGAAAGTCGTTGATGATATTAATAATATAGATGAAGAAGCAATTAAGAAAGAAGTTTCTGAATACAGACCTACAGATTATTTTGCTGGAGGTGGAGGATTACCTTCATGTCATTAAGCAATTAGAAAAGTATAATATTAAAAGAGGAAGGATTAAATCATGAGCAAGCAGACGATTAAAAAATCAAACAAAAAAAATAATATGAATAAATTAATTATTATTGCTTTATCCGCTGTTGTATTATTAGCAGTAGCATTCTCCATTAAGGTACCTGATTCCTCATCAGATAACAGCTCAAAAAAGGATGATCTCCGAGCTGAGAAGGTTATTGATAGTGATGTCGTAATTCCTGTCATTGAAATTACCGAAACAGCTAGGTTTTATCCGGCTAAGATTAATGGCATAGAGCTTGAAGCCCTAGCAGTAAAGGCACCAGATGGTTCAATACGAACAGCATTTAATACCTGTCAGGTTTGTTATTCATCAGGTCGTGGATATTACGTACAGGAGGGGGATGTATTAGTATGCCAAAACTGTGGTAATCGTTTCGCGATGGATGATGTGGAAGTAACCAGAGGAGGATGTAATCCCGTTCCTATTACTGAGGAGTATAAAACAGTTAGTGATGATTCAATTACCATTTCAAAAGACTTTTTAGCTGAGGCAACGGTTATTTTCCAAAATTGGAAGTAGTAATTCGCTCTGAAAATATGGGATTGGAGAATTCATGAAAAAGCCTAAAGCAACAGATATTTTAATAGGAATTTTATTTACTTTATTTATAATTTCGTTAGGAGTAATTGCAACAGTTAACTTTAGAAGTTTGTATTATTTTGATATTGACTATCTGAATATAGCTAATGATTCTGGAATAAGTAAGGAAATTATTATTGATAATTATAATGCTTTAATAGATTATAATTCACCATTCTTTCAAGGTGATTTAAAGCTTCCTGATTTATCATCATCTCTTGATGGATTACAGCATTTTGTCGATGTCAAAAATATATTTACTACCTTTTACTATATTGCTGGGATTACACTGATTTTATGTGGCACTATTATAATCTATAAAAAAGTAAAAAAAGATTATAGCTACTTATTAGTATCTTCAATAGCAGTATTGCTTATACCAGCGATGGCAGCAATAGCTAGTATTATTAATTTTGATGCTACCTTTGTTGTTTTCCATAAAATATTTTTTCGTAATGATTTTTGGTTATTTGATCCTTCAACTGATCCAGTGATAACCATTTTACCGGACACATTTTTCTTACACTCATTAATTTTCTTAATATCATTTGTGTTTATTGGAAGTTTGATTTTATTTTTGATATCTCGGTATCTTAAAAAAAGAGAAATAAAATGATAAACAATTAAATAGTCGGAGTAATTGCTGGAGGTATTGGTATAAAAATTAATTTACGAAAAGTATAGTTCTACATTGAGCAATTTATTTGGTAAATAATGAGCATTATATTTTGGAACGGAATGAATCCTTCCTTAAATATATTGCTCATTTTTATGTTTGTATGGTTCAAATGAAATATACAAAATACTTGATTTTTACATTTACACTCTGAAAATGATCTTTCTTCCTTCGCATGGATTATTAATGAAGTAACAGCAAATAATAAAAGGAAATATACAATAAAATAATGAAACCGGAGGTTTATATGAAAAAAATAGTAATAATTTTCTACTCATTTCTTTTAATAGTCTTTGCTGCTTCTTGCACAAAAAATGAAGGCAATGGTCCTGAACCAACGGAAATACCGCAAATAAGTCCTACTACGGAACCAACCAGTGAAGATAATAATGTTGATACTGGGAATATCGGAAATGTGGAAAGTAATGATACGGGCAATGATAGTACTAAGGTAGCTGATTATCTTGTATACTCAGCTAATGAGGGCAGCTCCTCAGTTTCAGTAATTGATACGAAAACTATGAAAACAATCAAGGATATACCTGTAGGAAAAGGTCCACATAATGTTCAGGCAACACCGGATGGAAAATTTGTATATGTTGTAGAAGGAAAAGTAGCCTCTATATCTGCGATTAATACTGCTACAAATTCGGTTGTCAATACTATAAATATAGGAGAGGGTCCTAGCCATATTATTTTTTCACCTGACTCAAAGCTTGCTTATGTGTCAATTGGAGGAATGATGGAGGAAGAAGAGAAAGAAGAGGATGTTGCTGAAACCATGGTAGATATGACAGAGGAAGAAGCCGGTAATGTATCTGTTGTTAACTTGGAAAATGGAGAAGTAAAAGAAATATTGGTTGGTCTCATGCCCCATGGTTTAAGAATGACACCGGATAATAAATATGTCCTTGTTGCAAATACTGATTCAGATACGGTATCTGTAATCGATACAGCGACTAATAAGGTTACCAATACGGTCGAGGTAGGTAAAAAACCGGTCCAGGTAGCACCTACGGCGGACGGAAAATATGTATTTGTATCCCTAAGTGGAGATAACAGTGTTGCCGTTATTGAACTGTCTTCTATGAAAGTTACCAAAACGATACCGGTAGGTGAAGCACCAATACAACTATATGCAACATCCGATAGTAAATTCGTATATGTTGCTAACAATAAATCAGCTAATATCAGTGTTATCGATACCACCTCCATGTCTGTGGTAGCTGAAATTCCTGCAGGAGAGGAAGCACATGGTGTAGTAATATCTAAGGATGGAAAAAATGTTTATGTAACCAATACAGGTTCTGACAGTGTAACAATAGTTGATGTTGCTACTAATAAAGTGATCGGTACCGTTACTGTTGGAGAAGAACCAAATGGAATTACGATTGTAGAATAAAAACATTTATCAAGTTTATCTTATGTTGATTATGCTTTCATAAAATCTCCACATTTTAGGTATATAATAATTCAATATGATATCCGATGGGATAGGAATATTTTTGCATTATTTAACAACTAAACTCTAAGTATTGATATCAAAACACATTAGGAGAAAAATGAAAGCAAATAATCATAAGATATTACTTGTTGATGATGAACCAAAAATAGTAAATGCTATCAAAGCATATTTAGAAAATAGTAATTATATTGTATCTACTGCTTTTGATGGAGAACAGGCATTAAAATTATTTGATGAGGTAAGTCCAGATTTGGTAGTCCTGGATTTAATGCTACCCAAGATTACAGGAGAAGAAATCTGCCAAACAATACGTAAGAAATCCAGAATACCTATTATTATGCTAACTGCAAAAATACAAGAGAATGACATCATCAATGGCTTTAATATTGGTGCAGATGATTATCTTACAAAGCCCTTCAGCCCTCGTGAGTTAGTTGTTAGAGTAGGTAGTTTATTAAGAAGGAGTTCCGAGGGCGTCTCACCACTATTTAATGTGATGAGTTGGAATAACAAGGATTTGGAAGTGGATTTAAACGAAATAGTAGTGAAAAAGAATGGAATAGATGCTAAATTAACACCGAATGAATTTAAATTATTATCAACCCTTATAAAGTATCCCAAAAAAAGCTTTACAAGAGAGGAACTAATCGAGATTGCATTCGGTTATGGATATGATGGATATGAAAGGACCATCGATTCTCATATTAAAAATTTACGGAATAAAATAGAGGATGATAGCGCTAGTCCTAAATATATTATGACAGTCAGAGGTATCGGCTACAAATTCGGCGGTGAAGGTGAATAAAAAATTTGATGTGCTAATACTTCTCCATTAAATCTTCACAGAGAAACCTTATAATTCGTAGATATAGTAAGATGATTTGCATATTACAAGGAGGGTTTCTTATGAACACAGATAATACAGATGGTAAAGGTAGCGTAAATGGATGTCATAAAAATAATCACAGTCCAATAAAGCATATGCTTCATATGATTTTATGTTGCGGATTACCTATAGTAATAATATTTGCATTACCTTATATTGCAAAAATTAATCCGGCAGTTGCAGTATTCTTAGGCGTCATAGCACCATTTATATGTCCTCTTATGATGGGCGGTATGATATTTATGATGTTTAAGGGAAATAAAAACAATAAGGAAACAGATGCTCAAAAAGAAATGTTGATTAGTGAAAAAGAAAGTAGAGAATTTTAATACATGATTAATGAAAGCCGGCTAGACTGGCTTTCATTAATATATAAGTATATTTCTTTGGGATTGGTCCTTAAGAGAAAGAACCAATCTCTTTTTAATATGTGAAATGAGTACCTTTGTTAAGAGTTGATATTTCTCCATCAATTCTGCAGATAAATATAGTATATTACTAGATAAATACATCGTTGAGAGGAGATTTTGCTTTGGCAATAACTAAAAAGGTTAAAATATTTATGTTACTTAGTATTTTCTTTACATCAGTATCGCTGTTTTTATATCAGGTAATTTTAACAAGAATATATTCAACAATTCTATCCTATCATTATGTTTTTTTAATTACTTCTTTGGCGGTTTTTGGTTTGGGTATTGGTAGTATCATATCATATGTTCTAAGAAAACATGAAAAAAGTAATAATAAAGCTATGACATGGAAGGATAGTATAGGAGTGTTATCAACTTTATTATCTTTAAGTTTTATAACAACATTTGTAATGATTTATTTCTTATCCTTTACCAATAATGTAGTTATTGAATCGGCTACAATAAACTGGACAGATTTTTTAAGGGCATATACTGAAAGGAAGAATGATTATGTCCGAAATAAAGCAGTCAAGACAAAGACGTACATTTACGTCTGAATTCAAACAACAACTTGTCGATCTTCACCGCAGTGGCAAGCGAAAATGCGATATCGTAAGAGAATATGATATTGCCAGCTCACTTCTGGATAAATGGATAGCTCAGGCCGATAATTCTGGTTCATTTAAGGAAAGCGACAACCGCACCCCTGAAAACCAGGAACTGATAGAACTTAGAAAACAGAACCAACAGCTTAAAATGGAGAACGACATTTTATACCCTAAAGGGTACAAGCAACAAGCAGTGCTGATCTTAGGACGAAAGTAAATGTGATTAAAGCAAATCTTCACAAATACTCTGTTTCAGCAATGTGTAAAGTCCTAAAAATTTCAAGAAGCACTTACTATTATGAAGCCAAGCAAAAGACGGATCAATCAGAGCTTACAACTGCTATCGTTGATATATTTAAAGCGAGCCGTAATAATTACGGAACGCGAAAAATCAAGAAAGAACTTGTTGACAAGGATATGATTGTATCCCGTCGCAAAATCGGTAGAATTATGAAGCAAGAAGGCCTTGTTTCAAGCTATACTACCGCACAATTTCATCCACAGAAAGACACCTGCAATGAATCCAAAATTGCAAATATTGTAAATCGTGAATTCGATGACCAACCATATCGAAACGTAGTCGGAAGTGATTTGACATATGTCCGAGTTGGACTCAAATGGAACTATATATGTGTCCTTGTAGATCTTTTTAATAGATAAAAAATACTAAGAAAATGAGAGGCGGAATAGCTCATGATTAAAATAAATCAACAATTAAGTAGAAATTTTATTTTTGTAACCATGCTATCCATAGCCTTTATAACAATAATAGCAAATTTCAGTATTACTTTTCTTTTTTCAAATTATATTAAAGAAGTTAGAAACAGAGATGATATTAAGGTTATACGATATGTGGAAAAGACTTATGAGGATTATTATGGTTTTAGTTCCCAAGGACTGATGAGTATATTACATTATACCTTTAGTGAAGTAGTTACAGTACGTTTAAGGGACATGCAAGATAATATTATCTGGAACAGCAGTACAGACAACATGATATCTGATATGGGTGGAGAAAAAGTCAATGAGAGTAGGCTATCTTTTCAAAACTATCCTATGAATTATAACGGTAAACAGATTGGATCCATCGATATAGGCAGACTGAAGAGTATAATTTCATCCTTTGAGGATCAGCAATTCATATTTACAATTAATACAGTTTTCGCAATTGCCTTTATGTTCTCAGTCATATTAGCAAAACTATCAAGTTCACGGGTTTCTAAAAATTTCTTGGAGCCGATATATCAGATAATCAATAATACCGAGCTTATGAAGGAAGGAAAATATAAAGGATTAAAGGATGCAAAAACCAATACGTATGAGCTGCAAGAATTATCAGACTCTATTAAGGAACTATCCGAGAGATTGAGTTATCAGGAATCCCTACGTAAGAGGATGACCTCTGATATGGCTCATGAAATCAGGACACCGCTTTCAACGCTTCAAAGTCACATTGAAGCATTTATGGATAAAATATGGGTACCGGACACAGAAAAACTTACCATAGTATATGAAGAGATAATTCGATTAACTAAGCTTATTAATGAACTCACAGATCTATCAATTATTGAGAGTGATGAAATTAATGTTAATCTAGAGGAGATAAACTTATCTACTTTAATGAATAAGATAGTTGATAGCTTTGAACCTATGATTTTGAATAAGAATATAACACTAAACAAAAATATCTCAGATAGTATTGCCATTATAGGGGATAAAGAACATTTCAACCGCATATTCAGTAATATTATTTCCAATGCGTATAAATACACGAATGAAAACGGAAAAATCAGTGTTATTTTGAAGCAATCATTCAACAAAGTTACTGTCATTGTGGAGGATACAGGAATAGGAATTCCGAAAGAGGATATTAAACTTGTGTTTGAACGTTTTTATAGAAGTGATCTCTCAAGAAACCGTGGTACTGGTGGAACCGGTATTGGCCTTACGATTACGAAATCATTAGTAGAAGCAAATAATGGTAAAATTAGTATACAAAGTGAAGTTGGGAAGGGAACAAAAGTAATTTGTGATTTTCCGATTATTTAGGCAGGTCTGAAGATAAACAAAAGTAAATAGTAGAAGGATATCCTTTCTATTTTGGATATCCTTCTTTTTATATACAACAGGTTAAACGGCGATTCATCTGGTTTTCGTAATAAATAATAATATTCCATGGTTTCTCCATAATTAAAATATATACTGTACATATAAAGAAAAATCAAAAAGAAAGGTGATAATAATGATCGAATTCTTAACGAATAACGGGTTATATCTTGCTCTAGCAGGTTTCATAATTTTCAGAATGGTAAAAGGGGGAGGTTGCTGCGGCGGTCATTCTGTCAGCGATAATACACAGGATGGGCATTCCCATGGGGGAGGTTGCTGTGGAGGTGATTCAAATAGCAGTCATTCGCAAGATCAAGATACAACGGGCTTCACTGCTAGGGACCCAATATGTGGGATGGAAGTTGATCAAAATACAGCGTTAAGCTATACATTAAATGGTGAAACATACTATTTTTGCAGTGAAGCATGCAAAAGTGAATTTATCAAAAAACATTAAAAGAGGTAACAAGAATAAAATCATAATATTACTAGGTAATTGCGAAACTCACTAAGTAAAAATGGTTGCAGCCAGATTATTCTATGTTTCAGATGTTTTTAAAATTTCAAGGTTCGCTTAACAGCATTGCATAGGCTGTTAAAGAAAAAAGAGTACACAAAAAGAACCGATGGATGTTTATTTATAAAGACAATATCTGAGAGATACAGTCTATGCAATCAAAGGCTTAATGCTTCGGATATATTTATGCTGATTTATCTTATCAGCTAGTACAACAGTTAAAAGCTGAGCTATTCCTGATAATAATAAGTCAGCATGTAAGGCTTTTTCATTCTGGGTTCTACGACCAGCAAGGCAATAACTGTCCTTGAAGTGATTAATGGATTTTTCAACCACTGATCGTATTTTATAGGTATCATTCCATTCATCTGTTCCTCGTAATGTACCTGGATAAGCACGCAGATCCTTTTCAGGATAAATGTAAATCATTCGACTACTAGGTGAGTCAGTGCAAGGCTTTTCACAACTACAAGATCTACGATGTTTTCCGTCTGCCCCCTTTTTCCAAGTGACTTTAGGGCAAATGAATTTATAGCGGGTAAATCCCTTTCGACTACTGTCTTTACCTTCTGATTTCATAGGGAGATTTGGGTCATTGGGACAGCATGGTATACCATCCTCATTTATGGTATAAGTATTATTTTTGATATCAGAACGACGATTCAAAGGTATATAGACCCGGTTAAAGTGCAGTTCCTTAAGAAGATACTGGTAGTTGTTTATGGTATCGAAAGCCGAATCACCAAGGAAAACATCTGGATTTATTAAAGGATGTTTTTGAAAGAAATCATCCAAAACAGGTTTCAGGGCTTTATAAGTTAATGGAGGACTAATGATAAAGAAAAAACTAAAGATTGTCAACTATTGTTTGATGGCATTTATAGCTTTTACCGGTAAAACTATGGTTACAGAAGCTGCCGAAATACCCATTGCTGGAATTGATTTAGTTCTACACTTTCCTATGCGGAGATTAAAGCTGTTGCAACAGGTAATCCACTTATCCGTGAGAAGATGGAGTTAGATAATGATGTACAACGTTTGAAACTCTTAAAAGCATCTTATGACAGTCAGCGATATAGTTTACAGGATAATTTTATGCTACGTTTTCCGAAGCTTATTAAGGCAGCAGAAGAGAAACTTGCCTGTGTCCGTGAGGATATTATGACGAGAGACAAACAGTTAATTGCAAGTCCAGAGTTTAGTATAACCATTGGTAAATCAAAATTTACAGAACGAGTGGATGGAGGAACGGTAATGCTGGAAGCTGTCAGTAAATGCAAGACAGGTGATGTTTATCCAATTGGCAGATTCAAAGGGTTTGATTTGCTTGTAGAGAAGAATTATATGGGAGTAAATTATATGGTCCTTCGAGGCAAGACTGAGTACAAAGCAGAACTTAGTACGAGCCCTGTTGGTAATATGGTCAAGCTTGAAAACACATTTAATGGGTTATCTGAAAATGAAGAATTTCTGATTAAGAAGATAGAACAGTACCAACGGGACATGGAACAGTCAAAGCAGGAGTATGAAAAGCCATTTTCGTACGAAACAGAGTTTAAAGAGAAACTGGCAAGGCAGTTTGCATTAAATGCAGAGCTTGACATTGAAAACAGCAAGGTGGAAGATGTTGATTTGAATGGCGTAGAAGTTAAGGATAATGATGTTCCAGACAGTAATGTGGCAGAGCGAGGAAATGACTACTTAACTGGACAGGATAATATGAGGAGGTAGTCATGTTCTATCACGGTTTAGTGATTAGATTAAGCAAATAGAAGATTATAGCAGAACTATTTATAGTGGTTGGGATTGTCATTGCGACAGTCCCTTTTTATTGGAAAATATATTTTAACGTATGCCAGAAGCATACAGAAAGAGAGGATTTTATGAAGTATTCAATTAGAGCAAATGAGATTAAGGGTAATGAAAAGCAACAAGGTGAGAATGCATCTCACTTAAGAGGTTTTGCAACATTAATTATTGGAAATGACTTTAAAATATCCAATATTGCAATTTTGGAAAGTAACGAGGGTAAGCTTTTTGTGTCAATGCCACGCTACAAATCCAGTGATAAAGATGAAAAGGGTGAGAATGTATATAAGGATGTATGTAATCCAATTACAAAAGAATTTCGTGAGGAACTTTATGACAATATCTTAGATGCTTTTGAGAAGGCAAAGTGTGCAGATAAAACTGAAGAAGTGAAGAGCCAGGAGGGAACAGAGATGCCTAGTTTTTCAGTTTCAGTAACTCCATTTGAAAGAGAAGGAAGTAATATCCGAGGACTAGCACGCATTTATTTTGAGGATTGCTTTATTGTAAATAATGTATCCATTCTTCAAGGAAAAGAAGAGAGTCTATTTGTTGCAATGCCATCGTATCGTACAAAGCAGGTGGATGAGAATCAGAAGGCGGTCTATCAGGATGTTTGTTATCCAGTAACAAAGGAATTGCGTGAGAAATTATATGGGGAATTGATTTCGTCATATCAGGAGGCAAAGGATAAGATGGAAACTGCCACACAGATGCAGGCACAAGACAAGGTGGTAGTGAATGTTGTACAACCGGAGAGAGAGACACCATTTCGCTAAAAGATACTTATTGATTTAGGCGATGCGAAAGCATCGCCTAATATAGAATGGAGGAAAGTTATATGGAGAAAATGAATACTACATTGACGCAAGATGAGAATGTAATGGAGCTAATTAGGCTTTTGAAAGAAAATCAGATGAAGAATAAAGCAAATGATATCTTTGAATCGGCAACATAGACAGAATTTTTACAACAGATAGTATGAAACGATAACTAATTGAGAACATGTCTAAAAAGCATGCTGTTCTTTTGGTGGATTAAAACAACAAGGGAAATGAAAATGGAGTATATGAGTAATTATTCTTATATACTCCATTCTGCTTGAATGATAGCAATTCTATAACCTAGTGATAATCATGGGCAGTAATGATTATTAAATAGGCGCAAATTTGAATTCACCAAATTTGCTTGATTTAAGTGAAAACAAGTACTATGAGAGTGTGAAGAAAACTCTCATAGCACTTGTTATGGGATTTACCTTTAGTTCGTAAACGGTAAACCATACCGCCTTGAAAAAGCTAGCTAGTTTTTGAGATAATTATCGCTAGAGACAAGAAAACTAATA